>NZ_JASTLC010000001.1:9030591-9663372 GCF_030499575.1 Streptomyces sp. DG2A-72
TGGACGTCGCCGGCGCCGCCACGGCCGACGGCGCCAAGTTGATCCAGTGGACCTGCGGCTCAGGCACCAACCAGCAGTTCAAGCGCGGAGCTTGACCGACTCGCCTGCTTTCCCGAAGAAGAGCTTGCCATGCGGCCTCCCCGAGAGGGCCGCATGGCGACAACGCATGACGGACGACACCAGCAGTTTCATCAGTCGGCGGCTGATTGCCGTAACACGGAGGTAGTCCAATGAAGTCGAACAGCGATCTGTGGTCGCGCCGCAGGTTCCTCACCACGACCGGGGCAGCAGCCTTGGGGGGTGTCGCCCTCGATCTCGCCGGAAACCTCCCGCAGGCCGCGGCGGCCGACCTGGTTTCCTACGTCGACACCTCGAAGTCCACGTACGACAAGCTCGTACTCATGGTTGACGGGAAGCCCTTCTACCACAGCGGGATCCAGTTCCGGTACGAGAAGCACAAGTACACCTTCGGCTGGACGGACGCCCAGCTGAAGCCCGTGCTGCAGATGATCCGCGACGACGGTTTCACCGTGGTGAACATCCCGATCTGGTGGTCGCAGGTGGAGACCTCGAAGGACACCTTCGACTGGACCGATATCGATCGGTACCTCGCCTGGTGCAAGGAGTACGACATCAAGCTCGAACTCCTCTGGTTCGGCTGCGACTCGACCGGTTTCTCATTGGCGCCCCGGTTTCCCTCTTACGTGCTGAACGACTACCAGCTGGTGCTGAAGTCCGACGGCACGAAGTTGGCGCTGAACGGCACCAATCTGCTGGACAAGACCGACCCCAACCTGCTCAGCAGGGAGAAGTACGTGCTCGGCCGGCTCATGGCCCACATCGCGGCGGCCGACACCAGCCACACTCTCATCGGGGTACAGGTACTGAACGAGCCGAACGTGGCACAGATGCAGTGGGGCCAATCCTCCGACCGGAGCTACAGCACTTACAGCACCGACAGATGGAACAGCGGCGGGTACACCGACGCGGCGAAGTTCCGCAATGACGTGCTGCTCGATTACCTGAACCAGCTGGGGCAGGTGGTGAAGCAGTCGAGCCACTCGGTCTACACCCGTGTCAACGTCGTGGGGGACGCCCGGCCGATCACCGAGAACGAGGCGCTCAGGAACCAGGGGAAGGCGTTCATCGACTTCTTCGGAAGGGACCCGTACACACAGAGCAACGACGCGCTCTATCAGTACGGAACGGACGGTTTCTGGGCCCAGGGGAAGAACTTCCCCATGATCATGGAGAACTTCGCCGGCACCCCGGCAGCGGACGTCCAGAAGTTCAATGCCATCGCCGGCAACACCGCGTTCAACCTCTACGCCGCCCTGGACCCGGACTCCAGCACGGGCAGCAGCAACCACGGCCTGTACAACTTCAATCCGACCACCAAGGTCGTCACCCGCAAGGCCGTCTCCGACAAGGTCGCCGCCCTCAACCACGTGCTGAACAAGATCCACCGGGATATGGCCAGCAAGAGCCCGGTGGAAGCCGGCGGAACCAACCTGCAGACGTTCAACCGGAATGCGACCGCCAGCGCCACCACCACCAAACCCGTGGGCGGCGTGGACATCACGTACACGACATCGAGCGGTGCGCAGGCATTCGCCGTCAGGCGAGGTGCGGCCGAGTTCGCATTCACCGGCACGGGCGAGGCCACGTTCACAGTGCCGGGAACCGTCGGCGTCATAAGGTCCGTCGAGACCGGACACTACGACGGGAACGACAACTGGGTGAGGGCCGGGGCCAAAACGTACAGCACGGTCTCAGGGAACATCGCCATCGACCTGGCGGCCGGCGAATGCGTACGGGTCACCTACTTCGTCAGCGGTGCGACGTACAAGATGAGGCATTCCTCCTCGGGCCTTTACCTCGACACCGACCTGAACGGTACGGTCACGCTGGCGGCCAAGACGGTCTACGACGACCAGGACTGGATTGTCGCCAAGAACCCGTCCGGATCCTGGACCATCAAGAACGCAAGATCAGGGCGCAACTACCTGGAAACCGTATCCAGCAACAACGGTGTCCTCTGGAATTCCGGATCCGTTTCCGACAGCTCGCTCTGGAGCCTGGAAGGGGTCGCCGGAGGCGGGATCCGCGTGAAGAACAACTCGGCGGGAAGGGCATACCTGTACAGGACCTCCGCGGGTGAAGTGAAGTGGAACTCGGGATCGCAGGACTCGAGCACGGTCTGGGCGTTTGAACCGAAGTAGGCGGCATCCCCGCCTTCGGGGCATCTGATCAGCGAGGGTGTCCGGTTCACCGGCCGTGACGGCTGGTGAACCGGACACCCTGCTGTCGTCTGCGGGAACGACCGAGTGTAATGATTGCTGAATGAGTCAGGCTGACGTGCTGAAGGCGTTGGAAGAAAGGGCCGCCGACCAGTGGGGGCTGGTCACCACCGCCCAGGCCAAGCTGGACGGCGTGCAGGGAGTGCAGCTTCTGAGGCTGGAGCGCGCCGGACTGCTGGAGAGCGTCGGCCACGGGGTGTACCGCATCGCCGCCTCCTCCTCACCGGAGAACCTCAGGATCAAGGTCGCGTGGCTGCGGCTGGATCCCAGGACGCCGGTGCGGCACCGCAGCGCCTCGGGCCCCAAGGCGGGCGTCGTCTCGCACGCCTCCGCCTGCGCGGTGCACGGACTGGGCGACTGGCCCGCCGATCGCGTGGAGCTGACTGTCCCGGTACGCCGTACCACTCGTGACGAGAGCGTGGTGCTGCACTGCGCGCGGGCGGACGACGGCGACATCACCGCCGTCGACGGCCTGCCCGTCACCACGGTGCACCGGACCGTCGTCGACCTGCTGCGCGTCCGTGCCGACGCCTCCCGCGTCGGCGCCGTCGTCGCCGAAGCCGCGTCCCGTGGCCTGGTGGACGTCCGCGACCTGGCGGCGCGGGTCGGGTCCTTCGCCGGTGCCTACGGCCTGCCCGCGGAGGCGTCCGGTGCGCAGCTGCTGGAATCCCTGTGCGAGCGGGCGGGACGCCCCCTGCGGGTGAGGAAGGCCGGGCGGGCCACAGGAACAAAAACCGGCTCGGAGAAGAAGCGGGCGACCATCTGGGAGGTGGCCCGGAGGGCCGGAGTGTCGCACCAGACCGTCTCCCGGTATCTCAGGAACGACGGCGGAATGCGGCCGGCGACGCGGGCGAGGATCGAGCGTGCCGTTGCCGAGCTGAAGTACCGGCCCAACCTCATGGCGCGGTCCATGCGTACCAAGCGGTCCCACCGGATCACGATCGTGCTGCCCGAACTGGGCAGCTTCGTACCGATTCCCCTGTTGAGGGGCGCGTCGGCGGCCGCGCACGAGGCCGGCTACATGACGGACGTCATCGGCCTGGAGGGCGGGAAGTCGCGGCGAGCGCAGACTGTGATGTCCCTGCTGGACGCCCAGCAGGCGGACGGCGTGCTGTCGCTGGTGCCGTTGGCGGACATGCCCGACGGTGCCGATGCCGGGCAACGGCCCGTCGTCGTGCTGGGTGAGTACGACGACAATCTGCACTCCCGGGGACGACTGGCCGACGGGCGGCCCGCCGAGCAGATCCTGCGTCACCTCGCGGACCAGGGGCACCGCCGGTTCCTCCACGTTGCCGGCTCGCAGGAGTGGGCCTCGGCGCGCAACCGGCGCGCGGTGTACGTGGAGGCGATCGAGCGACTGGGCCTGGAGTCCTACGGCGTGGTCGACGGCGACTGGTCGATGCGCTCCGGATACGACACTGCCCGGGACCTGCCACCCGATTCCGGCGTGACGGCTGTGCTGGCCGCCAACGACTACGTCGCCATGGGTGTGATCCGCGGCTTCCAGGATCGCGGATGGCGCGTCCCGGGGGACGTCAGCGTGTTCGGCTGGGACAACGAGGAGTTCACCCAGTACTTCTCGCCGACCATCTCGACGGTGCACATCAACAAGGAAGAGGTCGGTCGCCGGGCGATGCTGTCGCTGCTCGCCCTCCTGCGCGGCGAGCCCGCACCCGTGGCTGACGTCGACGACCTGTTCCGGATCATTCCGCGAGATTCGAGCGGCCCGGCCCGCCGGTAGAGCGAGGACTTCCACAGCGAAATGTGATCGATCACTGCGTAACTCTTGACCTCAAACGTGACCGATCACTACGTTCTTGCTGCTGCCACGTCACGTCGGCGAGCGCCGGCGCCGTCCGCGCGAAGTCGTTCTGTTCGACCGCTCCGGGTCAGGACCCGGTACCGCGCCCACCGCAGCACCGAGCTTCTACGAGAGAGCCACATGACTGAGGACAGACCGGCCGTGAGAGTGGCGATCGTCGGCGCCGGAAACATCGCCGGCGGCTGCCACATGCCCGCCGTCCAGGCCCAGAACGGCGAAGCCACCGTCATCGCGGTCGTCGATGTCGACCAGGAACGCGCCAAGGCCTTCGCCGCCCAGTGGGACATCCCCGCCGCTTATGACGACCTACGGCAGATGCTCCGGGAGGAGCGCCCCGACCTGGTCATCGTCTGTACGCCCCCGATCGCCCACCGCGAGGCCGTCACCACCTGCCTGGACGCCGGGGCATGGGTGTGGTGCGAGAAGCCCCCCACCCTTTCGGTCGCGGAGTACGACGCCGTCAGCTCCCACGAGCGCGAGGGCGGCCCGTACGTCTCCTACGTCTTCCAGCATCGGTTCGGTTCCGCCGCCCGGGCCTTGCGGGAGCAGATCCGCACCGGCCGCCTCGGCGCGCCCCTGGTCGGTGTCTGCCACACCCTGTGGTACCGGGACGACGCCTACTTCGACGTCCCCTGGCGCGGCAAGTGGGAGACCGAGGGCGGCGGTCCCACCATGGGCCACGGCATCCACCAGATGGACCTCATGCTGTCCTTGATGGGGGACTGGACCGAAGTCCGCGCCGCCATGGGCACGTTGGCCCGCGAGGTGGAGACCGAGGACGTCTCCATGGCCATGGTCCGCTTCGCCAACGGCGCCATGGTGTCCATGGTCAACAGCCTCCTCTCCGCCCGTGAGACCAGCTATCTGCGCTTCGACTTCCCCGAGGCCACGGTCGAGCTGTCCCACCTCTACGGCTACGACAACTCCCACTGGACGTGGACTCCCGCACCCCACCGGGCCAAGGCAACGCCCGCCGAGATCGGGGCACCGCTCGACGACGAGGCCAGTTCGCACGCCGCGCAGCTGCGCGTGCTCCTGCGGTCGCTGCGCGCCGGGCAACGCCCCGAAGCCAGTGGCGACGACGGCCGCCGCGTCCTGGCCTTCATCGCCGCCCTGTACCAGTCGGCGACGACCGGACGCCCCGTCACCCCGGACATGCTGACCCCGGACAACCCCTTCTACCACTCCATGTGCGGCCGCCTCGGCATCGCCCAGGACAACGCCGTCAAGGAGAACACCGATGTCTGACACACACTTCAGAATCGAGCACGACGACGCCGGGACCGAGTTCGTGGTGTCGGCCGCGGGCACGGACCTCGCCACGTACGTCTACCGGCCGGACACTCCTCTCGAGGAATCCCCCAAGCCGTATCTCTACCCGTTGAAGACCCTCTCCGGTGCGCCCGTGGGCGTATACCGGCCCTGGGACCACCGCTGGCACAAAGGCCTGCAGCTGACCTGGTCGCACCTGTCCGGCGACAACTTCTGGGGCGGGCCCACCTTCGAGAAGGGCGCGCCCGGCCACGGCTACGTGTGGCGGGAGAACCACGGCCAGCAAGTGCACCGCGGCTTCGACCGGCAGGACGACAGCGGCAGCGAGGTGTCGATCGCCGAGGTCCTGGACTGGTTCGCCTCCAGCGACGAGGTGTGGATCGACGAGACCCGAATCCTTCGCTTCCACAGCGCCGACACCGACGACGGTGTCTGGGCGCTGGACTTCACCACCGCCCTGACCAACGTGCACCGCGAACCCCTGGAACTGGGCAGCCCCACCACACACGGCCGCCCCAACGCCGGCTACACAGGACTGTTCTGGCGTGGGCCCCGGGCCTGGACCGGCGCGGACGTCATCGCCGACGGCGGCCACGAAGGCGACGCAGTCATGGGCACCCAGGGCGCCTGGGCCGCCATCACCGGCGAGCACGACGAGATCGACGGCGGTGCCACGGTCCTCGCCTACGCCGGCACCACCACGGCCGCCGTCCCGCTGAAGTGGTTCGCCCGCAGCAGCGCCTTCGCCTGTCTCAACCCATCGCCCGCTTTTGACACCGAGATCAAGCTCGAACCTGGTGAGACCCTGTCCCTGAGCCACCGCTTCGTGTTCATCGACCGCATGGTGGACCGCCGTGAACTCGAGCCGATCGCCCAGAGGTTCGCGCCGTGACCGCCCTCCCCGACTTCCCCGGAGCCGTGGGGCTCAGCCAGCTCGAGGTGTACCCCTGGCCCACGGCGGATGACGAACACGGCGGCTCGCCCCATATGCACCTCGCCTGCACGGAGTGCTACGTCGTCATCAGCGGCCACGGCCGACTGGAAACCCTCAATCACCAAGGGCACATGACGACCGAGCTGCACCCCGGAGACACGGTCTGGTTCACCCCGGGCACGATCCACCGCGCCATCAACGACGAAGACCTGCGCGTGATCGTCATCATGCAGAACAGCGGCCTGCCTGAAGCGGGCGACGCGGTCATGACCTTCCCGCCCGCGTACCTCTCCCTCGAGACCTATCCGGGCGCGGCCTCGCTCCTCGACGCCGACGGCAGCCCCAACCCCGAGCGCGCCCAGGCTCGCAGAGATCTGGCCGTCGAGGGGTTCAGGGAGCTGACGCTCCAGTGGCGGCGCGGCAACCGCTCGGCCTACGAGGACTTCTGCGCGGCAGCCGTGCGACTCGTCCAGCCACGTCTGGACGCCTGGGAGAAGACGGTCGACGACGGTGCGCTGGCCTCCGCGCAGGCGGCGCTGCGGCAGATCGATTCCCTGCGCAACGGCGACCTCAACCACCTGTACGAGGCGACCGTCTCACGTATCGCCCAACCGCCCGGGCAGACCCTGGGCATGTGCGGTTTCCTGCGCGCCTACGACCCGGCCCGGCGGGCCGGCACATCGGCCGAGCCTCAGTGACGCACGCCCCCACTCGAACGTGCCCGAACGGCTGCTGATCTGCCCGGGTTCGAACCAAGGAAAGTGTTTCGCATGAGTTCGATGCTGCCGGAAGGCGCCGGGAGCGCCGACGCGGCGACCGCCCCGATCCTGTCAGGGATGTATCCCGATCCATCGGTGTGCCGGGTCGGCGAGGACTACTTCCTGGCGAATTCGTCGTTCGAGTACAGCCCCGGCATCCCGATCTGGCATTCCCGGGACCTGGTGTCCTGGCATCAGATCGGCAACGCCCTGACGAGGGACGACCAGTTCCCCGCGGGCCGGTCGCCGTCGAGCCGTGGCATCTACGCCCCGACGCTGCGCCACCACGGGGGACGGTTCTGGCTGATCACCACGAACATCGACGACGCTCGCGGTGGTCATCGGATCTACCACGCGACCGACCCGGCCGGGCCGTGGTCGGCGCCGGTGTGCCTGACCGAACTCGACGGCATCGACCCGGACCTGGCCTGGGACGACGAGGGAACGTGCCTGGTCACCTACTGCTCGTGGTCGGAGACCGAGATCGGCATCAGACAGGTCGCGGTCGACCTGGAGCGGGGCGTGGTCCTCGAGAAGCCGCGGTGGATCTGGCACGGCACCGGCCTGGCCCATTCCGAGGGGCCGCATCTGTACCGTCGCGGCGCCTGGTGGTACCTGGTCATCGCCGAAGGCGGCACCGACCGGGGCCACGTGATCTCGGTCGCACGCTCACGCAGCCCCCAGGGGCCGTTCGAGGCCGCCCCGCACAATCCGGTCTTCAGCCACCGCAGCACGGCTCATCCCGTCCAGAACGTCGGTCATGCCGATCTGGTGGAGCGTCCCGACGGGACCTGGGCGGCGGTGTATCTCGGCACCCGGCCGCGCGGCCGCAGTCCGCGCTTCCACGTCAACGGGCGTGAGACGTTCCTCGCCGACGTCTCCTGGGTGGCGGACTGGCCACAGTTCGTGCCGGCGAGCCTGCGCGTCCCCACCGGGCAGCGGGACTTCGAGGACGACTTCTCCGCGCCCGGACTGCATCTCAGGTGGGTCTCGCCAGGGGAGCGTCCCGACCGGTTCGTCCACAGCGTGCCGGAAGGGGTGGTCGTGGGGCACGCACCGAGCGAGACCGGTGAGCCCTCGGGCCTGTTCACCCGCGTCGGCGGAGACCACTGGGAGGCCGACTTCCTCGTCGAGCCGGGAGAGGGCGCGTTCACCGTCGCGCTACGGCTCGATGGTGCTCATTGGTACGGGCTGCGCGTCGCCGACGGCGAAGTCACGGCCGTCGCACGGATCGGACAGGTCCAGACAGTTCTCGGCGCCCGCCCGCTGCTCGGCCCCCGTGTCCCCCTCCGCATCCGATCCACGGAGCCGACCTGGAACGGACCGGACGACATCGAACTGGGCATCGGTGTCGGAACCGCTACCGATGTCCTCGCCCGCCTCGACGGACGCTATCTCTCCACAGAAGTGGCGGGCGGGTTCACCGGACGCTTGGTCGGTGTGTGGACCGAGTCGCGGGAGGTCCTCGTCCGCCGGGTCCGGTTCGCCGAACAGCGGGCGTGACACGAACTCCGGCCAGAATCATGTCCTTGGAGCTGTCCGACAGACGCCGGCAACACTCCGCGGTGGAGTCGGCCGTCGCCGCTTCTCGTCGCAACGCCGGTCAGGACTGCGCGGCCGAGGATGTGGCCTGCCATGGTGAAGCCGAGGCAGGCGAAGGTGCTGACGAAGCGGGCCAGACGGGCGTCGTCGGGCAGTTGGGAGGCGCCCTCGGGCAGTCCCGAGCCCCGTGTCGTCGCCGGAGCCGGTCGGGGCGTCCGGGGCGTAGACGTTACGGGCACGCTATGGGCACGCCGCCGTGGATCGGCGGGACACCGCGTGAGCGCGGTTGCTGAAGCGTCGGGTCCGGCTCGCTCTGTGAGCAACCTGCTCGGAGAGGTCGTATGACGAGCTTCGAAGACTGCCACGGCGTGCGCCGGAGTCGTTCACAGTCCCTGACCGATGTCCTGTACGGCCGTGAGCAGAGGTTGGGACAGTTCCGTGAGCCGTGCGCGGGTGCAGCGGACGGACGGAGCCGCCACGGCCACGGCGGCGAGGGCGGTGCCCGTGCGGTCGCGCACGCATGCGCCGACGCATGCACTGGGGCCCTCCACGCCGTCCAGGAAGCGAGTGCGCGACGCCGAGCGGGGCCCAAGCCGGGCGGGCTCGAGAAGGTGGCGGTCTTCCGTTACACCTACCGGGGCAACAAGATCCCAGCCCCTGGCCGACCACGAACCCCGACTGACGGCAGAACCCGTGAAGAGCCCGTTGCCGAGAGATCGGTACGAAGGTAATGGGCGGTGAGCGGTCCGGGGCACGGTGCCGGGAGCAATCCCGGCACCGTGCCCCGGACCGACTCAACAACCGGAAGCCGTCGGGCACGCCGACGACCTCACGCGCCCTGCGCCATGGCGTCGCGGACGAGGGCGGTGTCGGTGAACTGTTCGAAGCGGACGATCAGGCCGCCGCGGACCACGAAGTGGTGGGCGACGCGGACGTTGATCGGTTTGCCGGTGGCCTTGTTGGTGGCGGTGTAGCGGGCGAGGACGACGACGTTCTCGCCGTCGACGACATAGGTGTCGTCGTGAGCGGTCCAGCCGTCCCAGTCCTGGCCGAGCTTCTCCATCACGTTCGAGGTCACGCCGTCGGGGGTGCGGTAGGTGCCGGCGAGGGGGAAGCCTGCCATCTCCGTCCACTCCACGTCGGGGGCGAGGGTGGCGCGCAGGGCCTCCAGGTCGCCGGCCGCGGAGGCCAGGTACTGGCGGCGGACCACGTCGGCCGGGGCCGTGGAGGTCGCGAAGTCGGTGTGCTCGTACGTCATCTCAGCCCCACTTCATCTCGCCCTTGGCGACCTTCGCGCCGATCTGGGCGGCGATGAGCATGCCGTTGTCGGGGTAGCGCTTGACGAGTGCCTCGGTCAGCGCGGCGCCGTCGGCCGCCTTGCCGAGTTCCTCCTCGAAGGCGAGGAGGTAGTCGCGGGTGGCGGTGATGGCGGAGGCGTCGGCCGCCGTGCCGGGCAGGCGGTGGCCGGGGACGACCAGTTCCGGCTGCAGGGAGGCCATCTCGTCGAGCAGGTCGATCCAGACGGAGCGGTCGTCGGGGGTGGGGGTGTCGGCGACCCAGACGTGCTCCTGCTGGAAGAGCAGGACGCCGCCGAGGAGGGCGCGGTGCTCGGCCTGCCACAGGTAGTGGCGGTCGGGCAGACCCGCCGGGCCGCCCTTGAGCTCGAAGCGGTGGCCTTCGAGGGTGAGGTCGCCGGTCAGCGGGGTGAGGTCGACCAGGCGGGTGGGCAGGTTCGGGCCGAGGGCCGCCCAGGCCTTGAGCTTGCCCTCGTAGGAGTGCTGGATGTGCTCGATGACGATCGGGGTGGCGACGAAGACGGCGTCGGGGAAGGCGTCGGCGAGGATTTCGGCGCCGAAGTAGAAGTTGGGGTCGCCGTGGCTGACGAACACGGTGGTCAGCTTCTTGCCGGAGTCGAGGATCTCGGCGGCCAGGCGGTGGCCGTCGGCCCGGGTGAAGGCGGCGTCGACCAGCAGCGCCTCCTGCTCGCCGGTGACGAGGGTGGCGGTCTTGTTCTTGCTGCCGGCCGGGAAGTCGAGGTCGAGGACCTTGAAGGAGAGGGTGCTCATGCGGGGCCTCCTGAAGGGGACGGAATTCAGTGAGTGGGGGCGTGGTCAGGGCGCGGTGGTCAGGGTGGCCAGTCGCCGGTCGACCTCGTCGGCGGTGGCGTGGCCATGGGCCAGGACGGCGACTCGGTCGCCGTCGACGGCGAGCAGAGTGGGGAATCCGGTGACACCCAGCTCGGCGGAGCGGTGGAAGTCGTCCGCCGCCGCGTTGTGCGCCTCGGGCGCGTCGAAGGCGGCGGCGACGGCGTCGGCGTCCAGACCGGCCTCCCCGGCGACCTTCCTGTAGGTTGCGGGGTCGGAGAGGCTGAGGCCGTCGACGTAGAAGGCATGCTGGAGGGCGCCGGCCAGTTCCGCCACGCGGTCGGGGGCCATCCGGCGCAGGGCGACGACGCCGCGCGCGGCGGCCTCGGAGTCCATCACGAACGATCCGTCGGCGATCAGCCGCTCGTAGCCCTCGCCGAACTCGGCGCCGGTCAGCTCGGCGATCTGGGCGTTGGAGCCCTGGACGTAGCCGAACTCGTGGATCGGTACCCGGCGTGGCCCGGTGAACAGGCCGCCGGAGACCACCTCGACCGGCAACTCGGGATGACGGGAGACGACCTCGCGCAGAGTTCCGGAGAACCCGTGCGACCAGCCGCAGTAGGCGTCGAAGACGTAGACGAGCTTCATCGAAGGTCCCAGCGAAGGTGTGGCGCTTGCCGAATGCGAGCGATTCGTCTGATGGAACAGTAGCTGACGCGTCAGATATTTCCCAATGTGCGTGGTGCTCGTCACACCTCAGCCCGGAGGGGCCGTCACGGCAGGCGCGGCAGCTCGTCCCGTGCGGAGTGGCTCAGGATCCGCAGGTCCTCGGCGAACCGCTCCCGGTCCTCGGGTGGCAGCGGCGCCAGGAAGTAACGCCGGACGTTCTCCACGTGCACCCTGGACGCCCGCACTGTGGTCTCTTCCCCCAACCGGGTCAGCCGGACCAGCCGCCCGCGCCTGTCACCGGGATCCTCGGCTCGCTCCACCAGCCCGGCCGTCTCCATCCGGTCCACCAGACGCGTCGCCCCACCCGTAGTCAGCACCTGCTCCTGGGCGATGGCCCGCATCGACAGTCCGGGATCGCCCGCCCGCCCTAGGATGAGCAGCACCTCGAACATCAGATGGGTGATGCCGCACTCCAGCTCCAGCGACCGCCCGAGGATGTACTCCAACCGGTTCGCTGCCCCCTGCAACCGCCCGAACGCCAGCACCAGCGCATTGTCCGCGGCCTCCTTCGGCGACGAGATCTCCATTGGCTCTTCCACGTTCCCCCCACCCGACTGGTCCTCCACACCATGCATCCACTGATCATGCCTCGCACGGCCTTGGGCGCTCACCTCGGCCGGAAGGTGCGGGAAATCTGGATCTTGTCGTCGGATTGCCGACGACGTCACGTCCCGCGTGGCCGGCCTGATCCAGCCGCACCATACCGAGCCGCTGCCGTGAGGGCCTGCGCGGTCTGCCGCGCAGTGGCCTCGGTGCCCGTCGGCGCCCGCCGTACGCGTCGGTGGCGCCGGGTCGGCACGGTGCGGCATCCTGCTGGGCGGGGGAGGAGCTGGAGGGTTACCGGGAGAGGCTGGACGGTTACGGCCGTGTGGATCCCTGCACCGTGCCGCGTGCGGAGTGGGCCAACAGCTTGGTCACCAGCTCGCGCAGGATCAGCCGCTCGACCGGGGTGAGCGGCTCCACAAGGTCGGCGGTGACCTGGGGAACATGCGCGGCGAGGGCGCGTTCCAGCAGTTCACGACCTTTCGGGGTGGCCTCCAGGAGCGCGGCCCGGCGGTCGTCGGGGTGGGGGTGGCGGGCGAGCAGCCCGGCCTCCTCCATGCGGGCGATCAGCCGGGTCAGTCCGCCCGAGGTGAACGACAGGTCCTCGGTCAGGCGTGCGCTGGTCATCCGGTTCTCCGGATGGCGGGCCAGGCGCAGGAGCACCTCGAACTCGGAACCGCCCAGTCCAGCAGCCTCGCGGATGGTGCGCTCGGCCCGTCCGCCGATCGCGTCCGTCAGCCGCAGGATGTCGCCGTACAGGACAACCCCCTCGTCGTTCAGCAGCTCACTCATAAAGCTGACGGTACAGCATTTTCAAGTACCTGTTGGGTCCCAAATCACCGGATTCTCCTGCCGTATGGTTCACTTGAAGTTTGAAATAATGCTGCACAGGAAGGTATCTTCTTGTCCGTCCAGCGCACCGCAGCACTGCACTGAAGGGGAAGATCCATGCCGGTCGGACGACGTCAGGTACTCGCCGCAGGTTCACTCACGGTCGCCGGAGTGGCGCTGGGTACCGGAACGGGGTACGCCGCGAAGTCCGGTGAGGAGACGAAGAGCCTGAAGCAGCTGTACCGGGAGGCCAGGACGGAGGGTGGCACTCTCACCGTCTATGCCGGCGGCGACACCGCCACCCAGCAGGACGGCAACAAGGCCGCCTTCGAGAAGGCGTTCCCCGGCATCACCCTGAACATCGTCGTGGACTACAGCAAGTTCCACGACGCCCGCATCGACAACCAGTTCGCCACTGGCTCCCTCGTCCCGGACGTCGTACAGCTGCAGACCCTTCAGGACTTTCCCCGCTGGAAGCGCGAAGGCGTCCTGCTCCCCTACAAGCCGGCCGGCTTCTCCCGCGTCCACCCGGCCTTCAGGGACCCCGACGGAGCGTGGACCGGCATCTTCGTCGACGCCTTCTCCACCATCTACAACGTCGACAAAGCCGGCGGCACGGCACCCGCCTCGGCCCGGGACCTCCTCGACCCGCGTTGGAAGGGGAAGATCGTCTCGACGTACCCGAACGACGACGACGCGGTGCTGTACCTGTACAGCCTCATCGTCGACAAGTACGGCTGGGAGTGGCTGCGGCGATTCGTCGCCCAGGACGTGGCCTGGGTGCGCGGTACGCAGGAACCCGCGGACCGGGTCGAGGCGGGCCGCGCGGCCGTCGCACTGGGCACGGACGGCATGCTGACCCCGGCGGCGGGTGTGAAGACACGCTTCGTCGCCCCGAAGCACGACCCGTTCATGGCCTGGGCCCAGCGCGCCGCCATCTTCCGGCACGCGAAGCATCCCGCCGCCGCGAAGCTGTACCTGAACTGGTGGCTGTCGAAGCAGACGCAGTCCGACTTCTGCATGTGGTCGGTCCGCACCGACGTCCAGCCCCACGAGGGTTACCGCCCCATCTGGGAATACCGCAACGCCCACCTCGGCGGCTTCGAGGACTTCATGGCGGACCGGGGTCTCGTCGAGCGCTTCAGACAGCAGCTCACTCTCTACGTCGGCGAGGTGACGGGGGCTCCCTCCCCGGGGTGGCTCGGCCTGCACCCCGGGCGCTGACCGGCACGGCGGCCCCGCGCGATGAAACCCCGGGTCGGCAACCCGGGGTTTCATCGCCGTGCGCGGATCTCGTCCAGCCGGCTCTCCGTCCCGCAAGACCGTGACTGCGCCCGGCAGGCTCAGACGGCGTCGACGAGGGCCTGGTAGGCGCTGTCGGAGAGCCGGATCCGAGCCGCGCCGATGTTCTCCTCCACGTGGGCCACCGAGGAGGTGCCGGGGATCGGCAGCAGCGCCGGCGAACGGCGCAGCAGCCAGGCCAGCGCGAGCTGAGAGGGTGTCGCGTCGTACTCCTTGGCAACGGTGTCGAGGGGGCCGCCCGGCCTGGCCAGCTGTCCGGTGGCGATGGGGAACCACGGGATGAAGCCGATGCCGTTGGCCTCGGCGTAGTCCAGGACGTCTTCGGACTTGCGCTCGGCGAGGTTGTACATGTTCTGCACCGAGGCGATCTCGGTGATCGCCCGGGCCTGCTCCAGTTCGGCCGCGGAAACCTCCGAGAGGCCGATGTGCCGGATCTTGCCGGCGTCCCGCAGCTCGGCCAGGGCGCCGAGCTGGTCGGCGAGGGGCACCTGCGGGTCGATGCGGTGCAGCTGGTAGAGGTCGATCCGCTCCAGGCCGAGGTGGCGCAGGCTCAGTTCGACCTGCTGGCGCAGGTACTCGGGGCGGCCCACCGGCCGCCACTCACCGGGGCCCTGCCGGGTCAGGCCGCCCTTGGTGGCGATGACCACGTCGTCCGCGTAGGGGTGCAGTGCCTCGCGGATGAGCTGCTCGGCGGTGAAAGGGCCGTAGGAGTCGGCGGTGTCGATGAAGGTGACTCCCAGCTCGACCGCACGGCGCAGGACGCGTACGGCCTCGGCGCGGTCGGTGGGCTCCCCCCAGACTCCGGGGCCGGGCAGGCGCATGGTGCCGTAGCCGAGGCGATGGACCGGCAGGTCGCCGCCGATCCGGAAGATGCCGCTTTCGGCTGCGGGTTGGACGGCGGTACCGGTCGCGTTCGTGATCACGTGGAGGTCCTCTCAAGGCTGAGCCGGCTGCGAAGCCGAAGTGTTCATGTCTGCCGCGACAACGCCGAACCCTGCCCTGACTCGACGGAGGCGGAGCGGATGGGCGTGGCAGATGTGGAGGGATCAGAGGGCGCTCGTCGATCAGGCGCGCAGGTGATCCTCCAGATCATTTGTAGCACTGCCGGTGTATCAATGCACTTTCAGTGCATATTCTTTGCCATATCCATAGCCGTCCGGGTACGCGCCACGGGCCCCTGTCGAAAGCGGTGTGTCGCCAGTTCCGAGGTGCCGTCAGTCCTGCGGCGCCGCGAGGCCGTCGAGGAGGAGGTCGAGTTTCGCCCGAAGGGCCGGGCCGAGAGGGAATGGCTGGTCGGTGTGCTGATGTGCCTGGAGCCAGCGGTGGAGGGTTTCGGTGTAAATGGCACTGAGGGTTTCCGCGACGGTTTCCGGGGTCACGGAGGGGCGGAAGTCGCCGTTCTCCTGGCCGAGGCGGACGCTGTCGCGGAACGAGTCGAAGACCGGGAAGGGGCTCTCGAACGTTTCCAGTTCGCTCAGCCAGCCCAGCGAGAGGACGCGGGCCATCCTGGGGTTCTCCTCGTTCACCTGGGTCAGGACCTCCATCTGGAGTTCGAGCTGGCGGCGGGCGGGGGCTCGGCGGACGCCGCCGTCACCCAGCCGGGCGGCCACGAGCTCGCGGCGCTCGACCCTCCAGGCATCCAGCATGTCGCGCTTGCGGGGGAAGTGGTTGAAGACGGTCCGGCGGGCAAGGTCGGCACGTTCCGCGATCTGGTCGATGGTCGTGGCGGCGTAGCCCTGTTCGGCGAACAGCTCCAGGGCGGCGTCCAGGATCGCGGAGCGGATCCGCTGCCGCTGCCGCTCCCTGCGGCCCATCGGCTGCTCGGTCGGGCCTGTCGGGCTCTTGGCTGCCGCGGGTGAACGGGTCACGTGTGTTCCCTCGCCTGGAAGTCACGGTTGGTGTACTCGATTCGCGCTGCTCCATTCTATATATGCATTATTGATGTATCGGTGCACCATGGTGCACACTTAGGGAAGTGGGGACCCACTGTCTCGCCGTCTCACTCCTCTGGAGGGCCGCATCATGCCGTTCACCTTCGCCGTAGACCCCGCCGAAGTCATCGAGGAGCGCGCCCCCCAGTGGCGGTTCGGGGGCACCGAGGACGCCGTCCTGGAGGAGATGTCCGCTCGCATCCGCGATCTGTGGGCCGAGGGCCCCGGGGGCTGGGCGCACGAGTGGTCCCTCCTCGCCGAGCAGGCCGAGAAGGACGGTGATCTGCTGAAGGCCAGCCACCTGTACGGGATCGCCAAGTTCCCGGTCCTGGGCGGCAACGCGGCGCACACCCGGGCATACGAGAACCACCTGCGCACCTTCCTGGAGGCCTCATCCGGCTTCGAGGTGCCCTTCGAACGCCACGTGATCGATGTGGACTTCCGCGGAGAAACCGTGCAGGTCCCCACTCACCTCTACGTCCCCGAGAACCTGCCCGCGGACGCCCCGATCGTGCTGGTCTTCAGCGGCGTGGACACCTGGAAGGTCGAGGTGCACGCCACCGCGCTCGCGACGGCTCGTCTGGTCGGCGCGCGGGTGGCCACCGTCGACATGGCCGGGACCGGGGAATCGCCGGTCGCGAGCGGACCCGACGGAGAACTGTATGTCGGCGACGTCATCGGCTGGCTGCGCCGCCGCTTTCCCCAGGCGCGCAAGGTGGGCACCGTCGGCTTCAGTTTCGGCGGGCACTGGACGATCAAGCTGGCTTTGCGCGGGATGGTCGACGCCGCGGTGAGCATCGGCGGGCTCATCGACACCGCCTTCTCTCCCGAGGCCGCCGCCCGGCTCCGGTTCGGCATGCCCGGCATCTTCGGCAACTCCCTGCGCCTGGACGCCGAGCCGAGCCTCACCGAACTCCAGGCCGCCATGGCCGCCTTCTCACTGCGTGCGCAGGGGCTCCTGGACGACTGGGGCAGCGACCCCGTACCGCTGCTCTACGTCAACGGAGACCAGGACCAGCACGTCCCGGCCGACGACTCCAGGCCCCTGGAGGCCCGCCCGAACACCGTCGTCCGGCTCGTCCCGAACGCCACCCACTGCGCCATGCAGAAGGCCCAGGAGATCGTCCCCTGGAGCCTGCAGTGGCTCCGCGACCAACTGACCTGACCCCCGCGCATCACCAGGTGTTCCCCCGGGCCGGGGGGAACATCCGGGCGGGCTGTGTGGGTCATGTGGTGGCTTCGGCAGTGGGTGCGGCGGCGTGCAGGAGGGCGTCGGCGACGAAGAGGTCCTGCAGGGCTATGCCGGAGCTGTCGAACACGGTGATGTCCTGCTCGCTGTGGCGCCCCTCGGTCTGCCCGGTCAGGACGTCGCCCACGGCGGTGAGTGCGAGGGTGCCGTCGTCGATGAGGTGGGCGACATGCTGCAGTTCCCCGATGCGGAGCGCCTGGGCGGGAAGGTCGCAGAACAGGTGGGCCTCCCTGAGCAGTTGCACAGGCAGTTCCTGTTTGCCGTGGGCGTCGGAGCCCATGCTGGCGATGTGGGTGCCAAGGCGCACCCACGCACCGTCGAACAGCGGCGCGGTGGCGGTGGTGGCGGTGATGATGATGTCGGCGGCGCGGCACGCCTGTTCGGCAGGGGTGAGCCGGCCGGCGAGCCCGCGCTCTGCCAGCTGGGTCAGGAAACGCTCGCCGCGCTCGGGGGTGCGGGCGACGACATGGATGGTGCTGATGGGACGTACGCGGGAGACCGCTGCGCATTCGTACAGGGCCTGGTGGCCCGTGCCGAAGATGGTCAAGGTGGTGGCGTCGGCCCGTGCCAGGACGCTCGCGGCGACCGCGTCGGCCGCGGCCGTGCGGTAGGCGTTGACCACGCCGGCTTCGACGACCGCACCGATGCGGCCGTGCTCCTGGTCGAAGAGGAGAACCAGGGAGTTGTGCCGGGGAAGGCCCTTGTCGGCGTTGCCCGGCCAGTAGCTGCCGATCTTCACTCCGGCAAGCCGCGCCGCTGCGGCGGACTTCACGGCGAACCGGTTCTCGTCCTGTGATCCGTGGCCGAGGACGGCGGGGAAGACCTCGGCATGCGGGCCGGCGGCAGCGATCAACGCGTCCCGCACTGCCGTGAAGGCCAGCTCTTCGGTGATGAGAGCGGCGGACCGCTCCTCGGGCAGGAAACGCATGGTGGTCACCATCCTCGGATGCGCGGCCACACGGCTTCGACGGTGCGGGAGCCGGTTTCGGTCAAGTGGTAGTGGTCGTGCTGTGCGGCGGTCGCGCAGGCGTGGATGGGCAGGATCCGCACGCGCGTACCGACCGGCAGGTCGGGTAGCCCGGCGGTGCTGTCCGGGCGCATGGACAGCACGCCGTGCTCCTGGCTCGCGTCGGTCATCAACAGGCCGTCGAACAGAGTGCCGTCCAGGTCGGCGACGAGGCCGTATCCCTGATCCACTCGCTGACGCGAGGTGCCGCGGTCCCGTGACGTCGCCATCCAGCCCGCGTCGGTGAGGATCCACCCCTTGTCCGGACGGTGACCGATCACGGTCGTGACCACCGTCATCGCCAGGTCGGACGTGGAGCACACGCCGATCCCGGCCATCACCAGGTCGAAGAAGACGAAGTTGCCGGCCCGGACCTCGGTGACGCCGGTGAGGTCGGTCGCGAAGTGCGCGGTCGGCGTCGAACCCACGCTCACCACCGGCACCTCATGACCGGCCGCCCTCAACACCTCGGCGGCCTGCACGGCGCACCGGCGCTCGTTCTCGGCGGCGGCGCGCAGTTCGTCCTCGCCGTCGGCGTAGTACGACTCGCCGGCATGGACGAGCACACCCCGCGGGACCGCGCCGCCGTCGCGCAGGGTCCGCGCGATGGCAGGCAGTACCGGGTCGTCGGGTCGCACCCCACCGCGGTGGCTGTCGCAGTCGACCTCGACCAGTGCCGGAATGCCGGACATCCCCGAGCGATGCGCAGCGAGTGCGGCGGCCTGCTCCACGCTGTCGAGCAGCACCGTCAGGTCCACGCCACGCTCCCGTAGCGCGGTCACCCGGGGAAGCTTGTGCGGTGTGATGCCGACCGCGTACAGGATGTCCCGGTATCCGGCGTCGGCGAACGCCTCGGCCTCCGCCAGCGTGGACACCGTGATCGGTCCCGGCTGCCCGTCGTACAGCAGCGTGGCCACGTCGAGGGACTTGGCCGTCTTGACGTGGGCCCGCAGTGTGACGCCGAGCGCGTCGAGGTGCTCGCGCAGCCGGCTGATGTTCGCCTTCACCGTTGCCGCGTCCAGTGCCAGGAACGGGGTGTCCGGATCGTCGAGCGTTCTCCGGCCTCTCAGTGCCTGGTCGCCGTCGGTCATCGGCTTTCCTCACCGCTTGTCGGGACCGGCCGCCGCACGGCTCCGGGGCTCTCCTCGGTCCGCGGAGGTCGGTGCCGCCGTGCCACCGGGGCCACGCCATCGCTGCGGTGTTGCGGGTCAGCCGGTGGCGTCTTGCGGCACTCGTTGAGATCCGCGTAGACCGCCGAGCGGGACACGCCGAGCCGTTCGGCGATCCGCGGAACCGCGTTGCGCACCGCGAAGACACCGCGCCGGTCCAGGACGTGGAGGAGAACCAGCCGCTCCACCCGGGTCAGACTGCTCACCGGCTTCCCGCGGGACACCTCCTCGGCCCGGATCAGCGCGTCGACCACGTCGTCGAAGTCGTTGCTGAACGTGGTGTCCGTCACCTGCACGGGCGCCGTCCCCGCCAGTGCCGTCAGCAGGTCGCCGGCCTGCCGCAGCGCCGTGACGTCGACATTGACGCACAACGCCCCGAACACATGGCCCGCACCGTCGCGCAACGGCATGGTCGACGACTTGATGATCCGCCCGTCCCCGGTGCGCGTCACGTAGTTGATGTCGTTCGTCGCCGCGTCCCCCTGCGCCAGCACGGCCAGGCCGATCTCGCTCAGCGCGCCGCCGACCTTGCGGCCGGTCACCGCACCCGAGACCGCCGCGACCGACTGCTCACCCCGCCGGTAGTCGTGCAACACGACCTCGCACGTCGGCCCGAACGTCTCCGCCAACCCATCGACGACCGGCAGCAACGCCGCCAGGATCGCGTCCGCACTTCCGTCGGCCATCACACCATCCCTCAGTCTCATCCAGCCCTGGACGTCCAACTATAGTAGACGTCCAGAGCCTGGACTAAAAGTCCGAGGTGCTGGTCCGTGACCTGAAACCCTCCCCTAGGGCGCTGCGCAGGCTCCATTGCTGCCCGCCTGGAAGTCGAGGTCGAGGACCTTGAGGGAGAGGGCAGTCATGAGGGGCCTCAATCCACTCGTACAGGCGCAGCGAGGGCAACCCGTCAGTACGCGACGGTGATGCGGCGACGGATCGCGGTGCTCTTCTCGGCCTCGTCGACCAGGGCGACCGCGTAGTCCTCGGCGCTGATGAAGCTGGTGCCGTCCTCCGCGATGAGCAGGTCGTCGCCGCCGAGGCGGAAGGTGCCGGTGCGCTCGCCGGGGGCGATCTCGTCGGCGGGGGAGACGTACGTCCAGTGCAGGTCGTCGCCCACTTCGGCGCGCAGCAGGCGCAGCACCTCGCGCTGGGCGAGCGCCTCGGCCTTGTACATCTCGGGGAAGTCCGGGGTGTCGACCCGGTCCTGGCCCGAGGCGGTCTTCAGGCTGCCCGCCCCTCCGACCACCAGCAGGCGGTGCACCCCCGCGATGCGCAGCCCCTCGACCAGGGACTTGTACGTCGCCAGCAGCGGGGCGGCCGGGTCGGAGCCGTCGCGGGGCGGGGAGACGGCGGAGATGACGACGTCGTGTCCGGCAGCGGACTGGGCGACCTTGCCCGGCACGGAGGCGTCCAGGGCGAGGACGGTCAGCGCCTCGTGCTTCGGCAGGCCCTCCGCGCGGCCCGAGCGGGTGGCGGCGGTGACCTCGTGGCCGCGGCTGAGCGCTTCCGCCGTGGCGCGGGAGCCGATCATGCCGGTGGCGCCGATCAGGAGGATCTTCACAGTGACTCCGTTCGTGCTTGTTTCGTATGCGTGGGTGTGGTCAGCGCTGTCGTCAGTGCTGGATCTCGAAGGTGACCTTCGCCTGCTCCACCGTCTCTTGCAGGACGCGCACCTCTCCGGAGGCGTTCTTGTACGTGCCGGTGCCGCCCGTGATGGCGAACCGCTCGTCGAAGACGGGTCCGGAGGTGGAGAGCTTCGCCGTGCCGGCTGTGGTGATCTTTCCGCCGGGCAGCTCGTAGACGAAGGTCAGCAGCTCGGCGGTGCGTGGCTTGGCGTCGGTGGAGACGCCGACGAAGCTGCTGGTGCCGAGCTTGCGGCCGTCGCGGCCGATGAGGTCGCCGGTTCCGATCAGCTGGTCTCCGAGGGCGGAGTCGGCCGGGGCGACGTCGACCATGTTGATCGCGGTGCCCTTCTCGACGGCCTTGATGGTGATCGTGCGGTGCCCGTGCGAGGCGGGGGCGGCGTCCGCCGAAGCGGGCGCCAGGGACAGGCCGAGGGTGAGGGCGCCGGCCGTGGCGGCGGCGACACCGAACGCGGGGAGGGTGCGCTTGCGCATGATCGGGCTCCACATCTGTGGGGGCGTACAGCCAAAAGTATCTGCCGACGCAGACAATATATCTGTAGGTACAGATATTGCAATGGCAGATTCTTCCGCTCTCGGCTTTCTGTCATCCTCGTGGGGTGAACGAGCAACTGCTGAACGACGACGACGTGACGCTCTACGGCCTGTTCGTGGAGGCGTTCGCTCGCCTCAGGCCCCTGGTGCACCGGGACCTGGGAGTCCCGGACACCTGGTTCGAGGTGCTGCTGCGACTGGGGCGCACCCCCGGGCACCGGCTGCGCATGACGGATCTGGCGGAAGCCGTGTCCTTCAGCTCGGGCGGCTTCACCCGGCTCGCCGACCGCATGGCGAAGGAGGGGTTGATCCGCCGCGATCCCGACCCTGCCGACCGGCGAGCCGCGCTCGCCGCACTGACCGACAAGGGCGCCGAGGCGCTCGACCGCGCCATGACCACCCACGTCTCCCATCTCCGCAGCCACGTCACTGGACCGCTCTCATCCGAGGACCGCCGCTGCCTGGAGCGCATCCTGCGCACGCTCCGTGACGCCAACGAATGAGTTCCGCGCGGACGCGGAGACCCTCGGCGCAGGATGGACCGGGGTAACCACATGGCCACCTGCAGCCGGTCGCCCGGACCGCAGGACAGTCGCCCTTCGCCGTCATCGCAGAGACCATGGGCCCGCCCCGTCCACCGGCACGGCACGGCACGGGTGATGCGCGTGCCTTGGCTCGCGGTCGCCGGCCGTGTCCTGGCGGTGGCCGGTGGGAGGGCAGCTGTCGTGGCCTGCTCTTGGTGCCCCAGCATCACCGAGACCCCGGGGAACTCGTCGACCACTCCGTCGTAGATCAGGCGAAGTGCGTGGGCGCCGACCTGGGCTGTCCGTCCCCAGGACGACAGGACCTGCATGTCCACCCCATGCCCGTCCATGTCCGCCAGCCGCACCTGCGTGAAGTCGGCGAGCCGACGCCCCCACTCCTGCCCCCCAGTCGGCACGCATCCGGGCCTCCGTGGTTCGGCCTGGGGCTTTGACGTCGAAAGGTGTCAGGATCGGGCCGGCACCCGCCGAAGGCACACGGGCCAGTGGACACAGCGTCCTCGCCTGATGCGCGGGCGGTCATCGCCCTCAGGATCGGGTGAGCCGTTCGACTTGGTGATGGATGTCATCCACGTGGTGCTCGGATTCCGGTTTCATCAGCACGCTGCGGAGGATTCGCGCGCCGTCGGCGTCCGCGGTGATTTTGGGGTGGCGTGCGGTGAACGCCTCGCGGTCGGCTCTCAGGGTGCTCAGGAACACGGGGTCGGGGCTCGCCATGCCGTCCGCCAGGATGCGGGCGGAGGCCGTGTCGATGCCGCTCAGGGTGGCGGGGTCGACCACGGGGAAGTAGCTGACGATGTCCAGTTCCGGCTGTTGGTAGAGCTCCAGGTGGTCGGAGGTGGTGATCAGTTGTGCCCACTTCAATGCGGCTCGACGGCCCGCCGCCAGCACCTGGCCCAGGCCGTCGGTGGTGGGCGGGATGAGCTGGAAGGTGAGCCACAGGGCGGCGGCCGAGGCGCCGGCGCGTGAGCACTCCAGGCTGATCTCGCCGAGGTGCAGCTCGCTGGAGGTGAAGTAGGTGTAGGGCGAGTCGTGGAGGTAGAAGCGCCCCACCTCGGGGTCGCGGAAGATGACGGCACCGCAGCCGTAGGGCTGGAGCCCGTGTTTGTGCGGGTCGATGACGAGCGAGTCGCACCGGGCGATCGCCTGCCATGGTTCGGGCGCGACTCCCTCGGGCCCGTCGGCGCCGGCCAGCAGGGTGAAGAAGCCGCCGTAGGCGGCGTCGACGTGGATACGGACGCCGTAACGCTCTTTGAGGAGCAGGGCCTCGTGGATCGGGTCGACGGCCCCCAGTCCGGTGGTTCCGGCGGTCAGGACGACCGTGCCCACCCGGCCGCTGCGCAGCAGGTCCTCCAGCGCGTCGAGATCCATGCGTCCCCGATTGTCCGTGGGGACCGCGTGTCCCTCCATCCCCAGCACGCGGCACATACGGCCGTGGGTGTAGTGGGCGTCCGCGCTGTACGCGACACCTCGACCGGGGTGGAGTTCGCGGGCGACGAAGAGGGCTTCGAGGTTGGCGATCGTGCCGCTGGTGGTGAGGTGGCCGAGGTGGGTGTCGTAGCCGAACATGGCGGCCAGCTGAGCGACGGCCTCGCGTTCCATCCGGGCCGTGGCGGGGCCGCCGTCCAGGGCGTGGTTGTTGGGGTTGATCAGCATGGCGGTGAGGTAGCCGACCACCGCGGCGGGATGCGGGGGCTTGAGCATCTGCCCCACGTAGCTCGGGTGGAAGAAGGGGTAGTTGTCCTTCAGTCTCCCGGTGAACTCCTCGAAGGCTGTGGCGAAGCGGTCGTCGTCGACCTGGAGTGACGGGTGCGGCTGGTAGGGGCCGAAGGTGTCGGCCCAGGCCTGTATTGCCTCGGTGGCTCGACCGAGCCAGTGCTGCATGTCCATGGATGTCCCTCTCTCCGATGTGGCCGATCTCCGATGCGGCCGACGGGATGGCGCCCACCATAGAATTTCGTTGAGCAGTCAGCAATTGACTGCTCAGTAATTGAGACGTCGGTAGGTGATATGGCAGTAAACTCGCGCGCCAGTACCGTCAAGCATGGGAGGACCTCGGCAGGTGAATGCCGCGACCCGGCGGGGCGGCCAGGCCGCCCGTGCCGCCAACAGCCGGCTCGTTCACGACTTCGGGCTGCTCATCAAAGCCGCGACCCGTCTGGAGCAGCGGATCGACACCGCCCTGCGCCGCGAGTGCGGGATCAGTCACACGATGCTGGAGGTCCTGATCAGGCTGTGCCGCAAGCCGGGCGAGGAGGTCTCGCAACGTCGGCTCGCCGAGGACCTCACCCTCACCAGCGGTGGCATCACCCGGCTGATCGACCGCATGGAAGAAGCCGGCCTGGTTCGCCGCGTACCGTCACCGGACGACCGCCGAAGCATCCTTGTCGAACCAACTGATCACGGCCGGACCGTGTTCCTTCAGGCCGCGGCCGTTCACTCCCAGGTCGTCGAGCGTTACTTCGTGACGCCCGTGGCCCGCGACGACTACACCCGGCTGACCGGCGCGCTGAGCGACATCAACGAGGCACTGCGCGACGCCGCCGACTGACTCCGCTGACCCATGGCGGTTTCCGCTGCGTCGAGCCCCGGGCTGGAACAGGCAGTCAGGCAGCGGTCCTTCCTTCGTGATCTGCGGATCGGCCGGATCGGTTCCCCGGCCGCCTTCCTCACCCTGCCCGCCGACTGCCCGGCGTCGAGAGGGACCGAACCAGAGCGTGCGGTCACCGACTTGGCTCTCTCTGCACCCCGCCATGGCTCCACCGACCCGACGGGTGGACCGCTGCGGCTTCCCGAGGGCACCGCGCTGGCCCGGGTCGCGATCCTCTCGTCCGACTTCCTCGCCGGCAGCGACATCGACCTGTGAGTGTTCGACGAGGACGGCAACCGGCTCTCCTCGCCCGTCGGCAGGAGCGACGAGTCGTCGACCTCACCGAGCCGGGCACGTACGAGGTGTACGTGAACCAGTTCGCCCTGCCTTAGGGCGCCACCAGCCAGGGGCCCTGGGGCACCGCGGACGTCACCGTCTCCTGGCGCGACCTCCCGACCGGCCGTACGCGAACCGTACGGCCGCCGTGTCGGCATGCCCGGCTGCCGGCCATGACGTCATGAGGACCACCGCCGACGACCGGACCGCTCTGCCTGCTACTGCCAGACGTACCAACGGCAGTCGTAGTTACGGGAGTCGTCCCAAAACTGCTTGCTCGTTGGATCGCGCCGCATGCGGCACAGTGGATGCCACGCCGCACCGAGGGCCTGGTGAGGCGGCTGCAGACCGTATTCGACCGCCGGTCGCCGCCATCCTCGGGGGCCGAGGGCCCGGCTCGTCCACCGTGGCGTGAACCGTCTCCCGTACTCACGCCGATTCGTGCACATGGCGGTGGTCGGTAACGCCATCCGTCTTCCGTCGACCAAGAGAGTGGGCATGTTCATCGAACCCCCCGAGTCAACAGTTGCTCCCCCCGAGGGATCTCCTGAGGCATCTTCGTCCGACCCGTCCCGGCGCACGTTCATCGCGACCACCACCGTCGTCGGGGGTGCGGTCGTCGCGGGCGGCCTGATAGCCGGACCGTCCGCGTTCGGCGCCGATTCCGCGGACGCCGCCCAGGCGCCCCCCAGCAGCCGCGTCTCCCTGACCGTCAACGGCCGGCGGCACACCGTCACGGTCGACAACCGGACCTCGCTGCTGGACCTGCTGCGCGAGCACCTGGACCTGACCGGTTCGAAGAAGGGCTGCAACGCCGGGGCCTGCGGCGCCTGTACCGTCCTGGTCGACGGACAGCGGGTCAACTCCTGCCTGACGCTGGCGGTCCGGCTGGACGGCGCCGAGGTCACCACCATCGAGGGCCTGGCCAAGGGGGAGCGGCTGCACCCGCTGCAGCAGGCGTTCATCGACCAGGACGCCTTCCAGTGCGGCTACTGCACCTCCGGCCAGATCATGTCCGGCGTCGGCTGCATCAACGAAGGCCACACCGACTCACCGGAGGAGATCCGGGAGTTCATGAGCGGCAACCTGTGCCGCTGCGGCTGCTACGTGAAGATCGTGCGGGCGGTCGAGCAGACCGCGCACGGGAAATGAGGCGCGACCCCCATGCATCCCTTCTCCTTCACCAAGGCATCCGACACTCGGGAAGCCCTCGCCGCGGGCCGTGACGGCGGCCGGTACATCGCCGGCGGCACCACCCTGGTCGACCTGATGCGCGAGACCGTCGAACGCCCCGAGACACTCGTCGACATCAGCGACCTGCCGCTGCGCGAGGTCACCGTGACCCGGCGCGGCGGCCTGCGCATCGGCGCACTGGTGAGTATGGCCGAGACCGCCGCCCACCCCAAAGTACGCGCCTTGTATCCGGTGATCTCCGAGGCGCTGGAGTTGAGCGCGTCCGCGCAGCTGCGCAACATGGCCACCATCGGCGGCAACATCATGCAGCGCACCCGCTGTACGTACTTCCGTGACGTGAGCGCCGACTGCAACAAGCGTGAGCCCGGCTCCGGTTGCGCGGCCCTGCACGGCGTCAACCGCACTCACGCCATCCTCGGCACCTCCGACGACTGCGTGGCCACCCACCCCTCCGACGCCGCCGTGGCGTTCGCCGCCCTGGAAGCGCAAGTACACCTGCTCGGCCCGGACGGCGAGCGCACCGTGCCCTTCGCCGACTTCCACCTCAGGCCCGGCAACACCCCCAACCGTGAACAGGCCCTGCGCCGCGGCGAGTTGATCACCGCTGTCGAGATTCCTGCCCTTCCGCGTCCGCTGAAGTCCGGCTATCTGAAGGTGCGCGACCGCCAGTCGTATGAGTTCGCGCTGACCTCCGCGGCCGTCGCGCTGCACGTACGCGGCGGAGTGATCCTGGACGCGTACGTCGCCGCCGGAGGTGTGGGCACCGTTCCGTGGAAGCTCCCCGCCGTTGAAGAAGCCCTCGTCGGTGAACGCCCCTCCGACCGGCTGTGGGCCCAGGCCGCCGAACACGCCGCCGACGGGGCCCGGCCCCTCCAGCACAACCGTTTCAAGGTCGAGTTGCTCCAGCGCACCGTCGAACGCCAGCTGCGCATCGTAGGAGGTACCAAGTGAGCCCGCAGCCGCAGGCAGCCGTCGGAGCCCCGCTGTCCCGGGTGGACGGGCGGCTGAAGGTGACCGGCCAGGCCAAGTACTCCGCCGAGCACGACATCGACGGGGTGGTGCACGCCGTCGTCGTCGACAGCAGTATCAGCCGCGGCCGTATCACCGGTATGGACACCCGCGACGCCGAAGCCCAGCGCGGCGTGCTGAAGGTCATCAGCCACCGCAACGCGCCCGAGCTGGCTTACCGCGAGTTCCCCGGCATCCCCTTCCCGGGCGAGCGGCTGCACATCTTCCAGGACGACCGTGTCCGGTTCTTCGGCCAGCCGGTCGCGGTCGTGGTGGCCACCACACTGGAGGCCGCGGAGCACGCCGCGAGCCTGGTGAAAGTCACCTACGACGCCGAGAAGGCCTCGACCGACCTGACCGACGCCCCGGCCGAAGCCGGACCTCTGCCCTTCGCGCAGCCCTACTCGCGGGGTGACGCCGAGGAAGCGCTGGGCTCCGCGGACGTCCGGATGGAGATGACCTACCGTCTCTCCCGCAACCACCACAATCCGATGGAGCTGCACTCCACCATCGCCCGCTGGGAGGGCAACAAGCTCACCCTGTGGGACAAGACCCAGCACGTGATCGGTACACAGAACGAGCTCGCGTCCGTGTTCGGCATTCCACCGGCGGACGTGCGTGTCCTGACGCCGTTCATCGGCGGCGCCTTCGGCAACGGACTGCGGCGGTGGCCGAACACCACCATCGCCGCGCTCGCCGCACGTGAGGTGAAACGCCCGGTCAAACTCGTCCTGACCCGCAGGCAGATGTACTTCAGCGTGGGGTTCCGGCCCGCGTACGAGTACAAGCTGCGGCTGGGCAGCAGCCGGCGCGGGCGGCTGACCGCGATGACCCACGACTTCAAGTACGAGACCTCCAGCTACGAGCGGTTCTGGGAGGCCAACCTGGCGCTGGGGCAGATGCTGTACGCCGTGCCGAACGTCAGCCAGACGCCCCAGACCGTGCCGCTGGATGTCGTCACCCCGATCTGGATGCGCGGCCCCGGTTACTCCACTGCCAGCTTCGCCATCGAGTCGGCGATGGACGAACTCGCCTACAAACTGCGCATGGACCCGATCGAGCTGCGGCTGCGCAACGAACCCGACGAAGACCTGTCGAGCGGACACCCCTTCTCCACCCGGCGGCTGCGCGAGTGCTTCGGCGTGGGCGCCCGCGAGTTCGGCTGGCACCGGCGCAACCCCAGGCCGCGCTCCACGCGTGACGGCGACTGGCTCATCGGCACCGGCGTGGCCACCGGCTGCTACGACGTCTTCCAGAGCGCGGCCCAAGCCCACGCCCGGCTCGATGCCGACGGCACCGTGGTGGTCCAGTCCGCGACCCATGACGTGGGCACGGGCACGTACACCTCCATGAGCCAGGTCGCCGCCGACGCCCTCGGCCTGGCAGTGCGCCACGTCACCTTCCAGCTCGGCGACTCCAGGATGCCGCCGGCCCCGCCGCAGGGCGCCTCGCAGACCATGGCCAGCGTGGGCTCCGCCGTCCAGGACACCTGCGACAAGCTGCGGCAGCAGGCCATCAAGCTCGCCGTCGAAGACGAGCGCTCACCGCTGCACGGTGTCGACGCCGACGACATCGTGGTCCGCGGCGGCCGGATGCATGTGACGGGCAACCCCGCGCGGGGGGAGACCTACCGGCAGCTCCTCGCCCGCAACAACCGCACCCACCTGGAGGCACGCGGGTCCTACTCCCCGGTGCCGGAGCAGGACAGGCGGTTCTCGATGTACGGCTACGGCGCGGTGTTCGCCGAGGTCGCCGTCGACGCCCGCCTGGGTCTTGTCCGGATGCGGCGGATGCTCGGCGTCTACGACGCGGGCCGGATCATCAGCCCCAAGCTCGCCGACAGCCAGGCCTTGGGCGGGATGATCGGCGGCATGGGCCAGGCCCTGCTGGAGCACACGGTCACCGACCACCGCGACGGCCGGATCACCAACGCCAACTTCGCCGACTACCTCGTGCCGACCCATGCCGACATCCCCGACCTGAAGGCCATCTACCTCGACGGGGAGGACTACAAGGCCGACCCCATCGGCGTGAAGAGCCTGGGCGAGCTCGTGATGGTCGGCGTGGCACCCGCCATCGCCAACGCGGTCTTCCACGCCACCGGACGCCGCGTCCGCGAACTGCCCATCACCGCCGAAGCCCTGCTCTGAACCCCGGGCGGTACGGGCCCCTCCCGCCACCCGGGCGGGGCCCCGAGAGCCTCCCACTGATCGGCCCGCCGCCGTGCCTCTATCCCCCCTCATGCCGGCACGGCGGCGGGCTTCCCAACCGCCCCCAGGAGAGCCACTCATGCTGAACATCGCGGACACGCTGTACCGCTGGTGCCGCGAGGACCGCCCCTTCGCCCTCGCCACCGTGATCCGGGTCAGCGGCAGCGCACCCCTGCCACCCGGCACCGCACTGGCGGTGGGCACCGGCGGCGAGGCGGTCGGCAGCATCTCCGGAGGATGTGTGGAAGGCGCCGTGTACGAGCTGTGCCAACAGGTGCTGAAGTCGGGCGAACCCCCGGTACGGGCCTCGTTCGGCTACTCCGACGACGACGCCTTCGCCGTGGGCCTGACCTGCGGCGGCGAGCTGGAGGTCCTGGTGCAGCGGGTCGACCCCGCCGACCAGCCCCACCTCGCCACCGCCCTGGAACGGGTGTCGGCCGGTGTGCCCGGCGCCGTGGCACAGGTCGTGGACGGGCCGCGGCGTCTTCTCGGCCGCACCCTGTCCGTCTTCGGGGGCGGCAGCGCGTACGACGGGACACTGGGCAGCCGACAGGAGGACCGGGCGGTGGTCACCCAGGTCCGCGCGCTGCTGCGGGCAGGCCGGACCGCCCGCGTCGAGGTGGGCGGGGACGCCGACACCTGCCCGGAGAAGCTGACGCTCCTGGTCCACACCCACGCGGCCCCGCCCCGCATGCTGATCTTCGGTGCCATCGACTTCGCCGCCGCCCTCAGCCAGGTCGGACGCCTCCTCGGCTACCACGTCACCGTCTGCGACGCCCGCCCCGTCTTCGCCACCACTCAGCGCTTCCCGCACGCCGACGAGGTCGTCGTCGACTGGCCCCACCGCTACCTGGAGGCCACGGAAGTCGACGCCCGGACCGCGATCTGCGTCCTCACCCACGACGCCAAGTTCGACATCCCGCTGCTGCGTCTGGCCCTCGGCCTCCCGGTCGGCTACATCGGCGCGATGGGCTCCCGGCGCACCCACGAACACCGCCTGGAACGTCTGCGTGAGACCGGCGTGCCCGAAGAGCACCTCGCGCTCCTGCACTCGCCGATCGGACTGGACCTCGGCGCCCACACCCCCGAAGAGACGGCGATCTCCATCACCGCCGAGATCATCGCCCACATGAACAACGGCACCGGCCTGCCCTTGTCCCGCGTCCCCGGCCCCATCCACGGTTCCGTCCCGGTGGCCCGGATGTCACCGGCCTCGGTCCTGGCCGCATGACGGCGCGACATGTATGGAGGAGAGGCCCCGTGCTCATCGACACCTACGGCCGGGTGGCCACCGACCTGAGGGTCTCGCTGACCGACCGGTGCAATCTGCGCTGTACCTACTGCATGCCCGAGGAGGGCCTGCAGTGGCTGGCCAAGCCGGACCTGCTCACGGACGACGAGATCGTCCGCCTGATCGACATAGCCGTCACCTCCCTGGGCATCAAGGAGGTCCGCTTCACCGGCGGTGAGCCCCTGCTGCGCCCCGGCCTGGTCGGCATCGTCGAGCGGGTCGCTGCCCTCGACCCGCGCCCCCAGATGTCCCTGACCACGAACGGCATCGGCCTCAAGCGCACCGCGAGCGCCCTGAAGGCGGCGGGCCTGGACCGGGTGAACGTCTCGCTGGACACCCTGCGCCCGGACGTCTTCAAGACCCTCACTCGCCGGGACCGCCACAAGGACGTCATCGAGGGCCTGCACGCCGCCCGCGAGGCGGGCCTGACCCCCGTGAAGGTCAACTCGGTCCTGATGCCGGGGCTGAACGAGGACGAGGCCCCGGACCTCCTGGCCTGGGCCGTCGAGCACGACTACGAGCTGCGGTTCATCGAGCAGATGCCCCTGGACGCCCAGCACGGCTGGAAGCGCGACGGCATGATCACGGCGGGCGACATCCTGACCTCCCTGCGCACCCGCTTCGACCTGACCCCCGAGGGTGAGGAGAAGCGCGGCCCTGCCCCGGCCGAGCGCTGGCTCGTGAACGGCGGCCCGCACCGCGTCGGCGTCATCGCCTCGGTCACCCGCCCGTTCTGCGCGGCCTGCGACCGCACCCGCCTCACCGCCGACGGCCAGGTACGCACCTGCCTGTTCGCCCGCGAGGAGACCGACCTGCGTGCCGCGCTCCGCTCAGGCGCTCCCGACGAGGAGATCGCCCGCATCTGGCGTGCCGCGATGTGGGGCAAGAAGGCCGGTTCGGGCCTGGACGATCCCTCGTTCGTACGACCGCAGAGGCCGATGTCGGCCATCGGGGGCTGATCCGATGGCAGCCCACGAGCACCCGGGTGAGCAGGCGCACCCGCACCCGATCAAGCTGATCGCGATACGACGGACACCGCTCTGCCTGGACGAGGTGTTCCAGGCCGTCGGCGACGCGGCGGCGGGCGGGATCGCACTGTTCGTCGGCACGGTGCGGAACCATGACGCGGGCGCGGACGTGGACGGACTGGGGTATTCGTGCCACCCGACGGCCGAGGCCGAGATGCGGCGGATCGCGGAGAAGGTCGTGGCGAACCACCCGGTGCGTGCCCTCGCCGCGGTGCACCGGGTCGGTGAACTCGCGGTGGGAGATCCGGCGGTCGTGGTCGCTGTCGCATGTCCGCACCGGGGAGATGCCTTCGAAGCCTGCAGGCAACTGATCGACGACCTCAAGCACGAAGTGCCCATCTGGAAGCACCAGAAGTTCTCGGACGGAACCGATGAATGGGTCGGCGCGTAGAGCTGTCTCAGCGCAGCGGCTCCATCTCCCAGCTGGCCAGCATCTGCAGAGCTTCCTCCGACCGGGAGCCCGGCTCGGCATGGTAAGTGGCCAGCCGCATGGGGGTACCCCCGGGCAGCGCCATGGGCTCTTGGACGAGGTCGAACTCTCCCGCCAGCGGGTGCCGGATCCGCACGGTCTCGCCGATGGTCCCGCAGCTCACCTCGTGCCGTGCCCACAACTGCCGGAACTCCTCGCTCTTCTGTGACAACTCCTGGATCAGGGAAGAGAGGTACGAATCCGCGGGGCTTTTGCCGGCGTTCATGCGCAGAGCGCCGACGGCCCTCAGCGCCACGCGCTCGGGGTCGGCGAAGCGGTCGCGCGCCTCGGGCGAGAAGGCCAGCCGGGCCACGTTGCGCTCCTCGGGCGGCAGCAGGCCCCAGTCCCCGAAGACGGCGGCGGCGAGCCGGTTCCACCCCAGGATGTCCAGGCGTCGGCTGACGACGTAGGCGGGCACGCCGATCGTGTCGAGCAGATGCTGGACGCTGGGCCGCAGCCGCTGCGGCCCGGCCTGCGTCGTGCTCTGTCGCTCGGGCTGGGCCAGCCGGATCAGATGGTCACGCTCTTCCTCGTTCAGGCGCAGGACGCGGGCGACGGCGTCCAGCACCTCGGCCGACATGGTGTCGCCGTATCCCTGCTCCAGGCGTGCGTAGTAGGCGTACGACACCCCCGCCAACTGCGCCAACTCCTCGCGCCGCAACCCGGGAACCCGCCGCCGCCCGTACGTGGGCAGGCCCACGTCCTCGGGCCGGAGCCGGGCCCTGCGCGAGCGCAGGAACTCCTTCAACTCGGTACGCCGGTCGAGTCCGGACGCCACTTGGTCACCGGGCGCCACATGTGAAGACATCTCTGTCCTCCAGTCGTCCTGCCTCGCTGGTCGGAGCAGCGTACAACAGCGACTCAGCAACTCGAACTGAGACCAGGGATCACTGTGATGCGGAGTCTCCTCGCAAGATTCCATCTTGAACGGAGTGCCTGGACAGGGGCCCGAAGGCCGGCCGAGTCTCATGGCTGATACTCGGTTTCAAATTGAGTCGTTGTTATGCTCATGCGTCATGACTGAATCCCCCGATACCTCCGCCCGGTCCGCACGGAAGCCGCCCGGCTTGCGTGAGCGCATGCGTGCGACGGTTCGGGCGGAGGTGGTCGAGGTGGCGCACCGGCTCTTCGTCGAGCAGGGGTTCGACCGGACGACCGTCGACCAGATCGCCGCCGAGGTGGGCCTCTCGCGTGCCAGTCTGTTCCGGTACTTCGGTACCAAGGAAGAGATCCTCCTGGGGCGCCTGGAGGAATCCGGTCGCCGGGTTGCGGAGGCGCTCGCCGCCCGCCCCGATGACGAGCGGCCCTGGGAGGCGCTGCGCCGGGCGTTCGATGTCCTGACGCAGAATGACGAGCAGACCCCCGAGCGGGTGCTCGGCTACCTGCGGATGCTCCAGGAGAGCCCGTCACTGCGCGCCCGGCGCTACGAGAAGCACCTGAGCTGGCAGGAGCTGTTGGTGCCGGAGATCGCCCGGCGAATGAGGGCCCGTCCTGACCGGTCCGAGGACATCAGGCCGAGTGCGCTGACCGCGGCCGCGCTCGCGTGCCTGGATGTGGCCACGGCCAGCTGGGTGGCCTGCGACGGCACTGTTCCTCCGGGCGTGCTGCTCGATCGCGCGATGGGGGCGCTGGCGGAGTAGCCCGTGCGGGGGCGCGGCGCACAGCATCCGTTACTGCACCGGCTGCCCGCGCATGCCCCGCCGCAGACCGTCCAGCACATCGTCGGCCACCTTCTGGCACAGGTCTGCGGCCCGTGGCGGGGCCGCATACGCGGGGACGCGGCTGCCTGCTTCGGCGTCTGGTCTGGCCGGCGTCTGCCGATCTCCTCGCCGTTGACGAAGGTGCCGTTCAGGCTCCCGTCGTGAGACACACCGGTCATCGTCCGGCAGCCTGGGCCGGCAGTCGGTGGCCCAGTCCTCGCTCATGCCGTTTCGCCTTCAGGAGCCGCGCCCTCAGGAGATTCTCCTTCGGGGGGCGTCCCTCGAAGGGGCGTCCCTTCAGGAAACCGGTACTCCCAGTCCAGCTCCCAGACGCAGGTGCGTACCAGACCGTCGCCCCCGCCGGTGACGGCGAAGTGGCCGTCATCGCTGACCAGAACCTTATGGACAGGAGGACGCACGGCCTTCCTGACGACATGCCGGCACCGGCTCGGTGAGTGTGTCGAGAGGACGTCGACCTTCGACTTGCAGCAGCGGTAGATCGTCTGCTTGGCCACGCCGGCGCGCTGGGCGATGCCTTCGATGGGTCCTTCCTGATGGGACGTACCAGGCTGAGCAGTACGCCGAGTGCGAGCGCGGCCACCACGGCGCTGAACGTCTCGCCTGCGGGGCGCAGACTGGTCTGGCGGATCAGGACGCCGACGCCGATGGCGGGCACCGCGAGCATCGAGTACAGGATGGCGAAGAAGGTGGAGACGGACGTGCCCCTGTGCTGTGGGGCGCTGCGCGTGGTGATGCTGCCGATGCCGTGGCCGACAGCGATGCCCGTCGCGAGGCCGTTCACAGCGGCGCCGGCGAGCAGAGGGGGCAGGTCAGCCCTCCCGCGCGCCGGTCGGTTCCGGGTGGCCTGATAGGGAGCGGCACAACGACTCCGCCGCGCAGTCGGGGTAGAAACCGCTCCACTGCGGGGAAATCTCCTGCGTGCCGCGGGCGAAGACCGCGACGCGGTTCGCCTGGACGTAGGTGACGCCTCCTTGGGACCAGCGCGGAGGCGTCTCCAGCAACCGTGCCAGGGCGGTCAGGCGGACGCCGTACTCGTGCTTCCACATCACGACCAGGTCGTTCCCAGTGCACCCCTCGCAGGTGTGGGTCGAGAAGTACTCCGCCGAGCCGTGGCCGGTATCGATCAGGCGGGCCAGGCGCCGTTCGTCACCGGCGCAGGCCGCTTCGTACACCGGTCCGATGACCTTGCGCCACGACGCGGCGACGTCCGGGGCGACCGATGGGCCGTCACCGACGTTGGGCCCGGGGCACGGTGGTGCCGTCCGCGAGAGGGCCGGGGTCGGCGAAGGCCCCGACCCCGACGGGGGCCGAGGCTCTGTGCACCCCACGAGAAGGGCGGCGAGAAGGCATCCGGCGGACAGCCGGTGGACGAGGGAGAGGGACGACCCCGGGCGCACTCTCACTCCTCTTCGCAGGGGAGGGACGGGTTTTTGTCCGGGCCGGAGGACTGGCAGAACGAGAGGCCGTACTTCCCGTACTTGAAGACCCGTCGGTAGCTGTCGGAGCCCTGCTTGCGCCCGGTGACCTGGAAAGGGCGTCCTTGGTCGTCAATGACGGTGTGCTTCTTCCGGTCGCCGACCATGTAGGTCACCCGCAGCCGGAACGCCACGGAGTACCGCAGCGATGTGGCCCGGAGCACCACGACGTGCTGCTCATGGTTGGCCAGGACGATCGTCTGCCGGGCGAAGAACGGCGGCCCCGGCTTGAACGAGTCGTCCTCGTCGTCGAATACCGCCTGGCGGACGATGGGAAAGGGTCTGTCCAGGTCGAGCAGTAGCGTGGACGTGGTTGGGCCGCTCTGCGGCGGTGCGTCGAACAGGGTCCCGGCGAGCGGATCGGAGCGCCGTACGGAGACCGGCTGGATGTCGAGGATGTTGACCTTCTCGGCGCGACGGCCCGTCAATGTCAGGCGCAGCGTCAGGTGCTCCAGGTTGACCGCGCTGGCGGAGCGCAGGAGAGCAGTGAAGCCGGGAGAACCTGCGGCCCCTGGGTCTGCCAGCAGCCGGGTCTGCTCGGCGCTGGGCCGGAAGTCGCCGGGTGTCACCGCGCTCCTGCCTTCGTCGTTCAGGCGGATCAGATCGACGGAGACGGAGAAGTCAGGGCCGTTGACGGCCCGGTCCTGGGTCCGGTCATGCGAGGAGAGCCAGCCGCCGATCCGGTCGGGCAGCGCCGTGATCTGTTCCTCGATCGACGCGGCGACTCCCAAGAGCACGATCGGTATGAGCCACGCGTGAAACCTGCGCGCGCGAGTGGCCATCCTCGCCCACACCGTGGAACCGTCGCCCCGCTCCCGGCCGGTGCTCCCGGCCGGTCGACGGTCCCGGCCGCCAGTCCCGTGTACAGGGGGCCTGCGTTGCCGCGGTGGCCTGAGCCGCGGGCGCCTGGCAGGAGGCACGCCGCTCCTTTCGTCTTCGATGTTTTCGGCACGTCAGCATGCCACCGGGCGTATGTGGCAGGTGGGAAAACCGGCGGGTAACGATCCCGCCGTCACCGGTGCCAACGGTCAAGCATCTCCTGAGACCTCACACCGACAGCCGATGTCCCGACGGCCCGCGGACAAGGCGTAAACAGCGGCATCGACCGAAGAGTGGGATCGATCAGGGAATCGCCCAACGCGCGAGGGTGTCGCTGCGCGCCCGTCAGGCGTCGAAACGGTCGCGTGCACTCTCGATGTGACCGAGGTGCTGGTGGGTCCAGCCGCATATGGCGTCGACCGCGGTGCGCAGGGCCCGGCCCGGCTCGGTGAGGGTGTACTCGACCCGCGGCGGCACGGTGGGGTGCACCTTCCGGTCGACCAGGCCATTGCGCTCCAGCATGCGCAGGTTCTGGGTGAGCATCTTGTGGCTGACGCCCTCGACCTCGTTGCGCAGCTCGCTGAAGCGCAGGGTGCGCTCGCCGAGCGCCTCGATGATCAGGAGTGCCCACTTGTTGGCGACGTCCGAGAAGATCTCCCGCGCCAGGGAGTCCGCGCGCCGCAGGTCAGCGTCCTCGGGCAGGCCCTTGAGCAGTTGCTTGGTCACCATCAGGTTCCTCAGTCACCGAAAAGTGCGTTCTTCCAGGTCAACCGTCACTCTCCTACAGTTTCCGAGTAACTACAAGAGAGCGAAACGGAAGGGCGAGCACCGTGGCCACCATTGATGTCTTCCACTACAACGTGCCGGCCGAGAGCGACTTCGGCTACGCGCAGGCGATCAAGTCCGGCGAGCTGATCCACGTCTCCGGACAGCTCTCGTTCGATGAGGCAGGCGAGTTCCTCTACGCGGGCGACTTCGCCGCCCAGCTCAAGCAGACCTACGCCAACATGGACAAGGTCCTGGACCACTACGGCGCCACCCGGAACCAGGTCGTCTCGCAGACCCTGTACGTGGTGAACCTGCGGCAGAATGCCGCGGCGACGTCGGAGGGCAACCTGGGGTACTTCGGCGACCACCGCCCGGCCAGCACGGTCTTGGGCATCACTGAACTGACCTTGCCCGGCCAGGTCATCGAAATCAGCTTCGTCATCGACACGAAGCTGCCCGCTTGAGGTCTCCTCCTTGCTCGGGCAGGACCTGGAAAAGCAACTCGGCGCCGTGCCCGTCCAGTTCCATGTATCCCAACTCGGCGATGCACCCAAGATCGAACGGCGCGCCGACGGCCGCGGCGCTCGCCTCGCGTGCACCTTGTCCTCCAGGCCCGGACCTCCGGCCTTGAGTACGGCGGTGACGTCGCGCAGGTCTGTGTGGTCCGCTCGGCGACCGTGGTGCCGACGACCTTGCCCGTACGGACGTGTACGAGGTTCAGCTCCATGCCTGTCGTTCCTGGCTGCTTGGGTCGTCGACCTGGGTCCACTCGGCGTCGATGCGCATCGTGGACCTGCGCTCGGTGTCGTACGGGCCCCAGCCGGGGTTGCCCGTCCTGGCGAACCGGACCCAGGTCTCGTGCATGCGGGCGCCGAGCTCTCCGTCCAGGGCCTGGGAGCGCCAGGCGAACTCGTAGGCGTGGGTGGCGGACTGGACATGGGTCGCATGTGCGCCGGTCAGGGCCCAGCTGCCGGCGCCGAACAGCGCGTCGCCCATGATGGCGGAGCGCAGCTCGCCGAAGGACGCCTCGGGGCGTGTCTTCCGGTACGTCTCGACGAGCCGCGCAGGATTCGGGTGCGAGCGCGCCGCCGTGGCGTCGACGTCCCCGGCGGTCGAGGTGGCGTACTTGTCCACGGGAACCAGGTAGAGGTTGCCCTCCTCGGTGTTGGTCCCGATGAGCAGGTCGATGCCGGTGCTGAGGCCGGAGGCGGCCTCGATACCCAGATACTCGGCCGCTGCCTTGGTGACGCGGGCTGCCTGCTCGGTGGTGAACGCGCCCAGGCCGCTGCCGCTTTGGACGATCGCCCGGCCGAAGAGGCCTGCGGCTTCAGGGGGGCGAGGGCGCCGCCGACGATGGTCGCCCCGGCCGACTGGCCGAAGAGGGTGACGTTGTGCGGGTCACCGCCGAAGGCAGCGATGTTCTCCCGCATCCAGCGCAGCGCGGCGACCACGTCGAGCAGATCGTGGACGCCCTCGCCCTGGCGGTCGGTCAGGGTACGGCGGGTCCGGTGATGAGGCGGCCCTTCGCGTCGTACGGCCAGACGTTGGGTGTGCAGCCGAGCATGCCCTTGATCTGCTGCATCATCGCCGGGGCCGGCTTGCCGGCGCCCGGGCAGGTGACATGGCCGTGGCCGAGGAAGTGGCCGACCTCGTGGTTGATGATCAGTGCCCGGTAGGCATCCACGTCGTCGGCGTACACCGGGGTCGCCAGCAGCCACCGCTTGAGGTTGACCACGACGTCCTTGCCGACGCTGCAGTTGACCTCGCCGCCGGTGTCCAGCCCGTAGCGGCCGCAGATCTTGTCGACCGTGCTCGGCGTGGCGAGCCGTATGACGAAGTCGGGCGTGCCACTGGAGATACGGCGGAACGCGGACTCGCCGTCGGCGGTCCAGCCGCGCGGGTCGGCGAGTATGCCCTCCACCTGCCGGGCGACATCGGCGGGGGACTGGGTGAGGCCGTCCTCCACGACGACCTCGTAGCGCAGCACACGGCTGCCCCGGCCCGCGGTGTCGCTCTCGCCGGCGGCGGTGGTGAACGTGCCGGGGCCCGAAGGCGGGATGGCGGCCGAGGAGGAGGAGTCCGCGGATGGGTCGCCCATTCCGCTGGGCTTGCTGTCGGTCTGCGCGTCGCCCTCCGCGCTGCTGCTCGGCTTCGTGGACCGGTCCGGTGCCGGCGGGGGAGAAGGTGACCGGGTGGGGGCAACGGGTGCGTCGTGGGAGCCGGTTGCGGAGGTCTCCGGCGGTGTCCGGTGCACGGCCAGAGCGGTGGCCGAGGCCAGCACGGCGATCGCGGCGAGGCCGCCCAGCAGGGGCCCCTTCCCCTTCCGGCGGAGCCCGCCGGCGTGTGCGGAGCCTCTGCGGCGACGACGCCGGGACCGCGGGGTCGACGGCGTCGCACGATGCGTGGTGGTGGTCATGGCCGTCAAGGCTGTGTACGCGATGTGATGAGACGTGGCCCGAATGGTAACGAAACCATAACGGTCGATCTTCGGCCGGGCTATGTGATCGTCCCGTAACAGTTCCCGGCCGGACCTCATACCCGCCCTCAACCCCCTTGATCCGTACGGATACTGGGGCGCATGCCACGTGTCCTGCTCATCGAAGACGACCGCGCCGTACGAGAGGGCGTCGTGCTCGCGCTGCGCCGTCAGCGACACGACGTCAGCGGTGCCGCCACCGGAGAGGACGGGCTGGCCCGGCTGCGGTCCTTCCGGCCGGACGTCGTCGTGCTCGATCTGATGCTGCCCGGGCTGAGCGGTCTGGAGGTGTGCCGCCGGATCCGCGCCGAGGATCAGGTGCCGATCATCATGGCGACCGCCCGCGGCGACGACACGGACATCGTGGTCGGGCTCGAAGCCGGAGCGGACGACTACGTCGTGAAGCCGGTGCAGGCACGCGTCCTGGACGCCCGTATCCGCGCCGTCCTGCGCCGGGTCGGCGGCACGCCCGCCGACGGCGGCATACCGAAGATAGAGACCCACGGCGCCCATGGTGAACTGGCCATCGACCGGGCCGGGTTGACCGTCGCACGGCAGGGAGAGCCGGTCGTCCTCGCTCCCTCCGAACTACGGCTCCTGCTGACCCTCTCGGCCTCGCCCGGCCAGGTGTTCTCCCGGCAGCAACTGCTGGAGGCGGTCTGGGAGCACAGTTACCACGGCGACTCACGGATGGTGGACGCCTGCGTCAAGCGGCTGCGCACCAAGATGGGCGAGCCGGCGGGGCAGCCGCGCTACATCGAGACCGTGCGCGGCTTCGGCTACCGGTTCCGGTCCCGGTGAGATCACCGCTGCGCGGACTGCGCGGCCGGCTGCTCGTGGCCTTCGTGCTGGTCGCCGCCGTGGCCACCCTGACCACGGGCGCCCTGACCTTCCGTGAGGCCCGCGTCGGAGTGCTCCAGCAGGGCCAGGACACCGTGATCAAGCGCCTGCGCCATCACGTCAACGGCGTTGCGCCGGGCATCGGTTACCCACCCGGCCAAAGCGACCTGGAGTGGGTCGCCACTGAGGTGGCCGGCGCCGAACCGGCACAGAACTGGCGTGTTCTGGTCACGTATCGGGAAATGCGAGCCACCTCCACGCCGCAGGACAGGTTCACCGAACTGACCCCCGCCATGCGCTCTGCCGTGGCCGACCGTCGGGCCGCCGTCTTCCAGCGGGTGTCGACGGACGGCCGTTCCTCGCTCGTCGTCGGCATGCCCATCACCCTGGAGACATCCGGCGAGCCCCCGGCGTCCGGGGTCGTCGTCTTCGTCACGGTGCCGCAGACCGTCGAACAGGGCTACGTCGACGCCCTGGTCGCCGCCATCGGGCGCGCCGTCGTGCCGGCGCTCGGCCTGGCCGTCCTCCTCGCCCTGCTGGCCGCCCGGGGCGTGCTGCGCCCGGTACGGGAGCTGCGCCGCGCCACCCGCAGGATCGCCGAGGGCCATCTGGACACCCGGCTCGCCGTCAACGGCTCCGACGAACTCGCCGATCTCTCGCACACCTTCAACGAGACCGCCGTGGCTTTGGAGGAGTCCGTGTCGGAGCTGCGCCGCATGGAGGCCCGCGCCCGCCGCTTCGTCGCGGACGTGTCGCACGAGCTGCGCACCCCGCTGGCCGCGATGTCGGCCGTCACCGACATCCTCGACGAGGACGCGGCCGGGCTCGACCCGGACACCGCCACCGCGGTACGGCTCATCAGCGAGGAAACCGTGAAGCTCGCCCGCCTGGTGGACGACCTCATGGAGATCTCCCGCTTCGACGCGGGCGCGGCGGATCTGCGGTTGGACGACATCGACCTCGCCGAGTCCCTACGGCGCACCCTCGCCGCCCGCGCCTGGCTGGACCTCGTGGATGCCCGGCTCCCCGGGTCCGGCGAGCTGCGCGGCCGGGTCGACCCGCGCCGCCTCGACGTGGTGGTCGCCAACCTCGTGGGCAATGCGCTCCGGCACGGGGCCCGGCCCGTCCAGCTGCGCCTGCACGCAAGGGAGATGATGGACGTCGACGCACCAGGGTGGGCCGTCATCGAGGTGCTGGACAGTGGGCCGGGCATTCCCGCCGACGTTCTGCCCCACGTCTTCGACCGCTTCTACAAGTCGGACACGGCCCGGACCCGAACGGAGGGCAGCGGCCTCGGCCTCTCGATCACGGCCGAGAACGTCCACCTGCACGGCGGCACGGTCCGGGCGGCGAACCGGGCGGAGGGCGGCGCGGTGTTCACGGTCGAGATCCCCCTGCGGCAACCCCGGCATCAGCCTCCGTCTCAGCTCCCGAAGCGGTCCCTGCGCCTGTCCTTGAAGGAGGGGGAGTCATGAGCCCCGCCCCCCGGGTGCTCCGGCCCGCGCTGCTGTGCGCGACCGCCCTTCTGCTCGCCTCCTGCGGCATCCCCGAGACCGGCGTGGTGGAGACCGGAGAGCCCGCCACCGGCATCCGGCCGGCCCAGGTCTCCTACTTCGTCAGCGAAGGCACCCTGGTTCCCGTCCGGCGCTGGGGCTTCGCCTCGGTCGACATCGAGACGGCCGTGGCGACGGTGTTCCAAGGGCCGGACGGCAGGGAACGCCGTAGGGGCATGACCACCCAGCTCCCGCCGCTGACGGGCGCTCCTTCGGTCCGCACGGACGGCGGCGGCGAGGTGACGGTCGAACTGCCCCGGGGCACCGGGCCGCTGACCGAAACGGCCGTTGCCCAGCTGATCTGCACAGTCGCCTACGCCCGGTTCGACAGCGCACCGACGGCGGTGACCGTGACGGTCCCCGGCGCCTGGCAAACCGAAGGCTCCAGCGATTCCTGTCCCCCCTGATCGGCAGGGCCGCCGCCACACCCCGATCGCCGGCTTCCGTCGGTCGGCCCGGCCCGCACCTCTCGTACCGACGACTTTCACATGAGGGCCATCAGACCCTTCCCTGACGTTTGGTGCTCTTGGAACACTCCTTTCGCGCGCGTTCCGTCATACGGATCCGACGGGTCGAACACCCCCAAGGGAGAGGTCCCTCACCCATGCCCGAAGTCAACCGGCGCCGATTTCTCCAAGTGGCGGGCGCCACCACGGCCTTCGCCGCCCTGTCGAGCAGCATCGAGCGCGCCGCCGCGCTCCCCGCGAACCACCGCACGGGGTCGATCGAGGATGTCGAGCACATCGTCGTCCTGATGCAGGAGAACCGTTCTTTCGACCACTACTACGGCTCGCTCAGAGGAGTCCGTGGCTTCGGTGACCCGCGGCCCGTGACCCAGCGGAACGGCAAGTCCATCTGGTACCAGTCGGACGGCACCAAGGACCTGCTGCCCTTCCACCCGGACGCCGACGACCTCGGCATGCAGTTCCTGGAGGGCCTGCCGCACTCCTGGCCCGACGGCCAGGCCGCGTACAACGAGGGCGAGTACGACAAGTGGGTGCCCGCGAAGGGCTCCACCACCATGGCGTACCTGACCCGTGACGACATCCCGTTCCACTACGCGCTCGCCGACAAGTTCACCATCTGCGACGCCTTCCACTGCTCGTTCATCGGCTCGACCGACCCGAACCGCTACTACATGTGGACGGGCTACACCGGCAACGACGGCACCGGCGGCGGGCCGGTCCTCGGCAACGACGAGCTGGGCTATGGCTGGACCACGTACCCCGAGCGCCTGGAAGAGGCCGGCATCTCCTGGAAGATCTACCAGGACATCGGCGACGGCCTGGACGCGGCCGGCTCCTGGGGCTGGATCCAGGACGCCTACCGCGGCAACTACGGCGACAACTCCCTGCTCTACTTCAACAAGTACCGTAACGCCAAGCCCGGCGACCCCTGGTACGACAAGGCCCGCACCGGCACCGACGTGAAGAACGGCGACGGCTACTTCGACCGGCTGAAGGCCGACGTCAAGGCCGGCAAGCTGCCGCAGATCTCCTGGATCACCGCGCCCGAGGCCTTCTCCGAGCACTCCAACTGGCCCTCGAACTACGGCGCCTGGTACATCGCCCAGGTCCTGGACGCGCTCACCTCCAACCCCGCGGTCTGGGCGAAGACGGCGCTGTTCATCACGTACGACGAGAACGACGGCTTCTTCGACCACGTCGTGCCGCCGCTCCCGCCCAAGTCCGCCGCGCAGGGCAAGTCGACGGTGGATGTGGAGCCCGACCTCTACAAGGGCGACGCCAACCGGGTGGCTGGTCCCTACGGCCTGGGCCCGCGCGTGCCGATGCTGGTCGTCTCGCCCTGGAGCAAGGGCGGTTACGTCTGCTCCGAGACCCTCGACCACACCTCGATCCTGCAGTTCATGGAGCGCCGGTTCGGGGTGCGTGAACCCAACATCTCGCCGTGGCGCCGGGCCGTCTGCGGCGACCTCACCTCCGCGTTCGACTTCTCCCGCAAGGACCCGCGCCCCGTCGGCCTGCCGGACACCGACGGCTACGAGCCGCCGGACCGCGAGCGCCACCCCGACTACAAGCCCACCCCGCCCGCCGACTCGCGTCTGCCCAAGCAGGAGCGCGGTCTGCGCCGGTCCCGGCCGCTCAAGTACGCCCCGTACGTGGACGGTTCGGCCGACACCGCGGCCGGGAAGTTCACCCTCACCTTCGCCACGGGCGCCAAGGCGGGCGGCGCCTTCCACGTCACTTCCGGCAACCGCACCGACGGCCCGTGGATGTACACCACCGAGGCCGGCAAGTCGATCGCGGACACCTGGAACTCGGCCTACTCCAGCGGCTCGTACGACCTGACGGTCCACGGTCCGAACGGCTTCGTGCGCGCCTTCAAGGGCGCGAACAAGACCGCCGGACCCGAGGTCACCGCCCGGCACAGGGGCGACGACCTCGAGCTGACCTTCACCAACAAGGGCTCCGCGACGGTGGAGCTGAAGGTCGCGAACGGCTACAGCGGCCGGACGCAGCGGTTCGTGGTGCGGCGCGGTGCCACCGTGCGGCACAGCTTCGACCTCGGGGCGAGCGGGCAGTGGTACGACCTGACGGTCACGTCCGGCTCCGACTCCGCGTTCCTGCGGCGTTTCGCCGGACGGGTCGAGACCGGGCGTCCCGGGGTGAGCGACCCGGCCGTCATCACTGAATGACCGTCACTGCAATGGGGCGGTAAAGCCTGATGCGTACGGGATGGCCGGAGCTGGTCAGGTGCTGGTGTGCTCGGGGTAATGTGCCCCGGTGACCACGCATTCGAACACACCTGCAGGCTGGTACGCCGATCCGCACGGCGCGCCCCGGACCCTCCGTTACTGGGACGGGGCGCAGTGGACCGAGCACACCGCGCCGGACCAACAGGCGCAGCACGCCGGGCCGGTGCCGCAGCAGCAGCCGGCCGTTCCGGTGCAGCAGCAGCCGGTTGGTCCGGACCCGCGGGTGCAGCGTCAGGTGCAGCAGCAGGCCGGAGTCGCCGGGGGCGGCTCCGGCGGCGGCACCCTGTTCACCGAGCCGGTCCTGGTGGTGAACCAGAAGGCCAAGCTGATCGAGCTGACCAACGAGTACAAGGTCATGGACCAGCACGGCAACCAGATCGGCTCGGTCGTCCAGGTCGGGCAGAGCGCGCTGAAGAAGGTGCTGCGCTTCTTCGCCGGCCTGGATCAGTACATGACGCACAAGCTGGAGATCCGGGACGCCTACGGGCAGCCCGTGCTGCTGCTGACCCGGCCGCGCAAGTTCATCAAGTCCCGGGTGATCGTGGCACGTCCGGACGGACAGCCGGTTGGTGAGATCGTCCAGCAGAACGTCTTCGGGAAGATCAACTTCGCGATGATCGTGAACGGCCGGCAGGCCGGCGCGATCAAGGCGGAGAACTGGCGGGCCTGGAACTTCGCGATCGTGGACCACGCCGACAACGAGGTCGCCCGGATCACCAAGACCTGGGAAGGCCTCGCCAAGACGATGTTCACGACCGCGGACAACTACGTCCTCCAGGTCCATTACCAGCTGCCCGAGCCCCTGCTGAGCCTCGTGGTCGCGACGGCGCTGACCGTCGACACGGCACTCAAGCAGGACAAGCGCGGCCTGGGCTGACGTACTCAGAGCGGTGTGAGGTGCCCCAACGCCGGTTCCGGTGACGCCGATTCGGGCTCCAGGGCGAGTACGGCGGCCACCGGGTGGTTCTCGGGCGTGACCCGGGTCAGCTGCACCACACCCCAGGACGCCAGCGCCGCTCCCGCCAGCGCGAGGAGCACACCGAGCGCGCCGCCCCGCAGCCCCTCGCCCAGCAGCGACAGCCCGATCACCGCGGCGGCCACCGGGTTGGCCAGCGTCACCACGGCGAGCGGGGCACCCAGGCCGCCCCGGTAGGCGAACTGTGACAGCAGCAACCCGCCGACGGCGAAGACCGCGACCAGCAGCGCCACCCCGATCACCTGCCAACTGAGCAGCGGGCCCGAGCCGTCCGTCGCGGCGACCGTCACGGTCTGGGTGAGCGCGGACCCGACCCCGGAGGCGAAGCCGGACGCGGCGGCGTGCCGCAGCCCCGACCGGTCGCCCGGCCGCCCCAGCAGACCGATCAGTGCCGCGCTCACACCCGCGACCGCCAGCGCCTCCGGCACGCTCAGCACCTGGCCGGGCTCGGACCCGGACGCCGCCACGACGAGGATCGCGGCGAGCCCGACGAGCGTGAACACCGTGCCCCGCCACTCCACCGCGCTGACCCGCCGCCCGGCCATCCGCGCCCCCATCGGCACCGCGGCGACCAGCGTGAGCGCACCGAGCGGCTGTACGACAGTGAGCGGGCCGTACCGGAGCGCCACGACGTGCATGACCGCGCCGGACGCGTTCAGCGCGACCGAGGACCACCAGGCGGCGGTGCCGAGCAGTCGCAGCAGGCTCGCCCCCTTCGTGCGGGAGGCCAGCCGTTCCTGGGCGACGGCCGCTGCCGCGTAGGCGACGGCGGAGAACAGGGACAGGATGACGGCGACCATCGTGCCGCTCATCGTCCGGCCCCCACCAGGACGTGCTCGTCGCCGGGCGCGAGCGTCTGCTGACCGCGTCCGGCGGTCGTCCGGGTCCGGTGCGGAACATCGATTACGGCGAGCGCGAGGCCGAGCATGGCCGCCGCCACGATCGCATCGAGCCAGTAGTGGTTGGCCGTGCCCACGATCACGAGCAGTGTCAGCAGCGGATGCAGCAGCCACAGCCGGCGCCAGCGGGACCGCGTTGCCACGATCAGGCCGATCGCCACCATCAGCGCCCACCCGAAGTGCAGCGACGGCATCGCAGCGAACTGGTTCGACAGGGTGTCCGTCCGCGGTGAGCCGTACACGGACGGCCCGTACACGTGCGCGGTGTCCATCAGGCCGGTCGCGGCCAGCATGCGCGGCGGGGCCAGCGGGAAGGCCAGGTGCACCACCAGCGCGGCGGCGGTGACCGCGGCGAGGATCCGGCGGGCCCAGACGTAGTGCGCCGGGCGCCGCAGATACAGCCAGATCAGGAAGGCCGCGGTGGCCGGGAAGTGGACGGTGGCGTAGTAGGTGTTCGCGAGGTGCACCAGCGTCTCGTCGTGCAGCAGCAGGGACTGCACCGCACCTTCGCCGGGGAGATGTACCGCTCGCTCCAGGTCCCACACGTGGTGCGCGTTGCGGAAGGCTTCGCCGGTGTGGCCCGTCGCCAGCATGCGGCCGAGCTTGTAGACGAGGAAGAGCCCCACGACGAGCAGGAGCTCACGGACGAGCGGCGGCCGCGCTATCGCGTCGGACCCCGCTTCGGCAGGCTCGGTGCGGGCATTCATCCCCCGGCCCTTTCTCGCTGACGTGGTGCTGTGGGTTGAACGGGTGGGCTCACCGATACGGCCACGTACCGATACGCGCCGGTGCCGATACTAGGCCGTTTCGATACGCCACTGTACCGATACGACGGGGTACCGGTACAGTGGCGTATCGATAGACGTGCGCCACACTGGAGGTGCGGGCCCCTCAGGGCGCCGCCGACGAGCGAGGAGAAGAGTCCATGACGTCGCAGGCCGCGGACGGACCGGAGACGGTCGTCGCCTCGCGCCGCTCCAAGCTGACGCCCGAGCGTGAGCAGGAGTTCTTCGACGCCGTGCTCGAACAGATCCGCAGCTGCGGATACGACGCCGTGACCATGGACGGAGTCGCCGCCAGCACCCGGTGCAGCAAGTCCACGCTCTACCGGCAGTGGAAGACCAAGCCCCAGTTCGTGGCGGCGGCGCTGCGCTCGAACCGCGAGGTCCGCTTCGCGGGCATCGACACCGGATCACTCGCCGAGGACCTGCGCGAGGTCGCGCGCGCCGCGGCCGAGTGGTCCACGAAGGACACCACCACGCTCATGCAGGCGCTCGGGCACGCCGTCATGCAGGACAAGGAGCTTCAGCAGGCGCTGCGTGAGGCGCTCGTCGAGCCGGAGGTCGCCGCGCTGGAGGAGATCCTCCGGCGTGGGGTCGAGCGGGGCGAGGTCGCGGCCGACCATCCCGCGCTGCCGTATGTCGCGGCGCAGATGTTCGGCGTCCAGCGCGTGCGACCGGTACTCGAGGGGGAATACGCCGACCCGGACTATCTCTTGAGATTCGTGGAGGCCGCCGTGCTGCCGGCACTCGGCCTGACCTGAGACCCAGGCCGCCGTCCATGGGATGACTGGACGGTGACCTGTCCGCGCCGCACCGTGGGGACGGGGGCGGCGCGCGCCCCCGGCCGGGTGGGGTGCCCTTTGAGCGGAGGGCGCCCCACCCGGCCGACTCATGTCCGGGGCACGGAACAGCGGCTCACACGTCCTGGCCGCTGCCGCCGCCGGACGCCACCTTGATGCCCTTGGTGATCTCGTCGAGGATGGTCTGCTTCTCGCTGACGTCCACGCCCAACCGGACGACGACGATCTGCTGGGGGTTCGCGGGCGAGGGGAAGGCGAGCGACTCGACGTACCCGTCGTCGCCCTTGCTGGTGACCGCCTTCCAGCGGACCTGGTAGCCCTTCTGCCCGGCCACGGTGACGGCCTTGGAGGCCAGCACCTCGTGCGAGGTGATCTTGCCGTAGGACTTGCCGCCGTACGACTGCTCGGCGTTCTGTGCGATGTCCGCCTTGGCGACCTGCTCGGCCGTGCTGCCCTTGGTGCCGAGCACGAGGGCGGGCGCCGAGTACGCGCCGCCCTTGGTGCAGGACGCGGAGGTGTCGCCGGGGCACTTGTAGGAGGCGTCCGAGGTGACCGAGGCACCGACCGTCAGCTGCTGGCCGTACCAGTCGTCGGGGATGGGGATGCTGATCCCGCTGATCGGGTCGGTCACCGACCCGCTGTCGATCTTCGGCGCCTCGGACCCCTCGGGCGAGGGGGAGGGCGAGGCACCGCCGGAGCCACCCGACCCGCCGTCACCGAACGGACCGCCCTGGCCACCGGATCCGCCCTGTCCGCCGGGACCGCCCTGTCCATCCGGCGCCTGCTGCGAGTCCGCCCTGCTGCCACCCCCGCCGTCGTCCTTGGACAGCGCGTACACACCCACGCCGATGCTCGCGAGGACCGCGGCCGCCACCGCGACGGCTATGCCGGTCCGCAGCCCGCGCCGCGCACCGGCGGGAGGCTGGGCGGGATACGCGGGGTAGGCCGGAAACGCACCGCCGGCGCCGGGCTGCGGCTGCGGCGGGGGACCCCATGCGGCGCCCGACCCCGCCGGGCGGGTCTGGTCCGTCCACGCCTTGCCGTCCCACCAGCGCTCGGTGGGAGGACCGTCACTTGTCTGCCCGGGGTCGGGGTGCCAGCCGGGAGGAGTCTCCTGCGTCATGGCCCCACCGTATGAGGCGTCGGTGAAAGGCGGATGAGAAGCCTGGGACCGGAACAGGTGCGGGTGTGCTCATTTCAGTACGAGTCGTACGGGGGACTCGGTCGCCGGCGCCGGAAGGCGCAGTCCGTCCCGGCCGGGCGTCACCGAACCGAGCATGCGCGCGTGCCGTGCGCCCGTGCCCGCCGGATCCGTGCCCGGCAGTCCGTGCACGGTGAGGAACCCGAGGACCGCGAACACGTACGCCTCCTTCGCGTCCGACGGCAGCCCCAGCTCGTCGGAGGTGCCCAGCGCCACCCCCGGCAGCAGTTCGGCGAGCCTCCTCATCAGCACCGGATTGCGGGTCCCGCCGCCCGAGGCGATCACCTCCGTGGCGCCCACCCCGCGCACGGCGTCGGCGACCGTCCGGGCCGTGAGCATGGTCAGCGTGGCGAGCACGTCCTCGGCGGGCAGCGTGCCGAGCCCGGCGAGCGCCTCGTGCAGATGGCGGAGATGGAACAGCTCCTTGCCGGTCGTCTTCGGCGCGGGCAGCGCGTAGTACGGCTCGGCCAGCAGCCGCTCCAGCAGCAGATGGTGCACCCGGCCCCGGGCCGCCAGCGCCCCGTCCTTGTCGTACTCCAGACGCCCGCCGCTGAACCCCCGCGCCGCCGCGTCGATCAGCGCGCACCCCGGACCGGTGTCGAAGGCGGTCCCGTCAGGGGCGGTCAGGTTGGCGATGCCCCCGATGTTCAGCGCCACCGGCATCCCCGGCCGGCCGCGCAGCCACAGCCGGTCGACCAGTGCGACCAGCGGTGCGCCCTGGCCCCCGGCGGCGATGTCGCGCGGCCGGAAGTCGGCGACCACCGGCAGCCCGGTCGCCTCGGCGATCCACGCGGGCTGCCCGAGCTGAAGCGTGCCGTGCACCCGCCCGTCCGCCACCCAGTGGTAGACGGTCTGCCCGTGCGAGGCGACCAACTCGGCCCGACCCTCGCACAGTTCACGATCGGCCCGCACGGCCGCCGCCGTGAACGCCTGCCCGATCCGCGTGTCCAGCCGGCACACCTCCGCCATCGTGACGGCACCCGGCGGCAGCGCCGCCGCGAGCGCGTCCCGCAGCTCCGCCTCGTACGGCTCGCTCACCATCCCGAGCCGCTTCAGCACCAGCGTGTCCCCGACGAGGTCCAGCTCGGCCGCCGCCGCGTCGATGGCGTCGTACGACGTGCCCGACATCAGGCCGATCACCCGCATCGTCTCAACTCGCCTTCCTCGCAGGCAGCGTGAGCAGGGCCAGGATGCTCACCGCGCACGTCGCCGCCGCGTAGTACGCCGGGACGTCCACGTTCCCGGTCCGTTCGACGGTCTCGGTGATGATGAGCCCCGCACACCCGGAGAACACCGCATTCGACAGGGCGTAGGCGAGCCCCAGACCCGTGTAGCGCACGGTAGTGGGGAACATCTCCGCCAGCATCGCCGGGCCCGGCCCCGCCATCAACCCGACCACGGCACCGGCACCGAGCACCGCCGCGCCCTTCACCGCGTTCGAAGCCCCCGCGTCCTGCAGCAGGTTGAGCAGCGGCACCGCGAGGACCACCACCAGCACCGCCCCCGTCAGCATCACCGCCCGCCGCCCGATCCGGTCGCTGAGCAGCCCCGCCGGGACGATCGTGAGCGCGAAGCCCAGGTTGGCCAGCACCGTGGCGATCAGCGCCTGCTGGAAGCTCGCGTCCAGCGTGCTCTGCAGATACGAGGGCAGCACGACCAGGAAGGTGTAGCCGGCCGCCGCCCAGCCCATGATCCGCCCGGCGCCCAGAGCGACGGCCCGCGCCACCTCGCGCGGAGGCGGACTCGTCCGCTCCACCGCCTCCCGGAACGCCGGCGTCTCGTCCAGCCGCAGCCTCAGCCACAGCGCCCCGAGACCCAGCGGCAGCGTCAGCAGGAACGGCAGCCGCCACCCCCAGTCGCCCAACTGATCCTCTGTCAGCACCGTCGCCAGCAGCGCCGCCGCACCCGCCCCACCCAGCAGCCCCAACGCCACCGTGAACGACTGCCACGACCCGTACAGCCCGCGCCGGCCCGGCGGAGCGAACTCCGTCATCACCGACACCGCACCCCCGAACTCCCCGCCCGCCGACAGCCCCTGAAGCGCCCTCAGGAAGGTGAGCAGCCACGGCGCCGGCGCCCCGACCGTGGCATACGTCGGCAGCACACCGATCAGCGTCGTCGCCCCCGTCATCAGGACGATCACCAGGATCAGCACCGGCCGCCGCCCGATCCGGTCACCGAGCCGGCCGAACAGGGCCGCGCCGATCGGCCGGAAGAAGAAGGCCAGCGCGAAGGAGGCGTACGTCTTCACCAGCGCCTCGGCCTCGCTGCCGCCCTCCGGGGTGAAGAAGCGTGCCGCGATGATCGTCGCGAAGTAGCCGTAGACCCCGAACTCGTACCACTCGATCAAATTGCCCACCGAGCCCGCGACCAGGGCCCGCCGGGACCGGCCGGTGCCCCGCTCCTCGAAAGTCACCTTCATTCCCACGAGTATTGACGGACCGTTACCTTTACAACAGCAGGTGGCACGCCGTTCGCGTCGCCCGCGGGCCCGCACTGTCACCCATCCCGGCAACAGCTCCCCGGACCCGCCCGCATCGCGCCGACCGGAGGGCTACGCTCGGGTTCGGTACGTCGTTCGGGCGACTTGGGGAGGTAGCGGGATGACGGAGGTACGGCCCACGGCGGCCGCCTCGGCTTCCCTGTGGGAGCGCGACCGGGAGGTCGCCGCGGTGGAGGAGGCGATCGCCACCCTGCACGGGGACCGCTCGTCCTCGGGCAGCCTCCTGGTGTTCCGGGGCGAGGCCGGACTCGGCAAGACCGCGCTGCTGGCCGAGACCCGCCGCATCGCCGAGGCACGCGGCTGCACGGTCTGGTCGGCCCGTGGCGGCGAGACCTTGAAGTCCGTCCCCTTCAATGTCGTACGACAACTGCTGCAGCCCGCGCTGGTGTCGCTGATGCCGGAGGAGGCGCGCGAATACCTCGGCGACTGGTACGACATCGCCGGCCCCGCCCTGGGCATCACGGACCCCGGCGAGCGGCAGGCCGACCCGCAGGGCGTGTGCGACGGCCTGGTCGCCGCGGTGCGCCGGCTGGCCCGGCGCGACTGGCCGCTCGTGCTGCTGATCGACGACGCCCACTGGGCCGACCAGGAGACCCTGCGCTGGCTCGCCGCCTTCGCCGAACGCCTCGACGACCTGTCCGTCCTGGTCGTGGTGGCCCGCCGCCCCGGCGAGGTCGCCGCCGACAGCGCCCGGTACCTCGACGCGGTTGCCGCGGCGGCGGGCGGACCGGTCACCAACCTGAGCGCCCTGACACCGGACGCGACCGCGGGCCTCACCCGCGCCACCGTCGGCCCGCACGCCGACGCCCCGTTCTGCCGCGAGGTCTGGGCCGTCACCGGTGGCAACCCGTACGAGACCGTCGAACTCCTCGCCAAGGTCCAGGACAGCGAACTCGAACCCGTCGAGGCACAGGCCGCCGAACTGCGCGCCCTGAACCGCTCGGCCCGCGGCGGCGGCCTCGTCGCCCGCCTGGAGGGACTCGGCGTCGACGCCACCCGGTTCGCCTGGGCCGCCGCGATCCTCGGCGCCGACATCTCCGTCGACCTGGTCGCCCGGCTCGCCACCATGGGCCACGACCAAGCCGTGCGCTGCGCCGAACTGCTGTGCAACGCCCGCATCCTCACCGAACCCGACCCGGCGACCGCCCGCGCCGGCGACAGCGGCCTGGAGTTCGTGCATCCGCTGATCGCGACCGCCGTCTACAACTCCATCCCGCCCGCCCTGTGCACCGCGATGCACGGCATCGCCGCCCAGGTCGTCACCGACTCCGGCCGTGGCGCCGCGGCGGCCTCCCGGCATCTCCTCCAGGTCCACCCGGACGACGACGAGGAAGTCGTCGAGCAGCTGCGCGAGGCAGCCCGCGAACACCTCGCCGTCGGCGCCCCCGACGCGGCCCGCCGCTGCCTGGAGCGCGCCCTGGTGGAGCCGCCGCTGCCCGAGGTCCACGCGCGCGTGCTCTACGAACTGGGCTGTGCCACCCTGCTCACCGCGCCCGCCACCACCATCGACCACCTCCAGTCCGCGCTCGCCATGCCCGGCCTCGACGGCACCGAACGCGTGGACGCCGTCTTCCGGCTCTCCCAGGCACTCCTCCACAACGACCAGCTGGAGGAGGCCGTCCGCACGGTCGAGGCGGAAGCAGCCCGGCACGAAGAGGGCCCGGCCAAGCTGCGGCTGCAAGCCGTGCAGTACATGTGGGAGGGCGTCTACGCGGGCGAGACCACCACCCCGGGCCGCTCCGAGCGGCTCGCCGGGCTCGCCGCGACCTGCACCGGCAAGGACAACTCCGAGCGTGCGCTGCTGATGCTGCGCGGCTTCGACGCCATGACCCACGGCGAGAACGCGGAGGAGGTCGTCGAAATGTGCGACCGCTCCCTCGTCAACGGCCGGCTCGCCCCCGGACTCGGCTGGACCGACACCGAGTGGGGCCTCGAACTGCTGCTGATGCTGGCCACCGCGTACGCCTACACCGACCGCCTCGACCGCGCCGACGCCCTGTACACGGAGGCCCTGCGCACCTACGAGTCCGCAGGCTGGAGCGGCGGCCACCTCGCCCTCGCGCACGCCTATCTCGGCCTCGGCCACCGCAGAAGGGGCCGGCTCAGGGAGGCGGAGACATCCCTGCGCGAGGGGCTGCGGCTGGCCGAGCGCGTCGGCCGCGGACTGCCCCTGTACTGGACGGCGACCTGCAACCTCGTCGACACGCTGCTCGCCCGCGGGCATGTCGACGAGGCCTGGTCGATCGCCGAGGAGTACGGCTTCGGGCCGCCCTACCCGTCCACCATCGTCATCCCCGACCCGCGCTCCGTCCGCGGCCGTCTCCTGCTCGCGACCGGGCGCACGAAGGACGGCATCAACGAGCTGGAGGCCGCGGAGAAGGCGGCGACCGCGCGGGGTCACCACAACCCGGTCATGGTCCCCTGGGCGGTCGACCTGGCCCGGGCCCTCGCCACCGAGGACCCGGTCCGCGCCGCCCGGCTCGCCTCCGACGCCCGCCGCCAGGCCGAGCGGTTCGGCACGGACACCGCCATCGGCGAGGCCCTGCGCTGCGCCGCCGCCCTGGAGACCGGCCAGCGCGCGGTCCGGCTCGCCGCCCAGGCGGTCGCCTACCTGGAGGCCTCGCCCTGCCAGTACGAGCACGCCGCCGCCCGCGTCGAGTACGGCATCGCCGCCCGCTCCGTCGCCGAGCTCAACCGGGGCCTGGCGCTGGCGCGTTCCTGCGGCGCCGACGGACTGGTGGCCCAGGCGCGGGAGGTGCTGGAGACGGGACGCGGGCTGCGGTAGCGCTCCGCTGGTGCCGCGATGGGCCGTCGGTCCGGTGCGGCGCCGTCGTGGCTGGTCGCGCCCGCGCGGCGGAGCCGCATATCGATACAGCCCCGCGCCCCTTCGGGGCGCTGCCGAACCGTAGCGGGTCAGGTGTGCAGCAGATGGTCGGTGACCGCCGCCAGCCGCCCCCCACATCGTGGTCGTACGCCGCCGCGTTCGCCCGCGCCGGACGCGTCCCGTCGTAGTAGCCGCCCGTGCCCGTCGCGGGGCAGCACGTTCACGGAGACACCAGTGGCAGCCAGCTCCGGGTGCACCTTGGTGGCCCGGGCGGCGACACGGATCGCGTCCGTGCTCCGAGCTGGGCGGGCGGAGTCCCTCACGATCTGGCCTGTAGGTGCGGCCAGAGGCGACGGGGAGGCCCTGAACCATCTCTCTGGTGGAGAAGGCTACGAGCGGACGATCGAGCTAATCGACTCCTGGCACGCTCACCGCACGCGCGAACACCCGGTGTCCGGAGAGGACCGGTTCGAAGGCGATGTACCGGCCGAGACCCGAGGTGGCGCCGGTGATCAGGATGGTGGACATGCCTCCACCGTAGGCACACGGGCCGGGCGTCTGCTTGGTGCCGTTGAAGCTACGACTGGCAGGGTCACCCTCGGCCGGTCTCGTCCTCCTCGGCCAGCGCCCGCTGGGCCACCGCGAACGCCGAGTTCGCCGCCGGCACCCCGCAGTACACCGCGGTCTGCAGCAGCACCGCGCCGATCTCCTCCGGGGTCAGCCCGTTGCGCCGCGCCGCTCGCACATGCATGGCCAGCTCGTCGTAGTGCCCGTGGGCGACCAGCGCCGTCAGCGTGATCATGCTGCGCTCGCGGCGCGAGAGCGTCGGGTCGGTCCAGATCTCGCCCCAGGCGTAGCGCGAGATGAAGTCCTGGAAGCGGGCGGTGAAGGGGGCCTGGCGGTCCTGCGCCCGGTCGACATGCGCGTCGCCGAGCACCTCGCGCCGTACCTCCATGCCGCGAGGGGCGGAACCGTCGAAGTGCGCGCGCAGGGCGGTGAGCACCGCCTCGGGGCATTGGGCGGGCGCCAGATGCGAGGCGCCGGGGATCTCCACGAGTGCGGCGCCCGGCACGGCGTCCGCGATCTCCCGCAGATGCGCGGGCGGCGTCGCCGTGTCCTCGCGCCCGGCGATCAGCAGCGTGGGCGCGGAGATCTCGGGCAGCCGGTCCCGGATGTCGAAGGCGGCGAGCGCGTCACAGAGCGCGGCATACGCGCCCGGATCGCTCTCCCGCATGTCCTGGACCAGCCGGGGCACGGTGAACCCCGGCGTGAACCAGCGCTCGTTCGCGCTCTCCGCGAGCCCCGCCACCCCTTCGGCCCGTACCAGCGCGGCCCGTTCCTCCCACGGCTTGGAGCCGCCGTAGTGGGAGGACGAGCAGATCACCGCGAGGGACTCCACCCGCTCGGGGTGGTGCACCGCGAGATGCAGCCCCACCGAACCGCCGATCGATACACCGGCATAACGGAACCGCTCGACGCCGAGCGAGTCGGCGAGGGCCAGCACCAGGTCGGCGAGATCACCTATGGTCGCCCCCGCCGCGATGAGATCGGCCGCCGAGCCGCCCTGCCCCGGCAGATCCCAGCGGATCACCCGATGCGTGACGGACAGCTCGGGCGCGACCTTGTCCCACAGGGCGTACGAGGTGCCGACCGAGGGTCCGAGGAGCAGCGGGGGTGCGGAAGCGGGGCCTTCGACAAGGTGGTTGAGGAGTTTCAACGTCGCTCCAAAGCGCGGTCGGTGAGGGCTCCGGCGGAGCCGGTGTAGTGGGTGGGGTCCAGGTCGACGTCCCGCAACTCCGGTGCCTCGGCGAGCGGGCGCCCTTCGGACGCCAGCCGGGTGAGCAGTTCCTTGGCGCGGGCCCGGCCCAGCACCGGGGCCAGCTCGGCGGACAGCCGTTCCGAGACGATCAACCCATGGGTGAGATCAAGGTGTTCGCGCATGACATCGTGCCTGACCCGCAGCCCCTCGGCCAGCTCCACGGCATCCCGGGCGGCCCCGCCGACCAATCGCAGCAGTTCCCTGAGCGGCTCCCACTCGGCGTGCCAGGCCCCGGCCGGCCGCTCGTCCTCCGCCGCCAGCGATCCGTACAGCGTGGCGGCGAGCTGAGGCGCCCGGCGCGCGGCGGCGGCGATGAGGGTGGACCGTACCGGATTGGACTTGTGCGGCATGGCGGACGAGCCCCCGCCACTGCCCTCCGCGACCTCGGCGATCTCGGTGCGGGAGAGGGTGAGGACATCGACGGCGACCTTGCCGAGCGCGCCCGCCGTGAAGGCGAGGCATCCGGCGAGATCGGCGATGGGCGTCCGCAGGGTGTGCCAGGGCAACAGGGGTGCCTGGAGGCCGAGTTCATGCGCGTATGCCTCCGGGAGAGACACGGCGTCCTCGGCTCCGTACGCCCCGAATGCCGCCAACGTCCCGGCGGCGCCCCCGAGTTGTGCGGGCAGCCCGTTCCGTACGGCGGTCACCCGGTCCCGTGCGTCGAGCACCAGCGACCGCCACCCGGCAGCCTTCAGCCCGAACGTCGTCGGTACGGCGTGCTGCGTGAGCGTCCGTCCCGGCATCGGGGAGTCACGGTGCTCGACGGCCAGCCGTGCCAGCGCCCGCTCCGTGCGGCCGAGGTCGGTGCGGACGACGTCCAGGGTGCGGCAGGCGACCAGCATCGTCGCCGTGTCCATGATGTCCTGGCTGGTCGCACCCCGGTGGACGTAGGGGCCGTACTCCTCGCCGACCGCCTTGGTCAGATCCGCGACCAGGGGGATGACCGGATTCCCGCCGCCCCGTGCGCGATCGGCGATCGAGGCCACGTCGAAGTGCCCGGCATCCGCCGCCTCCGTCACCGCGGTCGCGGCCTCGGCCGGGGCGAGCCCCAGCGCGGCCTGGGCGCGCGTCAGCGCGGCCTCCGCGTCGAGCAGCGCCGTCAGATAGGCGCCGTCGCCGGTGGCCGCGGCGGCGGGGGAGCCTGCCCACCCGGGGGCGAGCAGGCCGCTGTCGGGTTCGGCAGCTGTCACTGGAACTCCAGGAAGACCGTTTCGCCTTCGCCTTGAAGGCGGATGTCGAAACGGTATGTGCCGTTGCCCCCGTCCGTGGCGATCAGCGTGTCGCGTCGGCCCTGGTCCAGCCGCGCCAGGAGCGGGTCGGCGGCCAGCGCGGCCTCGTCGCCCGGAAGATAGATCCGGGTGAACAGATGCACCAGCAGCCCGCGCGCGAAGACGCACACACTGATGTACGGCGCACTCTGCCCCCGCGCCCCGGGCCGCAGCGTCCGCGCGCTCCAGTGGCCGCCCGCGTCCGTCTGGATGCGCCCCCAGCCGGTGAACTCCACGCCGCTACGGCCCAGGAAGCCACCGCTCGCCGGGTCGCGCCGCATCGAACCGTCGACCTGCGGCACATTGCCGTCCGGGTCGGCGCCCCACAGCTCCACGAACGCGTCGGGCAGCGGATTGCCCTCCCCGTCCAGGACATACCCCTGCAGCGCGATCGTGTCCGGGTGGCCGATCGGTGCGATGTCGCCGCCGCCGGGGAAGGGCAGGGCATGACCGTAGAAGGGGCCGACCGTGTGGGAGGGCGTCGGGAGCACGGCCTCGGGATTGCTCGTGTCGATCTTCGTCATCGTGGGTCAGCGTCCCTCTTCGATCCAGGTGGCGTTCGGTCCGTCGAGCACGATGTCCCAGTGGTAGCCCATCGAGAACTCCGGGATCGACAGGCTGTGGTCGTACGTCGCCACCAGCCGCTGCCGGGCCGCGTCGTCCGTCACCGACTGAATGATCGGGTCGTACGGGAACAGCGGATCGCTCGGGAAGTACATCTGCGTCACCAGCCGCTGCGTGAACGCCGTACCGAAGAGCGAGAAGTGGATGTGCGCCGGCCGCCAGGCGTTGATGTGCTGGCGCCACGGGTACGGGCCCGGCTGGATGGTGGTGAACGAGTAGAAGCCGCTGTCGTCGGACAGCGTGCGGCCCACCCCCGTGAAGTTCGGATCCAGCGGCGCGTCGTGCTGCTCACGCTGATGCGCGTACCGGCCCGCCGAGTTGGCCTGCCAGATCTCGATCAGCTGCCCCCGGATCGGGCGCCCGTCCCGGTCGAGCAGACGCCCGGAAACGGTGATCCGCTCACCGATCGGCTCACCGTTGTGCTGCCGGGTGAGGTCATTGTCGATCTCGGTGATGTCCCGCTCCCCGAAGGCGGGGGAGACCAGCTCCACCAGCTCCGGGTCCGTCGTCACGTCGATGGCGACCGGCGGCTGTTTCGGATGCCGGAGAACCGAGGAGCGATACGGGGCGTAGTCGCGGCGCGGCTGATGCTCAACGGGCGCACCGTCGGCGACACGCTTCTCATAGGCGGCGTGCTCGGCGGCGATTTCTTGGTCGATGTCGTGCTGGGTGAGAGTCATGGGGGTTTCCTAATGCTCATGTCCTGAGGAGTTACGGTGCGGCACGCGCCCCTTCAGGGGCGCGGGGAACTGCGCGACCAGCCACACCCGGCCCGCAGCCCGCAAACGGCATGTACTGGCAGGACCTATCGCTCGAGAACGAGGGCGAGACCTTGACCAACGCCGATGCACAACGTGGCGACACCAACCCCACTCCCCGCGCGGCGAAGCTGATGCGCAACCGTCCCCGCAAGCCGCGCCCCCGACGCCCCCAGCGGATGACCCAGCGCGATCGCCCCACCCTGCGGATTGAGGATCGCCGGATCGAACTCGGGCCACTCGGCGACACACCCCAACACCTGCGCGGCGAACGCCTCGTTCAACTCCAGCACCGACAGATCCCCGAACCCCTTGCCCGCCTTGGCCAGCGCACGCGTAACCGCCTCGACGGGGGCGAGTCCGAAGTAGTGCGGGTCGAGCGCGTTGACGCCGGTCGCGGAGACCCGGGCGAGCGGCTCGCGACCGGTCGCCTTCAGCCCTTCCTCGTCGACGAGAAGCAGAGCGGCCGCACCGTCGTTCAAGGGGGAGGCGTTGCCTGCCGTGACCGTCCCCTCCGACGTACGGAACGACGGCTTCAGCTTGGCCATCGCCTCCAGAGAGGCATCCACTCGCACGCATTCGTCCGCACCGAACACCACCGGCTCACCCCTGCGCTGAGGGATCGACAGCGGCGCCAGCTCGGCGTCGAACAGCCCCTCACCCTGCGCCTTGGCGGCCTTCTGATGGGAGGCCAGCGCGAACTCGTCCTGCTGCTCACGGCTGATCTTGTGCTTCTCGGCGATCAGCTCCGCGCTCTCGCCCAGCGGAACCGTCCACTGCGGCTCCATCTTCGGGTTGACCATCCGCCAGCCGAGGGTGGTGGAGTACAGCTCGGCGTGCCCGGCCGGGAACGGCTTGTCGGACTTCGGCAGCACATACGGCGCGCGGGTCATCGACTCCACACCACCGGCTACGGCGATGGACGCGTCGCCGACCGCGATGGCCCGGGCCGCCTGGATCACGGCTTCCAGACCCGACGCGCACAGCCGGTTCACGGTGACGCCCGGCACGGACGTCGGCAGTCCGGCCAGCAGCGCGGCCATGCGGCCGACGTTGCGGTTCTCCTCACCCGCGCCGTTGGCGTTGCCGAAGTAGACGTCCTCGATCCGGGAGGGGTCCAACCGCGGTGTGCGGGCGAGGAGTTCGCGGATGGCGTGTGCGCCCAGGTCGTCCGGGCGCACACTTGCCAGACCGCCGTTGTAGCGGCCGATGGGCGTGCGCACCGCGTCGACGATGTAGACGTTCTTCACTGCGGACTTCACTTCAGGCCCTCCGCTACGGTCAGCTTGGCGTCGGTCTTGCCGGTGATCTCGTCGACGCTCACACCGGGCGCCGTCTCGACGAGCACCAGGCCGTCGTCGGTCACGTCCAGCACACCGAGGTCGGTGATGATCCGGTCCACACACGCCTTCCCGGTGAGCGGCAGCGCGCACTCCTCCAGGATCTTCGGGGAGCCGTCCTTGGCGGTGTGCGTCATCACCACGATCACCGTACGGGCGCCGTGCACCAGGTCCATGGCCCCGCCGATCCCGGTGATCATCTTGCCGGGGATGGCCCAGTTCGCCAGGTCCCCGCGGGCGGAGACCTGCATGGCGCCGAGCACCGCGACGTCGATGTGGCCGCCGCGAATCATCGAGAAGGAGAGCGCCGAGTCGAAGTAGGAGGCGCCGGGCAGGACCGTGACGGTCTCCTTGCCCGCGTTGATCAGGTCGGGGTCGACCTGGTCCTCGGTGGGGTAGGGGCCGGTGCCGAGGATGCCGTTCTCCGACTCCAGGACGACCTCCACGCCCTCCGGGAGGTAGTTGGGGATGAGTGTCGGCAGGCCGATGCCGAGATTGACGTACTGGCCGTCCTGAAGTTCGCGCGCGGCGCGGGCGGCCATCTGGTGCCGGGTCCAGGCCATCAGCTGCTCACCGTCCGCTGCTCGATCTTCTTGTCCGCCGCCTGCTCCGGAGTGAGGGCGAGGACCCGCTGCACGAAGATGCCGGGCAGATGCACCGCGTCCGGGTCGATCTCGCCGGGCTCGACGAGTTCCTCGACCTCGGCGATCGTCACCCGGCCCGCCATCGCCGCGAGGGGGTTGAAGTTCCGCGAGGACTTGTTGAAGACCAGGTTCCCGTGCCGGTCGCCCTTCGCCGCCCGCACCAGCGCGAAGTCGGTGCGGATGCCGCGCTCCAGCACGTACTCGGTGCCGTCGAACTCCCGTACCTCCTTCGCCGGGGAGGCCAGAGCGACGCCGCCGGAGCCGTCGTAGCGCCAGGGCAGCCCGCCCTCGGCGACCTGGGTCCCGACACCGGCGGGGGTGTAGAAGGCGGGGATGCCGGCGCCGCCGGCGCGCAGCCGCTCGGCGAGGGTGCCCTGCGGGATCATCTCGACTTCCAGCTCACCGGCCAGGTACTGCCGCGCGAACTCCTTGTTCGCCCCGATGTAGGAGCCGGTCACCCGGGCGATCCGGCCCGCGGCGAGCAGCACGGCGAGTCCGGACTCCATCGCCCCGCAGTTGTTGGACACGACGCCCAGACCGCTCACGCCCCGCTCGTACAGCGCCTGGATCAGTACGTTCGGCACACCGCTCAGCCCGAATCCGCCGACCGCGAGGGTCGCGTCGTCCGGCACATCGGCCACCGCCTCCAGGGCTGTGGCGACCACCTTGTCCATCCGTGAAGCCCCATCTCTTACGATCCCGGTTAGTCAGGGCACTGATTATTTCCGCGAGGTTTTCCTCACGCTGCCACTCCGGGGATGGGCAGTCAAGACCCCAGGTGAAAGCAAAGGTGAGCGCCGGGAGTGATGCGATATTGTTCAGTGCACCGATGAAATACTGCATCGACGCTGAGGAGCACACATGGCCGCGGTGGACCTCACCACCCACCCCGGGCACCTGGCCCGGCGCCTCCAGCAGGCTCATTACCTGCTGTGGAACACCATGGTCTCCGAGGAGATCACGTCACCGCAGTTCGCCGTCCTCAACGCGCTCGTCGCCGAGCCGGGCCTCGACCAGCGCACGGTGGGGGAACGCGTGGGGCTCGACCGGTCCACCATCGCCGAGGTGATCAGCCGGCTCGGCCGCCGGGGTCTGCTCGACAAGGTGCGCAACCCGCAGGACGGCCGCCGCTTCCTGCTGCGTCTCACGGACGAAGGCACCCGGACCCACCGCAAGCTCACGGTCCGTACGGCCCGGATGAACCAGGTCTTCCTGGCCCCGCTCTCCACCGAGGAGCAGACCGTCTTCTTCGACCTCCTCCGCCGTGTCTCGGACGCGGCGGAGGGGCTGCGTAATCCGACGGAACCTCTTACGGCGTCGAAGGCCGGGTAGGCGCGTCTGTACGAGGGTCAGGCCTGCGCGAAGACCACCCAGACCTGGCCCTCGGCGAAGTTGACCTGCGTGCCGTTCCCGGTGGTGAAGTCCGTGCCGTCGGTGGCGTTCGCGCGTTTCCAGCCGGCGTCGAAGACCTTGCCGTCGCGCAGCACCTCCGCCCTGCCCGCGCCGACCGTCTCGGTGTACGGCGTCGTGTTGCCGAGGGAGTCGTGGAAATCGGACTCGCGCACGTTCACGTACTGGATCACGACCGTCGCCGGTGCCATCCGCGCTCCGTCGGTGGTCACCGTGGGTGAACCGTCCATCGACACCAGCCATCGGTCGCGGTTCTCGGACCAGGTGAAGGTGAACCGGGCGGCCGGGTAGCGCACGGTCAGGGAGGTCTCGGGTGTGCCGCCCGAGGGTGCGGTGCCGTAGCGGAATCCGGTCGTCAGCGCGTCCGCGCCGGGCGCCGAGGGCATCAGCCGGTCGGGCCGCAGGTAGAGGTTGTGCGGGGCGGGCGTGGCCGTGCCCCGGTAGTAGGCGTCGGACGCCTTGCCGGGCGGCTGGGCGTTCACCGGCGCCTCGTCGATCAGCGGGAGCAGTCTGCGCTGGGCTCCCGAGAAGGCGAGCGTGGGCCGGTCGAACTGGCGCAGCAGCTCCAGGTCGGACTCGCGGGCGCTGCGCACCGGGCCGATCACCGGCGGCAGCTTGGTCGCGTACACCGCCATCAGCCGGCTCAGGCCGCCCTCGACCTGCTCGACGTACACGATGTCCGCGGAGTCGAGCCCCGTGTGAGGGCGGGCCGCGCGGGCGTTGTCGATCTTCACGGCGAGCACCGAGCCCTCGGCAGCCCGGCTCTGCGACGGCCGCTCGACCCGCTCCTGGCCCGTTCCGCGCCCGTCGTCGCCCGACGAGGTGCAGCCCGCGGTCAGGGAGAGCGTCATCAGGGCGGCCAGAAGCGCCACCCCCGTCGTTGCGCGTCGCGTGCGTGCCCTGCGTCCCATGTCCACCGTTGCCACCTGCCTCGTGTCAACGATTGTGCACGTATGGGCCGATTGATAGCCATACCTGATCGGTCCTGATCGGGATTTCAGGTCGGTTCCGTCATGGGCCGAAGATCTCCGCCAGGTCATAGCTGACCGGCTCCTCCAGCTGCGCGTAGGTGCAGCTGTGCGGATCCCGGTCCGGGCGCCAGCGGCGGAACCGGGCCGTGTGCCGGAAGCGCACCCCGTTCTCCATGTGGTCGTACGCCACCTCGACGACCCGCTCCGGCCGCAGCGGCACCCAGGACAGGTCCTTCTTGCCGGACCAGCGGCTGGGCGCGCCGGGCAGCCGCGCCGACTCGTGCGCCGCCTCCTCGGCCCAGGCCGCCCAGGGGTGCCCGGCGACATCGTCCATCCGCAACGGCTCCAGTTCCTCGACGAGTTCGGCCCGGCGCTTCATCGAGAAGGCGGCGGAGACGCCCACGTGCTGGAGGGTGCCCTGATCGTCGTAGAGGCCGAGCAGCAGCGAGCCCACGACCGGTCCGCTCTTGTGGAAGCGGTAGCCCGCGACGACGACGTCCGCCGTGCGCTCGTGCTTGATCTTGAACATCGCGCGCTCGTCCTGGAGATAGTGCACCCCGAGCGGCTTCGCGATGACGCCGTCGAGGCCCGCCCCCTCGTACTGGTCGAACCACTGCCGCGCCACCTCGATGTCGGTCGTCGCCGGCGCCAGGTGCACGGGCGCCGTCACTCCGTCCAGCGCCCTGGTCAGCAGGGCCCGGCGGTCGCTCAGCGGGACGTCCAGCAGCGACTCGTCGTCCAGAGCCAGCAGGTCGAAGGCGACGAAGGAGGCCGGGGTCTTCTCGGCGAGCATCCGCACCCGGGAGTCCGCCGGGTGGATGCGCTCGGTCAGTGCGTCGAAGTCGAGGCGCCCCTCACGGGCGATCACGATCTCGCCGTCCACGACGCAGCGCTTCGGCAGCCTCTCCCGCACCGCCATCACAAGCTCCGGAAAGTACCTGGTCAGCGGCTTGCCGGTGCGGCTGCCGAGCTCCACGTCGGTCCCGTCGCGGAACACGATCGCGCGGAAGCCGTCCCACTTCGCCTCGTAGTGCATGTCCGGCGGGATCTTCGCGACCGACTTGGCGAGCATCGGCTTCACGGGTGGCATCACAGGGAGGTCCATGCTCTGATTCTGCGCGTGTGAGGCCGTGAACGCCCGGTGTGCGAGGGACGGGTGTTGGGCCTACCGTGGCTCGCATGGGTGAAGCGGTGCAACTGGAGGCGGGCGGCCGGACCGTACGGCTGTCCAGCCCGGGCAAGATCTTCTTTCCGGAGCGCGGTTTCACCAAGCTGGACCTCGCCCGGTACTACATCGCCGTCGGCCCCGGCATCCTGCGCGCCCTGCGCAACCGCCCCACCACCCTGGAGCGCTACCCGGACGGCGTCACCGGCGAGAACTTCTTCCAGAAGCGGGCCCCGAAGAACATGCCCGACTGGATCCCCACCGCCCACATCACCTTCCCCAGCGGCCGCAGCGCCGACGAGATGTGCCCCACGGAGGAGGCCGCCGTCCTGTGGGCCGCCCAGTTCGGCACCCTCACCTTCCACCCCTGGCCGGTGCGCCGCGACGACGTCGACCACCCCGACGAACTCCGCATCGACCTCGACCCGCAGCCCGGCACCGACTTCGACGACGCCGTCCGCGCCGCCCATGAACTGCGCGCGCTCCTGAACGAGTTCGGCGGCCTGCGCGGCTTCCCCAAGACCTCCGGCGGACGCGGCCTGCACGTCTTCGTGCCCATCGAACCCCGCTGGACCTTCACCCAGGTCCGCCGCGCCGCGATCGCCGTCGGCCGCGAGCTGGAACGCCGGATGCCGGAGCACGTGACCATCAAGTGGTGGAAGGAGGAGCGGGGGCAGAAGATCTTCGTGGACTACAACCAGACCGCCAGGGACCGCACCATCGCCTCCGCCTATTCCGTACGACCCCGCCCGCACGCCCCCGTCTCGGCACCCCTGCGCTGGGACGAGGTCGGCGTGGCGCACCCCCGGGACTTCGACCTGGCGACGATGCCGGTGCGCTTCGCCGAAGTGGGCGACGTCCACGCGGACATGGACGACCACCGCTACTCCCTGGAAGCCCTGCTGGACCTGGCCGCCAAAGACGAACACGACCACGGGCTCGGCGATCTGCCGTACCCGCCCGAGTATCCGAAGATGCCGGGTGAGCCCACGCGGGTGCAGCCGAGCCGGGCCAAGAAGAAGGCGGCGCCCCCTGAGGAGGCGCCGCCAGAGCCTACAACTCCTTGATAGCTACAGCTCCTTGATCCGGATGTCCCGGTACGAGACCACATCCGTCGTGCCGTGCACCTGGAGCCCGACGTAGCCGGAGGCGAACCGACGTCCGTCCGTGCCCGGGTCGTCCGAGCGGGGCGGGACGAAGTCCTGGCCGCCGATGTTGTCGAACTCATTGATCAGCACGCCGTTGCGGTAGACCGAGTAATGCTGGTCGACCACGCGGATCTCGTAGTCGTTCCACGTGCCCTTCTGGGTGACGCCCGCACCGCCGAGCCCCACCCGGTCGAAGCCGTAGACCGACCCGGTCTTGTACATGTCCCCACTGGGACTGTCGAAGACCTGCACCTCGTGCCCGTACTTGATCGCGGCCCACTCCGGCCGCGGCTCCTCCGGATGGTCATGGACGTACGGGAACCGCACGAACACACCGGAGTTGGCGTTGCCCGTTCCGGGCGCGTCGTCCCGCCACTGGAGCCGGAGCGAGAAGTCGCCGTACTTGCGCTCCGGGAACCACAGCATGCCGAGGCCCGCCTTGGTCGTGCCGCTGGTCATCGACCCGTCGGGGTTGAGCCCGAACGAACCGCCGCCCACCTGCGCCCACTTGGCGAAGGAGCCCGCGGTGCCGTCGAAGATCGTGCGGTAGCCCTCGGTCTGGCCGGGCTTGCCGATCCCGGACTCACGGGCGGCCTTCAGGATCGCGTTGTGCTCCCGCTGATCGACGACGCCTTCGCTGAGGAGCTTGGCCAGGACCGTCCGTACGTGCTTCAGGAACAGCGCGTGGGACGTCCACTCCTTCTCGTCCTCGATCAACTCGTTGATGCGGCACCGGTTGTTGGTGACGCGGTTCGGCACACCCGAGTCGACCGTGCCGACGAGGACCGTCAACCGCTCGTCGTACTCAGGGCAGTTGGGCGCGGGCACTCCGCCTCCGGCCACCACGGTGAAGCTCACCGTCCGTGGTGCGGAGGTGTTGCCCGCCTTGTCGCTCGCCCGGTAGGCCACGGTGTGCGGGCCCACGCGGTCGACGATCACGGGCGCGGTGTAGGCGAGGTACGGCCCGCCGTCGAGCGAGTACTCGATGCTCGCGACCTCGCCGCCGTGGTCGGTCGCGCTGACGGTGACCTTGGCGTTGTTCACATACGCCCCGTCGGAGTTCCGCGTGCCGTCGACGCTCACACCGGTGACGGGCGGGGTGGTGTCCTGCGGTGGTGCCGAGACGACCGTGAACTGCACGCTCTTCTCGGCGGCCACGTTGCCCGCCTTGTCGGTGGCGCGGTAGCGCACGGTGTGCGTGCCGACCGCGTGCACCATCACGGGGGCGGTGTACGGCTGCCAGGCGCCGTCGCCGACCGCGTACTCGATGGTGTTGACCCCGGAACCGGTGTCGGAGGCGGAGACGGTGACCGTGGCCATGTCGACATAGGCCCCGTCCGCGTTCTGTTCGCCGGTCACCGTCGCCGAGGTCTCCGGCGGTGTCTTGTCATCGGTCGGCGGCGCCACGACGGTGAACTGCACGCTCTTCTCGGCCGCCACGTTCCCCGCCTTGTCCAGGGCGCGATAGCGGACCTTGTGGCTGCCGACCTGGTCGACGACGACCGGGGTGGTGTACGGCTGCCAGGCGCCCGTGTCACCGATGGCGTACTCGATGCGGTCCACGCCGGAGCCGCCGTCCTCGTCGGTGGCGTTGACCGTCACGCTCGCCGAACCGACGTACTGGCCCTGCGAGTTCTGCGTCCCGCTCACCTGGGCCGAGGTCTGAGGCGGGGTGGTGTCCTCGCCGCTGCCCTCGGTCACCACGAGGATGCCCTGCATCTGGCCGTGTCCCGGGATCGTGCAGTAGTAGCGGTAGCGGCCGGGGGTGAGCGTGACCTCGGCGGTGTGCTTTCCGCCCTGGTCGTCGTTCGGGTTGGCGAGGATGTTCAGCGGGACGTCGTTGTTGTACTCCGGGTCGGAGACGTCGAACGTCAGGGTGTGCGGCATGCCGGTCGTGTTGCCGGTCGCCACGCTGTTCTCGAAGACGATCGTCGTCGTGCCCGCCACGGCCGTCGCCGGTGCGGACACGTACTTGTTGATGTCGTCGCCCGCGGTCCAGGTGAGGGTCTGGGCGGCGGCGGCCTGCGGCTCCGACTGCCCTGCGGCGGGCAGGGATTGGAACCCCAGCAGCATGAGGAGCGCGGCCGACAAGGCCGTCAGGATTCTTCGTTGGCGTATCACTGCGCTCCCCTCGCCAACTGGCCGGCGGCCGGTGTCGGCCCGCCGCCCGTGTACGTGACCCGCCACAGCGCCGACTTGGGGTCCGAGGTGAAGAAGCCGCGGCCGTAGTCGAGGACGTACATGGCTCCGTCCGGACCGAACTTCCAGTCCATGAGGTTCTTGATGCCGTCGTTGCCGATCGGCACGATCTTCTTCAGCGACTCCGAGTGGATCGGCAGACCGCCGTCACCGTGGGTCTTCGGGTCGGTGATGACGGCGTTGCGCGGCTGGTCGGCGTCGTAGAAGTCGCCGACGAACCACTTGCCGTCCCAGTAGGAGGGCCACTTCGTCGCGCTCGCGCTCTGGGCGTCGTACCGGTAGACCGGCCCGTTCATCGCGGCCTGGCCGCCGCCCTTGAGCCACGGCAGCAGGTACTTGGCCTCCTCCTGCTTGTACGAGGGGATGCCGTTCGCGTCCCGGGGGTAGTCCGGGGCGCCGCCCTGGGGCGAGTACCAGATGTTGTTGCCGGTGACCGGCGGCAGGTTGACCAGGCCGTCGTTGTTCGGCGACTCGTTCTTCGGGTGGTCGCAGTCGTACCAGCCCAGCGGCTGCGACGGGTCGGGCAGACTGCGGTCTCGGTAGGGCTGCTTGTTGCCCATGCAGTACGGCCAGCCCCGGTTGCTCGCCTTGGTGATGACGGCGAAGGTGTCGTACTTCGCCGGGCCCCATGTCGTGGAGGGTGCCGAAGCGTCCGGGCCGACCCAGCCCGCGTACAGGATGTCGGTCTTCTGGTCGACGAAGATGCGGGCCGGGTTCCTGACCCCCATCACATAGATCTCGCCGCGCGTCTTCCCGCCGCCCTCGTCCGTCTCCTTGCCCGTGAACAGGTTGCCCTCGGGGAGCGTGTACGTCCCGTCGGGCTCCGGGTGGATGCGCAGGATCTTGCCGTTGAGGTTGTTGGTGTTGCCGGCGGTGCGGCGAGCGTCGGCGAAGGAGACGCCCTTGTAGTTGGGCTGCGGGTTGTTGCCCGAGTAACCGCCGCTGAAGCCACTGGAGTTGTTGTCGCCCGTCGCGATGTACAGGTTGCCCTGGGAATCCCAGGCCATCCCGCCGCCCGAGTGGCAGCAACTGTGGATCTGCACCGACCACTTGAGCAGCACCTTCTCACTGCTCAGGTCCAGCTTGTCGGAAGCGAGGTCGAGCGTGAAGCGGGAGACCCGGCGCTCGGCCATGCGCGTGTCGCGGTTGATCTGCGAGTGCGGCGTGTAGTGCAGATACACCCAGCCGTTCTGCTCGAAGCGCGGGTCCAGTTCGATACCGAGCAGCCCCTCCTCGACCTTGGTCAGCTCGTCGCCGCCGCCCTTGTTGCCGAAGACGCTCAACGCGCCCGCCAGGGTGACCTTCTTGGTCTTCGGGTCGTAGACGTGGATCTCGCCCTTGCCCTTGCCGATGTCCGGATTGTTCCAGTCGGTGATCACCGGCTGGGAGGAGTCGGCGCCGCCCCGGCCTATGTAGAGCACGCGTCCGTCGGGCGCGGTGACCAGGCCGTGCGGCTCGCCGATCTGGTCGTTCTGACCGGGCTGGTTGGGCTGGGTCAGGCGTTCGGCCTTGTAGTTGGCGTTGATCGTCGCCTTGCAGTCGGCCTGCGCGAGCCGGGTGGTCCACAGCAGCGCACCGCGCAGATGGGCGCGGAAGTCCGTCTCGTCGTACGCCGACACCGTGCCGCCCATGCCGGTGTAGAAGGAGCGCCCGCCGTCGTAGTCACGGCACCAGCTCACCGGGTGATCCCAGCCGTTGGCGGTGGTTCCCGGCTGGTACGTCGACTCGCGCACCCGCGCGACGGTGTGCACCTCGCCGGACGGGTTCTTCACCCAGTTGAACCACTGGTCCGGCCGCTTCCACTGGACCGGCAGGTCCTTGGTGGCCGGGTGCTGCCGGTCGCCGACCTCAACCGTCGCCCGTTGTACGGCCGTCGGGCTGGAGGCGGCCGGGCGGGCGCCCACCAGACCCGTGAACCAGTCCGAGTACGGCTCCGCACGTGCCGCGTCATGGATGCCGACGAAACCGCCGCCCGCCTCCATATAGGCCTCCAGGCCCGCCTCCTGCTCCGGGTCGAGGACATCGCCGCCACCGGTCAGGAACACGATCGCGTTGAAACGGCCCAGCCGGGTCTCGTCGGTGAAGACCGAGGCGTCGTCCGAGGCCACCACCTTGAAGCGCTGGTTCTCCGGTCCGGACAGGCCGATCTTCTCGATGGCCTCGATCCCGGCGTTCACGACCGGCGACTCCTCCCCGGCCGCCGCGGTGCCGTAGAAGACCAGCACCCGCACATTCGCGCCGCCCGGCGGCGACTTCACGGACATCGTTGTCAAGGGTGATCCCGGGTCGGGACGCGCGTTCGCGGCGGGACCCGACATGAGTCCGGCGGCGACGACGCCGGCGGTCACGATGGCCGCCCAGACCCGTCTTCTTCTTGTGCTCAACCCTCGTAAGTGCATGGGCACCTCCTCGGTCACAGCGACAACGCCAAGGAAGCTAGACCTCTTTGCGCGACCCGCCAATACCTATGACCGCAATGACACGAACTTTGTCCAGGGTGTGGATAAACGAGAGTGTGGCCGGTACCGTCTCACAAGTTCATCACAGGTGCGCCTCCGCAAGTTCCGTATCAGGGTGGGGAGTTCCGCATGGACCGACGCGGGTTCAACAGACGGGTGCTGCTGGGCGGCGCGGCCGTCGCGACATCGTTGTCCGTGGCCTCCGAGGCCGTCAGCGTCGACGCCTCGGCGAAGAGCGCCGCGGCGAGGACGGCTCCGGCCGGCGGCGCGGTCAGGCACATCAAGCTGTACGCCGAGAAGTTCGCCGACGGACAGCTGGGCTACGGCTTCGAGAAGGGGAAGGCGACGATCCCCGGGCCACTGATCGAACTCAACGAGGGCGACACCCTGCACATCGAGTTCGAGAACACGACCGACGTACGGGCGAGCCTGCACGTCCACGGCCTGGACTACGAAATCTCCAGCGACGGCACCAGGTTGAACAAGAGCGACGTCGAACCGGGCGGCACCCGCACCTACACCTGGCGCACCCACAAGCCCGGCCGCCGCGCCGACGGCACCTGGCGGGCGGGCAGCGCGGGCTACTGGCACTACCACGACCACGTCGTCGGCACCGAGCACGGCACCGGCGGTATCCGCAAAGGCCTGTACGGTCCGGTGATCGTGCGCCGGCAGGGCGACGTCCTGCCCGACGCGACCCACACGGTCGTCTTCAACGACATGCTGATCAACAACAAGCCGGCGCACTCGGGGCCCAACTTCGAGGCCACGGTGGGCGATCGGGTCGAGTTCGTGGTGATCACGCACGGCGAGTACTACCACACCTTCCATATGCACGGTCACCGCTGGGCGGACAACCGCACCGGCATGCTCACCGGCCCCGAGGACCCGAGCCAGGTCATCGACAACAAGATCACCGGTCCGGCGGACTCCTTCGGCTTCCAGGTGATCGCGGGGGAGGGGGTCGGAGCGGGCGCGTGGATGTACCACTGCCATGTCCAGAGCCACTCCGACATGGGGATGGTGGGGTTGTTCCTGGTGAAGAAGACGGACGGGACGATTCCGGGGTACGAGCCGCACGAGCATGGTCATGAGTCGGCCGCGGGGTCCGCGCACGAGCACTGACGGGCGTGCGGAGAGCGCTCTCACCGCGGCACGTGGCGCGGGCTATCCTGATCGGCACCCGCCGAGGAGGAGCCCACGTGACCGAAACCGCACCTCGTCCCACCCTGGAGGCCGTGGCTGCCCGGGCCGGGGTGTCACGGGCCACCGTGTCCCGTGTGGTGAACGGCGGGGACGGAGTGCGGGAACCTCTGGTGGAGCGGGTGCGGCGGGCCGTGGAGGAACTGGGATACGTCCCCAACCAGGCCGCCCGCAGTCTCGTCACCCGGCGGCACGACGCCGTCGCCGTCGTCGTCGCCGAACCGGAGACACGGGTCTTCGCCAACCCCTTCTTCGCGCTGCAACTCCGGGGAATCAGCAAGGAGCTGACGGCCCACGACAACCAGCTCGTACTGCTGCTGACCGAGGGCCGCGACGACCACGCGCGCGTGGGGCGCTATCTCGCCGGGGGCCATGTCGACGGCGCCCTCGTCTTCTCCCTGCACCTGGACGATCCACTGCCCGAGTTGATCCAGCGCGCCGGAGTCCCGACGGTGTTCGGCGGCCGGCCCGGCTGGAGCGACGGCACGAGCGGCGTGGTCTACGTCGACAGCGACAACCGCGGCGGCGCCCGCGAGGCCGTACGCCATCTCGTCGGCCTCGGCCGCACCCGCGTCGCGCACATCGCCGGCGCCCTCGACCAGACCTCCGCGGTGGACCGGCTCGACGGGTTCCGGGACGTCATGGCCGACGTCGATCCGCGGCTCGTCGTGGAGGGCGACTTCACGCCGGCCGGCGGTGAGCGGGCGATGCGGGAACTCCTCGACCGGTGCCCCGACGTGGACGCCGTCTTCGCCGCGAACGACCTGACCGCCGCGGGCGCCCTGCGGGTGCTGCGCGAGCGCGGGCGGCGGGTGCCGGACGACGTCGCCGTGATCGGTTTCGACGACATGCTGCCGGTCGCCGAACAGACCGACCCGCCGCTGACGACGGTCCGTCAGGACATCGAGGAGATGGGGCGGTTGATGGCGCGGATGCTGCTGAGGGGTCCGGCGCCGGGCGGTGTGGTGCTGCCTACGACGCTGGTGCGACGGGTCTCGGCGTAACGCCGGGACGTGCACGCGCCGCCGGGCGGAACATCCGGACAGCCCGGGACGGACGCGTTCCGACGGCGACTGTCAGTGGGCGGTGCAAGACTCGGCAGAGCAGGTAACCGGACAACGGGACCCCCCGAGGAGGGCACCATGCTCAGCACCCGTTTTCTGAACGGCGCTCCCAACTGGGTCGATGTCGGTACGGCCGACATCGGGGGCGCCACATCCTTCTACGGCGCCCTGTTCGGCTGGGAGTTTCAGTCGGCGGGGCCCCAGGCCGGTGGTTACGGCTTCTTCCAGCTCGGTCACAGGATCGCCGCGGGCGGCATGCAGACCACGCCGGAGCAGGGCCCGCCGTCCTGGACGGTGTACTTCCAGAGCCCGGACGCGGATGCCACGGCCAAGGCGGTGGAGCAGGCCGGCGGCAGCGTGCCCGTGGCGCCGATGGACGTCATGGGACAGGGCCGGAGCGCGATCCTCGCCGATGACACGGGCGTGCCCTTCGGGATCTGGCAGCCCGCCGCCCGGAAGGGCCTCGACGTGGTGAACGACCCCGGTTCGCTGTGCTGGGTCGAGCTGTACACGCCGGACATCGCCCGGGCCGCCGCCTTCTACGACGCCGTGTTCGGCTGGGAGACCTCGGCCATGCCCCTCCCCGGCTCCACGTACACCTGCGTCAACCCCGCGGGGACGGACGAGAACGCCATGTTCGGCGGCCTGGTGCCGCCGGCGGACGACCCGACCGAGGCGGAGTCCGGTCCGTACTGGCTGCCGTACTTCGAGGTCGAGGACACCGACGCCGTGGTCGCCAAGGCGCGGGAGCTGGGCGGCGGAGTGCGGATGCCCGCCACCGACGCGGAGGGTGTCGGCCGGATGGCCAAGCTCGTCGACCCTTACGGCGCGCGCTTCGCGGTGATCAAGAGCGTGCCGCAGGTGAGCTGAAAACACGCAGGCCGTGCCGCGCGCCGCGTTGATCCGGCGTTGATCGAACGTTTTTCGCCGCCCGGCACGCTGCTGGCCATGCACACCGAAACAATCACCCCGCCCGACCTCGCCTGGCAGGATGAGGCGTTGTGCGCCCAGACCGGGGCGGACTTCTTCTTCCCCGAGCCCGGCAGCTCCGTACGGGAGGCGAAGCGGATCTGCGGTCTGTGCCCGATCCGCTCCGCCTGTCTGGAGTACGCGCTGGACAACGACGAGCGCTTCGGTGTGTGGGGCGGCCTGTCGGAGAAGGAACGCCTGGAACTCAGGCGTACGTCCCACTGAACCGCCCGCACCCGGACGTTTCAGCCCGCGGCTCGCGCCGCCATCCGCGCCTTGCGCGCGGCCAGCTTCTCGTCGAACTTCGACGCCTCCGCATCCAGCCCGCCCATGTACAGGCCGAGCTCATCCTGCGCCTTCTGCCCCTCGGGGCCGAGGCCGTCGATCTCCATGACCTTCAGGAAGCGCAGCACGGGCTGGAGCACGTCGTCGTGGTGGATGCGCATGTTGTAGATCTCGCCGATCGCCATCTGCGCGGCGGCCCGCTCGAAGCCGGGCATGCCGTGACCGGGCATGCGGAAGTTCACGATCACGTCGCGCACCGCCATCATCGTCAGGTCGGGCGCGAGCTCGAAGGCGGCCTTCAGCAGGTTGCGGTAGAAGACCATGTGCAGGTTCTCGTCGGTCGCGATGCGTGCCAGCATGCGGTCGCAGACCGGGTCGCCGGACTGGTGCCCGGTGTTGCGGTGCGAGACGCGGGTCGCGAGCTCCTGGAAGGAGACGTAGGCCACCGAGTGCAGCATCGAGTGGCGGTTGTCCGACTCGAAGCCCTCGCTCATGTGGGCCATCCGGAACTGCTCCAGCTTGTCCGGGTCGACCGCGCGCGAGGCGAGCAGGTAGTCACGCATCACGATGCCGTGGCGGCCCTCCTCGGCGGTCCAGCGGTGCACCCAGGTGCCCCAGGCGCCGTCCCGGCCGAACAGCGAGGCGATCTCGTGGTGGTAGCTGGGGAGGTTGTCCTCGGTGAGCAGGTTCACGACCAGGGCGATCCGGCCGATCTCGGTGACCTTGGACTGCCCCTTCTCCCAGGCCTCGCCGTCCTCGAAGAAGCCGGGGAAGTTGCGGCCGTCGCTCCACGGCACGTACTCGTGGGGCATCCAGTCCTTGGTGACCTTCAGATGCCGGTTGAGTTCCTGCTCGACGACTTCCTCCAGCGCGTACAGCAGCTTGGCGTCGGTCCAGACGGAAGGGCTGCCGAGGTGAGGGGAAGTAATCGTCACGGGTACTCCAGGGGACGTGGGAGAAACCGGCGAGCGGTGCCGGGTAACTTACGGGATCGTAGGCTACGAAACCGTAGGTTACGAAGCCGTAGGTTAAGCGTGCCGTAAAGGCCGCTGATCAGCCAACATTCCCAAGGGATACGGAGAAGCCCCGGGACGCGCAGGTCCCGGGGCTTTTGGGGCGATTCGGTACCCGATCAGGCGTACAGCTCACGCAGTCTGACCGAGAGGCATGTCACACATCCCTCGAGTTTCTCGAACTCGCTGATGTCCACGACGACCGGGTCGTGGCCGAGATCGGCCAGCAGCTCCGCCGTCTTCGGCGCGCTCGCCGCCATGAGCAGCTTGCTGCCGCCGAGCAGGACCACATGGGCGCCGGCCTCCTCGGGCACCGACAGGAAGCGCGGGAACAGCGACGGCCGGTCCACCTTGGGGATGTGCCCGATGACCGTCCCGTCGGGCAGGGCCGTCACCGCCGACTTCAGGTGCAGCACCCTGCTCACCGGCACGGCGACGACACGCGCCCCCAGCGGTTCGAAGGTGGCCCGCAGCTGCTGGACCCCGGCCGCGTTGGTACGGCCGCCCCGGCCGACGTAGATGGTGTCGCCGACCTTGAGGACGTCGCCGCCGTCCAGCGTGCCGGGATCCCAGATCCAGTTCACCGAGCAGCCGAGCCGGGCCACGGCCTCCTCGACGCCGAGGGTCTCCTCACGCCGGGGCTCGGCGCCGGACCGGGCGATCAGCGCGACGTTCTTGTACATGACGACCGTGTCCTCGACGAACACCGAGTCGGGGCAGTCGTCGGCCGGCTCCACCTCGACCGTCTCCCAGCCGTGCCCCCGCAGGGCCTCCGCATACGCCTCCCATTGCTCGAGCGCGAGATCGATGTCGACCTTCTCCCGCTCGATGTGGGTCACCAGCCCTTCGGCGAGGCGCGGGCTGGGGCGGCGGATGAGGGCCTTCTTGCTGGGCACGTCCAGAACTCCGAATCGCGTGAGAGTGTCGGCGCCCGTGACGCAGCGCCGGTCCGCCATCATGCAGGGCCGGTCCGGGCGCACGAAACCCCCGTCGTCAGGCTGTGGCCTCCCCGAGATGATCGTCTCCCGTGGTCTCCCGCAGCTCGCCGTCCAGGAGCAGCCACCGGGTGATGCCGATCGACTCCAGGAACGGCACGTCGTGGCTGGCCACGATCAGCGCCCCCTCGTACGACTCCAGCGCCGTGGTGAGCTGGCGCACGCTCGCCATGTCGAGGTTGTTCGTGGGCTCGTCCAGCATCAGCAGCTGCGGTGCCGGTTCCGCCAGCATCAGCGCGGCCAGCGCCGCCCGGAAGCGCTCGCCGCCGGACAGCGTCGCCGCCTGCTGGTCGGCCCGGCCGCCCCGGAACAGGAAGCGGGCCAGCCGGGCCCGGATCCGGTTGTTGGTGGCGCTCGGCGCGAACCGGGCCACGTTCTCGACGACGGTGCGGCTGCCGTCGAGGACGTCGAGCCGCTGCGGCAGGAACCGCAGGGGCACATGCGCCGTCGCCTCGCCCGACACCGGCGCCAGCTCTCCGGTGATCGTCCGCAGCAGCGTCGTCTTGCCCGCGCCGTTGCGCCCGATCAGCGCGACCCGCTCGGGACCGCGCAGCTCGAAGCCGCCGGCCACCCGCGCGCCGTACGCCAACTCCAGATCCTGGAGGGTGAGGACGGTACGGCCCGGCGGTACGGCCGTGTGCGGCAGGTCGACGCGGATCTCGTCGTCGTCCCGTACGGCCTCCACCGCCTCGTCGAGACGTTCCCTGGCCTCGGCGAGTTTCTCCTGGTGCATGATGCGGTGCTTGCCCGCGGACTCCTGCGCCGCGCGCTTGCGCGCCCCCATGACGATCTTCGGCTCCCGTTTCTGGTCCCACATCTTCTGGCCGTACCGCTTGCGGCGGGCCAGCTTGACCTGGGCGTCCACCAGTTCACGCTTCTGCTTCTTGAGGTCGGCCTCGGCGACCCGCACCATGCGTTCGGCCGCCTCCTGTTCGGTGGCGAGGATCTCCTCGTACGCCGAGAAGTTGCCGCCGTACCAGGTGATCTCCCCGGAGCGCAGATCGGCGATCTGGTCGACGAGTTCCAGGAGTTCACGGTCGTGGCTGACCACGACCATCACCCCGGGCCAGGCGGCGACGGCCGCGTACAGCCGCCTGCGGGCGTAGAGGTCGAGGTTGTTGGTCGGCTCGTCGAGCAGCAGCACGTCCGGCCGGCGCAGCAGCAGTGCGGCCAGCCGCAGCAGTACCGACTCGCCGCCCGAGACCTCGCCGATCCCGCGGTCCAACTCGATGTGTCCGAGCCCGAGTTCGCCGAGGGTGGCGAGCGCGCGCTCCTCCACGTCCCAGTCGTCGCCGACGGTCTCGAAGTGCTCCTCGGCCACATCGCCCGCCTCGATGGCGTGCAACGCGGCCCGCTGTGCGGCGATGCCGAGCGCCTCGTCGACCCGGAGCGCGGTGTCGAGCGTGACGTTCTGCGGGAGATAGCCGATCTCGCCGGCGACCCGGACGGCCCCGTCGGCCGGTGCGAGGTCACCGGCGATCAGCTTCAACAGGGTTGATTTTCCTGACCCGTTGACGCCGACGAGCCCGGTCCTGCCCGGACCGAAGGCGGTGTCGAGGCCCTCGAAGACGGCGGTGCCGTCGGGCCAGGCGAAGGACAGGGACGTAACGGTGATGGACATGGACATGCGAGCCTCCGCGGTTGCTCGAAAGGATCAGGGGCAAACGCGTATCGAGACACGGGCGACCAACGGGGAAGAGGTCCCGGGAGGCATGAGAAAAGGCCTGCCCGTCGAGGACGGCTCGAATGCCGAGGTCGCACGCAGCGCCCACACGTAAGCGTGTGGCGCGGTGTCTCAGGACCTCAGACGAGCAACGTCCCTCTCCAATCGACGGCAACAGAACCGCTGTACAACGTACGAGGAGGCTCGTCGGCTGTCAACGGATTAACGTGAACCCCGACCTCACCACCCGAAGGAGTCCCCGTGCCCAACGGCTCGCTGTCGCTGCCGGCCCGGCTCTGCCTGCTGGCCTGGGACACCACGACGAACGAGGTCACCGGCGCCGCCCACCTCCACCATGTGGTGCGGGCCGGCGCCCTCACCGAATTGGCCCAGCGCGGCCTGCTCATCGACGCCGACGGCATTGCGACCCCGGTCGACATGGACTCCCTCACCGGGGACCCCGTGCTCGACGGGCTCCTGGAACTCGTCCGGGAGTCACGACCGCACCGGTGGCGGACCTGGGTGACGCTGCACGCGCGCGTGACGCTCGACGCGGTACAGGCGAAGCTCGCCGCCGACGGGTACCTGCAGGTGACGAAGAAGCGGGTCCTCGGGGTGTTCCCCACCGTCGAGTACGGCGTGGACTGCACCACCGTCGTGGAGGCGCTGCGTGAGGAGGCACGGCAGGTCCTCGAAGGGCCGCTGCCCGTCGCGGAGATCGCGGACCGGGACGCCGCCGCCGTCACCCTCGCCGTCGCGGGCCGGATGCGCACGCTGGTGCCCCCGAAGGAACTGGGCCGTCACGAGGAGCGGGTGGCGGCGCTGACGGAACGGAGCGGGGCTGCGGCGCCGGGACTGCGGGCGGTGATCCGCGAGGTGCGTGCCGGGGTGGTCGCGGCGGTGTCGGCGCCGTCGGTGGCGACGGGCGGCTGAGGCGGCCCGCGCGTGCGGCACAGTCGTCACCATCGTGTCGGATTTCTGCCAGCCTCCGCACAGCCAGGGCTGGTTGAGTGACCCGCATGACGAACCAGAACACTCTCCGCGACCAGGCGCAGGCCTTCCGGGCCCTGCACGTCCCGGGCCGGCCGCTGGTCCTGCCGAACGCCTGGGACACCGCGAGCGCCTGTCTCGTCGAGGACGCCGGTGCCGCGGCGGTGGCGACCACGAGTGCCGGGCTGGCGTGGGAGCTGGGCGCCCCGGACGGCGACCGACTGGAGCGCGACGCCGCGATCGAGGCCGTCGCGCGTATCGCCGCCGCGGTGGACGTACCTGTCAGCGCGGACATCGAGAGCGGCTACGCGCAGGATCCGGCGGGCGTCGCCGACACCGTCCGCGCGGTGCTCGCGGCGGGTGCGGTGGGCGTGAACATCGAGGACGCGCTGCACGGCGCCGGAGAGGGTCCGCTGCGGCCGGTCGCCGAACAGGCGGAGCGTATCGCCGCCGCCCGGGAGGCCGCCGACACCGCGGGCGTGCCGCTGTACGTCAACGCCCGCATCGACACGTTCCTGCGCGGCGCCGGGGGAGTGGACCTCACCCTGGAGCGGGCCGCCGCCTTCCTGGCCGCGGGCGCCGACGGGATCTTCGTCCCCGGCGCCGTCGACCCGGGAACCGTGAAGCTGCTCGCCGACGGGATCGACGGGCCGCTGAACGTGATGGCCGGTCCCGGTGCGCCGCCGGTGGCAGAGCTGGCCGCACTCGGGGTCGCCCGCGTGAGCGTCGGCTCGGGCATGACCCAGGCCGCGCACGCCCTGGTCCGCCGCGCCACTCGGGAACTGCTGACGGCGGGGACGTACGAGTCGCTGGCGGACGGACTCGACTACGGCGAGCTCAACGCGCTGCTGGGCCGGAAGCGCTAATCTCAGCGCCCCGAAGGGGCGCGGGGCTGCGTTGAATATGCGGCTCCGCCGCGCGGGCGTGACCAGCCACAACAAAGCCGCAGCCGATCGACGACCCATCGCGGCGCTTCCAGCGGAGCGCTACGCAGGGTCCCGCATCAGCTCGGCAAGGTCGTGGTCCAAGTCGAGCTGCATATCCTCCAGGCCGATGGGAACGAGCGCGCTCGTGGCCGCCAGGAAGGAGCGCAGCTCCTCCGAGCGGACGTGCACGACGGCGGTGCCCTCGGGTGCGTGGAACTCCAGAACGGTGCGGTCGTAGCCGTACGGACGTATCCGTACGTCGCCATGGCCCTCGGCGCCCTGCATGCCGGCCGCGAGGAGCTCGCGGGAGAAGGTCCAGCAGACGTCGACGCCTTCCAGCGTCGCCGGGGCCGGGAAGGTCATGCGGATGGCGAACGGATCGCGTCGGTCGTACTGCAGGGTGGCGGGAATGCTCGGCATCCGCGGTGCTGCGGCGACGAGACGGGCCTCGACAGGCTGCTCGATGACGGTGGACAACGCCTTGCTCCCTTATGACGACGGGACGGTTTTCCGGGGATGAGGCCGGGCACTGGGTGAGACGACGGAATCAGCCAATCCGTGCACATGACTGGCGAGTGACCTCGGTCACTGCATTCATGCACGCGAGCGGCCCGGCGCACCTCATGTGCCCCTTGGGGAACATGAGGCGGCATGCGACGTCATCTGGACGCCACCGGGGCGGTGGACTAGCTTCGCCCGCCATGAGGCGCTTGGGGAGCACGCGACCGGCCGGGGCAAGGGGACGTACGAGACGAGCGGTGTCCGTGGGGGTGGTGTGCGGGGCGGCGCTGGCGGTGCTGACGTGCGCCGGGCCCACGCAGGCCGGCGAGGACCGGGTACCGCACTGGGAACTCAAGGACAGCGGCACGACCGACGTACGGTTCCGGGGCCTCGCGGCCGTCAGCCGGGACACCGCCTGGCTGGCCGGATCCGCGGGCACCGTCCTGCGCACCACGGACGGCGGCGCGAACTGGCGGAACGTCTCGCCGCCGGGCGCCGCCGAGCTGGAGTTCCGGGACGTCGAGGCGTTCGACGCGCGCCGCGCGGTGGTGCTGGCCATCGGTGAGGGCGAGGCATCCCGCGTCTACCGCACCGAGGACGGCGGAGCGACCTGGACCGAGTCCTTCCGCAACACCGACGCGCGGGCCTTCTACGACTGCATGACCTTCTTCGACCGCCGCCACGGCCTCGCACTGAGCGATCCGGTGGACGGAAAGTTCCGCATCCTGTCGACGAGCGACGGCGGCCGCTCCTGGAAGGTGCTGCCCGACACCGGCATGCCCGCAGCGCTGGACGGCGAGTTCGGGTTCGCGGCCAGTGGCCAGTGCCTGGTCGCCGCCGGCCCGAAGGACGTCTGGCTGGCCACCGGCGGCGGTGCCCACGCGCGCGTGCTGCACTCGGCCGACCGCGGACGGACCTGGACGGCCACCGACACCCCGATCCCGGCGGGCGACCCGGCTCGCGGCGTCTTCGCGCTCGCCTTCCGCGACCGTACCCACGGCCTCGCGGTCGGCGGGGACTACCGCCCCGACCAGGCCTCCCCGCGGGCCGCCGCACGCACCGCCGACGGCGGCCGCAGCTGGCAGCCCGCAGCCCAGCCACCGCCCGCCTACCGCTCCGGCGCCGTCTGGCTCCCGTACAGCCGCAGCGCCGCCCTCGCGGTCGGCCCCACCGGCACGGACCTCACGACGGACGCCGGCCGCACCTGGCGGACCGTCGACACCGGCTCGTACGACACCGTGGACTGCACGCCCGACCTGGGCTGCTGGGCCGCCGGAGAGAAGGGGCGGGTGGCCCGGCTGGAGGGCTGACGCCGAATTGTGGGTACCCGGTCGCCGAGTGCGAGAGGAGTGACCGTCCATGCCACGCGGTTCGAGCGAGAAGCGGGAACGCCAGTACGAGCACATCAAGGAGAGCGCCCGGGAACGCGGAGAGAGCCCCGAGCGCGCCAAGGAGATCGCCTCCCGGACGGTGAACAAGGAACGCGCCCGGTCCGGCGAGTGGAAGACGGCCAGCCGTACCTCGACCCAGGACATGTCGTCCGGCAGGCGGGGCGGCCAGCGGTCCGGCAAGGGCTCCCAGGGCCCCACCTACGACCAGCTCTACGAGGAGGCCAAGCGCCGTAACATCCAGGGCCGTTCGGACATGAACAAGGGCGAGCTGAAGCGGGCACTGGGCGGCAAGTGAACCGGGGCCGGCGGGCGGCCGTACCCTCGTCCTCACCATGACGACCGTACCCATCCCCGCCGGCTGGCCCGCGACCGAGGAACAGGCCCGTGCCGTCCAGGACGAGTTGCGCGAGCAGGTGGTGCTCGACGAGCCCGGGCCGCCGCCCGGATCGGGGCAGGTGACCGGGGTCGACGTGGCCTACGACGACGAGCGGGACGTCGTAGCGGCCGCGGCCGTCGTGCTGGACGCGGCGCGTCTCGACGTCGTCGCCGAGGCCACCGCCGTCGGGCGGATCTCCTTCCCGTACGTGCCCGGCCTGCTCGCCTTCCGCGAGATCCCCACGGTCCTCGCCGCCCTCGACGCCCTGCCGTGCCCGCCGGGCCTGGTCGTCTGCGACGGCTACGGCCTTGCCCACCCCCGCCGCTTCGGCCTCGCCAGCCACCTCGGCGTCCTCACCGGCCTGCCCACGATCGGCGTCGCCAAGAACCCGTTCACCTTCGCGTACGACGACCCGGACGCCCCGCGCGGCAGTACGTCGCCGCTGCTCGCGGGAACCGAGGAGGTCGGCCGTGCCCTGCGCACCCGGGACGCCGTCAAGCCCGTCTTCGTCTCCGTCGGCCACCGGGTGAGCCTCGACAACGCCTGCGCGCACACCCTCGCGCTGAGCCCCGCATACCGTCTCCCGGAGACGACACGCAGGGCTGACGCGCTGTGCCGGAGGGCGCTGCGGGACGCGACGCCCTGAAGGGCTCTTGGGGGATCCCGCTACTCGGCCGTGCCTTCTATGCGCCAGCGGCCCACCCCCTGGTAGTCCGAGTCGTAGATGTCGGCGCCGTCGCCGGGTTCGAGGGCGTAGTGGCGGACGTTCCCGGCCCAGTAGCGCAGAATCCGGCCCAGTTCGCCTGCCGGGTCCTTCGCCAGTGCTTCGCCGTCCATGGTGACTTCAAGCAGGAACTTCATGCCCTCAATCGTGTCACTGAAGATGCGTGTGAAGGTTGGGCGCACGGAGCCGCAGGTTGCATGCTTCAGCGAACTGGAAAGTCTCAAACCGGGGCGCAGGGCAGGGCTCGCGGTCCTCGTGCGATCTGAGTACCCGGACTGAGTACCCGTACGGATGTGGCCGCACCGTCCCGGTCGGCAGGGTGGGGCGCATGACGACACGCCGTGCCGCCCACCGTGCCCCCAAGCCCCTCGCCGACCCGAACCGACCGGTCGAGCGTGCCGTGAACGCCGCGCTGATCCTCGCCGTGCTGGCCGGGCTCGGCTGGATCGGCGGCATGATCTACACCCTGCTGGGATGGTCGCTCTAGGACCCGTTCAGCGGGTCGCGGCCACCCGGAAGGTGATCCCCGCCCCGCGCAGCCGTTCGGTCAGGGCGTCGCCCATCGCCACTGCCGTCGTGACCTGCCCGGCCGTCGGCGGAAGTTCGTCGAACGCCAGGCACAGGGCCGACTCGGCGAACATCTTCGCCGTCTCGCCGTACCCCGGGTCGCCGCCCGCGACCTCGGTGAACACCCGCCGGCCGCCGCCCTCGCCGACGAAACGCACGGAGAACCAGCTCTTCGCCCGCTTCTCGGGGCCGGGGCCGTCCCCGGGCTCCAGCCGGGAGGACAACCAGCGCCGCGCGGCCGGTAGTTGGGCCGCCGCCATCATCGCACCCGCGAAGGCGACCCCGCCCAGCGCGACCGGCAGATGCCGGACGGCCGCGTACTCGCGGTAGCGGAAGTCAGGTCCGTACCGCTCCAGGGCCCGCGCGGACCGCCGTACGATCTGCGCGTCGATGGTGGGCAGCGGGACCGCCCAGGCGCCGACCTCCCCGGCGAACCGGGGCGTACCCGTCGGCGCGGTCGCGCGACGGCCCACCAGGCGCGGCTCGTGCCGGTTCCGGTCGCGTGCGGCGGCCACCATCTGGCGCGCACGGGCGAACTGGTTGAGCGCCGAGGCGAAGGTGCCGCCGGAGAACGTGGCGTCGGCGGTCACGAACGCGTCGACGGTCAGCGGCACCCCCTGCGGCAGCTGCCGGACCGTGAAGTACGCCCCCAGGTCGTACGGGATCGAGTCGAAACCGCAGGCGTGTACCAGTCGCGCGCCGGTCTCACGCGCGCGTGTGTCATGGCGGACGTACGTCAGGTCCACGAACTCCGGCTCACCGCTCAGGTCGATGTAGTCGGTGCCGGCGTCCGCGCAGGCGGCGACCAGTTCCTCGCCGTACGTCACATAGGGGCCGACCGTCGTCGCCACCACGCGCGCGTGCCCGGCGAGTTCACGCAGCGCCGCCGCATCGGACACGTCCGCCTGGACCACGCCGACCTCGCCGGTCAGCCGTTCCCTGAGCCGCTCCAGCTTCTCGCGGTTGCGCCCGGCGATCGCCCAGCGCAGACCCTCGGGTGCGTGCGCGTCGAGGTACTCGGCGGTGAGGACTCCGACGAAGCCGGTGGCGCCGTAGAGCACGATGTCGTAGGGACGGTCCGCCCTGTTCAGCCTGGTCATGACACTCCTGGAGTCCGCCGCACGCGCCGTTGTCGGTGGCCGAGGCTAGCGTGAGGAGTGCGCAGCTCGATGACCAGCCCGGAGGTGTAGTCGGTGGCCGTGCCCAGGAACGCCCTGAAGAAGTGGGAGAAAGTGCGTGAGTTCGCGCTCGGCCTGCCCGGCGCCGCCGAGGAGTTCCCCTGGGGCGAGACCGTCGCGAAGGTCAACAAGAAGGTCTTCGTCTTCATGGGCGTCGCCGACGGCAGCTATCCGATGGGCATCACGGTGAAGCTCAAGGACGACGAGGCCCACGCCCATGCCCTGACCTGCCCCGGTGCCGAGCCCGCCGGGTACGGCCTGGGCAAGGCGGGCTGGGTGAGCATCCCCTTGGAGCAGGAGGGCGCCCCGGCGGCGGAGCTGCTGTGCGACTGGGTGGAGGAGAGCTATCGGACGATCGCGCCCAAGAAGTTCATAGCGGAGCTGGACGAGCGCTGACGCCAACTTGGCTAAGCGCTTGCTCGCCCAGGTCTTGTGTCCACCGGTACGCCTTCTTAGCATCACTGGTGTTACATCGGTTGTGTCATACCTCAGGGGGCTGGATGACGACGGCGTCACACACACCCGCACCGGGCCCGCTCGGCGGCGTCCGCGTGGTCGAGCTGGCCGGGATCGGGCCGGGCCCCTTCGCCGCCATGCTCCTGGCCGACCTGGGCGCCGACGTGGTCCGCGTGGACCGGCCCGGCGGCTCGGGCCTGGCGATCGACCCGGCGTACGACATCACCAACCGCAACAAGCGCTCGGTGATCGTCGATCTGAAGTCCCCGGACGGCCCCGCCCGCGTCCTCGACCTCGCCGCGCGCGCAGACATCCTCATCGAGGGCTACCGCCCCTCGGTCGCCGAGCGCCTCGGCGTCGGCCCCGAGGCCTGCCGGGCCCGCAACCCGAAGCTCGTCTACGGCCGCATGACCGGCTGGGGCCAGGAGGGCCCCCTCGCCGACCGCGCCGGTCACGACATCGCGTACATCGCGCTCACCGGCACCCTCGGCATGATCGGCGACGCGGACTCGCCCCCGGCCGTCCCAGCCAACCTGATCGGCGACTACGCGGGCGGCTCGCTCTACCTCGTCGTCGGTGTCCTCGCGGCCCTGCACCACGCGCGTGTGACCGGCACCGGCCAGGTCGTGGACGCCGCGATCGTGGACGGCGCCGCCCATCTCGCCTCGATGATCCACGGCATGTTCGCCGCGGGAGGCTGGCAGGACCGGCGCGGGGCCAACCTGCTGGACGGCGGCTGCCCCTACTACGGGACGTACGAGACCGCGGACGGGAAGTCCATGGCGGTCGGCGCCCTGGAACCGCAGTTCTACGCCGAGTTCCTGGACCTGCTCGGCATCGAGGGGCATGCCGGCTCCCGCAAGGACATCGCGCGCTGGGGCGAGCTGCGCGAGGCGGTCGCCGCCCGCTTCAAGTCCCGTACGCGGGACGAGTGGACGGCCGTCTTCGCGGGCTCCGACGCGTGCGTGGCGCCGGTCCTGTCGCTGCGCGAGGCCCCGCACCACCCCCACCTCGCCGCCCGCGGCACCTTCACCGACCACGGCGGCATCACCCAGCCCGCCCCCGCGCCCCGCTTCTCGGCGACGCCGACCGGCGTCCGCACCGGCCCCGCCCGACCGGGCGCCGACACGGCCGACGTGGCCCGCGACTGGGACGTACCCGACCTCATGAAGGGCCAGGAATGAAGCGGAAGATCTTCGCCCCGGAGCACGAGGAGTTCCGCGCGACCGTGCGCAGCTTCCTGGCCAAGGAGGTGCTGCCCCACTACGAGCAGTGGGAGAAGGACGGCATCGTCTCCCGCGACGCCTGGCGCGCGGCCGGAAAGCAGGGCCTCCTCGGGTTCGCCGTGCCGGAGGAGTACGGAGGCGGCGGCACGTCCGACTTCCGCTACAGCGCCGTCCTGGCCGAGGAGTTCACGCGCGCGGGCGCGCCCGGGCTCGCGCTCGGACTGCACAACGACATCATCGGCCCGTACCTCACGGGCCTGGCCACCGAGGAACAGAAGCGGCGCTGGCTGCCCGGCTTCTGCGACGGCTCGCTGATCACCGCGATCGCCATGACCGAGCCCGGCGCCGGATCCGACCTCCAGGGCATCCGGACGCACGCCGAGGACCGCGGCGACCACTGGCTGCTGAACGGCTCCAAGACGTTCATCTCCAGCGGCATCCTCGCCGACCTGGTGATCGTCGTGGCGAAGACGACACCCGAGGGCGGCGCGCACGGACTGTCGCTGCTCGTCGTCGAGCGTGGCATGGACGGCTTCGAACGCGGCCGCAACCTCGACAAGATCGGCCAGAAGGCCCAGGACACGGCCGAGCTGTTCTTCCACGACGTCCGCGTGCCCAAGGAGAACCTGCTCGGCGACCTCAACGGCGCCTTCGTGCACCTGATGACGAACCTCGCCCAGGAGCGCCTGAGCATCGCCGTCTCCGGGATCGCCGCCGCCGAGCACGTCCTGGAGCTCACCACGGAGTACGTCAAGGAGCGCGAGGCGTTCGGACGGCCGCTCGCAGGGCTCCAGCACATCCGCTTCGAGATCGCCGAGATGGCAACCGAGTGCGCAGTCACCCGAACCTTCCTCGACCGCTGCATAGAGGACCACGCACGCGGCGAGCTCGACGCCGTGCACGCCTCCATGGCCAAGTGGTGGGCGACCGAGCTGCAAAAGCGCGTCGCCGACCGCTGCCTCCAACTGCACGGCGGATACGGCTACATGGCCGAATACCCCGTCGCCCGGGCTTTCACCGACGGCCGTATCCAGACCATCTACGGCGGAACCACCGAGATCATGAAAGAGATCATCGGTCGTGCCGTCCTCGGCTGACCCTCACCGAAAGGCTTACCAGTGAGCACCGAAGCGTACGTGTACGACGCGATCCGCACCCCGCGCGGCCGCGGCAAGGCGAACGGCGCCCTGCACGGCACCAAGCCCATCGACCTCGTCGTCGGACTCATCCACGAGATCCAGGGCCGCTTCCCCGGCCTGGACCCGGCCGCCATCGACGACATCGTGCTCGGTGTCGTGGGCCCCGTCGGCGATCAGGGCTCCGACATCGCCCGGATCGCCGCGGTCGCCGCCGGGCTGCCGGACACGGTGGCGGGCGTACAGGAGAACCGCTTCTGTGCGTCGGGTCTGGAGGCCGTCAACATGGCGGCCATGAAGGTGCGTTCCGGCTGGGAGGACCTCGTCCTCGCCGGCGGCGTCGAGTCGATGTCCCGGGTGCCGATGGCCTCGGACGGCGGCGCCTGGTTCAACGACCCGATGACGAACCTGGCCGTGAACTTCGTGCCGCAGGGCATCGGCGCCGACCTGATCGCCACCATCGAGGGCTTCTCGCGGCGGGACGTCGACGAGTACGCCGCCCTCTCGCAGGAGCGGGCGGCCACGGCCTGGAAGGAGGGCCGCTTCGCGCGGTCCGTCGTCCCCGTGAAGGACCGCAGCGGCCTGGTCGTCCTCGACCACGACGAGCACCTGCGCCCCGGCACCACCGCCGACTCCCTTGCCAAGCTGAAGCCGTCCTTCGCGGACATCGGCGACCTGGGCGGCTTCGACGCCGTGGCGCTGCAGAAGTACCACTGGGTCGAGAAGATCGAGCACGTCCACCACGCGGGCAACTCCTCCGGCATCGTCGACGGCGCCTCGCTGGTCGCGATCGGCTCCAAGGAGGTCGGCGAGCGCCACGGGCTCACCCCGCGCGCCCGCATCGTCTCCGCCGCCGTCTCCGGCTCGGAGCCCACCATCATGCTCACCGGTCCCGCACCCGCCACCCGCAAGGCCCTGGCGAAGGCAGGCCTGACGATCGACGACATCGACCTGGTCGAGATCAACGAAGCCTTCGCGGCGGTCGTCCTGCGCTTCGTTCGGGACATGGGCCTGTCCCTCGACAAGGTCAACGTCAACGGCGGCGCGATCGCCCTCGGCCACCCGCTCGGCGCGACCGGCGCGATGATCCTCGGCACGCTCGTCGACGAACTGGAGCGCCAGGACAAGCGGTACGGCCTCGCCACGCTGTGCGTGGGCGGCGGCATGGGCATCGCGACCATCGTCGAGCGCACCTGATTCCCGGCGGAATCGGCGGAATCAACAGACTTCAACGGCTTCTAACGGAGACCTGCCATGACACAGAGCACCACCATCCGCTGGGAACAGGACCGCACCGGCGTCGTCACCCTCGTTCTCGACGACCCCGACCAGTCCGCGAACACCATGAACCGGGCGTTCCGCGACTCCCTCGCCGTCGTCACCGACCGTCTGGAGGCCGAGAAGGACTCCATCCGCGGCATCATCTTCACCTCCGCCAAGAAGACCTTCTTCGCGGGCGGCGACCTGCGCGACCTGATCCGTGTCACGCCCGAGACGGCGCAGGAGCTGTTCGACGGCGGCATGGAGATCAAGCGCCGGCTTCGCCGCATCGAGACGCTCGGCAAGCCGGTCGTCGCGGCGATGAACGGCGCGGCCCTCGGCGGCGGTTACGAGATCGCGCTCGCCTGCCACCACCGCATCGCCCTCGACGCCCCCGGCTCCAAGATCGGCTGCCCCGAGGTCACCCTCGGCCTGCTTCCCGGAGGCGGCGGCGTCGTCCGCACCGTACGCCTCCTCGGCATCGCCGACGCCCTGCTGAAGGTGCTGCTCCAGGGCACCCAGTACAGCCCGCAGCGCGCCCTGGAGAACGGCCTGATCCACGAAGTGGCCGCCACCCAGGACGAGTTGATGGCCAAGGCCCGTGCCTTCATCGAGGCCAACCCCGAGTCGCAGCAGCCCTGGGACAAGCCCGGCTACCGCATCCCGGGCGGCACACCGGCGAACCCCAAGTTCGCGGCCAACCTGCCCGCCTTCCCGGCCACTCTGCGCAAGCAGACGAACGGCGCCCCCTACCCGGCGCCGCGCAACATCCTCGCCGCCGCCGTGGAGAGCTCCCAGGTCGACTTCGACAACGCGCAGGTCATCGAGGCCCGCTACTTCGTGGAGCTGGCCGCGGGACAGACGTCGAAGAACATGATCCAGGCGTTCTTCTTCGACCTCCAGGCCGTGAACTCCGGTGCCAACCGCCCCAAGGGCATCGAACCGCGCAAGGTCAGCAAGGTCGCCGTCCTCGGCGCCGGGATGATGGGCGCGGGCATCGCGTACTCGTGCGCCCGCGCGGGCATCGAGGTGGTCCTGAAGGACGTATCGGCCGAAGCCGCTGCCAAGGGCAAGGGCTACTCCGAGAAGCTGTGCGCGAAGGCCGTCTCCCGGGGCCGTACGACCCAGGAGAAGGCGGACGCGCTGCTGGCCCGCATCACGCCGACCGCGGACCCGCAGGACGTGGCCGGCTGCGACGCGGTCATCGAGGCCGTCTTCGAGGACCCGGCCCTCAAGCACAAGGTGTTCCAGGAGATCGAGCACATCGTCGCGCCGGACGCGCTGCTGTGCTCCAACACCTCCACGCTCCCGATCACCGCCCTCGCCGAAGGCGTGGAGCGGCAGGGCGACTTCATCGGGCTGCACTTCTTCTCGCCCGTCGACAAGATGCCCCTCGTCGAGATCATCAAGGGCGAGCGGACGGGGGAGGAGGCCCTCGCCCGCGCCTTCGACCTGGTCCGGCAGATCAAGAAGACGCCGATCGTCGTCAACGACTCGCGCGGCTTCTTCACCTCCCGGGTCATCGGCCACTTCATCAACGAGGGCGTGGCCATGGTCGGCGAGGGCATCGAGCCCGCATCGGTCGAGCAGGCCGCCGCCCAGGCGGGCTACCCGGCCAAGGTGCTGTCTCTCATGGACGAGCTGACGCTCACCCTCCCGCGCAAGATCCGGGGCGAGTCCAAGCGGGCGGTGGAGGAGTCCGGCGGCACCTGGCAGCCCCACCCCGCCGAGGCCGTCATCGACCGCATGATCGACGAGTTCGAGCGCACGGGCCGCAGCGGCGGCGCGGGCTTCTACGACTACGTGGACGGCAAGCGCGCGGGCCTGTGGCCGGGCCTGCGGGAGCACTTCACCCGAGAGGGCGCGGAGATCCCGTTCCGGGACATGCAGGAACGCATGCTGTTCTCCGAGGCGCTCGACACGGTGAAGCTCCTGGAGGAGGGCGTGCTGACGTCCGTCGCCGACGCCAACATCGGCTCCGTCTTCGGGATCGGCTTCCCTGGCTGGACGGGCGGCGTCCTGCAGTACATCAACGGCTACGAGGGAGGCCTGCCCGGCTTCGTGGCACGCGCGCGTGAACTCGCCGAGCGGTACGGGGAGCGGTTCATGCCGCCCGCGCTGCTGGTGGAGAAGGCGGAGAAGGGCGAGAAGTTCACCGACGCGATGTGACACAGCACTGAGCGACACGCCCACCTGGCCCTGGGGAGGACGGGAGACCGACGCTGACCGCCGAACCGGTCACGGTCCCCGTCCCCACGAGCTGGTGGACGAGGGCAGCGGCTTCCGCACCGGGCAGACGCTGAACGTGTCAGGCGGATCCGCCTACCTCTGAGATCCCGTCCAGCCACTCCCGCAGCTCCTCCCTGAGGGAGCGCTGAAACGTCGTCAGCAGGGCCTGCACCACCAGCGGATGCATGTGCGCGGACAGCGACTTCACGTCCTCGGCGGCGCGCTCGGCCACGGCTTCGCGCAGCAGCCGCGACAACTCGTGCGCCGCCGCGCGCGAGTGCTCGATCAGCGCCGTGCGGGCCGCCATGATCGTCTCCTGGGACAGCGGTACGTCGAGCAGCTCGACGCCGAGCCGCAGCAGACCGGAGTCGACACGGAACGCGCCGTCCTCGTGCGCGACCACGTTCATCGCCCCCAGCCGCTCCACGTCCTGATCGCTCAGCGTCCGCCCGGCCCGCCGCTGCAGCTCCTCGCGTGTCACCGTCTCCACCGAATCCGGGGCCCAGCTCGCCACCACGGCACGGTGGATGGCGAGGTCGTGCGCGCTCAGGTCCGGCGGCAGCTGGCGCAGATAGCGGTCGATCGCCGCGAGGGTCATGCCCTGGGTCTGGAGTTCCTCGATCAGCGCGAGGCGTGCGAGATGCTCCTGGCCGTAGTGACCGACCCGGCGTGGACCGATCACCGGCGGCGGCAGCAGGCCCTTGGTGCTGTAGAAGCGGACCGTGCGGACCGTGACGCCCGCCCGTGCGGCCAGCTCGTCGATCGTGAGGGTCGGCTCCGCCACGTCGGTGGATTCGGTCGTCATGTGCAGCAGTATCGCTGTCTCACCAACACTGTGAAACCTCGGGGCGTCCACCGAATGACCTTGTGACAAGCACCGCTCTGTGACATGAGCCACCGCATGCGGGGCAATCTCCGTGGGAAGGTGCTGCCTTGGTCTGTACCGCGTCCAGGCGCGGTGCGGGCCACACCTTTGCACGGACACCCGGGCCCACCCCCGCCCGGGCGCACCAGAGAGTGGTACCACCTGTGAGCAAGGACGCCGTGGACACGGCACAGGTCGCCGCCCATCCCGAGGCGACCGGGACCCCCGCGGACGCGGGCGACGCCGGCTACAGCAAGGATCTCAAGGCCCGCCACGTCAACATGATCGCCATCGGCGGCGCGATCGGCACCGGACTCTTCCTGGGCGCCGGCGGCCGCCTGCACAACGCCGGCCCCGCCCTCGCACTGGCCTACCTGGTCTGCGGCGTCTTCGCCTTCTTCGTGGTCCGCGCCCTCGGCGAGCTGGTCCTCTACCGCCCGTCCTCCGGGTCCTTCGTGTCGTACGCGCGCGAGTTCCTCGGCGAGAAGGGCGCGTACGTCGCCGGCTGGATGTACTTCCTGAACTGGTCGACGACCGGCATCGCCGACATCACCGCGATCGCGCTCTACACGCACTACTGGAGCATGTTCACCGACATCCCCCAATGGGTGCTGGCACTGATCGCCCTGGCCGTCGTCCTGGCGGTGAACCTGATCTCGGTGAAGATCTTCGGCGAGATGGAGTTCTGGTTCGCGATCATCAAGGTCGCCACGCTGGTGGGCTTCATGCTGATCGGCATCTTCCTGCTGGCCACCCAGCACGAGGTGGGCGGCACGACGCCCGGCCTGTCCGTGATCACCGACAACGGCGGCGTCTTCCCGCACGGCCTGATGCCGGTCGTCCTCGTCATGCAGGGCGTGATCTTCGCGTACGCCGCCCTGGAACTGGTCGGCGTCGCCGCGGGCGAGACCGCCGAGCCGGAGAAGATCGTCCCGCGCGCGGTGAACTCGATCATGTGGCGGGTGGGCCTGTTCTACGTCGGCTCGGTCGTCCTCCTCGCCCTCCTCCTCCCCGGCTCGGCGTACTCGGCCGACCAGAGCCCCTTCGTCACGGTCCTGTCGAAGATCGGCGTTCCGGCGGCGGGCGACGTGATGAACCTGGTGGTGCTGACGGCGGCGATGTCGTCGCTGAACTCCGGCCTGTACTCGACGGGCCGCATCCTGCGCTCCATGGCGATGGCGGGCTCGGCCCCCAAGTTCACCGCCCGCATGAACCGCAGCCAGGTCCCCTACGGCGGCATCCTGCTCACCTGCGCGGTGTGCGTGCTCGGCGTCGGCCTGAACTTCCTCGTGCCGAGCCAGGCCTTCGAGATCGTGCTGAACGTCGCCTCCCTCGGCATCATCAGCACCTGGGTGATCATCATGGTCTGCCACCTGGTCTTCGTCCGCCGAGCCAAGGCGGGCCTGGTCACCCGTCCGCACTTCCGGCTCCCCGGCAGCCCCGTCACCGAGATCACCACGATCGCCTTCCTGCTGGCCTGCCTCGCCATGATGTGGAACGACCCCGAGGTCGGCCGCAAGACGCTCCTCCTCATCCCCGTGATCGCGGCGATGCTGATCGGCGGCTGGTACGCACTCCGCCGCCGGGCAGCCAGGGCGGAGGACCGGGAGCTGACCGAGCTCACGAAGTAACATACGGTCAGGAACGCGCCCCGTAAGGGGCGCGGGGAACTGCGCGACCAGCCACACTCAACCCGCAGAAACCCACTGTCGGAGGGCCTACGGCGACACATTCGGTGGGTAAGGGAGCCGCATGGACCTCATTCCCGTCGAAGTCGGCCCGCTGAATCCCCAAGTGCTGGACCTGGCCGTCGGCCTCGTGCTGTTCGCCGTCTGCTACCTCGGCATGGTCCCGCTGCTCCGCCGCGCCCGCCGCATCATGGACGCGCGTGAACAGGCGACGGACGGCGTCGCCAAGCACGCCGAGCAGGTCCGCGCCCTCGCCGAGGAGAAGCGCAACGAGGCGCGGGCCCTGCTCGCCGAGGCCCGGCACGACGCGGCGCGCACCCGGCAGCAGGCGGAGGCAGAGGGCGCTTCACTCATCGCCGAGGCCCGCGCCGACGGCATACGCGAGCGCGACGCACTCCTCGCCCGTGCCGCCACCCGCATCGAGGCCGACCGTGCCGCCGCGGAAGCCGAACTCCACACGCACATCCCGGAGTTGGCGGCGGAGTTGGCGAGCCGCGTGCTGGGCGAGCCCGTCAGCCCCGGGACGCGAACGCCCGCAGCAGACACTCGGTGAGCCGTGCCGCGATGGTGCCGTCGGGGTCGAGGCGTGGGTTGAAGATCGCGACGTCGAGGCCCATCGCGCCCGGGCCGGAGAGGGCAATGCCGAGCACCGCCTCCAACTCCTCCCAGGACAGCCCGCCGGACAGCCGGTAGTCCACCGCGGGCATCACCGCGTCGTCCAGTACATCGACGTCGAGATGCACCCAGTACCCGGCGGACCCACCGCCCGTGAGGAGATCCACCGCACGCCGTGCCGCCTCGGCCGCGCCCAGCTCCCGTACCGCGTCGAGGTCCATCGCATGCAGGGCGTCCGGCAGCGGCTGCATCCCGAACACCGAGGCCTCCGCCTGGTCCCGGAAGCCCAGGGCGACCGCGTCCGCGTCCTGCACCAGCGGCCCCCGCCCCTCCAGATCGGCCAGGACGGCGGGCCCGTGCCCGGTGGCCAGGGCCAGCTCCATGGAGGCCACCTCGCCGACCGGTTCCGCCGCCGGCTGATAGAAGTCGGTGTGGCCGTCGAGGAACAGCAGCCCGTGCCGCCCCCGCCGCCGCAGCGCCAGCAGATTGCCGAGCAGCACGCTGCAGTCGCCGCCCAGCACCACCGGGAACCTGCCCTCGTCCAGCACTCCGCCGACCGCGTCGGCCAGCCGTACGGAGTAGTCGGCGATCCCCGCCGGATTGAGGACCTCGGTCTCCGGATCCCGCTCAGGGTCGTACGGCCCCGGTTCGACCCTGCCCGCCCGCACCGCGCCGAGGCCGTCGGCCAGACCCGCGTCGAGCAGTGCCCCGGGCAGCTCCTCGACGCCGGTCGGCCGCAGCCCCAGCACGGACGGTGCCTCGATGATCGCGACGTCCCGCACTGGAAGACTCCCTCGTCAGGCGGCGCCGGCCGGCCCACGCGTGTCCGGCGCGTGGGCCCACCGTAAACCGCGGGAGGGCGCGGAGCGCGTCAGTGCTGGTGTCGCGGGGCGTCCCGCTCCGCGTCTTCGTGCTCGTGCACCCCGTTCGTCGCGGCGATCTTCTTCCACGACTTCGGCGGCGCGTCAGGTGCCGCCTGACGGGTGATGGACGCGGACCGTGCCGCGGGCGCGCTCGGCTTGGACGGCTGGTACAGCCAGGTGTCGAAGAGCGCGGCCAGCGGCTTGCCCGACACCTGTTCGGCGTACACCCGGAAGTCGGCGACCGACGCGTTGCCGTGCGCGTACTTCTTCGGCCAGCCCTTGAGGACGGCGAAGAACGCCTCGTCCCCGATCTCGTTCCGCAGCGCCTGCAGGGCCAGCGCGCCCCGGTCGTAGACCGCGAGGTGGAACTGGTTCTCCGGCCCCGGGTCGCCCGGCTTCACGGTCCAGAACGCGTCGTCGGCCGGATGCGACGCGTAGACATAGTCCGCGATCTCCTGGGCCGTGCCCTCGCCCTCGTGCTCGGACCACAGCCACTGCGCGTACCGGGCGAAGCCCTCGTTGATCCAGATGTCCTTCCAGCCGGCCACCGACACCAGGTCGCCGTACCACTGGTGGGCCAGCTCATGGACGACGACGGAGGTGTTCGACCCGCTCGCGAACTGCCGCGGGCTGTAGAAGGGCCGGGTCTGGGTCTCCAGCGCGTACCCGGTGTCGGTGTTCGGCACGTATCCGCCGAGCGCGTTGTACGGGTACGGCCCGAAGTACCCGGTCAGCCAGTCGGCGATCTCCCCGGTCCGCTCCACGCTCGCGCGCGCCGCGCCGGCGTTTGCGCCCAGGTCCTTGCTGTAGGCGTTGATGACCGGAATGCCGCTCTCGGTCGTGCCCGTCGTGACGTCGAACTTCCCGGCCGCGAGCGTGGCGAGGTAGGTCGCCTGCGGCTTGTCGGAGCGCCAGTTGTAGCGGGTCCAGCCGGCGCGTGAACTCGACGACTGGAGCGTGCCGTTGGAGATCGCCTGGGTACCGTCGGGCACGGCGACGGACACGTCGTAGGTGGCCTTGTCGAGCGGATGGTCGTTGCTCGGGAACCACCACCAGGCCGCCTCGGGCTCGTTCGCGGCGACTCCGCCGTCCGGTGTGCGGTGCCAGCTGGTGAAGCCGTACGCCTGTTTCGTCGACGGCACTCCGCTGTACCGCACGACGACGGTGACCGAGGTGCCCTTGCGCACGGGCTTGTTCGGCGTGATCTCCAGCTCGTGCTCGCCGGACGTCGCGAACGACGCCTTGGCTCCGTCGACCCGCACTTCGCTCACGTCCAGCAGGAAGTCCAGGTTGAACCGGGACAGGTCCTGCGTGGTGCGGGCCAGCAGGGTCGCGGTGCCCGACAGTTCGTCGGTGGCCGGCTGGTACTTCAGCCGCAGGTCGTAATGGGAGACGTCGTATCCGCCGTTGCCGTAGGCCGGGTAGTAGGGGTCGCCGATACCCGGGGCGCCCGGGGACACGCTCGCGGCCGATGCCGGGATCGCCAGCAGCAAGGCCGCGGCGAGCGAGCCCGGCGCGATGAATCTGCGGTGCACGAAAGCTCCAAGTCGTAGGGGACCGAAGTCTGTTCGGAGCCTATTCATTCGCTGTGCACCCTGGCGTGTCCATGGTGCCCCTGTCACACGATCGCCATTCGGCCGTCATGAGCCGAATGGCGCAACCGTCTCCTCCGCACCGGATGGCCCTCTTCTGCACGGGAGTTGACCGATGTACCGTCCGGCGCATGCCGATACGCATGACCTTCACGACCCGGAGACCGCTCGTGCGCTTCACGACCTGGAGATCACTCGCGGCCGTCGCCGTAGCCGCCCTGATGGCCGCGCTCCTCACCCCGGCCGCGGCGCACGGCGCCCCGCGCGAGAGCAGGCCGGTGTACTCGTACGAGAAAGCCGTCCGCGAGGCCGTATGGGTGGACACCGGACTCGACGGCGACAGCGACGGAAGGACGGACCGCGTCGCCGTCGACATCGTCCGCCCGCGCGAACCCGCCCAGCAGGGCCGGAAGATCCCGGTCATCATGGACGCCAGCCCCTACTACTCCTGCTGTGGACGCGGCAACGAGAGCCAGCTGAAGACGTACGACGCGGACGGCGACGTCGTCCAGATGCCGCTCTTCTACGACAACTACTTCGTGCCGCGCGGCTACGCCTTCGTCGGCGTCGACCTCGCCGGCACGAACCGTTCCGACGGCTGCGTGGACATCGGTGGCCGCTCCGACATCCAGTCCGCCAAAGCGGTCGTCGACTGGCTGAACGGCCGCGCCAAGGCCTACACCACCCGCACCGGCACGACCCGCGCCGAGGCCACCTGGACCAATGGCAGGACGGGGATGGTCGGCAAGAGCTGGGACGGCACGATCGCCAACGGCGTCGCCGCCACCGGCGTGGAGGGCCTGAAGACGATCGTCCCGATCAGCGCCATCTCCACCTGGTACGACTACTACTTCACCAAGGGCGCCCCGCTCTACGACTCCGGCCCCGACGCGCTGTCCAACGCCGTCGAGAGCGCCGACGCCCGCGCCAAGTGCGGCGCCGTCCAGCAGAAGCTCGTCGACGGCGCGCCGCGCACCGGCGACCGGACACCGCTGTGGACCGAGCGCGACTACATCAAGGACGCGGCGAACGTGAAGGCGAGCGTCTTCCTCATCCACGGCATGCAGGACCTCAACGTCCGTATGCAGCACGTCGGTCCGTGGTGGGACGCCCTCGCGAAGAACGGCGTCGAGCGCAAGATCTGGCTCTCCCAGACCGGCCATGTCGACCCCTTCGACTTCCGCCGCGCCGACTGGGTCGACACCCTGCACCGCTGGTTCGACCACGAACTCCTCGGCTACGACAACGGCATCGACGACGAGCCCATGGCCGACATCGAACGCCATCCCGACCAGTGGGTCACCTCGGACACCTGGCCGCCGAGCGGCACCCGGACCACCACCCTGCGCCCCGACTCGGGCGCCCAGCCCGGCGTCGGCACCCTGGGCCTCAGCAAGGGCCACGGCACCGAGACCTTCACCGACGACCCCCAGCTGGGCGAGACCGACTGGGCCGCGCAGATCGGCGCCTCGACCCCCGGCAAGGCGGGCTTCGTCACCCGGCCGCTCACCGGCGACCTGCGCCTGTCCGGCTCCTCCGAGGTGACCGTCACCGCGACCCCGACCACCTCGACGGCCCATCTGTCCGCCGTCCTCGTGGACCTCGGCCCCGCCACCATCCGCGACTACGCGGTGCGCGGCGAGGGCATCACCACCCTCACCGACCGCACCTGCTGGGGCGCGAGCACCAGCGGGGACAGCTCCTGCTTCAAGGAGACGGCGGCGAAGACGGCGGACGTCGACTACACGATCGTCAGCCGCGGCTGGGCCGACCTCGGCAACCACGCCTCCGACGAGACGGGCGGCCCGCTCACCCCGGGCAAGGCGTACCGCATCACCCTCGACCTGGGCGCGACCGACCATGTGATCCCGGCCGGGCACCGGCTGGCGCTGATCGTCGCGGGCACCGACAAGGACCTCATCGAGCCGCCGTCGACCAAGCCGACGCTGACCCTCGACCTGTCCCGAACCTCGGCCCAGGTCCCGCTGGTCGGCGGCGCCAAGGCCTTCGCCCGCGCCACCGCAGGCGCCCCGTTCGTCGCCCCCGAGGCCACCACCCTCGACGGCGTCCAGGCACCGCGCACCGTCCAGCGCATCCCGGGAGGCCATCGGTGATCCGCGCGCTGACCGTCACCACGGCGGCTCTCGTCGCATCCATGGTCGCCGTCCCGGCACAGGCGGCGGACTCCCCGCCGCGCACCGGCTTCGAGCAGTCGAACGGCGCCCGCTGGACCACCCAGCCGCAGGAGCAGGACTTCCTGGCCACCGTCGACAGGGCGAGCGACCGCGTCTCGATCGCCCGCATCGGTACGACGAAGCAGGGCCGCCCCCTCCAACTCGCCCGCCTCGGCGCACCCCACGCGCCCACCAAGGTCCTGCTCGTCTGCACCCAGCACGGCGACGAACCGTCCGGCCGCGAAGCCTGTCTGACCACCATCCGCGACCTCACCTACGCGACCGACCACCGGACCCGCCGCTTCCTGGACCGCACCACGCTGCTCGTCGTGCCCACCGCCAACCCGGACGGCCGGGCCGCCGACACCCGCGGCAACAGCGACGGCGTCGACATCAACCGCGACCACCTCGCCCTGCAGACGGCCGAGGCACGCACCCTGGCCACGGTCATCCGCGACCAACGCCCCGACCTCGTCTACGACTTGCACGAGTACGGCGCCACACCGCCGTACTACGACAAGGACCTCTTCGACCTCTGGCCCCGCAACCTCAACACCGCCACCGCCGTCCACGACGAGGGCGAGACCCTCGCCCAGGCGTACGTCCGCCCGGCCGCACAGAACGCCGGGTATACGACGGGCACCTACGGCATCTGGACCGACCCCGTCACCGGTGACCCGATCAAGCAGGTCGCCGGCGACGGTCAGGAACGCATCCTGCGGAACATGTCCGGCGTCAAGCACTCGATCGGCCTGCTCATCGAGAGCCGCGTCGATCCCCTCACCGACGCCGAGAAGGCGGACGAGTCGCTGAACAACCGGCGCCGGGTCGACTCCCAACTCGCCGCGCTGAAGGGCTTGTTCGAGTACACCGACGAGCGTCGCAAGCAGGTCGGGGTCGCGACGGGCATCGCGCGCCTCGGGGGATACCTCGACACAGGCCCCGTCTACGTCGGCGGCGCCGACAACGACCCGCCCGAACCGGCCGAGGTGATCCAGGACCCGCCCTGCGGCTACCGGCTCACTCGGGACCAGTACACGGAGTTCAAGGACGAACTCGCCCTGCACGGAGTGCGGACGCAGGGCACCTACGTCCCGCTCCGCCAGTCCCTGCGAGCCCTCGTCCCGCTGCTGCTCGACGAGCGCGCGCCGTACCACCTCACGGCCGGTGAGCCCGACATCGACTGCTGAGGTTGTCGAGATCGGCGGCACCTGTGGTAGGCCGTGAGGCACAACGCTGAACAGGCGTACCTCACGGTTTCTCAGGGAAGGTGCCGCAGATGACTGAAGATCTGAAGAAGAGGGGAGGCGGCCGGGAAGGTCCCTCGGACATTCCCGGCGGCCGGGGCCACCAGACGGACCGAGTGGTGTTCGGCGTCACCGCCGCCATCACCCTGGCGTTCGTACTCTGGGGTGCGGTGTGGACGGACTCACTGGAGAGCGCCTCCACGAAAATGCTCAACGGCCTGATCCACAACGGTGGCTGGGCCTTCATACTGGCGGCCTCGGCCTTCGTCGTCTTCGCGTTGTGGCTCGCGATCAGCCGCTACGGCAGAATCCACCTCGGCGCCGAGGGCGAGGAGCCCGAGTTCCGCACCGTGTCCTGGGTCGCGATGATGTTCAGCGCCGGCATGGGCATCGGCCTGATGTTCTACGGCGTGAGCGAGCCGCTCTCGCACTACACGACACCGCCTCCGGGCTCGGACCCGGCCGACTCCGCGGAACGCATGCAGACGGCGATGGCCACCACCCTCTTCCACTGGACCCTGCACCCCTGGGCGATCTACGCGGTGGTCGGCCTCGCCATCGCCTACAGCACCTTCCGCAAACGCCGGCGCCAGACCATCAGCGCGGTCTTCACCCCGCTCATCGGGGAGAAGCACGCGAACGGTGCCGGGGGCCGGGTGATCGACATCCTCGCGATCATCGCCACCGTCTTCGGCTCCGCCGCCTCGCTGGGCCTGGGCGCGCTCCAGATCGGCTCCGGTTTCCAGGAGCTGGACTGGATGGACGACGTGAGCACCGGACTGCTCGTCGCCATCATCGCCGTACTGACCCTGGCCTTCGTCGCCTCGGCGGTCTCCGGCATCGAGCGGGGCATCCAGTGGCTGTCCAACACCAACATGGTGCTCGCCCTGATCCTCGCCTTGTTCGTGTTCATCGCGGGTCCCACGATCATCGTGCTCGACCTGCTGCCCACCTCCGTCTTCTCCTATCTCGGTGATCTGCCGCAGCTCGCGGGCCGCACCGAGGCCAGCACAGGCGAGGGTGTCGCGGACTGGCTCAGCAGCTGGACGGTCTTCTACTGGGCGTGGTGGATCTCCTGGACGCCGTTCGTCGGCATGTTCATCGCGCGCATCAGCCGGGGCCGCACCATCCGGCAGTTCGTCGGCGGCGTGATCCTCGTGCCCAGCACCGTCAGCCTCGTCTGGTTCGCGGTCTTCGGCGGTTCGGCGATGAGGCTGAGGGAGGGCGGCGCGCTCGGCGAGGAGTCGACTCCTGAGGGCCAGCTCTTCGGCCTCCTCCAGGAGTTCCCCGTCGCGACCGTCACCAGCCTGCTGGTGATGATCCTGGTCGGCATCTTCTTCGTCTCGGGAGCCGACGCCGCGTCCATCGTGATGGGTACGCTCTCCCAGAAGGGCGCCCTCGAACCCGGCCGCTTCGTCGTCGTGTTCTGGGGTGTGGTGACCGGAGCCGTCGCCGCCATCATGCTGCTCGTCGGCAGCGGTCAGGGCGATGCGCTCACCGGCCTGCAGAACCTCACGATCCTGGCCGCCGCTCCGTTCGTCCTCGTGATGATCGGGATGTGCGTCGCCCTCATGCGCGACCTGCGCCACGACCCCCTGATCGTGCGCGGCGCGATGGGCTCCGAGGCCGTCGAACTCGCCGTGATCGAGGGCCACCAGAAGTACGACGGCGAGTTCGGGATCAGGGTCGGACCAGGCCCCGGCACGGAGACGGAGGGCGACCCACTGGGGCACGACTACCGCTGAGCGTCGAGGAGTTCGCCCGCCTCGTCGCGGGCACGGCCGATCGGGTCGGGGAAGATGCGCAGGCCGTGGGCGACCAGCGCGCCCTCGTGGAGCAGCATCAGGGCGGGGGCGAGTTGGTCGGCCCGGCCGGGCGCGACTTCCCGGACCAGATCGGTGAAGAGCTCCAGCATCCATTGCTTCTGCCCGGTGATGATCGCGTAGGCCGGGTGGGCGGGATCGCTGATCTCGGCGTGGGCGTTGACCATGCTGCACCCCTTCGGGCTGTGCTCGGTCGTCCAGGACCGGGACGCGTCGAACACCGTGAGAACGCGGTCGACGGATCCCGGCTCCACGCGATCCAGCCGCTGCGCGACGAAGCGCCGCCAGCGCTCGTCGCGGTCGGCGAGGTACTCGACGACGATCTGGTCCTTGGACCCGAACCGGTCGTAGAGCGTCTTCTTCGTCACTTTGGCCTCGGCGGCGATCAGGTCCACCCCGACCGCGTGGATGCCGCGCTCGTAGAACAGCCGGGACGCCGCCGCGAGAACGCGGTGCGCGCCGGGGGTCATCGTGATCCGCCTGGTACTCATGGCACCTGACTATACCGATCTGTATAGTGGTCTGGGTAGGTAGACCGATCTGTATAGTCGCGGTGAGTGGTGGACCATGAACATCCTGCTGTCGGTCGCCTTCGTGCTCTGCTGGAGCTCGGGGTTCGTCGGCGCCAAACTGGGCACGGAGCACGCGGGCGCGGTGACGCTGCTGATGTGGCGGTTTCTGCCGCTGGCCGTCATCCTCATCGCGGTCGCCGTCGCCCGGGGGCGGGCGTCATGGCAGGGACTGACCGCGCGGGACATCGCACGGCAGATCGCGATCGGACTGCTCTCCCAGAGCGGCTATCTGCTGACCGTCTACTACGCCATCCAGCTCGGCGTCTCCAGCGGTACGACCGCCCTGATCGACGGCACCCAGCCCCTCGTCGCGGGCGCGCTCGCCGGCCCGCTGCTGCGTCAGTACGTCTCGGCGCGGCAGTGGCTCGGCCTGTGCCTGGGCCTTGCCGGTGTCGCCGTCGTCACCACGGCCGACGCCTCGGCGACCACCGCCGTCGCCTGGTGGGTCTATCTCGTTCCGTTCGCCGGGATGCTCTCCCTGGTGGCGGCCACCTTCCTCGAAGAGCGTTCCCGGGCACAGGTGACGCCCCTGGTGTCGATGACCGTCCACTGCACCACCAGCGCACTCGTCTTCACGGTCGCCGCCATCGCGGCCGGGGCCGCCGCCCCCTCCTCCGCACCGTCGTTCTGGCTGGCCACCGTGTGGCTCGTGACGCTGTCGACGTTCGGCGGCTACGGGCTGTACTGGCTGGTGCTGCAGCGATCGGGGGTGACCAAGGTCAACACGCTGATGTTCCTGATGGCCCCCGTCACGGCCGTCTGGGGTGCCGCCATGTTCGGTGAGCCGTTCTCCGTGCAGACCGCCGTCGGCCTGGCGGTCGCCCTCCTGGCGGTCGCCGTGGTGCACGGCGCGAGCCCACGGGCAGGGCAGGAGCGGGTCACCGCCGCTAGTTGACGGCCCGGGCCGTCTCCTCCGCGCAGCCCCACGCCACGGTGACACCCGCACCGCCATGGCCGTAGTTGTGCACCAACAGCCGCCCGCCCGGCAGCAGTTCACGCTCCAGCCGGACCGTCTGACGCGCGGGCCGCAGCCCGACCCGATGGTCCAGCACCCGTGCCCCGGCGATCTCCGGCCGCAGCGCCGCACACCGCCGTACGATCGCCTCCGCCACCGCCGGATCCGGCTCGGTCGAGAACTCGTCCTCGTCCGCCGTGCCGCCCAGCAGCAACCGGCCGGGCTGCGGAAAGAAGTACGCCTTCGCCCCGGCGGCGTCGGTGGAGACGAGCCAGGTCCGGATGCCGGGGTTCTCCACGACGACCAACTGCCCGCGCACAGGACGTACGGAGGCGTCCGGCACCAGCTCCCGCGCCCCCAGCCCGGTGCAGTTGACCACGACGGGCGCGTCGACCTCCGCGAAGGCGGCCACCGTACGCATCTCGATCGCTCCGCCCGCCCCGAGGAACCGCTCGCGCAGCCACGGCAGATGGACCGCCATGTCGATCAGCGGCAGCCGCGCCCACAACCCCGTGCCCGGGTACTCCTCGGCGGTCGCCGGGCGCAGCCCCGGAAGCCGGTCGGCGGCCCAGGCATCGTCCAGACCTGCCTCGCCCAATACCCCTTCGACCATGCGTACGCCGGTCACCTCGGGCCGTCCCGCCAGCTCCTCGTACACTTCGAGCGACCGCAGCGCCCACTTGCGCGCCTGCGCGACCGGCTCGATCCGGTACGGCCACCACAGCGCGCCCGCAACCGCCGAGGTGGTCCGCTCCACGGGATCCCGCGTCCACACCCGCACCCGGCGGCCACGCTCGGCGAGGACGACGGCCGTGGTCAGCCCGATGACCCCGCCGCCGACCACGATGATCTCGTCGTTCGGTTCATTGCTCACGCGGGGACGGTAGCGGAATGTGTCATGCCGTGCTCAGAGAGCGGTCTGTCTGGGGATACTCACAGCATGTCTGCCGAGTACGCGACCTTCGGCCTGGCACCGGCGATGCGTGCCGGTGGAGTTCTCGCCAACGGTGACTACCGAGTACACCGGGATTTCGTGGACTTCATCGTGAACGACCGTCCGCTGCTGTTCCAGCTCTCCGACCTCGACGCCGTCTCCCCACTCGCCTCGGACGTCCCACCCGCGATCTTCACCGCCCAGGTCCGCAGCCTGATGCTGGAGACCGACGCACCCCTGCCCGGCGGCCGGTACGTCATCTACGGCTGTCCCGAATGCGAGGACCTGGGATGCGGGGCGGTCACCGCGGTCATCGAAAAGGAAGGCGACGACTACATCTGGCGCGACTTCGCCTGGCAGACCGAGGAGTACGCCGACCTGGAGCTCAACGGCTACCACGGCATAGGGCCGCTCCGCTTCCGCGGCGCCGAGTACCGGACGGCGCTCAGCTCACTGCTGGACGGCTCCGGCAGCGCCCGCCGCCGCGTCCTGCTCATCGGCGCCCGCGTCGCCCTGCTGGCCAAGCTCGCCGCCGCGCTGCGCACCATCGGCATCGGCGCCGACATCACCCGCGACGCGGCCGACGTCCCCGCCGACGAACTGCGCGGCTACGGCGCCGTCGCGTTCGGCCGCGCGGTCACCCAGCAGGAACGTGCCGCCGTACGCGCCGCCTTCGACCGCGCCGGTGTCGATGCCGCCTACGTCGACGGACTCGCCCCGATCGTCCCGCTGCTCGTCGCCCAGATCGAACACGCCCTGGACCGCAGTCCCGCCGACCGGCGCCGGCTGACCCGGCTGGTCGCCGCCGACGGCGAAGCGGGCATCGAGGTCACCTCACCCTGCCGGGTCCAGCTCACCGCGTACCGCCTCGACCGCCTCTACCGCACCCACGCCCACGAGGTCTTCGACGGAATCCTGGAACCCGGCCGACATCGCATCGCCCTGGACGCCAAGGCGGTGAAGGGGGAGTCCTTCGTGGTGGCGCGGACGTCGGGAAGCGTGCTGGTGGAGGCGATGGCGCACGGATAGTCCGGGCGCGATCGACTCCGCAGGGCCACTAGGATCTACGGTCTGATGACTGCCACCCTCGTCGCCAAGAACCTCGCCGCCGGCCACGGCGACCGCGCGCTGTTCACCGGGCTCGACCTCGTCGTCGCGCCCGGCGATGTGATCGGCCTGGTCGGGGCCAACGGCGCCGGCAAGTCCACGCTGCTGCGGATCCTCGCCGGACTCACCGCGCCGGAGGAGGGCGAGCTGCGCCTCTCCCCGCCCACGGCGACCGTCGGCCACCTCCCGCAGGAACCGGAGCGTCGCCCGGGCGAGACCGTACGGGAGTTCCTGGCCCGCCGCACCGGCGTGGCCGAGGCCCAGCGCACGATGGACGAGGCCACGCAGGCGCTCGTCGACGGAGCACCGGGCGCCGACGACGCGTACGCGACGAGCCTGGAGCGCTGGCTCGACCTCGGCGGCGCCGACCTGGACGAACGGGCCGAGGAGGTCACCGACTCACTGGGCTTGGCAGTAGACCTCGACCAGGCGATGACGTCCCTCTCCGGCGGCCAGGCGGCGCGCGCGGGCCTGGCGTCCCTGCTGCTCTCCCGCTACGACGTCTTCCTGCTCGACGAGCCGACCAACGACCTCGACCTGGACGGCCTGGAACGCCTCGAACGCTTTGTGAGCGGCCTGCGCGCCGGCACGGTCGTCGTCAGCCACGACCGCGAGTTCCTCGCCCGCACCGTCACCAAGGTCCTCGAACTCGACCTCGTACAGGGACAGATCAATCTCTACGGCGGCGGCTACGAGGCCTATCTGGAAGAACGCGAGACGGCCCGGCGGCACGCCCGCGACGACTACGAGGAGTACGCCGACAAGAAGGCGGCACTCCAGGACCGGGCGCAGATGCAGCGCACCTGGATGGACAAGGGCGTGAAGAACGCGCGCCGCAAGGCGAGCGACAACGACAAGATCGGCCGCAAGTTCCGCAGCGAGGCCAGCGAGAAGCAGGCCGCGAAGGCCCGCCAGACGCAGCGCATGATCGAACGCCTCGATGTCGTCGAGGAGCCGCGCAAGGAGTGGGAGCTGCGCATGGAGATCGCGTCGGCCCCGCGCTCCGGCGCCGTGGTCGCCACCCTGCGGGACGCCGAAGTGCGGCGCGGTGACTTCGTCCTCGGCCCGGTCTCCCTGCAGATCGACTGGGCGGACCGGGTGGCCGTGACGGGCGCGAACGGCGCGGGCAAGTCGACCCTGCTCGGCGCCCTGCTGGGCCGGGTCCCCGTGGCGGCGGGCCAGGCCTCCCTCGGCTCCGGCGTCCTCGTCGGCGAGGTCGACCAGGCGCGCAAGGTGTTCCACGGCCCGGAGTCCCTGCTGGACGCCTTCAGCGCGGCCGTCCCCGACACGGAACCGGCCGAAGTGCGCACGCTGCTCGCCAAGTTCGGCCTGAAGTCGGACCACGTACTGCGCCCGGCGGCGACGCTGTCACCGGGCGAGCGGACCAGAGCCGCGCTCGCCCTGCTCCAGGGCCGAGGCGTCAACCTCCTCGTCCTCGACGAGCCGACCAACCACCTCGACCTCCCGGCCATCGAGCAACTGGAGTCGGCTCTGGATTCGTACGAGGGCACGCTGCTCCTCGTCACTCACGACCGCCGCATGTTGGACGCGGTCCATGTGACGCGTCGCCTGGAGGTCGCGGACGGCAAGGTGACGGAGCGCTGAGCGCTCCGCTGGAAGGCCGGTGTACCAGCTGCGGGTGCGTCGTGGCTGGTCGCGCAGTTCCCCGCGCCCCTTCGGGGCGCTGCCGACTTCGTCCACCTGCTTAACTGGGCGCCAGACGCGTGGCCAGTCCCGGGTAGTCGACGACGCAGCAGTCCGCGTCGAACACGAGGTCGCTGCGGAAGTCGCCCGAGGTGAAGCGGACTCGTCCGCCGTCGCCGGTGCGATCGAGGTGGGTGTACCGCTGTGGCGACGGCTGGACGGTCAGGTCCGGCACCGACACCCAGGCCATGAGGAAGTCCTCTTCACCCGGCGTGCGATGGAGTCCGTGCCGCAGCACCGGCATGGTGTTCGTCAGCGGGCACAGACCGAGGTCGCAGTCGAGGGCACCGTCGATGCCGGGCAACCGCTCGCCGTCCACCGTCCACCGGCCCTCGCCGTCATGCCGCAGATCGAGGTCCTGAGTTCCGGAGTGGGTCTCGGCCGTGACCCGCAGCCGCCGGGTCACGAAGCCCTCGCCGGTGTCGAGTTCGTACGTGATCCAGTACGGCTGCGGAACAGTCCCCACCGCACGGCCACGGGCCCGCAGGGCATCGCCGGTCAGCTCGATCCAGGCGGTCTCAATGCCCTTGCTCTCCGAGACTCCCCAGGTGATGACGCGTGACGTCGGCATACGGTCACTGTAGATCCGCAGGGCTCCGACCGCGCCCCAAAGGGGCGCGGGGAACTGCGCGACCAGCCACAACGCACCCGCAGCTCCCCACGGCCCCCGACGGAGTCGTCAGCGCCGACCGTTTTTCGGATCGACCAGCCCCGCCCGGCGAAGAGCATCGGCCATCGCGCTGTTGCCCGGCGGGGGCGTCTGGCGCGAGCCGCCACCGCCGCCTCCCCGGCCCTGGCGCTGCTGCGGAGGACGTCCGCCGCGCTGTCGCCGCTCGCCGCCCTCGCCCTGCCCGCCGCCCTGCGGAGCCGCCGCCTCGTCGTCCAGCCGCAGCGTCAGGGAGATCCGCTTGCGCGGAATGTCGACGTCCAGGACCTTCACCTTGACGATGTCGCCGGGCTTGACCACATCCCGCGGATCCTTGACGAACGTCTTCGACATCGCGGACACATGCACCAGCCCGTCCTGGTGCACACCGACGTCGACGAACGCCCCGAAGGCCGCCACGTTCGTCACGACCCCTTCGAGGACCATCCCCGAGGACAGGTCGGAGATCTTCTCGACGCCCTCCTTGAAGGTGGCGGTCTTGAACGCGGGCCGCGGGTCGCGCCCCGGCTTCTCCAGCTCCTTGAGGATGTCGGTGACGGTCGGCAGACCGAAGGTCTCGTCGACGAACTCCTGCGGCTTCAGCGACCGCAGCACAGCCGTGTTGCCGACGAGCGAGGCCACCTCCTGACCGGACGTCTTCACCATCCGCCGTACGACCGGATAGGCCTCGGGGTGAACGCTCGACGCGTCCAACGGGTCGTCGCCGCCCCGGATCCGCAGGAAGCCCGCGCACTGCTCGTACGCCTTCGGACCGAGCCGCGCCACGCCCTTCAGCTCGGACCTCGACTTGAACGGGCCGTTGGCGTCACGGTGCGACACGATGTTCTCGGCGAGCCCGGAAGAGATACCGGACACGCGTGCGAGGAGCGGCGCGGAGGCCGTGTTGACGTCGACCCCGACGCCGTTGACGCAGTCCTCGACCACCGCGTCCAGCGAGCGCGACAGTTTCACCTCGGACAGGTCGTGCTGGTACTGGCCGACACCGATCGACTTCGGATCGATCTTCACCAGCTCGGCCAGCGGGTCCTGGAGCCGGCGCGCGATCGACACCGCACCGCGCAGCGACACGTCCATGTCCGGCAGCTCCTGCGAGGCGAAGGCGGAGGCCGAGTACACGGAGGCGCCCGCCTCGGACACCATCACCTTGGTGAGCTTCAACTCCGGGTGCTTGGTGATGAGTTCACCGGCGAGCTTGTCGGTCTCCCGGGACGCCGTGCCGTTGCCGATCGCGATCAGCTCGACCGCGTGCTCCTTCGCCAGCCGCGCCAGCTTGGCGATCGCCTCGTCCCACCGGTTCGCCGGGACGTGCGGGTGGATCACGTCGGTCGCCACGACCTTGCCCGTCGCGTCGACGACGGCGACCTTCACGCCCGTACGGAAGCCCGGGTCCAGCCCCAGCGTCGCGCGCGTGCCGGCCGGGGCGGCGAGCAGGAGGTCGCGCAGGTTGGCGGCGAACACGTTGACCGCCTCGTCCTCGGCGGCCGTACGCAGCCGAAGGCGCAGGTCGAGGCCGAGGTGGACGAGGATGCGGGTGCGCCAGGCCCAGCGGACCGTGTCCGTGAGCCACTTGTCGGCGGGACGGCCGCGATCGGTGACGCCGAATTTCGAGGCGACCATCCCCTCGTACGACGACGGCCCGTCCGTGGGCTCCTCCGGCTCCAGGACGAGGTCGAGGACCTCCTCCTTCTCGCCGCGCAGCATGGCGAGGATCCGGTGCGAGGGCAGTTCGGTGAACGGCTCGGCGAAGTCGAAGTAGTCGGAGAACTTGGCGCCCGCCTCCTCCTTGCCCTCCCGCACCTTGGCGGCCAGCCGTCCGCGCACCCACATGCGCTCGCGCAGCTCGCCGATCAGGTCGGCGTCCTCCGAGAACCGCTCGGTGAGGATCGCCCGCGCGCCGTCCAGGGCGGCCTGCGGATCGGCGACTCCCTTGTCCGCGTCGACGAACGCCGCCGCCGCGGCCAGCGGCTCGATCGTCGGATCGCCGAGCAGGCCCTCCGCGAGCGGCTCCAGACCGGCCTCACGCGCGATCTGCGCCTTCGTCCGCCGCTTCGGCTTGTAGGGCAGGTAGATGTCCTCGAGCCGCGCCTTGGTCTCGGCGCCGCGGATCTGTGCCTCCAACTCGTCGGTGAGCTTGCCCTGCTCGCGCACCGAGTCGAGGATCGCCGCCCGCCGCTCCTCCAGCTCCCGCAGATAGCGCAGCCGCTCCTCGAGCGTGCGCAGCTGCGCATCGTCGAGCATCTCGGTCGCTTCCTTGCGGTAGCGGGCGATGAAGGGCACCGTCGAACCGCCGTCGAGCAACTCCACGGCAGCCTTGACCTGCCGCTCCCGTACGCCGAGCTCCTCGGCGATCCTGCCTTCGATGGACCCTGCTTCGAGGGACCCGGGTGTCGTCACGATCCCGTACCGCCTTCTCACTGAGGTTGCGCGGCAATTGTGGCAGGTGACACCGACAATCGGGGATCGGGTCGGCACCCCGGCCCTGTCGAGGCGGGCGCGAGGTCCTCAGCGGGCGACATCAGACCCGGCGTCGCCGGGTACCGCCCGAGGCGCCGCCCAGGAGCCGGGCCAGCGCCCGGAAGGGCAGCGTCACCACGGTGGCGATCGCCCCACCGATCTGTCGCAACACGTCTGCAATCGCACGGAGCATGAGCATCCCCTTTCTCTTCCGGCCCCGGTGGCCGGGAAAGACCGAGTACCTCGCCCAGGTCACACCATGCGCCGCGGCCGGCTCAGCCCTTGCCGAACAGATCCCCGGGGAACGCCCCGGCGGCGACCACGGCGCGGGCGAACCCGGTTGCCAGCTCCGTCAGCCGCTCCACGCCCTCGGCTCCCAGGTGCTCGTAGGGCGCATGGTCCAGCCGGTCGGTCTCCTGCTCGATCTCCGCCCGGAGCGCGACGCCCTGCTCGGTCAGCTCGCCCGCCGCGTCCAGCAGCCCGCGCTCGCGCAGCCGTACCTTCGCCGCGTCCCACTCCTCCTGGCGCCAGCCACGCGTGCCGAACACCCACTTCGGCCTGAAGCCCTTGCCGGTCGCCGTGTGGGTCACCAGCGCCTCCAGACCGTCGAGCCCGGCCGACACCAGCACGGCGAGATGCCCGTCGCCCCGGTGCTCGCGCAGCAGCGTCGCCGCGTGCCAGTACGCCAGATGCGGTTCCTCGGGCACCGGCAGGTCGGCATGCGCGGCGTACAGCGGCCGGGCGCCGCGCGTACAGGCCTCGGCCGCCCGCAGCGCGAGACGCGCGGCCTCCGCCATCTCCGGCGAGGTCACCACCTGCTCACCCAGGAGGCGGCGCAGCGCGGAATCGACCCCACGCGCGCGTGCCGCCAGAACGGCGTCGGGTGAGGCGATCGACCACACCGCGGGCACATGCCGGGCCACCAGCTCGTACTTGTAGTTGTAGAACGCCGCCGCCACCGTCCCGGGCCCCACCGGACCCAGCGCGGCCGCCCGCACGGCGAAGTTGACGGCCCTCGGGTCCGTGACCCCGAGCGCGCCCAGCTCCTTGCCGACCTCGGGTGCGAAGTAGTGCGTGGAGTGCAGGGCGTTGAGCGCGTTGTGGCAGCGCCGACCGGCGCGCGGATCGATGGTGGCAGTAGTCATGCCGCGAACATTACTGACCGGTCGGTTCGTGCTCCACAGCCCCCTGATCCAGGGCAGGAAAGGTGGGGAACTCGTCATTGCGGCCATCCCCCGGCTCGCCAAGAATCGGAGGCATGGCGCAGCGAACCGTTCTCGTCGTCCTCTTCGACGGCGTGCAGAGCCTCGATGTCATCGGCCCGGTGGAGGTCTTCGCGGGGGCCGAGAAACACACGCCGGGGACGTACCGCATCCGTACGGCCTCCCTGGACGGCTCCCCCGTGCGCACCTCCAGCGGCCTGACCCTCGTACCGGACGGGGCCCTGGACGCCGTACCCGACCCGCACACCCTCCTCGTCCCCGGCGGCCAGGGCACCCGCCGCCCAAACGCGCATCTCACCGACTGGCTGCGCGACCACGGCCCGCGCGCCGAACGCCTGGTCTCCGTCTGCACCGGGGCGATCCTGCTCGCCGAGGCGGGCCTCCTGGACGGCCGCCGCGCCACGACCCACTGGGCGTACGCCGACAAGCTGGCCTGCGACCACCCGGCCGTGCGGGTCGACGCCGACCCCATCTACATCCGCGACGGGCAGGTCTCCACGTCGGCGGGCGTCACCTCGGGCATCGACCTCGCGCTCGCCCTGGTCGAGGAGGACCTGGGACGTGAGGTGGCCCTGACGATCGCCCGTCACCTGGTGGTCTTCCTGCGCCGCCCGGGAAACCAGGCCCAGTTCAGCGCCCAGCTCGCCGCCCAGACCGCACAGCGCGAACCGCTCCGCGAAGTCCAGCAGTGGATCACCGAGCATCCGGACGCCGATCTGACCGTCGAGTCACTGGCCGCCCGTGCCCGCCTCTCGCCCCGCCACTTCGCCCGCGCCTTCCAGGCCGAGACCGGCATGACCCCAGGCCGGTACGTCGACCGCGTGCGCCTCGAACACGCCCGCCGCCTGCTGGAGGACACGCGCGACGGCATCGAGGAGATCTCCCGCACCAGCGGCTACGGCACCCCCGAGGCCATGCGGCGCGCCTTCGTGAAGTCCCTGGGGACGGCCCCGGCCGAATACCGCCGCCGCTTCCGCCCCGCCCCCGCCCCTTGAACGCCCGCCGAAAGGAAACCGATGCAGATCGCCCTGGTCGTGTTCGACCGGTTCACCGCCCTCGACGCCGTCGGCCCCTACGAGATCCTGTCCCGCACGCCGGACGCGGAGACCGTCTTCGTCGCCAAGGAGGCCGGGCCCGTCCGCTCGGACAACGGAGCCCTCGCGCTCAGCGCCGACCAGGCGCTGGCCGAGGTGCCCAGTCCCGACATCGTGGTGGTGGCCGGCGGTCCCGGCCAGAGCGCGCTGATGGAGGACAAGCAACTGCTGGACTGGCTGCGCGCGGTCGATGCCACCAGCACCTGGACCACCTCCGTGTGCACGGGCTCCCTGCTGCTCGCCGCCGCCGGACTCCTCCGGGGCCGCCGGGCGACCTCGCACTGGCTGGCTCTGGAGCAGCTGAAGCGGTTCGGCGCCGAACCGACGGGGGAGCGGGTCGTCCTGGACGGCAAGTACGTCACCGCGGCCGGCGTCTCGTCCGGCATCGACATGGCGCTCACCCTGCTCGGGCGCATCGCAGGTGACGACCACGCCCAAGCCGTACAACTGGCCACGGAGTACGACCCTCAGCCGCCCTACGACGCCGGGTCACCGCAGAAGGCGCCCGCGCACATCGTCGACGCCCTCCGCTCGCGCAGCCGGTTCATCGTGACGTAGTCCAGGTGAAGCGCGGCGGCCTGCGCTCCAGGAACGCGGCGACGCCCTCCGCGGTGTTGCCGCTGCCGCGCGCCTGCTCGGCCCAGTGGGTGTCCCGGTCGGTGCGCCCGTTCGCGAACTCCTTCGCCGCGGCCTGCGTCAGCTGGGAGCGGGAGACCAGGATCCGGGCGAACTCCGCGACCCGCTTGTCGAGTCCGCCCTCGGGCAGCACCTCGTCGACCAGACCGGTGCGCAGCGCCCGCTCCGCGTCGATCAACTCGCCCGAGAACAGCAGGTACTTGGCCGTCGCCGGACCCACCAGCGACACCAACCTCCGGGTGGAGGACGCCGGATACACGATCCCCAGCTTCGCCGGCGTCACCCCGAACAGCGCGCCCTCCTCGGCGAACCGCAGATCACAGGCCGCCGCGAGCTGCGAGCCACCACCCACACAGTGCCCGCGAACCGCCGCCAGCGTCGGCTTCGGAAACGCGGCAAGCGCCTCCTCCGCGCCCACCGCGAGCCCCTGCGCCTCGTCCGGCGACCCCCGGAGCGTGGAGATGTCGGCGCCCGCACAGAACGTCCCGCCCTCACCGGTCAGCACCAGGGCCCGTACGTCCGGGTCGGCGGCCAGCCGGTCGAGCAGCGGCGGCAGCGACCGCCACATGTCGGCGGTCATGGCGTTGCGCTTGGCCGGATGACGGATGACGACGGTGGCCACCGAGTCGGTGACACCGTGCAGCAGCTGCGGCTCCATGCGCCGGATGCTATCCGCCCCCGCCGAACTCCGACTCAAACCCGTACAACCCGAATAGTTCGTGAAGTCCGCACAAGAGGGACAGGAGCAGTCCCACAACTGACCGTGTCATACGCCAACGATCAGAACCGCTCGATACCAGCTGACTTCTGTTCAGTCCTCCGGGCCGCAGCGACCGGGTGCCAACACTCGAGGTGTGGTGACAATCGAGCGCAAGGGTGGCGACCGGACCATGGAGAATCACGGGCGTGGGCCCGGCCCACGCCCAGACGGCGGCACGGAGGGACCCTTCGGCAGCCCGCCACCCGATCCGCTGCCGTACGAGGGGGTCTGGCGGTTCACCGCACCGGCTGTCGACGTGTCGGTCCCGCAGGCCCGGCACGCCGTGCGGGACCTGCTGTTCCGTCAGGGCGTGCCGGTCTCGGACGACCTGGTCCAGGGCCTGCTGCTGATCGTCTCGGAGCTGGTCACGAACGCCGTCCGGCATGCGGCGCTGCTGTCGCCGATGCTCGCCGTGGAGGTCGCCGTGGGCGCCGAGTGGGTGCGGGTGTCGGTGGAGGACAGCCACCCCTACCGCCCCACCGCCCTGGAGGCCGACCACGGCCAGACCGGCGGCCGGGGGCTGCTGCTGGTGCGCGAGATCGCCCGGGAGGCGGGCGGGGTGTGCGACGTCGAGCACACCGCGAGCGGCGGCAAGGTGATCTGGGCCGCCCTGCCGCTCACCCCCGTGCGCGCGCTGTAATCCCGCTCACCAGCCGGCCGACGGGCCCGTCAGCTCCCTGACCGCGGGACGTGCCGCGTCCAGCACGGTCATGAACCAGGAGGAGAACACGTCCTTCGCGTGCCGCTCCGCCAGCTCGGCGGGGGTCACGAAGGCCGTCGCGCCGACCTCCCCCGGGTCGGGCCGCAGCGGCGCCTGCACCATGCCGACGAAGAGGTGGTTGTACTCCTGCTCCACCAGGCCCGACGCCGGGTCCGGGTGGTTGTAGCGGACCGTGCCCGCCTCGGCGAGCAGCGAGGGCGAGGCGCCCAGCTCCTCGTACGTCCGCCGGGCCGCCGCCGCGAAGGGGGCCTCGCCCGGGTAGGGGTGGCCGCAGCAGGTGTTGGACCACACGCCGGGGGAGTGGTACTTGCCCAGCGCCCGCTGCTGGAGCAGCAGCCGGCCGTGGTCGTCGAAGAGGAACACGGAGAAGGCGCGGTGCAGCTGCCCCGGCGGCTGATGGGCGGCGAGCTTCTCCGCGGTGCCGATCGTCACGCCCTTCTCGTCGACCAGTTCCAGCAAGATCGCGTCCGCGGTGCCGTTCGACGAGCTGTGCGTCGCGGTGGCAGGTGTGATCGGCATACCCATCCTTCGCATCGGTCTTCGCGCCCCAAGTGTGCCGTACGAATCCGGCACTCCCGGCACTTCGCAGTACGCCCGCATGTCCGCGCCGGGCGCGGGCCGCGGCCGTCGCCGGCCGGAGTCCGGGAGAGGGGCCCGGTTGTTGATCGTGCCCGGTGTCCCGAGCGGAGAACCGTCCCGGTGGGGCTGTGAGAGGGAGGACGCAACCGCGCGCCGGACCGATGCGCTCCATGTGCGCCGGTTGCAAATGCGCTGCACGCGCGCCGGTTGCGGATGTGCTGCACGCGCGCCGGTCTCAGTGGCAGAGTCGTGCCTCGTGCTCCGCGTGCCCGCGGGGCTCCAGCTGGAAGGTGCAGTGCTCGACGTCGAAGTGGTCGCCGAGGCAGCCCTGGAGCTCGTGCAGCATCTTCTCGTGGCCGATCGCGCTCAACACCTCGGAGCGCACGACGACGTGCACGGACAGGACCGGCATGCCGGAGGTGATCGTCCAGGCGTGCAGGTCGTGGACGTCCTGGACGCCGTCGAGGGCCAGTATGTGCGCCCGTACCTCCGCCATGTCGACGTCCTTGGGGGCCGACTCCAGCAGGACGTCGAGGGTCTCGCGCAGCAGCTTCATGGTACGGGGCACGATCATCAGGCCGATGACCAGCGAGGCGATCGGGTCGGCGGCCTGCCAGCCCGTGGTGAGGATCACGGCCGCGGAGATCAGCACCGCGACCGAGCCCAGCGCGTCCGCCGCCACCTCCAGGAACGCGCCGCGCACGTTCAGGCTCTCCTTCTGCCCGCGCATCAGCAGCGTCAGCGACACCAGGTTCGCGACCAGACCGATCAGACCGAACACGATCATCGGGCCGCCCTCGGTGCCGGCCGGCGTGAAGAACCGCTGGATCGCCTCGAACAGGACATAGCCGCCGACCCCGAGCAGCAGCAGACAGTTGGCGAGGGCGGCGAGGATCTCGGCGCGGGCGTACCCGAAGGTGCGGTTGCCGGTGGCCGGGCGGCCCGAGAAGTGGATCGCGAGGAGGGCCATGCCGAGGCCCAGCGCATCCGTCGCCATGTGCGCCGCGTCCGCGACGAGGGCGAGCGAATCGGCGACGACGCCGCCGACGATCTCGACCACCATGACGCCGAGCGTGATCGACAGCGCGACGCGCAGCCTGCCGCGGTACGCAGCTGTCGCCGTACCGCCGGCGGGTGCGCCGTGCGCATGCCCGTGATCGTGCCCAGCCCCCATGGCGGCAGCCCTCCTGTGTTCCGTCCGGGATCACAGTGAACTACGGGCGGGGGGTATCGGGCAACGCGGCACTGAACACCGTTGTCATATGCCCTGACCTGCGCAAACGAAGTGCAGGTCAGTAGGCCGGCGATCGGTCTGAGCCTTGCGTGGCCGTGCGCCGTTCCCTGTCGCGAATATCCGTTCTGCGACCGCGATTTTGTGTGCAGGGCAGGCGATCCCTGATGATGATCACGGCAAAGGCGAGGGCAGATCGTGTCGACCGGACCATGAACGATCGGTGAACACGAACTTCCCATCATCCGATAGCCTCTGCCGACATGCCGCCCGCCTGGTGCATCCAAGGGGCGCCCCCACCACGTACATGACCGGCGCGGAGCGTCGGCATTCCCAGGGAGTGAGTTCGGTTGTCGACCGCCATCCTCACCGGTCAGCCGGTCCCCGGATCGTCGATCGAGGGTGATCTGCGGTCGCTCGGCTTCGAGGTGCGGACCGCATCGGACGCCGCCGACGCGGAGACGCTTCTCGCCGAGGTCCCCGGTGACCAGCGGGTCGCCGTCGTCGACACCCGCTTCGTCGGCCATCTGCACGCCCTGCGTCTCGGCCTCACCGACCCGCGCTTCCCGCTCGCCGCGATCCCGGGCGCCGTGACCGCCCAGCCCGGCGCCCGTCAGGCGCTGACCCGGGCGATGGCCCGCGAGAACTCCGCCGGCGGCGCACTGCTGGTGGACAGCTTCGCCGACCGCATCGCCGCCGCCCTCGGCGCCGATGTGCACCGCCCGGACCTCGGCAGCCTCGTGGCCGCCGTCCCCGCCGACCCGCAGGCCCGCAACGAGGCACGGCAGGCGGTCGCCGCCATCGACGACGAGGCCGTACGCCTGAAGTCGGCCGTGAAGGCCCGCGACGGCTTCTTCACGACCTTCTGCATCAGCCCGTACTCGCGCCATCTGGCCCGCTGGTGCGCCCGCCGCGGCCTCACCCCGAACCAGGTCACCACCGCCTCCCTGCTCACCGCGCTCATCGCGGCGGGCTGCGCGGCCACCGGCACCCGGGGCGGATTCATAGCCGCCGGACTGCTGCTCCTCTTCTCCTTCGTCCTGGACTGCACCGACGGACAGCTCGCCCGCTACTCCCTGCAGTACTCCACACTCGGCGCCTGGCTCGACGCCACCTTCGACCGGGCCAAGGAGTACGCCTACTACGCGGGCCTCGCGCTCGGAGCGGCCCGCGGCGGCGACGACGTATGGGCCCTGGCGCTGGGCGCGATGATCCTTCAGACCTGCCGGCACGTCGTCGACTTCTCCTTCAACGAGGCGAACCACGACGCCACCGCCAACACCAGCCCCACCGCGGCCCTTTCGGGCAAGCTGGACAGCGTCGGCTGGACGGTCTGGGTGCGCCGGATGATCGTCCTGCCGATCGGCGAGCGCTGGGCGATGATCGCCGTCCTGACGGCGGCCACCACCCCCCGCATCACCTTCTACGCGCTCCTCATCGGCTGCGCCTTCGCGGCGACGTACACCACGGCGGGCCGCGTGCTGCGATCGCTGACGCGCAAGGCGCAGCGCACGGACCGAGCGGCGCAGGCGCTCGCGGACCTCGCGGACTGCGGTCCGCTCACCGAACTGGTCCTTCGCGCGGGGCGTGGCACTTATCCCCGTGGTGGTTATTACGCCGCTTTTGCCGGCGGTCTCCTGGTGGTGATCTCCGCCGCACTTTGGGGCGCCGGATGGCAGACCGTTCTGTGTGCCCTCGCCTATGTCGTCCTGTCCGCCGCCGCCGTCCAGAACCCGCTCAAAGGCGCTCTGGACTGGCTGGTTCCGCCTTTCTTCCGCGCCGCTGAATACGGGACCGTCCTCATCCTGGCAGCTGAATCAGAGGTGAACGGGGCGCTTCCCGCGGCTTTCTGCCTGGTGGCCGCTGTCGCCTACCATCACTACGACACGGTCTATCGCATCCGCGGCAACGCGGGCGCCCCGCCGACGTGGCTGGTGCGGGCGGTCGGGGGGCACGAGGGCCGGACGCTGGTGGTCGTCGTGCTGGCCGCGCTGCTCACCGGCGCGCAGTTCGAGGTCGCGCTCACGGTCCTGGCCGGGGCCGTCGCCCTGGTGGTGCTCGTCGAGAGCACCCGCTTCTGGGTGTCCGCCGGGGCACCCGCCGTACACGACGAAGGAGAACCCGCATGATCGGCCTCGTGCTGGCGGCAGGCGCCGGACGGCGTCTGCGCCCCTACACCGACACCTTGCCGAAGGCACTGGTGCCGGTGGGGCCCGCGGGCATCGAGGGCGAACCGACCGTGCTGGACCTCACCCTCGCCAACTTCGCCGAGATCGGCCTCACCGAGGCCGCGGTCATCGTCGGCTACCGCAAGGAGGCCGTGTACGAGCGCAAGGCGGCCCTCGAAGCGAAGTACGGCCTCACGCTCACGCTCATCGACAACGACAAGGCCGAGGAGTGGAACAACGCCTACTCCCTGTGGTGCGGCCGTGATGCCCTCAAGGACGGCGTGATCCTTGCCAACGGCGACACCGTCCACCCGGTCTCCGTCGAGAAGACGCTGCTCGCCGCCCGCGGTGACGGCAAGAAGATCATCCTGGCCCTCGACAGCGTGAAGTCCCTCGCGGACGAGGAGATGAAGGTCGTCGTGGACCCCGAGAAGGGCGTCCAGAAGATCACCAAGCTGATGCACCCCGCCGAGGCCACCGGCGAGTACATCGGCGTCACGCTCATCGAAGGCGACGCCGCCCCCGAGCTGGCCGACGCGCTGAAGACCGTGTGGGAGACCGACCCGCAGCAGTTCTACGAACACGGCTACCAGGAGCTGGTGAACCGCGGCTTCCGTATCGACGTGGCGCCGATCGGCGAGGTCGACTGGGTCGAGATCGACAACCACGACGATCTCGCCCGGGGACGGGAGATCGCGTGCCGCTACTGACCAGGCTCATCCCCTCACCGGTCGTCGTCGACATCCGCCCGGGTGCCCTCGACGACCTGGGCGACGTGCTCGCCGACGAGCGCATCTCGCACTCCGGCAAGCTCGCCGTCGCGGTCAGCGGCGGCTCCGGCGCCAAGCTGCGTGAGCGCATCGCCCCCTCGCTGCCGGGCGCCACCTGGTACGAGGTGGGCGGCGGCACCCTCGACGACGCGATCCGGCTGGCCGCCGAGATGAAGGCCGGCCACTACGACGCGGTCGTCGGGCTCGGCGGCGGCAAGATCATCGACTGTGCCAAGTTCGCCGCGGCGCGGGTCGGCCTGCCGCTGGTCGCCGTACCGACGAACCTCGCGCACGACGGCCTGTGCTCGCCGGTCGCGACCCTCGACAACGACGCGGGCCGCGGCTCGTACGGCGTGCCCAACCCGATCGCCGTCGTCATCGACCTGGACGTGATCCGCGAGGCCCCGGCCCGGTTCGTGCGCGCCGGTATCGGCGACGCGGTCTCCAACATCTCGGCGATCGCGGACTGGGAACTGGCGGTCCGCGTCAAGGGCGAGAAGATCGACGGCCTCGCCGCGGCCATGGCCCGCCAGGCCGGCGAGGCCGTGCTCAGGCACCCCGGCGGCATCGGGGACAACGACTTCCTCCAGGTGCTCGCCGAGGCGCTGGTGCTCAGCGGTATCGCCATGTCGGTGTCGGGCGACTCCCGCCCGTCGTCCGGGGCGTGCCACGAGATCAACCACGCCTTCGACCTGCTTTACCCGCGTCGCGCCGCCGCCCACGGCGAGCAGTGCGGCCTTGGCGCCGCCTTCGCGATGTGGTTGCGCGGAGCCCACGAGGAGTCGGTCCACATGGCCGAGGTGCTGCGCCGGCACGGACTGCCGGTGCTGCCGGAGGAGATCGGCTTCACGACCGAGGAGTTCATCAAGGTCGTGGAGTTCGCCCCTCGGACCCGGCCCGGCCGCTACACGATCCTCGAACACCTCGACCTCACCACCGACCAGATCAAGGACACCTACGCCGACTATGTCAAGGCCATCGGTAGCTGAACTCCGCCCGGTCGTGCACCCCGCCGGGGTCAAGGACCGGCGCAGCGGTGAGCACTGGGCGGGACGCCTCTACATGCGCGAGGTGTCCCTGCGGATCACGCGTTCCCTGGTGAACACCAAGGTCACGCCCAACCAGCTCACGTACCTGATGACCCTCTGCGGCGTGCTCGCGGCCCCCGCCCTGCTGGTGCCGGGGATCTCGGGCGCCTTGCTCGGCGTGCTGATGGTCCAGCTCTATCTGCTGCTCGACTGCGTCGACGGCGAAGTGGCGCGCTGGAAGCAGCAGTTCTCGCTCGGCGGGGTCTACCTGGACCGGGTCGGTGCCTATCTGTGCGATGCCGCGGTGCTCGTCGGCTTCGGCCTGCGCGCCGCCGACCTGTGGGGCTCCGGGCGCATCGACTGGCTGTGGGCGTTCCTCGGCACCCTGGCCGCCCTCGGCGCGATCCTGATCAAGGCCGAGACCGACCTCGTCGGCGTCGCCCGCCACCAGGGCGGACTGCCGCCCGTCAAGGAGGCCGCGTCCGAGCCGCGTTCCTCCGGCATGGCGCTGGCCCGCAGGGCCGCCGCGGCGCTGAAGTTCCACCGGCTGGTGCTCGGTATCGAGGCGTCCCTGTTGATCCTGGTCCTGGCCGTTCTGGACGCGATGCGTGGCGACCTGTTCTTCTCCCGGCTCGGTGTCGCGGTGCTGGCCGGCATCGCGCTTGTGCAGACCCTGCTGCACCTGGTCTCCATCCTCGTGTCGAGCAGGCTCCGGTGAGCCCCGGGATGAAGGTCGGGGCGGTCATCATCACCATGGGCAACCGCCCCGAGGAGCTCAGGGCCCTGCTCGACTCGGTCGCCAAGCAGGACGGTGACCCGGTCGAGGCCGTCGTCGTGGGCAACGGCTCACCCGTCCCCGACGTCCCCGACGGCGTCCGCACGATCGAACTGCCCGAGAACCTCGGCATCCCCGGCGGCCGCAACGTCGGCATCGAGGCCTTCGGGCCGAGCGGCCGGGATGTCGACATATTGCTCTTCCTCGACGACGACGGCCTGCTCGCCCAGCACGACACCGCCGAGCTGTGCCGCCAGGCCTTCGCGGCCGACCCGAAGCTCGGCATCGTCAGCTTCCGCATCGCCGACCCGGACACCGGCGAGACCCAGCGCCGCCACGTGCCCCGGCTGCGCGCCTCCGACCCGCTGCGCTCCTCCCGGGTCACCACGTTCCTCGGCGGCGCCAACGCCGTACGCACCCAGGTCCTCGCCGAAGTCGGCGCGCTCCCGGACGAATTCTTCTACGCACACGAGGAAACCGACCTCGCATGGCGGGCCCTCGACGCGGGCTGGATGATCGACTACCGGTCCGACATGGTGCTGTACCACCCCACGACCGCGCCCTCGCGGCACGCGGTCTATCACCGCATGGTCGCCCGCAACCGCGTATGGCTCGCCCGCCGCAACCTCCCCGCGCCCCTGGTCCCCGTCTACCTCGGCGTCTGGATGCTGCTCACCCTGCTGCGCCGCCCCTCGCGGCCCGCGCTCAGGGCGTGGTTCGGCGGATTCCGGGAAGGCTGGACGACCGAGTGCGGGCCCCGCAGGCCCATGAAGTGGCGTACGGTGTGGCGGCTGACTCGACTGGGCCGACCCCCCGTCATCTGACAAGCTCGGTCCTGAGAGCACCCGGCCGTCACCCACGGCCGCCGGCTCATGCCCTGCCCGCACAGGCTGCGCATCTCGAAGACGAAAGTTTCTTTTGGTGAGTGAGACAACGCACGACGGTGGAGTCGCGGTGAGCGCGGCTCCGTCGCCCGACGAGCGACTGACCGCGGCCCAGCTCGCCGCGAAGTACGGACTGTCCGTGAGCGGCGCCCGCCCCTCACTCGTGGAATACGTCCGCCAGCTCTGGGACCGGCGTCACTTCATCCTCGCCTTCTCCCGGGCGAAGCTGACCGCCCAGTACAGCCAGGCGAAGCTCGGCCAGCTCTGGCAGGTGGTCACCCCGCTGCTGAACGCGGCCGTGTACTTCTTCATCTTCGGCGTCATCCTCGAGGCCGACCGGGGCATGTCCCGCGAGGTGTACATCCCGTTCCTGGTCACCGGCGTCTTCGTGTTCAGCTTCACACAGAGCTCGGTGCTGGCCGGCGTCCGCGCGATCTCCGGCAACCTCGGCCTGGTCCGCGCCCTGCACTTCCCGCGCGCCTCGCTGCCGGTGTCCTTCGCGCTCCAGCAGCTTCAGCAGCTGCTCTACTCGATGATCGTGCTGTTCGCGATCACCATGGTCTTCGGCAGCTTCCCGGACCTGTCCTGGCCCCTGATCGTCCCGGTGCTCGCCCTGCAGTTCCTCTTCAACACCGGCCTCGCCCTGATCGTGGCCCGGGCCGGCTCCAAGACCCCGGACCTCGCGCAGCTGATGCCGTTCGTGATGCGTACATGGATGTACGCGTCCGGCGTGATGTACTCCATCCCGATCATGCTGGCCGACAAGCCCCAGTGGATCGCCAATGTCCTGCAGTGGAACCCGGCCGCCATCTACCTGGACCTGATGCGCTTCGCGCTCATCGACGGCTATGGCTCCGAGAACCTCCCGGACCATGTGTGGGCGGTCGCGCTCGGCTGGTCCGTGCTGCTCGCCGTCGGCGGCTTCGTCTACTTCTGGAAGGCGGAGGAGAGGTACGGCCGTGGCTGAGCACCCGAGGGACGAACGGATCCCCACCGTCATCGCCGACGACCTGCACATCGTCTACCGCGTCAACGGTGCCAAGACCGGCAAGGGCAGCGCCACGGCAGCGCTCAGCCGCATGCTCAAGCGCGGCGAGGAACGCGGAGTGCGCAAGGTGCACGCCGTGCGAGGCGTGTCCTTCGTCGCCTACCGCGGCGAGGCCATCGGTCTGATCGGCTCCAACGGTTCCGGCAAGTCGACGCTGCTGCGCGCCATCGCCGGCCTGCTTCCCGCCGAGAGCGGCAAGGTCTACACCGACGGCCAGCCCTCCCTGCTCGGGGTGAACGCGGCCCTGATGAACGACCTCACCGGCGAACGGAACGTCATATTGGGCGGGCTCGCCATGGGCATGTCCCGCGAGGAGATCAAGGAGCGCTACGAGGAGATCGTCGACTTCTCCGGCATCAATGAGAAGGGCGACTTCATCACCCTGCCCATGCGCACCTACTCCTCCGGCATGGCGGCCCGGCTGCGCTTCTCCATCGCCGCCGCCAAGGACCACGACGTCCTGATGATCGACGAGGCGCTGGCCACCGGCGACCGCAAATTCCAGAAGCGCTCCGAGGAACGCATCCGCGAACTGCGCAAGAGCGCGGGCACCGTGTTCCTGGTCAGTCACAACAACAAGTCGATCCGCGACACCTGCAACCGCGTCCTGTGGCTGGAACGCGGCGAGCTGCGCATGGACGGACCTACCGAAGAGGTCATCAAGGAGTACGAGAAGTTCACGGGCAAGTAGTCCACCCGGACCCGGGCGAAAAGCCCACCACGCTTCCCAGGGCCTCGCAGGAACCCTTCCGGCGGGGCCCCGCGTCTGCAAAGGAGACGTCAACTTCGGTCGGCCCAAGGAATCTTGATGCCAATCGGTGTGTTCTTGTGATGCGCAGGACACCCCGACGGACCCTGTTGCGTTGTACAACGTAAGCTGTACCGGTCCCGATAAGCGGCAAGTGGGGCGATAGTGCGCGACACTCCACGCCAGGGCAGCCGCGCCGACGACCGGGTGGCGTGTCCGAAATAGTGTGTATTGGGTCGACGGTGTAGAACGGGAGATGTGACGGCAATGGCTACGGAAACTCCCCAGGTCGACGCAGCATGTGCCGTCCCCGCCCCGGGCAGCGAACGGTGACGGGAACCGGCGCCGCGCCGACCGGTGATCCGGAGCGCGGCACGCTCGACAAGGCCGCGGACGAGAACTTCCCCGTGGCCCCGTTCTTCCTGCCCAGGGCCTGGCGCGCCGACCTCGTGGCCGTGTACGGCTTCGCCCGCCTCGTCGACGACATCGGCGACGGCGATCTCGCCCCCGGGGGTGTCGACGCCCGGCTGCTCGGCGTGTCCCCCGCGCAGGCCGAGGACCGGCTGCTGATGCTGGACGCCTTCGAGGCCGACCTTCACCGCGTGTTCGATTCGACGCCGCGTCACCCGCTGCTGCAGCGCCTCCAGCCGACCGTCCGGCGCCGCGCGCTGAGCCCGGACCCCTTTCTCGGCCTGATCGCCGCCAACCGCCAGGATCAGCTCGTCTCCCGCTACGAGACCTACGACGACCTCGTTGCGTACTGCGAACTGTCCGCCAACCCCGTCGGCCGTCTCGTCCTCGCCGTCACCGGCACCGAGACCCCCGAGCGGGTCAGGCGCTCCGACGCGATCTGCACGGCCCTGCAGATCGTCGAGCACCTCCAGGACGTTGCCGAGGATTTCGGCCGCGACCGTATCTATCTGCCCGCCGCCGACATGAAACGCTTTCATGTCCAGGAGGCGGATCTCGCCGCGAAAACCGCGGGCGCATCGGTGCGCGCCCTGGTTGCATACGAGGCGCAACGCGCCCGCGATCTCCTGAATGAAGGCGCCCCCCTGGTGGGTAGCGTCCACGGCAGGTTGAAGCTGCTGCTCGCAGGGTTCGTGGCGGGGGAAGGGCGGCAATCCATGCGATTGCCGCCGCCGAATACGACGTACTTCCCGGCCCGCCCGAACCCGGCAAGATCCAGTTGCTGCGTGAGGTGGGCCTGACTCTGCGAGGAGAGGGGTGATCCGGACCGTGGACTCTCCCACACACGTGTCCGCACCGGTACTCGCCGCCTACAGCTACTGCGAGGCCGTCACCGGACAGCAGGCCCGTAACTTCGCCTACGGCATCAGGCTGCTGCCCACGCACAAGCGGCGCGCGATGTCGGCGCTGTACTCGTTCTCGCGTCGTGTCGACGACATCGGCGACGGCGCGCTGGCACCCGACGTCAAGGTCGCCAGACTCGAGGACACCCGGGCGCTGCTGACCCGGATCCGCCAGGACGCGGTCGACGAGGACGACACCGACCCGGTCGCGGTCGCCCTGACCCATGCCGCCGAGCAGTTCCCGATCCCACTGGGCGGCCTGGACGAGCTCATCGACGGCGTGCTCATGGACGTACGCGGCGAGACCTATGAGACCTGGGACGACCTGAAGGTGTACTGCCGCTGTGTGGCGGGTGCCATCGGGCGGCTCTCGCTCGGGGTGTTCGGTACGGAGCGGGGGGCGCGTGGCGCCGAGCGCGCGCCGGAGTATGCCGACACGCTCGGGCTAGCGCTTCAGCTCACCAACATCCTGCGGGACGTCCGCGAGGACGCCGAGGGCGGGCGCACCTATCTACCCGCCGACGACCTGGCCAAGTTCGGCTGCTCGGCCGGGTTCAGCGGGGCGAAACCGCCGGAGGGCGCCGACTTCGCGGGTCTCGTGCACTTCGAAGTGCGTCGGGCCCGCGCCCTTTTCGCCGAGGGCTACCGGCTGCTCCCCATGCTCGACCGGCGCAGTGGCGCCTGTGTCGCCGCCATGGCCGGCATCTACCGCCGCCTCCTCGATCGCATCGAGCGCGATCCGGAGGCGGTGCTGCGTGGCCGGGTCTCGCTGCCCGGGCGAGAGAAGGCGTACGTCGCCGTGCGCGGCCTGTCCGGCCTGGACGCGCGGCATGTGACCCGGCGGACCGTCAGGAGGCGCGCCTGATGGACAAAACGGTCCAAGGTGATTTCAGCGGCGAAAAGTGGCGGGCAACCCTCCGGTGCCGCGCGGCGTCCCTCACTGCGACGGCCTGCCATGCACCGTTCAAGCATCGCGGTGGCCGAGCAGGGGGGAGTGCACGATGACCGACGGCTCGCGGACCGAGGAGCCGCTCGCGGACATGCCGGGGTCACGCTCCGGGCGGGACGCCGTCGTGGTCGGCGGCGGGCTCGCCGGGATCACCGCCGCGCTCGCGCTCGCCGACGCCGGAGTGCGCGTCACCCTGCTCGAAGGCCGGCCGCGCCTGGGCGGGCTCGCCTTCTCCTTCCAGCGCGGCGAGTTGACGGTCGACAACGGACAGCATGTGTATCTGCGCTGCTGCACCGCCTACCGCTGGTTCCTCGACCGCATCGAGGGAGCGGCGCTGGCGCCGTTGCAGGATCGTCTCGACGTGCCCGTACTCGATGTCGCCAGGCCCGAGGGACGGCGGCTCGGCAGGCTGCGGCGCGACGCGCTGCCGGTGCCCCTGCATCTGGGGCGCAGCCTGGCCACGTATCCGCATCTCTCACTCGCCGACCGCGCCAAGGTCGGGCGGGCCGCGCTCGCGCTCAAGGGGCTGGACCTCGCCGATCCGACCCTGGACACGCAGGACTTCGGCAGCTGGCTGACCGCGCACGGTCAGTCGGCGCGTGCCGTCGAGGCCCTGTGGGACCTGGTCGGGGTCGCCACCCTCAACGCGGTCGCGGGCGACGCCTCGCTGGGGCTCGCCGCGATGGTGTTCAAGACCGGTCTGCTGTCCGACCCGGGCGCGGCCGACATCGGCTGGGCGCGCGTCCCGCTGGGGGAACTGCATGACCGGCTGGCCCGCAAGGCGCTCGACTCCGCGGGCGTGCGTACCGAGGTCCGTACACGAGTCACCTCCATCTCTACTGACGACAACGGGAGCCTGAGCGTTCAGGTTCCCGGCGAGACACTTCGGGCGGACGCCGTCGTCCTCGCCGTACCCCACCGCGAAGCGCACGATCTGCTGCCCGCCGGAGCCCTCGACGCGCCGGAACGGCTGCTGGAGATCGGCACCGCGCCGATCCTCAACGTCCATGTCGTGTACGACCGGAAGGTGCTCCACAAGCCCTTCTTCGCGGCCCTCGGCACGCCGGTGCAGTGGGTCTTCGACCGGACCGATGCCTCCGGGCTGAAGCAGGGCCAGTACCTGGCGCTGTCGCAGTCGGCGGCGCAGGACGAGATCGACGCACCGGTCGCCGAACTGCGCGAGCGCTATCTGCCCGAGCTGGAACGGCTGTTGCCCGGCACCCGCGGTGCCGGGGTGACGGACTTCTTCGTGACCAGGGAGCGCACCGCCACGTTCGCTCCCACCCCCGGCGTCGGACGACTGCGGCCCGGCGCCCGTACCAAGGCCTCCGGCCTCTATCTGGCCGGAGCGTGGACCGCCACGGGGTGGCCCGCGACCATGGAGAGTGCGGTTCGCAGTGGTGTGAGTGCGGCGGACGCCGTGCTGAGCTCCCTGGGCCGGCCCCGCCCCCGTTATCTCTTCGAAGTCGAGGAGGCGGCCTGATGCTCCATCAGCGCGCGGCAGGTCCCCGCACCCCCGGTACCGCAACAAGAGGAGAGACTGTGCCCACTGTGCCCCCGGCCTCGACGGCCGCTCGAAGGACCGCGGTGGACGTGACCGCGCTCCTGGAGCGCGGCCGGTCCCTGGCCACACCGGTACTGCGGGCGGCGATCGACCGCCTGGCCCCTCCCATGGACACCGTTTCCGCCTACCACTTCGGCTGGATCGACGCCCAGGGCAATCCCGCCGACGGTGATGGCGGCAAGGCCGTACGCCCCGCCCTCGCGGTGCTCTCCGCCGAGGTCACCGGCGCGGCGCCCGAGGCCGGCATCCCCGGAGCGGTCGCCGTCGAACTGGTCCACAACTTCTCCCTGCTGCACGACGACCTGATGGACGGCGACGAACAGCGCCGGCACCGCGACACCGTCTGGAAGGTGCACGGCCCCGCCCAGGCGATCCTGGTCGGCGACGCCCTGTTCGCCCTGGCCAACGAGGTCCTGCTGGAGCTCGGGACCGTCGAGGCCGGCCGCGCCACCCGCCGGCTGACCTCCGCGACCCGCGCCCTCATCGACGGCCAGGCGCAGGACATCTCCTACGAGCACCGCGACCGTGTCAGCGTCGAGGAGTGCCTGGAGATGGAGGGCAACAAGACCGGCGCCCTGCTCGCCTGCGCCAGCTCCATCGGCGCCGTGCTCGGCGGCGCGGACGACCGCACCGCCGACACCCTGGAGAAGTACGGCTACCACCTGGGCCTCGCCTTCCAGGCCGTCGACGACCTCCTCGGCATCTGGGGCGACCCGGTCTCCACCGGCAAGCAGACCTGGAGCGATCTGCGCCAGCGCAAGAAGTCCCTGCCGGTCGTGGCGGCGCTCGCGGGAGGCGGCGCCGCCTCCGAGCGGCTCGGCGAGATCCTCGCCGCCGACGCCAAGAGCAGTGACTTCGCGAACTTCTCCGAGGAGGAGTTCGCGGCCCGTGCCGCCCTCATCGAGGAGGCGGGCGGGCGCGAGTGGACCGCCGAAGAGGCGCGCCGCCAGCACACCATCGCCATCGAAGCCCTCGACGCCATCGAGATGCCCGACCGGGTGCGGGCACAGTTCGCGGCGCTCGCCGACTTCGTCGTCGTACGGAAGAGATGATCATTATCGGTCGAACAGCCCTCGCGTAGTCGCCGGCCGGTGCTACGGACGCACGAGCACCGGTCGACGGCGGACCCACAGCAGCACGACTCGTACGACTGCACGAAGGGGAAGCCATGACAGCGACGACCGACGGAAGCACCGGGGCACTGCCGCCCCGAGCAGCCTCGGCCAGCGAAACACAGATCGACATCCCCCCGGCGGCCGGGGTGCACGAGGCCGCCGTACACGCCATCGGGTGTGCCACCGAGTTCCTGCTCTCCCGGCAGGACACCCAGGGCTGGTGGAAGGGCGACCTCGAGACGAACGTCACGATGGACGCCGAGGACCTGCTGCTGCGCCAGTTCCTGGGCATCCGCGACGAGGCCACCACGCGCGCCGCCGCCCTGTTCATCCGCGGCGAGCAGCGCGAGGACGGCGCCTGGGCCACCTTCTACGGCGGACCCGGCGAACTCTCCACCACCATCGAGGCGTACGTCGCCCTGCGGCTGGCCGGCGACGCGCCGGACGCGCCGCACATGGCGAAGGCCTCGGCCTGGATCCGCGAGCGGGGCGGCATCGCGGCCTCCCGGGTCTTCACCCGGATCTGGCTGGCACTGTTCGGCTGGTGGAAGTGGGAGGACCTGCCCGAACTCCCGCCGGAACTCATCTACTTCCCGAAGTGGTTCCCGCTCAACATCTACGACTTCGGCTGCTGGGCGCGGCAGACCATCGTCCCGCTGACGATCGTCTCCGCGAAGCGTCCGGTGCGGCCCGCGCCCTTCTCCCTCGACGAACTGCACACGGATCCGCGCAACCCGAACCCGGTCAAGCCGCTGTCTCCCGCGGCGAGTTGGGACGGCGTCTTCGAACGGCTCGACAAGGCGCTGCACCAGTACCGCAGGTTCGCTCCGCGCGGCCTGCGCAGGGCGGCGATGAACTCCGCCGCCCGCTGGATCATCGAGCGGCAGGAGAACGACGGCTGCTGGGGCGGCATCCAGCCGCCCGCCGTGTACTCGGTCATCGCCCTGTACCTGCTCGGCTACGACCTCGAACACCCTGTGATGCGCGAGGGGCTCGCGTCGCTGGACCGTTTCGCCGTCTGGCGCGAGGACGGGGCGCGGATGATCGAGGCCTGCCAGTCCCCGGTGTGGGACACCTGTCTCGCGGCCATCGCACTCGCCGACGCGGGGGTCCCCGCCGACCATCCGCAGCTGGTGAAGGCCGCCGACTGGATGCTCGGCGAGCAGATCGTGCGGCCCGGCGACTGGTCGGTGCGCAAGCCCCAACTGCCGCCCGGCGGCTGGGCGTTCGAGTTCCACAACGACAACTATCCCGACATCGACGACACCGCCGAGGTCGTCCTCGCGCTGCGCCGGATCCGGCACCACGACCCGGAGCGGGTGGAGAAGGCGATCGGGCGCGGGGTGCGCTGGAACCTCGGGATGCAGTCGAAGAACGGCGCCTGGGGGGCCTTCGACGTCGACAACACCAGCATGTTCCCCAACAAGCTGCCGTTCTGCGACTTCGGCGAGGTCATCGACCCGCCGTCCGCGGACGTCACCGCACACGTGGTGGAGATGCTGGCGGTCGAGGGCTACGCCCATGACCCGCGTACCCGGCGCGGCATCGAGTGGCTGCTCGCCGAACAGGAGCCGGACGGCTCGTGGTTCGGGCGCTGGGGCGTCAACTACATCTACGGCACGGGGTCCGTGGTGCCCGCGCTGACCGCCGCCGGACTGCCCGGCTCGCATCCGGCGATCCGCCGGGCCGTCGCCTGGCTGGAGTCCGTCCAGAACGACGACGGCGGCTGGGGCGAGGACCTGCGCTCGTACCACGACGTGAAGAAGTGGAGCGGCAAGGGCGCCTCCACCGCCTCGCAGACGGCATGGGCGCTGCTGGCCCTGCTCGCGGCCGGCGAGCAGGACTCCAAGGCCGTCGAGCGCGGCATCGAGTGGCTCGCGAGCGCACAGCGCGAGGACGGCTCCTGGGACGAGCCGTACTTCACGGGGACCGGCTTCCCGTGGGACTTCTCGATCAACTACCACCTCTACCGGCAGGTCTTCCCGCTCACCGCGCTCGGCCGGTACGTCCACGGAGAACCGTTCTCCAAGGCCGAGGCGGGCTGATGAGCGCCCAGCCCGCCCCCGCCCCGCTGCTGATCGCCTGCGCGCTCGGCATCGAGCACCTTGCCCTGCGCCTGAGCGATCGCAGTGGCGCGGGCGGGCCGGTCACCGTCCTGCGTACGGGGATGGGGCCCAAGGCGGCGGAGCGATCCGCCGCCCGGGTGCTGGCCGACCCGGCGTTCGGCGAGGCCGCCGTGCTCGCGACCGGTTTCTGTGCGGGGCTCGCCCCGGGCATGCACCCCGGCGACCTGGTCGTCGCCGAGGAGACCCGGGGCCCGGACGGAACCGTTCCGTGCGTCGGGACCGACCTACTGGTCAAGGAACTCGTGCGCGCCGCACCCGGCCGCACCGTCCACACCGGGCCGCTCACCGGCTCCGACCATGTCGTACGCGGTCAGGAACGGTCCGATCTCCTCGCGACCGGCGCGATCGCGGTCGACATGGAGTCCGCGGCCACGCTCCTGAGCGCCGTGCGCACGGGCCCGCGCCCGGTTGCGGCCGTCCGGGTGGTCGTGGACGCTCCAGAACATGAACTCGTCCGGATCGGCACATTGCGCGGAGGAATATCGGCCTTCCGCGTATTGCGCTCCGTTCTTCCTGCTTTCTACGAATGGCACCGTTCTTTGCTGCTCCCCAGGAGGTGAGCCAGATGGCCATGCCGCTGCGCCAGTCCATCAAGGTCGCTACGTATTTGGCTGAACAGAAGCTCCGCAGGCGGGACAAGTTTCCGCTCATCGTCGAGCTGGAACCGCTCTACGCCTGCAATCTCAAGTGCGAGGGCTGCGGCAAGATCCAGCACCCGGCAGGTGTGCTCAAGCAGCGCATGCCGGTTGCCCAAGCTGTGGGAGCGGTGCTCGAGTCCGGTGCCCCGATGGTGTCGATCGCCGGCGGGGAACCCCTGATGCACCCCAAGATCGATGAGATCGTGCGGCAGTTGGTGGCGAGGAAGAAGTACGTCTTCCTGTGCACCAACGCCATGCTGCTGCGCAAGAAGATGGACAAGTTCAAGCCCTCGCCGTTCTTCGCCTTCGCGGTGCACATCGACGGGCTGCGCGAGCGGCACGACGAGTCCGTGGCGAAGGAGGGTGTGTTCGACGAGGCAGTGGAGGCGATCAAGGAGGCCAAGCGGCGCGGCTTCCGCGTCACCACCAACTCGACCTTCTTCAACACCGACACCCCGCAGACCATCATCGAGGTGCTCAATTACCTCAACGACGACCTCAAGGTCGACGAGATGATGATCTCGCCCGCCTACGCCTACGAGAAGGCCCCCGACCAGGAGCACTTCCTGGGCGTGGAGCAGACCCGTGAGCTGTTCAAGAAGGCCTTCGCCGGTGGCAACCGGCGCAAGTGGCGGCTCAACCACTCCCCGCTCTTCCTGGACTTCCTGGAGGGCAAGGTCGACTTCCCGTGCACCGCCTGGGCGATCCCGAACTACTCCCTCTTCGGCTGGCAGCGCCCCTGCTACCTGATGAGCGACGGGTACGTCACCACGTACCGGGAGCTGATCGAGGACACCGACTGGGACAAGTACGGCCGCGGCAAGGACCCGCGCTGCGCCAACTGCATGGCGCACTGCGGCTACGAGCCGACCGCGGTCATGGCCACCATGGGCTCCCTCAAGGAGTCCCTGCGGGCCATGCGCGAGACCGTCGCCGGAAACCGCGAGTGACACCATGACCGCCATTTCCTTGGGCGTCCCCGAGGTACCGGTCCGGCCGATCGCGGAGCGCCGTGTCTCACGGCAGATCCAGGTCGGGCCGGTGGCGGTCGGGGGCGGGGCCCCGGTGTCGGTGCAGTCGATGACGACGACGCGTACGTCGGACATCGGCGCCACCTTGCAGCAGATCGCGGAACTCACCGCGTCCGGCTGCCAGATCGTCCGCGTCGCCTGCCCCACGCAGGACGACGCGGACGCCCTCGCGACCATCGCCCGCAAGTCGCAGATCCCGGTGATCGCGGACATCCACTTCCAGCCGAAGTACGTGTTCGCCGCGATCGAGGCCGGCTGTGCGGCCGTACGCGTCAATCCCGGCAACATCAAGCAGTTCGACGACAAGGTGAAGGAGATCGCGCGGGCCGCCAAGGACCACGGCACACCGATCCGTATCGGCGTCAACGCGGGCTCTCTCGACCGGCGGCTGCTGCAGAAGTACGGCAAGGCGACGCCGGAGGCGCTGGTGGAGAGCGCCTTGTGGGAGGCGTCGCTCTTCGAGGAGCACGACTTCCGGGACATCAAGATCTCGGTGAAGCACAACGACCCGGTGGTGATGGTCAACGCGTACCGGCTGCTGGCCGAACAGTGCGACTATCCGCTGCACTTGGGCGTCACCGAGGCGGGTCCCGCCTTCCAGGGGACCATCAAGTCGGCCGTGGCTTTCGGGGCGCTGCTGTCGCGGGGGATCGGTGACACGATCCGGGTGTCCTTGAGCGCTCCGCCCGCCGAGGAGGTCAAGGTCGGCATCCAGATCCTGGAGTCGCTGGGCTTGAGGCAGCGGCGCCTGGAGATCGTCTCGTGTCCCTCCTGCGGGCGCGCCCAGGTCGACGTGTACAAACTGGCCGACGAGGTCACGGCAGGTCTGGAGGGCATGGAAGTGCCGCTGCGGGTGGCCGTGATGGGGTGTGTGGTCAACGGTCCCGGTGAGGCGCGGGAGGCGGACCTGGGGGTCGCCTCCGGCAACGGCAAGGGGCAGATCTTCGTGAAGGGCGAGGTCATCAGGACCGTGCCCGAGTCGAAGATCGTGGAGACCCTCATCGACGAGGCGATGAAGATCGCCGAACAGATGGAACAGGACGGCGTCGAGTCGGGGGAGCCGGCCGTCACCGTGAGCTGAACAGCACGGACCGAAGGGGGCCCGCGAACGTGACGATTCTGGAGAGCATCCGGGGACCACGCGACCTGAAGGCACTGTCCGAGGCGCAACTTGGCGAACTGTCCGACGAGATCAGGGAGTTCCTGGTGCACGCCGTGGCCAGGACCGGCGGTCACCTCGGGCCCAATCTGGGGGTGGTGGAACTCTCCATCGCCCTCCACCGGGTCTTCGAGTCGCCGGTCGACCGCATCGTGTGGGACACCGGCCACCAGAGCTACGTACACAAGTTGCTGACAGGGCGTCAGGACTTTTCCAAGCTCCGCGGCAAGGGGGGCCTCTCCGGCTACCCGTCGCGCGAGGAGTCCGAGCACGACATCGTCGAGAACAGCCACGCCTCCACCGCGCTCGGCTGGGCCGACGGGCTCGCCAAGGCCCGCCAGGTGCAGGGGGACAATGGGCATGTCGTCGCGGTGATCGGCGACGGCGCGTTGACCGGCGGCATGGCCTGGGAGGCGCTGAACAACATCGCGGCCGCCAAGAACCGGCCGCTGATCATCGTCGTCAACGACAACGAACGGTCGTACGCCCCCACCATCGGCGGCCTCGCCAACCACCTCGCCACCCTGCGCACCACCGACAGCTACGAACAGGTCCTGGCCTGGGGCAAGGACGTGCTGCAGCGCACGCCGATCGTCGGCAACACCGTCTACGAGGCACTGCACGGCGCCAAGAAGGGCTTCAAGGACGCGTTCGCGCCGCAGGGGCTGTTCGAGGACCTGGGCCTGAAGTACGTCGGCCCGATCGACGGACACGACATCGGTGCCGTCGAGTCCGCGCTGCGGCGTGCGAAACGCTTCCACGGGCCGGTGCTGGTGCACTGCCTCACCGAGAAGGGGCGCGGCTACGAACCCGCTCTCGCGCACGAGGAGGACCACTTCCACACCGTAGGTGTGATGAACCCACTCACCTGCGAGCCGCTCGCGCCGTCCAACGGGCCGTCCTGGACCTCGGTGTTCGGCGAGGAGATCGTCAGGATCGGGGAGGAGCGGGAGGACGTCGTGGCGATCACGGCGGCCATGCTGCACCCGGTCGGGCTCGGCAAGTTCGCCGCGCGGTTCCCGGACCGGGTCTGGGACGTCGGCATCGCCGAGCAGCACGCGGCGGTGAGCGCGGCCGGGCTCGCGACCGGCGGACTCCACCCCGTCGTCGCCGTCTACGCCACCTTCCTCAACCGTGCCTTCGACCAGCTCCTGATGGACGTCGCCCTGCACCGCTGCGGCGTCACCTTCGTCCTGGACCGGGCCGGTGTGACGGGCGTCGACGGCGCCTCCCACAACGGCATGTGGGACATGTCGATCCTCCAGGTCGTGCCGGGCCTCAGGATCGCCGCGCCGCGCGACGCCGACCAGCTGCGGGCCCAGCTGCGCGAGGCGGTCGCGGTGGACGACGCGCCGACCCTCGTACGGTTCCCGAAGGAGTCGGTGGGGCCGTGCGTTCCCGCGGTCGACCGGGTGGGCGGCATCGACGTACTGCACCGCGGAGAGTCGCCGGAGGTCCTGCTGGTCGCCGTCGGCGTCATGGCGCCCGTCTGCCTGCAAGCCGCCGAGCTGCTTCAGGCGCGCGGCATCGGCTGCACCGTCGTCGACCCGCGGTGGGTCAAGCCCGTCGACCCGGCGCTCCCCGGTCTCGCCGCCGAGCACCGCCTGGTCGCCGTCGTCGAGGACAACAGCCGCGCGTCCGGGGTCGGAGCGGCGGTCGCGCTGGCGCTCGGTGACGCCGATGTCGACGTGCCCGTACGGCGGTTCGGCATCCCGGAGCAGTTCCTCGCGCACGCCAAACGCGGCGAGGTGCTCGCCGACATCGGCCTCACGCCCGTCGAGGTCGCCGGACGGATCAGCGCGAGCCTGGCCGTCAAGGAGTCAGCCAAGGAGAAACCCGAATGACCACGGAGTTCGACCTCGGCGCACTGCTGGCCGAGCGCGGAGCCGAGCGCTACGAGCTGCACACCAAGTACCTCAACCATCAGCTCCCGCGCATGCTGCACACCATCGGCTTCGACAAGGTCTACGAGCGGGCCGAGGGCGCGTACTTCTGGGACGCGGACGGCGACGACTACCTGGACATGCTCGCCGGGTTCGGGGTGATGGGCCTGGGCCGCCATCACCCCGTCGTCCGCAAGGCGCTGCACGATGTGCTCGACGCACAGCTCGCCGACCTCACCCGCTTCGACTGCCAGCCGCTGCCCGGGCTGCTGGCCGAGCGGCTGCTCGCGCACAGCCCGCATCTGGACCGGGTGTTCTTCGGCAACAGCGGCACCGAGGCGGTCGAGACCGCGCTGAAGTTCGCCCGCCGCGCCACCGGAAAGCCCCGCGTCCTGTACTGCGAGCACTCCTTCCACGGCCTGACCACCGGCTCCCTGTCCGTCAACGGCGAGGACGGCTTCCGTGACGGCTTCGCCCCGCTGCTGCCCGACACGGCCGTACCGCTCGGTGATCTCGTCGCGCTGGCACGGGAGTTGAAGAAGGGCGACGTCGCCGCCCTGATCGTCGAGCCGATCCAGGGCAAGGGCGTCCTGGAGCCCCCGCCCGGCTATCTGCGCGCGGCCCAGGACCTGCTGCACAAGCACAAGGCGCTGCTGATCGCGGACGAGGTGCAGACCGGGCTCGGCCGGACCGGGGACTTCTACGCCTACCAGCACGAGGACGGCGTCGAACCGGACCTGGTCTGCGTAGCGAAGGCGCTCTCCGGCGGCTATGTGCCGGTGGGCGCCACGCTCGGCAAGGACTGGATCTTCAAGAAGGTCTACTCGTCGATCGACCGTGTGCTGGTGCACTCGGCGAGCTTCGGATCCAACGCCCAGGCCATGGCGGCGGGCCTGGCCGTCCTGTCCGTCATGGAGAACGAGCAGATCGTCGCGAACGCCCGGGCCACCGGCGACCTGCTCAGGTCCCGCCTCGCGGCGCTGGTCGACAAGTACGAGCTGCTCGCCGACGTACGCGGCCGGGGCCTGATGATCGGCATCGAGTTCGGCAGGCCCAGCTCGCTGAAGCTGCGCAGCCGCTGGACCATGCTGCAGGCCGCGCGCAAGGGCCTGTTCGCGCAGATGGTGGTCGTGCCGCTGCTCCAGCGGCACCGGATCCTCACCCAGGTCTCCGGCGACCATCTGGAGGTGATCAAGCTGATCCCGCCGCTGATCGTCGGCGAACGGGAAGTGGACCGGTTCGTCGAGGCCTTCACGGCCGTGATGGACGACGCCCACAGCGGCGGCGGTCTGATGTGGGACTTCGGGAAGACGCTGGTCAAGCAGGCGGTGGCCAACCGCTAGAAACGGGCGCTTTTGCCTATGGGGCAAAGAATTTGCCCCATAGGCAAGCCTCCGGCTGAATGGAGGGCATGAGCTCTCCCGACCTGCCCGTCGTGGCGCCGCAGCTCCGAGCCCTGCGGCGTCGTGCCTCCCTCACCCTGGAGGCCGCGGCGGGCGCCGCCGGGCTGTCGCCCGCACCTCAGCGTGAACGCCGGGAGCGCTCGGTAACTCATCTGATGCGCTCAGTGCATCGTTGGCGGGCGACAATCAAGTCCCCAACAACCCGAGCGAGTCCCGTACTTGCTCCGGCGGCCGGAAGGGGCGTCGTCGGACAGGCATGACCTGCCAAACTCCCCGGAGCGATCCAGGGGAGAGTCTCCCGGCTTCCTCTGGGAGAGAACTTCAAGGTACGACCGTGTCCGAACCGATGAGACAGTTGCCAACGGGGACGCGGCGCGCAGGCACTGCCCGTCCGCGTCCCGTCTCGCGCCCGGCGACAGCGCACTTCGACTCGCTGACCCCGCATCGGATCGCCGCGGAGGACCGCGACGGGCTGGAGCTTCTGTTCGTCCACACCCTGCTGCAGAGCCCGACGGCCGCGCGCCCTGTGGGTGCGCCTGATCATCTACATCGCGGTCGGGCATGTGTTCGCGGGCTTCATCTACCTGCTCTTCGAGCTGAGGGCGAAGCAGTAGACGTACATCCTCAGTAGGCGTACGCCCTCAGTCGAGGAGCCGCTCACACAGCCGCTCGCGGGTCTCGGGGGTGACTGCGAGGCCGTGTTCCAGGTAGGCGTCGACGCCGCCCCAGGTGGACTCGATGGTCTCGAAGGCCGCGGTGAGGTATTCGGCGCGGGCGTCGAAGAGGGGGTTGAGCAGTTCCATGACCTCGGGGTAGTAGGCGGAGGCCGCGCTGCTGCTGCGGTGGACCTTGTAGCGGCGGTGCTTGGCGTTCGACTCCAGGTAGTCCGCCACGATCGCCTCGCGCTCGACGCCCAGGGCGAGCAGCGTCACGGCTATGGAGAGGCCGGCGCGGTCCTTGCCGGCCGCGCAGTGCATCAGGGCGGGGACGCTGTCCTCGGCGAGCGCGTGCAGCACGCGGGAGTGCTCGGCGGTGCGCTCCTTGATGATCGTGCGGTACGAGGTGATCATCCGGTGCGCTGCCTTGCCGTCGGCGAGGATCGTGCGCAGCTGGTCGATGTCGCCGTCGCGGACCATCTTCCAGAACTCGGCGCCGTCCGCCGGGTCGGTCAGTGGGAGGTTCACATTCCGCACGCCGGGCAGCTCGACGTCCGGTCCCTCCAGCTTCTGGTCGGCCGCGTTGCGGAAGTCGAAGACCGTGTGCAGGCCGAGCGAGCCGAGGAACGCCGCGTCCTCCTCGGTCGCGTGCGCGAGATGCCCGCTGCGGAACAGCACGCCCTGTCGCACCCGTCGTCCGTCCACGGTCGGCAGTCCGCCCACGTCACGGAAGTTGCGCACTCGGGCCAGCTCCGGCTCGGTCGACGGGATCTGCTGCGTCACGGGGGCTCCCCTCCCAGTCGGCTTCGTCGGCGCGGCTCGTCGACGGGCACGCACTCGACGATACGACATGGATTCCTGGGGCAATGAGTTGTCCACAGGCGTTGTCCCGGGGTTCCCGGACATAGATGATGTTGGTACTTGAGTGCACCTGTTCGGAACTGTGGAGACGTGATGCTGGAAATTTCCGAGAACGGCCGTACGTGGCTCCTGACCGGGCCGACCAGCGGTTACGCCATCCACCTCACCGACGACCACGAGCTGCTGCACCTGCACTGGGGCCCGCGGATCACGCTCGCCGACGCCGAGGCCCTCGCCGTACGTCCGCTGCCGGACTACCGGCCCTTCGAGTCCCCGCTCGACGGACGTGAGGAGTACCCCGTCGAGGGCGGCCCCCGCTTCGCCCGGCCCGCCCTCTCCGTACGCACCGAGGAGCGGCGCGGCACCGAGTGGCGTTTCGAGGCGTACGGGTCCGAGGACGACGCGCTGCGGCTGCGATTCCGCGACGGCGGCCTGGCCGTCACGCTGCACTACCGGATGCGCGACGACGTCGTGGAGCGCTGGGTGACCCTCGGCAACGAAGGGCCGGAGGTCGAGCTGCTGCGGGCCGACTCCGCGACCTGGACCCTGCCGGACCGCGACGGCTGGCGGCTCTCCCAGTTGCACGGCCGCTGGGCCGCGGAGTCCCGGCTCGTGCGCTCCGACCTCACCTACGGTGAGAAGGTCATCGGCAGCCGCCGCGGACATACCGGACACCAGCACCTGCCCTGGGTCGCGCTGGACACTGATGCGACCGAGGAGCGCGGCGAGGTCTACGGCTGCGCGCTCGGCTGGTCCGGGTCCTGGCGGATCGCCGTGGCCCAACTCGCCGACGCGCGCGTGCAGATCACCGGCGGCGCCGGACACGACGACTCGGGCCTGCTGCGACTGGCGGCGGGCGAGTCGTTCACGACGCCCGTCTTCGCCGGACTGTGGAGCGACGGCGGCTACGGCGGGGCGAGCCGCGCTTGGCACGCGTACCAGCGGACGTATGTCATTCCGGACGCGGGCGAGGACCGGCCGGTGCTCTTCAACTCCTGGGAGGCCACCGAGTTCGAGATCTCCGAGGAGCAGCAGCGGGCGCTGGCGCGGCGGGCCGCGGACATGGGCGTGGAGCTGTTCGTGGTCGACGACGGCTGGTTCGGGGCACGGACCAGCGACCGGGCCGGGCTCGGCGACTGGACACCCAACCCCGACCGCTTCCCCGGCGGGCTCAAGCCGCTCGCGGACCACGTGCACGGCCTCGGTATGCAGTTCGGTATCTGGGTCGAGCCCGAAATGGTCAATCCGGACAGCGACCTGTATCGCGCCCACCCCGAATGGGTGCAGCACCAAACCGGGCGCAAGCGGACGGAATTCCGCAATCAGCTCGTACTGAACCTCGCCCGCGACGACGTTCAGGAGTACCTCTGGGAGCAGCTCGACACGCTCCTCTCCAGCGCCCCGATCGACTATGTGAAGTGGGACTTCAATCGCTGCTTCACCGATGCGGGCTGGCCGGGAGAGGCGTATCCGCAGCGGTTGTGGGTCGACCATGTGCGTGCGCTGTACGGGCTGTTGGACCGGCTGCGGGACGCGCACCCCGGAGTCGCCTTCGAGTCCTGCTCGGGCGGCGGCGGCCGGATCGACCTCGGGGTCATGAGCCGTACGGATCAGGTGTGGACCTCGGACAACACCGACCCGCTCGACCGGCTCGCCATCCAGCACGGCTTCAGCCAGATCCACCCGGCACGGGTCATGGCCGCGTGGGTCACCGACAGCCCCAACGTCCAGCTCAACGGCCGGGTCAGCTCGCTGCGCTTCCGGTTCGTGAGCGCCATGGCCGGGGTGCTCGGGGTCGGCGGTGACCTCACCGAGTGGACGGACGACGAGCTGGCCGAGGCCCGGAAGTGGGTGGGTCTGTACAAGGAGATCCGGCCCCTGGTGCAGCGCGGCGACCTGTATCGGCTGCGGCCCCCGCAGGGCGGGCTGAGTGCGGTGCAGTACGTGCTCGGCGACGAGACCGTCGTCCTCGCCTGGCTCGAGGCGCAGCGTTACGGCGAGCCCGTTCCGGCGCTGCGACTGCGCGGCCTCGACCCGACAGCGTCGTATGAATGCCGCGAAACGGGCGAAGTTCACCGGGGTGCGGTCCTGCTGCATCACGGATTGCGCACAGGGCTACGCGGTGACCTCGATGCGGCAGTTCTCCGGCTGCGTCGCATCTGAGCGATCTGTCCGAATTAGGATCTTCATTCCAACTCGCTCTGGGATAAAGCCTCCTGGGGGGAGCTGCGTGAGCAGCGTCATATTCGTGACCGAGCGTTGTCCGCCATGTTCACGTAATTCACGTGTTTTTCCAGGGGATTGAATCCGTCGGCGGGGGTGGAATTCACGGAGGGTGACTGGGTTTTCTCACAAGGGATCAAGAGAAACGCACAGCCATGGAACCTCTTGCTTGTCCCTTTGCGTCTTGGTCGCTTACGTTCGCCACCAATCCGGACGGACGCCCAATCCTGCCGCCGCCCGGAGACCGCTCAACTCACCCGTGAACGGCAGGAGCGGGGGACCCACAGGTACAACCGCCTGTTCCGGTCTCCGGAACGGCTAGGGGTTAAGCCGCCACCGCGCGGCCGGACATCTCCAGTCCGCACCCGACAGCTCACCTCGTAGGCGCCGGAGAGGAATTCGCCATGCCCGCGAAGGGTAAGCACCGCCGTCCCAAGAGCCAGCGCTTCACCCGCTCGATCGTCGTCGCCGGAACCGGTGGCGCCGCGCTCGCCCTGCCGCTCCTGGGGGCCACCGGAGCGCATGCCGCTCCCGCCAAGTCGGTTTCGGAAAAGGCCGTTCAGTCGGTTCCGAAGACCGAAAAGAAGGCCGCCGAGAAGACCGCCGCCGCGAAGAGTTCGGGTGTGCGGACCTATTCGGTGCGGGCCGGTGACTACCTTTCGAAGATCGCCGACGAGCAGAATGTCAGCGGTGGCTGGCAGAAGCTCTACGCGGACAACCGTGAGGCCGTCGGCTCGGACCCGTCGATGATCCACCCCGGCCTGAAGCTCTCGATCGGCAAGAAGGCCGCGACCGGTTCTTCCAAGCCGTCGTCCTCTTCGTCGGATTCGTCTCCTTCATCCTCTTCTTCGAAGAAGTCGTCCGGGTCTTCTGATTCATCTGGTTCGTCTGCTTCGGGTTCGTCGAAGTCGTCCTCGAACACGGCGACCACCCAGTCCTCCGACACCACGAGTACGGCCGGCGGCTTCACCCTCCCTGTGGCCGGTGCCAGGGTCGGTACCCCGTACCGCATGTCGGGCAGCATGTGGTCCAGTGGCTACCACACCGGCGTCGACTTCGTCGTCCCGACCGGCACCTCGCTCAAGTCCGTGGGTGCGGGCACGGTCGTCTCCGCGGGCTGGGGCGGCGCGTACGGCAACCAGGTCGTTGTCAAGCTGGCCGACGGCTACTACGCGCAGTACGCCCACCTGTCCTCGCTCTCCGTCTCCAACGGACAGACCGTGACCGAGGGCCAGCAGATAGGCCTCTCCGGCGCGACCGGCAACGTGACCGGCCCGCACCTGCACTTCGAGATCCGCACCACCCCGGACTACGGCTCGGACGTCGACCCCGTCGCCTACCTCCGCTCGAAGGGTGTCTCCGTCAGCTGACACCCGGCGCCTGAAGCGTCCCCCACGCCACCGAAGGCCGGACCCCGATCCCCGGGTCCGGCCTTCGGTGTTGGCTGTGCGGACCCCCTCAGTGCGCGAAGACCGTACTGGCCAGGACCACTGGACAGCGGTGCCGCCGAGGATGCTCAGCAGGGCGTTGCGACACCACTGGTGCAGGCCGACGGTGACGGCCAGGGCTGCCGACGGGGGGATCGCGCGCGTGTCGGTGAGGGGCACCTCGCGCAGGCAGTGGACGACCAGGATCACCATGACGCCGGCGGGCATACGGGCGCTGAGGTACTGGACGGTCGTACTGGCGCGCAGCGGGGCGAGGGCGGCGAAGGGGAGGGTGCGCAGGGCTCGGGTGACGGCGGCGGTGACGAGGACGGCGGCTATGGCGTAGGGGGTGTCAGGCATGGCGTGCCCTCTTGCCGGTCGTGCAGCGGCGGGCCGGCAGTTCTGCGGTGAACAGGGCGAAGGCGGCGAGGAGCAGTTGGCCCGGGAAGAGGAGCCGCGCGGCCACGGCGCTGAGGAGGGCGAGCGCCGGCGTGGGCAGGTCGTCGCGCAGCTCCCGGAGAGCATCGAGGGCGAGCACGGTGAACAGGGTGGTCAGAGCGAAGTCCAGGCCGGTGACCCCCTCCGGGAAGAGGGAGCCGAGCAGGGCTCGGGCGGTTGCGCTTCCGGCCCAGTACAGGTGCATGAGGAACTGCAGCCACAGGATGCGCCGGCCGGCCCAGGACCGGGCCTCCTCCCCGGCGGTCAGGGCGTACGTCTCGTCGCTGAGTGCGAAGGTGCCGTACGCGGTGCAGGGGGAGGAGAGCGCGTAGAAGACGTGCCGGACGTTCACCATGAAGGCCGTCGTGGCGATGGACGCCAGGGGAGCGGCCGCGGTGGCCAGGCCGATCAGCAGGAACTCGAACGATCCGCCGTAGATGAGCGCCGCGGACATCGACCCCGAGGCGCTGAGGCGCGGGCTGGAAGTGCTCATCGACATCGAGACCTACGCCCGGGACCGCAAGATGTTCGAGGAGTTCGAGTCCACCGTGGCCGTCGCCGACCACGCCGACCAGGCCGCCTACGAAGCCTTCGTCACCGACAAACTCGGCGACCTGCCTGCCGTGCTGCGCCTCGAATCACATCTCACCATGAAGAAGATCAAGGCTGACGGCTGAGCATATTCCTGAGTTGGCGAACACTTTAGGAGTGGCTTATCTCACCGTCCGTCAACCCCTTCCTACGGTCGCGTAGCTCACATCCGAAGGTGAATCATGGGCCGACGTGGCAGACGATTCGAAGAATGACATCAGATCAGTGATCGGGTCGTACGTGGCGGTGGGGGACAGCTTCACCGAGGGCGTCGGCGACCCCGGCCCTGACGGGGCGTTCGTCGGCTGGGCCGACCGATTCGCGGTACTGCTCGCGGACCGGAGGCCGGAGGGCGACTTCGAGTACACCAACCTTGCCGTGCGCGGCAAACTCCTCGACCAGATCGTGGCCGAGCAACTCCCGCGGGCCGTCGAACTCGCCCCGGACCTGGTCTCGTTCTGCGCGGGCGGCAATGACATCATCCGGCCCGGAACCGACCCCGACGAGGTCGCCGAGCGCTTCGAGCGGGCGATCGTCCGGCTCACCTCGGCCGTCGGGACCGTCATGGTGACGACCGGCTTCGACACCCGGGGCGTCCCGGTGCTGAAGCATCTGCGCGGCAAGATCGCCACCTACAACGGACACGTCCGGGCCGTCGCCGACCGGTACGGCTGCCCGGTACTCGACCTGTGGTCCCTGAAGACCGTTCAGGACCGGCGGGCCTGGGACGGCGACCGGCTCCACCTCTCGGCCGAGGGGCACACGCGCGTGGCGCTGCGCGCGGGCCAGGTCCTCGGGCTTGAGGTCCCGGCCGACCCCGAGCAGCCCTGGCCCCCGCTGCCGCCGCGCGGCACTCTCGACGTGCGGCGGGACGACGTCCACTGGGCGCGCGAGTATCTGGTGCCGTGGATCGGGCGGCGGTTGCGCGGGGAGTCCTCGGGCGACCATGTGACGGCGAAGGGCACGCTGTCGCCGGACGACATCAAGGAGCGGATCGCTTCCGTGGCCTGAGTCTGTGCTTCAGCGGGGCGGTGGGCGGCCGGCTCAGCGCCCCGCCCGGCTCACCGCTCCCGTCCGGCTCAGCGCCCCGCCTGGCTCACCGCTCCCGTCCGGCTCACCGCTCCCGTCCGGCTCAGCGCCCCGCCTGGCTCACCGCTCCCGTCCGGCTCAGCGCCCCGCCTGGCTCAGCGCTCCCGTCCGGCTCAGCGCTCCCGCCCGGCTCACCGCCCCGACGCGGTGAACGCCTCCCGCTCCAGCCCCAGTTCGCGGGCGAGGGCGTCATCCACCCATTCCTGCGCACGCGCGCGTGACACCGCTCCGGCGTAGGCGGTCATCTGTACGGCGAGTCCGTCGAGGAGGGCCGTGAGGCGCAGGGCCGCGCCGGTGGGATCCGGGCAGCGGAACTCGCCCGCGGCCACTCCTTCGGAGATGACCTCGGCGATCGCGGCCTTCCACTCCTTGTCGAGGTCCCGGGTGACTTCTCGCAGAGCGGGCTCGCGCAGCGCCGCCGCCCAGCCCTCGATCCACAGCCGCCAGCCCTTGGCCTGGCCCGTGGGCGCGTACCACCGCACGGCGGCCCGAAGCCGGCGCAGCGCTGTCGTACGGCGGCCGAGCAGCCGGCGCAACTGCGCGAGGTCCGCCTCGGCGGCGTGGGTGAAGGCGGCGGCGACGAGCTTCTCCTTGGTGGAGAAGTGATAGAGCACCAGCGCGTTGCTCACACCCAGTGCCGTGGCCACGTCGGCGATCCGGACGGCCGCCACTCCCCGTGCCTCGATCTGCTCGATGGCGGCCTTCAGCAGTTCCTCGCGCCGCTCAGCCACGCTCAACCGCACCCTCGCCACGCGCTCACCCTACCCAGAACATGTCAACGGCCCTCGTCACCGATACCACCCGAACCGTGCGGCGATCACCGGCAGCCGGTCCGCGACGATGGCATGCGCGGCGGCCCGCGGCGTCGTCCCGTCCGTCTCCGCCCGGGCCAGCATCAGGCCCACCAGGGCGCGCATCGAACGGCGCGTGTACGCGAACGCCTCGTCCGCGTCCGCGCCGATGTCACCGAACAGCGTCCACCACCACCAGGCGTTCGTCCCCGAGTTGACGACCACGTCCGGCAGCACGGCGACCCCGCGCGCGGCCAGCAGCTCCTCCGCCTCGGGCAGTACCGGCATATTGGCCGCCTCGACGATCCAGCGGGCGGTGATCCGCTCCTGGTTCGCGGCGTCGATCGCGTACGAGACCGCCGCCGGCACCAGCACCTCCGCGTCGACGGACAGCCAGGCGTCGCCCGGCAGTTCCCGGTCACCGGGGCGCAGCACGCCGCGGTCGACGGTCCCGTACGCGTCCCGCGCGGCGAGCAGCGCCTCGACGTCGAGCCCCCGCGGATTGGCGATCGTGCCCTTGATGTCGGCGACGGCCACGACGGTGAGCCCCGCGCGCGTGAGGAAGCGCGCCGTCGCCCCGCCCATGGTGCCCAGGCCCTGCACGGCGACCCGCGTTCCGGCGTACGGCACGCTCGCCCGGTCCAGCGCGGCGAGCGCCGACTCGGCGACCCCGCAGCCGCCGACGAGTTCGTCGAGCCCGATGCCGTCCACGTCGACGGCGAACGCGTCGGCGAGCCGGCGCCGGGCAGCGGCCTCGTCGTCCAGCAGTGGATACATGGCCTGGATCGACGACACGAGCCCCGCCTCCGCGGCCGCCCGGTCCACCAGGTCCTGGGTGAGCCCTAGATCCTCGCCCGTGGTCCAGAGAGTCTCGATGTACGGCCGCATGGCGCGCAGGTAGCGCACCAGCAGTCCGTACGCGTCCGGGTCCTGCGGATCGCAGTCGATGCCGCCCTTGGCGCCGCCGAGGGGGACGTACCGGCCCTCGGGGTCGTAGTGCAGCGCCTCCTTCATGGTCATGCCGCGCGCGAGTGAGGTGACCTCGTCGAGGGTGCAGCCCGCCCGCATCCGCAGACCCCCACTGGACACACCGCGCACCAGCCGGTCGACGACCAGAAAGCCCCTCCGCCCGGTGACGTGGTCGGTCCACACGAGCGACATCAGGGGGGTGGTCATGCGGGCTCCTCGAGATGAGCGTTACTGAATGGCCAGTCAGTATCGGGATGGGCGCCCGGTCGTGTCAACGAGAAACCGGTTGACGGGCCGGCAGGGCAGCGCGTCATATCGTCGACGGAAGGCGGAGGGAGCGGGACGAAGCTATGGCTCATGTCGTCGAACTGACCTACTACCCCATCAAGGGGTGCGCCGGGACCTCGCCGGGCGAGGCGCTCGTGACACCCGCCGGTCTCGCCCACGACCGCAGCTTCATGGTCGTCAGCGAGGCGGGAGTGTTCCGGACGCAGCGGCGGGATCCGCGGCTGTCGCTCATCCGGCCGGAGGTCGGCGCCGGAGGGGAGCGGCTGGTGCTGCGGGCGCCGGGGTACGAGGCCGTGCACGTCGACGTGGACGCGTCCGGGGCTCGGCGGCCGGTCGACCTGTTCGGGAATCCGTATCAGGGGATCGACCAGGGGGACACGGCCGCCGCGTGGCTGTCGGACGTGCTCCGGGCACCCAGCAGACTCGTCCGCGTGCCGCCCGAGCACGACCGGGTGACCGACGGCCGGACACCGGGTACCTCCGGCTACGCCGACAGCTGCGCACTGCACATGCTCTCCCGCTCCACCCTGGACCTCCTCAACGCCAAGGTCGCGGAGCGCGGTGGCAGCCCGCTGTCGCTGGACCGCTTCCGCCCGAACGTCGTCGTCGGCGGCTGGGACGAACCGCACACCGAGGACCGCGCCCATCGCATCACCCTCGGCGACGCCGAACTGGGCTACGCGAAGCTCGCCGTCCGCTGCGCCGTCACCCTGGTCGACCAGGAGGCCGGGACCAGGGACGGCCCGGAACCGCTGCGCACGCTCGCCGGCTATCGCCGGGCAGCCGAGGGCGGAGTCGCGTTCGGCGCGAAGTTCGCGGTGCTGCGGCCCGGCAAGGTGACGGTCGGGGACGAGGTGGACGTGCGGGTCTGGGGCGACTCGGAGCTGTAGTTCCCGCGGGCGGAGGTGGGTGGGACATCGCGCCGTGACCGGGGTGACCCGGGGTTGTCAGAGGGGCCGCCCATAATGGAAGCCTCAGCGATTCCCCTGGAGGTACCGTGACCGGATTCCGTTCCTTGAGCTCCGGGCTCCGCGCACTGCAGCCCGCGGCCTTCGGCGCGGACCCCAGTGGTGAGCGTCTGGCCCGTATTCGCAGATCGCCCCACTTCAAGGACGGGGTCTTCCTGAATCCCGGCGGCGAGGCCCGGACCCGGCCCTCCGGCTCGTCCGTGGAGCTTGCGAAGGGTTTCTTCGACAAGGACACCCGCCCCCGCCGCGCCCCACAGGGCACGGTCCCGGTGCACGCCACCACCCTCGCCGACATCTCCAGGCCGCCCGCCACCGGACTGCGGCTGACCTGGATGGGGCACTCCAGCGTGCTCGCGGAGATAGACGGTCGACGCGTGCTGTTCGACCCCGTCTGGGGCGAGCGCTGCTCCCCGTTCGCCTTCGCCGGCCCCAAGCGACTGCACCCGGTACCCATGCCGCTGGCCGCGCTCGGCCCGGTCGACGTCGTCGTCATCTCGCACGACCACTACGACCACCTGGACATGCCCTCGATCAAGACGCTGGCGGGCACGGACACCCTGTTCGCCGTGCCGCTCGGTGTCGGCGCCCACCTCGAACACTGGGGTGTCTCCGCGGACCGGCTGCGCGAGCTGGACTGGCACGAGGAGACCAAGGTCGGCGGCCTCACCCTGACCGCCACCCCGGCCCGCCACTTCTGCGGCCGCGGACTGCGCAACACCCAGCACACCCTCTGGGCCTCCTGGTCGGTCGCGGGCGAGAACCACCGGATCTACCACAGCGGAGACACCGGCTACTTCGAGGGCTTCAAGGACATCGGCGCCGACTACGGCCCCTTCGACGCCACGATGATCCAGATCGGGGCCTACTCCGAGTTCTGGCCCGACATCCACATGACCCCCGAGGAGGGCATGCGCGCCCATCTGGACCTCCAGGGCGGGACACCCGCCGGGGTGATGCTGCCGATCCACTGGGCCACCTTCAATCTGGCGATGCACCCCTGGGCGGAACCCGGCGAGGGCACCGTCGCCGCCGCCCGTGCGCAGGGCGCCCGCGTGGCCCTGCCCCGTCCCGGCGAGCCCTTCGAGCCCACGGCCGAGACCGTGCCGTCCGAGCCCTGGTGGCGAGGGGTGGCCGCGCGTCCGGCGAGCGGATGGCCTGATGCCGAGGCGCCCGGCGGTGTGGTGGCCGCTGCGGGCGTCGACGTGCCGCCGGAGTCGGCGGGCCGGCCGGAGGACAAGCAGGAGGGCAGCGGCGAGCCGGAGGCTGTTCCGGCGGGCTGACGCCGCGCACACCTCCTATCCTGAAACCATCGGGGTAGCACGGGAGTTGGGGGCACACGTGGAAGCGGCGCAGGCTCCGGAGGGTGGGGCGGACGCCGAGTGAATCCGAGCCGTACGTCCGATTGGCGACGCTGCGCCAACTGCAAGCGGTCCTGGCGGACGTACACACGACCCCGCAGTCTGGCGGAGCCCCTGCAGACAGTCGCCGACGGCACGGTCACCGCCCTCGGATACGAGGTGGGCAGCCTCCATCTGGTGCGCCCGGACGGCGAACTGGTCGTGGTGGCGGTGGCCGGCGACGACCGTGGCGTGGAGCGGGCGGGCCGGGTCGGCTCCCGCACCACCTGGGCGCGACGTCTGTCGGCGGGCGAGGAGTGGGGTGACCTGCGCTTCGTCCCCTACACCGAGGGCCGCCGGCTCGACGGCGACGACCTGCCGCAGTACGGCGACGCGCCCCTGCCCTTCTTCGACGACGAGTGGCACCCCGGTGACCGGCTCTTCGCGCCCATGACCGAAGCTCCTGGTGCGCGGATCGGCCCGTCCCGTGAGCTGATCGGCGTGCTGTCCGTGGACCGCCCGCGCAACGGCCGCCGGCCCGGCGCGTGGGGGCGCGAGGCATTCCAGATGTACGTGTTCCAGGCTGCGATCGCGATCAGCAACGCCCGTCTGCGGGGCAATATGCAACGAGCCGGGTCGGCCGTTCGCCGTCGAGCCGTCGAGCCGTCGACGATGGGGTCGAACTCCTTCTCGTGCTGGAGCACGTGTCCTCCGGTGAAGCGCGCGACAGGGGCCTGACAGACGGGACTTCGCCCGTTCGAGTCGATCACCATTCTGTACCCGCGCGGTGACAGGGCGCATCGATATGGCCCCGGTGGCGACGGACATCGATACCGAGCGGGCGTCACGGCGGTCGCATGCCGTCACCATCGGTCATGACGCGGGCGCGGTGCAGCGGGGGTGTGAGGAGCCCGTGAGCGGCTTCCCGAGGGGGCGGTGTGGGGAGGGGAGCGGCGTGAGGCGGGGCTTTGTGGAGTGGGGGCGCTCCGGCGCCTCGTCCGTTCGCGAACGCTTCTGAACAGGTGTGATCGTTCTCTTGCCGTTCGTGGGTGGTCTACCGAGGGGCTTATCGGTCTGTCGTACGAAGCCTCATACCAGAGCGGGATGCTCGCCGTGGGACTTTGTCAACTGCCCACCGCACCTGGTGTGTAGGCGACTACTGTGAGTGTCCGCTGGGCGACGCAGGGCCGAATTCATCGGTTCTCTCGACCGGCATCGCGATGGCGCATGCCCTGTGCGCGCAATCCGCGCCGGGGGTGTCGTGTGGATCAGACCGGATCAGGGAGCGGGGCCCGGCACGTGCAGCAGAGAGGCGGCGGACACACCAAGTCCAGGGAGCCCGGCGGCGGTCACGCGCGAACCCCTGGCAACCAGGCCCGACGGAACAGCACAAGGACACCGATGTCTCAGCTCCGCGCACCGGCAGCACGCGCAGAACGCCGCGAGGGCGGCAGGCACGGGCGGCCGGTCGCCCGCCCCGTACCGGCGCTGCCCGAGACGCAGATACGGCCTCAACTCCTGCGTCTCGCTGTGCTGCCGCCGGTCGCGGTCGCCCTCAGCGCCAGCGCCGCCGTGCTGTTCACCGTCCGCACCACCGGGGCGCAGCCCAGCCTCACCCTGTGGGGAGTGCTCGCCGGCGCGGTCTCGGTGACCTGCGTCGGGATCGCCATCGCCGCCGTGGCCGCCGACCGCGCCGCCAAGTCCGTGAGCGACCGGCTCGGCGCGATGCGGCGGAGCAGCGCGCGCGGCGAGGCCGATCTGAAGACCCTCGTCGAGGCGCTGCGGCGCGGCGAAGGACCGCCCAAGCGCAAGCCACGCAGCGGACCCCCCGATGACGCCGACGACTTCGAACTGCTCGCCGCCGACCTGGCCCGCGCACACGACGGCGCCGTCACCGCCGTCGTCCAGGCCGCACAGCTGTCCAGTCAGGCGGGCAGCGAGCAGAAGCTGGAGGTCTTCCTGAACCTCGCCCGGCGCCTCCAGTCGCTGGTGCACCGAGAGATCTCCATCCTCGACGAGCTGGAGAACGAGATCGAGGACCCCGACCTGCTCAAGGGCCTCTTCCACGTCGACCACCTCGCCACCCGCATCCGGCGCCATGCGGAGAACCTCGCCGTACTGGGCGGCGCCGTGTCGCGCAGGCAGTGGAGCAACCCGGTCTCCATGACCGAGGTGCTGCGCTCGGCCATCGCCGAGGTCGAGCAGTACTCGCGCGTCAAGCTCGTTCCGCCGATCGACGGCACTTTGCGCGGACACGCCGTCGCCGACGTGATCCATCTGCTCGCCGAACTCGTGGAGAACGCCACGGTGTTCTCCGCTCCGCACACCCAAGTCCTGCTGCGCGCCAACCTGGTCACCTCCGGGCTCGCCGTCGAGGTCGAGGACCGCGGACTCGGCATGCCCGTCGGTGAGCAGAGCAAGATGAACGCCCTGCTCGCCGACCCCGACCAGGTCAATGTCGCCAGCCTGCTCGCCGACGGCCGCATCGGGCTGTTCGTCGTCTCCCAACTCGCCCGGCGGCACGGCATCAACGTCCGCCTGCAGAACAACATCTACGGCGGTGTCCAGGCCGTACTCGTCGTGCCGCAGGGGTTGTTGGGTACGCATCCGGGCGCCCCGGGAGCCGTACGGCCGCCGCAGGAAACCGGTGGTGGTGCGGGAGCGGCCGTTCCGCCGCAGCAGCGTCCGCGGTCCGGGCCGGCACCGGCACCCGACGCGGGGCAGCAGCGGGTCGCGCCCTCGGCGCCGACCGTCGTGCCGCCCCGGCAGGCTCCTCGGGCCGCCGCCCCGATGCCGGACAGCGGCCCGTCGATGCCGCTGCCCGTGCGTGTCCACGAGGTACGGCCCAATCCGGCCGAGGCCCTGCCGGGCATCCGGCCCGAGGACCGTCCGCTCGTCGCCGAGAACACGGCCACACCGCCCCTGCCGCGCACCAGCACCGTCCGCGGCACCATGGGCAAGCCCCAACTGCCCCGGCGTCGGGCCCAGGAACACATCGCCCCCCAGCTCCGCGACGGACCGGCACCACGCCAGGACACGGACCACCTCGTCGGCCACGACCCCGGCCTCATGGCGGCCTTCCAGCGCGGCATCGGGCTTGCGGAGGCGCAGCAGCACAGGGAGCCGGGCCACGTGGGGTCGGGCCACGTGGGGTCGCGCTACATGGAGCCGGGCCACATGGAGTCGGCGCACATGGACTCGGCCCACAGAGACTTCCCGAACAGCAGCGCCTCCCAGAGCATGGACTCGCCGCACATGGACTCGCCGCACAGGGAGTCCCGGCACACGGACGCCGCACCTCTGGAGACGCCGCGCACGGTGTCCGGACACAGGAACTCCGGGCCACACACGGTGTCCGGCTATATGGAACCCGCACACATGGAGTCGGCACACATGGAGTCGGCGCACATGGACTCGGCCCACAGAGACTTCCCGAACAGCAGCGCCTCCCAGAGCATGGACTCGCCGCACATGGACTCGCCGCACAGGGAGTCCCGGCACACGGACGCCGCACCTCTGGAGACGCCGCGCACGGTGTCCGGACACAGGAACTCCGGGCCACACACGGTGTCCGGCTATATGGAACCCGCACACATGGAGTCGGCACACATGGAGTCGGCGCACATGGACTCGGCCCACAGAGACTTCCCGAACAGCAGCGCCTCCCAGAGCATGGACTCGCCGCACATGGACTCGCCGCACAGGGAGTCCCGGCACACGGACGCCGCACCTCTGGAGACGCCGCGCACGGTGTCCGGACACAGGAACTCCGGGCCACACACGGTGTCCGGCTATATGGAACCCGCACACATGGAGTCGGCACACATGGAGTCGGCGCACATGGACTCGGCCCACAGAGACTTCCCGAACAGCAGCGCCTCCCAGAGCATGGACTCGCCGCACATGGACTCGCCGCACAGGGAGTCCCGGCACACGGACGCCGCACCCTTGGAGACGCCGCGCACGGTGTCCGGACACAGGAACTCCGGGCCACACACGGTGTCCGGCTATATGGAACCCGCACACATGGAGTCGGCACACATGGAACCGGTGCGCACAGAGCCGACGCGCCTCGCGCCGACCCGACCGGATGCGTCCCACACAGATGCCGAACCCATGACCAGGGCCCACTCCATGGACGTACCGCCCATGGATCCGGCCCACACAACGGAGGCGCGCCGCGTGCCGCCCCGCCCGGACCACCCCACCACCACCCGGCACGACGGGAGCGCACCAGCCGGATGACCACCTCCGCAGACACCCCCCTGCCCACCGCCACCCCCACCCCCAGCGCTCCCGCAGACCTTCGTACCTCAAGGAGTCGATCCACCATGGCGAGCGAAGCGCCGACCGGCCAGGTATCCGATCTCGACTGGCTGATGAGCGGCCTCGTGCAGCGCGTACCGCACACCACCAGCGCGGTACTCCTGTCCTGCGACGGGCTTGTGAAGTCGGTCCACGGCCTCGACCCGGACAGCGCCGACCACATGGCCGCCCTGGCCTCCGGTCTCTACTCCCTCGGCCGCAGCGCCGGCGTCCGCTTCGGCGACGGCGGAGACGTCCGCCAGGTCGTCGTCGAACTCGACTCGACCCTGCTGTTCGTGACCACCGCCGGATCCGGCACGTGCCTCGCCGTGCTGGCCGGCCGTGAGGCCGACGCGGCGGTGCTCGGTTACGAGATGGCGATGCTGGTCAAGAGCGTCCGCCCCTACCTCATGACCGCGCCCCGTCAGCACGCCGTCGAATCCACGGCGTTGAGGCCTTGACCGTGGCGGCGGCCGGCGACGGGCCCTGGCTCGACGACGCGGCCGGACGGCTGGTGCGCCCCTTCACGGTCAGCAACGGCCGCACCCGACCCACCGTCGCGCTCGACCTCCTGTCGCAGGTGATGGCGACCGGGGCAACCCCCCTCGGCTACCTCGGCCCCGAGCACGCGCAGGCCCTCGACCTGTGCCGCGCTCCCGTCTCGGTCGCCGAGGTCGCCGCCCATCTGAAGCTGCCGGCGGTGGTCACCAAGGTGCTGCTGTCCGACCTAGTCGACTGCGGGGCCCTGACCACCAAGCCACCCGAGTTCCACCACAACCCCACTGACCGGGCCCTTCTGGAGGCAGTGCTCGATGGACTACGACGACAGCTCTGACTACGACGACGGCGCCGACCCCTTCCCCACCGCGCTCAAGATCCTGGTGGCGGGAGGGTTCGGGGCCGGCAAGACGACCTTCGTCGGCGCCGTCAGCGAGATCGCGCCGCTCAGCACGGAGGAGTTGCTCACCACGGTCAGCGCCGCGACCGACAACCTCGACGGGATCGAGAACAAGGTCGAGACGACGGTGGCCATGGACTTCGGCCGCATCACCCTCGACCCGGAACATGTGCTGTACCTGTTCGGCACACCGGGACAGGAGCGGTTCTGGTTCATGTGGGACGAGCTATCCGAAGGCGCCCTCGGAGCGATCATCCTCGCCGACACCCGCCGACTGGAGGACTGCTTCGCCGCCGTCGACTTCTTCGAGCAGCGCGGCATGGGCTTCATCGTCGCGATCAACGAGTTCGACGGCTCCTACCGCTACGACCCCGATGAGGTACGCGCGGCCATCGACCTCGACCCGGAGATCCCCGTCGTGCGCTGCGACGCCCGGATCTCCAGTTCCGGCGTCCAGACCCTGCTGACCCTCGTACGGCACCTCATCGCCCACGCCCCGGCCTCCGCGCCGAGCCACGGCGCCCACATGTGATTCCCGCACACGCCACGGAGCCCGCCTATGAGCCATCCCCACAGCGACGGAGTGCGCCGATGAGCTACGACCCGCCGCGCCCGGCAGGTCGTCTGCTGCTCACGCCCGAGGACAAGGAGGCCCCCGCCCGGGCGGACCGGCTGCGTCGGCTGGGCCTGGGGGAGCGGACGGAGCCCGCCCTCGACGCGTTCGCGGACGGTCTGGCCGAGCTGACCGCGGCGCCGTACGCCATGGTCAACTTCATCGACGAGAACCGGCAGTTCTTCGCGGGCCTGCATCTCCCCGCCATCGACCCGTTCGTGAAGGGCGACGGCACCACTCCGGAGTTCGGCCGCGCCCTCCCGCGCGACCATGGGTTCTGCCCCTATGTGGTGGTCCGACGCAAGGCGCTCGTCCTGGAGGACGTCTGCGACTATCCGCGGTTCGCCGGCAACCCCGTCGTCGACGAGTTCGGCATCCGTTCCTATCTCGGCGCACCGCTCATCGACAGCACGGGCATGGTGCTCGGCACCATCTGCGTCATCGACGTGGCACCGCGGCCCTGGGGGAAGCCCGGCCTGGAGACCATCAAGTCGGCGGCGGCAGGCCTCGTCGCCCGACTCGAACGGCGGGAGGCCGACGGGCTTCCGGTGCTCTGACGCCAGGTGTCCCGCCCGGCCGCCGCGCGGGTGTGAAGCGGAGCTGCGGCGCGGCTTAAGAAATCCTCGATGGACCGGGGATGGTGTCGTACGGCAGATTGCTGGGCGATTCCACCCCTCTCCCTGGATGCGGGCGCCTTCGGCATGCCCGGACCCCGGGGTCGCACCGTCAGGAGCCGTAGCGTTGAAGGCGCTGGTCAAGGAGAAGGCGGAGCCCGGGCTGTGGCTCGCGGACGTCCCCGAGCCCGCCGTGGGACCGGGCGACGTACTGATCAAGGTGCTGCGCACCGGCATCTGCGGCACCGACCTGCACATCCGGTCCTGGGACGGCTGGGCGCGGCAGGCGATCCGCACACCGCTGGTCCTCGGGCACGAGTTCGTCGGCGAGGTCGTCGAGACCGGCCGGGACGTCACCGACATCGCGGCCGGCGACCGGGTCAGCGGCGAGGGCCATCTGGTGTGCGGGAAGTGCCGCAACTGCCTGGCCGGGCGGCGGCATCTGTGCCGGGCCACGATCGGTCTCGGCGTCGGACGGAACGGGGCGTTCGCCGAGTACGTGGCGCTGCCCGCCGCCAATGTGTGGGTGCACCGTGTGCCCGTGGACCTCGATGTCGCCGCGATCTTCGACCCGTTCGGCAACGCCGTGCACACCGCCCTGTCCTTCCCGCTGGTCGGCGAGGACGTCCTGATCACGGGCGCCGGCCCGATCGGTCTGATGGCCGCGGCGGTGGCCCGGCACGCCGGTGCGCGCAACGTCGTGATCACCGATGTGAGCGAGGAGCGGCTGGACCTCGCCCGCAAGATCGGCGTCAGCCTGGCGCTCAATGTCTCCGAAACGACGATCGCCGCGGGGCAGCGCCGACTCGGGCTGCGCGAGGGCTTCGACATCGGCCTGGAGATGTCCGGCCGTCCCGAGGCGCTGCGCGACATGATCGCGAACATGACCCACGGCGGCCGGATCGCGATGCTCGGCCTGCCGTCCCAGGAGTTCCCGGTCGACTGGGCCCGGATCGTCACGTCGATGATCACCGTCAAGGGCATCTACGGCCGAGAGATGTTCGAGACCTGGTACGCGATGTCGGTGCTGCTGGAAGGCGGCCTCGACCTCGCGCCCGTCATCACCGGCCGCTACGGCTACCGCGACTTCGAGGCGGCGTTCGCCGATGCGGCGAGCGGCCGCGGCGGCAAGGTCATCCTCGACTGGACCTAGTAACTCCCTTACAGCTTCAGGAGCTTCAGCCATGTTCGACTCCGTGCGCGACGACCTCCGCGCCACCCTCGACGAGATCCGCGCCGCCGGGCTGCACAAGCCCGAGCGTGTGATCGACACCCCGCAGTCGGCGACCGTGCACGTCAGTGGGGGCGGCCGGCCCGGTGAGGTGCTCAACTTCTGCGCCAACAACTACCTCGGCCTCGCCGACCACCCGGAGGTCGTGGCCGCCGCTCACGCGGCCCTGGACCGCTGGGGCTACGGCATGGCCTCCGTGCGCTTCATCTGCGGCACGCAGGAGGTGCACAAGGAGCTGGAGGCACGGCTGTCGGCGTTCCTCGGCCAGGAGGACACGATCCTGTACTCCTCCTGCTTCGACGCCAACGGCGGCGTGTTCGAGACGCTGCTCGGCCCCGAGGACGCGGTCATCTCGGACGCGCTGAACCACGCCTCGATCATCGACGGCATCCGCCTGTCCAAGGCCCGCCGCTTCCGCTACGCCAACCGCGATCTGGCCGATCTGGAACGGCAGTTGAAGGAGACGCAGTCCGCCGGGCGCAGGCTGATCGTCACCAACGGCGTCTTCTCCATGGACGGCTATGTGGCCCCGCTGCGCGAGATCTGCGACCTGGCCGACCGCTACGACGCGATGGTCATGGTCGACGACTCGCACGCCGTCGGCTTCGTCGGCCCCACCGGTCGCGGCACCCCCGAACTGCACGGCGTCATGGACCGCGTCGACATCATCACCGGCACCCTCGGCAAGGCGCTCGGCGGCGCGTCCGGCGGCTACGTCGCGGCCCGCGCCGAGATCGTCGCCCTGCTGCGCCAGCGCTCACGGCCGTACCTCTTCTCGAACACGCTCGCCCCGGTGATCGCGGCGGCCTCCCTGAAGGTGCTTGACCTGCTGGAGTCCGCCGACGACCTGAGGGTCCGGCTCGCCGAGAACACCGCGCTGTTCCGCCGCCGGATGACCGAGGAGGGCTTCGACATCCTCCCCGGCGACCATGCGATCGCCCCCGTCATGATCGGTGACGCCTCCGTCGCCGGGCGGATGGCGGAGCTGCTGCTGGAGCGCGGGGTGTATGTGATCGGCTTCTCCTACCCGGTCGTACCGCAGGGCCAGGCCCGTATCCGCGTCCAGTTGTCCGCCGCGCACTCGGCGGCGGATGTGAACGTTGCGGTCGACGCCTTCGTCGCGGTGCGCGCGGACCTGGGAGAATCGGACGCATGATCGAGGCGCGGCGGCTCCACATCCTCCGTGCGGTGGCCGACCACCGCACGGTGACGGCGGCTGCCGCCGCGCTCTATCTCACCCCCTCCGCCGTCTCCCAGCAGCTGACGGCGCTGGAGCAGGAGACGGGCCACCGGCTGGTGGAGCGCGGCGCGAAGGGTGTACGGCTCACTCCGGCCGGCGAGATACTGCTCAGCCACACCAACGTCGTCCTCGCCCAGCTGGAGCGCGCCGAGGCGGAACTGGCCGCGTACAGCTCGGGCGCTGCAGGCACAGTCACCGTCGCCTCCTTCGCGACCGGCATCGCCCTGGTCGTCGCGCCCGCGGTGGCCCGCCTCGCCGTGACGGCGCCCGGCATCCGCATCCGCGTGCAGGACGCCGAGGGCGACGCCAGCCTGCCGATGGTGCTGGACCGGCAGGTCGACGTCGCGGTCGCCGTCGAGTACCGCGGGGCGCCGCCCGCCGACGACCCGCGGCTGGCCCATGTGCCGCTGTACGCCGAGCCGTTCGACGCGGTGGTTCCGGTCAGCCACCGGCTGGCGGACGCCGAGGAGGTCCCGCTGGCGGAGCTGGCCAAGGACCCGTGGATCGGCCCGTACCCCGGCAATCCGTGCCACGACGTCGTCGTCCTCGCCTGCGAGAGCGCGGGATTCCAGCCCCGTCTGGAGCACTCCTCGGACGACTTCCGCGCCGTCGTCGCCCTCGCCTCGGCCGACGCGGGCGTGGCGCTCGTACCCCGTTCCGCACTGCACGGCATGGACCTCACGGGCGTGGTGGTCCGCCCGGTCGACGGGGTCGCGCCCACCCGCCGGGTCTTCGCGGCCGTACGGCGGGGAGCGGAGGAGCATCCGCTGATCCGTCCGGTGCTGGACGCGTTGGAGGCGGCGGCCCAGGGCTGAGGGCACTCCGGGTTTCTCGTATATGGGATAGTATCCCGAATATGAAACACGTGGAAGCCGCGCCCGACCCCGTGGACGCCCGGCTCGGTGCCCGCCTCGCTGAGCTGCGGTCCGAACGGGGCTGGTCCCTCGGGGAGTTGGCGGAGCGCAGCGGAGTGAGCCGGTCGACGCTGTCCCGTGCCGAGCGCGCGGAGATCAGCCCGACGGCGTCCCTCCTCAACCGCCTCTGCGCTGTCTACGGACGGACCATGTCCCAACTGCTCAGCGAGGTCGAGCAGGAGCCCGCGCTGCTGGTGCGGGCTACCGAGCAGCACGTGTGGGAGGACCGGTCCTCCGGGTTCGTACGGCGTTCCGTGTCCCCGCCGCACGCCGGGCTGCGCGGCGAACTCGTCGAGGGGCGGCTCGCAGCGGGCGCCGACATCGCGTACGACCGGCCGCCCGTGCCGGGACTGGAGCAGCACATCTGGGTGCTGGAGGGGTCCCTGGAGGTGACCGCGCAGGACGTGGAGCACCGGCTCGACGCGGGCGACTGTCTGCGGCTGCGGGTGTGGGGGCCGACGCGGTTCCGGTGCGCCGGCGCCGAGGAGGTCCGGTATGTGCTGGCGGTGGTGCTCCCGTGAACGTCATGCGCTTGGACGCGGATCAACTGCTCGCGGCGGTCGAGGAGTTGGCCGATCTGCTGACCGGCACCGTGCACTCGGGCGCCTCCATCGGCTTCCTCGCGCCGCTCGACCGCGCGGCGGCCGTGGCGTGGTGGACGGAGTGGGCCGCCGGAGTCGCCGCCGGGCAGCTCGCGGTGTGGGTCGCACGTGAGGAGGGCGGCCGGGTGGCCGGCACCGTCAGTCTGGCCTTCCCCGACAAGCCCAACAGCCGTCACCGCGCCGAGCTGGTCAAGCTGATGGTGCACCGGGACGCGCGGGGGCAGGGCCTTGGCCGTATGCTCCTGGACACCGCAGAAAGGGCGGCAGCCGAAGCGGGCATCACCCTCCTCCACCTCGACACCGAGACCGACAGCCTCGCCGAACGCCTGTACCGCTCGGCCGGGTGGACCCGGCTCGGCGCGATACCCGACTACGCGGCGAGCCCGGCCGGGGTCCTGCGTCCGACGACCATCTACTTCAAGCAGGTCGAAGCGACCGCTCTCACCTGCTGAATGTCAGTGGGAGCCGCTACCGTGCGTCCCATGCCGGATGCCGAAGACGTACGACGGATCGCCCTGTCACTGCCGGACACGACGGAGAAGATCGCCTGGAGCATGCCCACATTCCGGGTCGCGGGGAAGATGTTCGCCACGCTGCCCGAGGAGGAGACCTCCCTCGCCGTGCGCTGTCCCAAGGAGGAGCGCGATGAACTGGTCCTGGCCGAGCCGGAGAAGTTCTGGATCGCCGAGCACGAGGCGATGTTCGCCTGGGTCCGGGTCCGGCTCGCGGCGCTGGAGGGCGAGGGGGAGCTGAGGGACATCCTCGCCGACTCCTGGCGCCAGGCCGCGCCGACCCGACTCCTTGAGATCTACCCGGAGTTGGGGCTGCCGGCCGCGGACTAGGCGCTCCGCCGGCACAGCCCCGCGCCCCTTCGGGGCGCTGCCGAACCGCAGCGGACTTCGCCCGACCTCTTAGAGGTCCACGAAACCCGTGATCCGCTTCCGAAGCGACCCGGCGTCCAGGCCGTGCGCGGCGACATGCTCCTCGAAACCGCCGTAGCGCCGCAGCTCACGGCGGCCGACGCCCAGGCCCAGGACGCGGTGGGGTACGTCGGCCAGCGCGTCGTTCGCGGCGGCGGTCGACGTACCCGCGAGGTAGGGCTCGACGAGAACGACATCCGTTCCGGCGGCCTCCGTGGCCCGGCGCAGCGAGTCCGCGTCGAAGGGCCGTACGGTCGTCGCGTACAGGACGGTCAGGTCGAGACCCTCGGTGGCGTCCAGCACGGCGTCGAGCATCGGCCCCACGGCGACGACGACACCGGAGCGGCCCTCGCGGACCGGGACGAAGCGTGCCCCGTCGACCGGGCGTCCGGCCGCGTTCGACTGGACGGACAGCCGGACGTACACCTTGTCGTCACCGGCGGCGACCGCATGCCGCAGCAGTGTCTCGGCCTCGTCCGGATGCCCCGGCACATGCACGGTCCAGCCGTCCAGGGTGTCGAGCAGTGCCACATCGCCCGGCGCCATGTGCGTGTACCCACCGGCCGGCCAGTCGAAGGACGCGGCGGCGCTCACCAGCACCGCACCGACGTCCTGATGCCCGAGGTCCAGCTTCACCTGCTCGAAGGGCCGCTCCACGAGAAAGCTGGCGAAGGTGTGCACGATCGGCCGCATCCCGGTGAGCGCCAGGCCCGCGCCCGCCCCGACCAGGAGCTGCTCGCGGATACCGACGTCGATCACCCGGTCGGGATGCCTGCGCCGCGCCTCCTCGAAACTGTCCGAGCCGATCACGGCGAGAACGACCGCGACCCGCGGATCCTCGTCGAGCAGCCGCGAGGCGACGGGAGCGAAACGGTCACGCATGGTGTCCATGGAGTGCGAGCCCTTCTGTTGAGATCGGCGTGGGGCGTGAGTTCGAAGTGGGGCGTGAGTTCGGCGTGGGCGTGAGTTCGGAGCGGGCGTGTGCGGGTGGCGCTCAGGTGTACTTCGGCTCGACGCGGGCCACGACCACGTGCGGGCGGCCCGGGTGCGGGGCGGTGTAGGCGGCGTACAGCGCCTCGTGGTCGCGGCCGTCGACCGTGACCGCCGACCAGCCCGCGACTTCGAAGCGGGCGGCGATCCCGCCGGGCCGTGCGTATGTGGCGGACGCGTTGTCGATGACGACGGTGTGCAGCCGCTCCAGACCGGCGGGCCCCGCGAAGGCGATCGCCTCGTGATTGCTGCCCTCGTCCAGCTCGGCGTCTCCGACGAGCGTCCAGACCCGCGGCTCGTCGAGTCCCTGCGCGCGCAGGCCGAGCGCCGTACCGACGGCGATCGGCAGCCCGTGCCCCAGCGAACCGCTGCCGATCTCCGCCCCCGGCACGAGCACCCGGTCGGGGTGGTGGCCGAGGGGGGAGTCGTACGAGCCGAAGTCCGGCAGCCAGTCCACGGGCACGAAGCCCTTCGCGGCCAGGACCGCGTAGTACGCCATCGGCCCGTGCCCCTTGGACAGCAGGAACCGGTCCCGCTCCGGGTCGTCCATCAGCTCCGGGCGCACCCGCAGCACCCGGTCGTAGAGCACCCACAGCGCATCCAGCGTGGACGTCGCCGCAGGTCCGTGCTTCTCGTCGCCCGACATCAGGCTCATGAGCCGGGGCAGGTCCGCGTAGCTGTGCGTACGCCTGTTCTCCTCGGTGATCGTCATACAGACGATCGTGCAACCTCAACCAAACTTGAGGTCAAGTGCGGCTCGATACGAGGCGCCGCGCATAAACGAGTGCGCGACCATCTACGCAAGTGCGGTATTGTTTCCATGCGCGTTCGGCCGCGGGAAATCCCAGGTCAGACGGGCACCGGGACGTGGCGCAGCTTGGTAGCGCACTTGACTGGGGGTCAAGGGGTCGCAGGTTCAAATCCTGTCGTCCCGACCAGCTTTGATGCAGGTCGGAGGCCGTTCTCTCGTTTTCGGGAGGGCGGCTTTTCGCATCTTTTTGCGGACGGCCTTGCGGATGCGGGCGTTGACGCTCTCGATCACGTTCGTGCAGCGGATGACTGTGCGTATCTCGACGTCGAGGGAGAGGAAGGGCACGAACTCGGCCCAGGCGTCCGACCACAGCTTCACGATCGCCGGACACCTCTGGCCCCAGGACTCCCGGAACTCCAAGAACTGCTCCGTGGCCGCGTCCTCGCCGGGCGCGGTGCAGAGTCGGTCTCCACGGCCTTGGGAAGGCCCTTGAGCCCCTCGCAGACCAGCACCAACGCATCGTCCAGGCCACGAATTTTCAGCTCGGTGAACACATGCAGCCAGTACTCCGCGCCCTCGCCGCCGTCGTCGGCCCAGATACCGAGGATGTCGCGGGTGCCGTCCACGGCCACGGCCATCACCACGTGGACCTGACGGTTCGCGACCTGCCCGTCCCTGATCTTGACGTTGATGGCGTCGACGAACAGGACCGAGTGGACGCGATCGAGCGGCCGATTCAGTGAGGCACTTCGCCGAGAGCGACAGCACCATTTCGTCGACGCCGGCCAGGCGGGGCTGCCGTTTCTTGACGGTCTGTGGGTTGCGGCTGTTGCCGTTGTTCTTCCCGGCCGGGTCGTGCTTCTCGTAGCCGACGTGGTCGGTTCGGTCTGCTCGTTCTCCACGGCGGTCTCTGTCATCAGAGGCGTCTCCTTGATCATCAGATCCGCCGTCGATCAGACACTCCCTTACGTTCACCCTCGTCGGGCTGATGGTGCCGCCCGAGGCATTGGTCATCCCGCTGTACTTCCACCTGCGCAGCGCCGGACTCACCGACTCCTACTGGGTGTTGATCCTGCCGCAGACCGCGCAGTCCCTCGCCGTCAGCATCTTCTGGACGCGCGACTCCTTCCGATCCGTGCCCACCAGCATCATCGAGGCGGCGCCTCTGGACGGGGCCTCGGACTGGCGGCTGCTGTGGCGGATCTGGTGCCCACGAGCCGTCCGGCGCTGCTGACGATGGCCATGCCGGTGTTGATGTGGACCTGGAACGAGTTCCTGCTGGTCGTGATCACCGACGGGAACAAGCGCGCGGCTCCCCTGGGTCTGGCGTTCTTCCAGAGCGAGCACACCACGCAGTACTCCCTGCTGGCGGCCGCCTCCACCATCGTCGCCCTGCCGGTCGTCGCCCTGTACGTCTTCCTGCAAACGGCACTTCGTCTGCGGCATGCTCTCCGGAGCCGTGAAGGGGTGAGCGGGGCGCGCTGTCAGGCGGCGGCCGGGCGCACCAGACGCGTCTCGTGGGCGAAGACCACCGCCTGCACCCGGGCCCGCGCGCCGATCTTCGCGAGGATGTGGCTGACGTGGGACTTCACGGTCGTCAGTGTGATGGACAGCCGCTCGCCGAGCTCGGCGTTCGACCAGCCGGAGGCCACGGCGGTGAGGATGTCGCGTTCGTGATGACGGCGTCCCCGGCGGCCACGATGCGGACGGCGGCGGTCAGTTCCTCGGGTGTCGTCCTGGGCGAGGAAGCCGCCGCCCGCCGTCGGCGTCGGAGGCGCCGTTGCCCTTGGCGACGACGTCGGGCCGCAGGGCGTTCCTCGCCTCGCCGGCGACGGTCGGATCGGGTTCGGCCGCGAGGAGCATACGGAGGCCGAGGCGTTGCAGGGACTGGTCATGGACGACGAGTACGGAGGTCGTGGTGGGCCTCCATCGTGAACGAAACCGTTTCGTTCATATGAGGATCGGCGTAGTCCCGTCGCTACCGAACGACACCGTCTCGATTGTGGTGTCGATCACGCGCTCAGACGGTTTCGCGCAATGCGGTCCACGTGTCGCGCCCCACGATGCCGTCGGCGTCGAGCCCCTTGGTGCTCTGGAAGCTCTCTACGGCGGCCGTCGTCCCGGGACCGAACTCGCCGTCGACCCCCGAACTGCCCACGTCATAGCCGCGCTTGGTCAGCATGCACTGCGCCTGCAGCACCCGCTTGCCGCTGTCGCCCTCGCGCGTGCGGCCCTTGCCGGCGTAGTAGGTGCAGTCGGAGATCCACGGCGGGGTCGCGGGCTCGGAGGGCGTGCTGGTCGTGGTGGCGAGGCCGGTCGGCTCGCCGGTCACGGTCGGCCCGGCGGTGGGAGCCGAGGAGGAGTCGTGCCGCCCGGTGCCTGGCGAGCCCGAGGCGGCAGATGCCGTGGCGGAGGCAGCACTTCTTGACCCGCCGTCGACCCTCCTGCCGGAGGCGGACGTGTGCGTGGAGGACGCGGACGCAGTCGGTGCGGCGCCGCCGGGCAGGGAGCCGCCGCTTGTCGTGCCGGAGCCGGGGGAGGCGTCGGAAGTGCGCGGGCCTTGGCCATCGAGGGCCAGGATCCCCGCGGCCGTCGCACACAGCATGACGCCCGCGGCGACGACGAGCAGCGGCTTTCTGCGGCCCCGGGTGCGGGTCTCGGCGGGACGTAAGCGCTCCGGCGGATCCGACGGAGCAGCGGGGGCTTCGGCTTCGGGCGCGGCGACCTGCTCCACGGGCCCGGCGGCGACGGCCACTGGTATGTCCTCGGGGGAGCGCAGGCGAGTCGTCCCGTCGCCCGGCAGACCATCGAGCGCCTCGTACGCCCGCTGCCGGGCCAGCACCCTGCCCGCGAGCGGCTCGGGCCAGTCGGCCGTCTCGGCGCGGGCCGAGGCGGTGTCGATCAGATGCTGCGGGGTGGGCCGCCGCTCGGGTTCCTTGGCCAGGCAGGCGGACAGCAAGGCGGCCAGGTCCGCGTCCGCCGCCGCGACCTTGCCCAGCAGCTCTGCGTTCGGCTCCTCGAAGGCCACCCGGTGCATCACGTCGACGCCCGTGCCGTCGCCGAAGGGGGCGCTTCCGGTCGTCGCGTAGACCAGCGTCGCGCCGAGCGAGAACACGTCCGAGGGCGGCTCACACGTGCCCGTTCGCAGGTGTTCCGGCGACATGTAGGCCGGGGTGCCCACCCGGTTGCCCGTGCCGGTCAGCGCGCTCGCATCGACGGCCTTCGACAGGCCGAAGTCGATCACGTGGGCGCCGTGGACGGACAGCAGCACGTTGGACGGCTTCAGGTCCCGGTGCACGATCCCGACGGCGGCGAGGTCGGCCAGCGCCTGCCCCAGCTCGGCCACCAGCCGCCACACCGCGGCGGTCGCCAGGGCGCCGTCCTCGCGTACCGCGTCCGCCAGGTCGAGGCCCGGCAGATACTCGGTGGCCATCCACAGCAGCCGCTCCTGGAAGCCCGTGCCGCACAGGCGGGGCGTGCGCGCGGTGCGGACCAGGTCGTGCACAGACGCCTCGCGCTCGAACCGGCGCCGAAAGCCCGGGGCGTCCGCGTACTCGGGCCTGATCACCTTCACTGCGACCAGGCCCGGGCCACCGCCCGCGGGGCGGCCGAGATAGACCCGCCCCATGCCGCCGCTGCCCAGCAGCGCCAGCGGCACATAGGGGCCGATGCGGCGCGGGTCGCCCGAGTGCAGGGGTGCGGCGCCGGTCTGCCGCAGTGCCGCGGCCTCGTCCGGCGCCGAGTCCGATGGCACCGGTCGGTGTTCTGACACGTGTCCCCCGAAGTGATGTTCGTCGCATGCCAGTTCGCCCATGAGGGAAAGACGAGGCTAACGCAGCAGCGCCCTGCAGACAGCGGTTTCGATCAGTATGGGGCCCGGAGGCCGGGGTTCACCGGCGGTGCATGGTCTCCAACGCGGCGGCCGGCACATGAGGGAAGACACCCCGTCGAGGCGCAGGTGGTGCAGGGCCTCCTCGAGGATCTCCCGGCCGGGAGCACATCGTCATCGGCTTGGGCGTGTGGTTGCCCGCACGGGCCGGGAAGAGGCCGTAGCCCCACCACACCGCGACTTCCTGGGCAGCGCGACCACGTATGCGGCGGCCACCCCCAACGACCTGTGGGCGACGCTCCACGCCCCGCGCACCGCGCTTTCCGTCTCCGCGCTGGAGAACGTGGTCCGGGCGGGCGCCAGACAGAGCGAAGGGATTTCGGTCGCTGAGGACCCGCTGGTCCTCGGTCGTATCGCACTCCATTCCGAGGAGCGCGGAGATTCCCTCATCGAGGTGGATCCGACCCTCGGGGTATGGAAAGTGAAGAACGCGGAAACGAGGGCTCCCGTCATGACCGTCACGGGCCTTCGCGGGCCGATCGGAAACGGTTGTCCGCTGCCCTTTCGAATGACACGGTTCAAATGTCGCGGCTCGAATGTCCCAGTGAATTACTCCACTTACCGCTGCTGAGAAGAAACAGAAACCAGGGAAGGTAAAGATGTCGAAGCTGCTGGAGAACAAGGCCGTACTGGAGCGCTAATACGAGGAGTTGCCTCAACAAGGGCAACCTCGATGTGATCTACGAGGGCGCCGGCGACGGCCACATCAGCCATGGAACGGCCCCGAACGGCAAGGAGGGCGTCGAGCACCTCAAGGAGTGGGTGCGGCTCCAGCGCGCGTCCTTCCCCGACCTCCACGTGACCGTCGACGACTGGATCCTGGAGGACGACAAGGTCGTCAGCCGGTTCACCGCACGCGGCACCCACACCGGGGAGTCCTACGAGGGCGCGCCGGCCATCGGCCGGGAGTTCGCCGTCAGCGGCATCGTGATCGACGCGTTCGACGACGGGAAGATCGTGGAGAGCTGGTTCTCGCTGGACGGGCTCGAACTCGCCAAGCAGCTGGGCGCCCTGGGATGACGGCGTCGGCCCCGGCACCTGGTGGTGCCGGGGTCGGCCGCGTTCCCCCGGCTCCTCGGCTCGGAGTCCGGTGCCGTTCTTCAGTCCTGCCGGCCGGAGCGTACGGCGTACGCGTCGGTGATGGGCTCGGCGTGTGCCTCCGCGTTGCCGGAGGCGGCGATGGAGTCCAGCGCCCGCTGGAGGACGACGGTGTCCTCCAGGGTGTGGATCTCGGTGATCCTGCCCCACTTCAGATACATGAACTGGGTCATGATGTTGTCGTAGCGCGTACCGTCGGGCAACGGCCCGCCGACGCGTACGCGGGTCGCCACCTTGGTCAGCCAGGGGCCGCCGGAAATGACGATTTCCAGCGGCTCGAAACCGGCGTCGGGAATCAGCCTGAAGACCCGCTGCCACCACAGGCTCATCGCTTCGACCGTATGCCGCTCGCCCGAAAGGGCGTGCTCACCGTAGAACACGTAGGTGAAATCGGGTGCCAGCGTGTCCACCATGGACTGCCAGTTTCCGGCATTGATGTCGGCAAAAGCTTTACGGAGCTTGGCGGCAACGATTCGATGGTACATAAACTACCTTTCTCGAGCGTATGAGCGGCCTTTTGCTGCAGCCCCCTGAATTTTTTTCCTGTCAACGTCTCAATTGGGATGACGACGCCCCTGCCGGTGCTGATCACCGGCTGTTCCTCCGGGATCGGCCGCGCCTGCGCACTGCGGATGCATCGGGCCGGTCTGACCGTGTACGCCACGGCACGCAGGCCGGAAACCCTGACCGGCCTGGCGGCCGAAGGAATCCGGACGCTGCGCCTGGACGTCACCGACGAAGCGAGCATGCGCGCGGTCGTCGACCTCGGTCACGCACTGTGGTACGGCTCGCCGGTGATCTCGCTGCGCCCCCTGCAGGACGTCATGGTGCGTCTGACGGCACGCGACCGCACGGTCACCGGGAGCCCCCCCGCAACCCCGCTCACATCCGCCACCGACACCACCGCCGAAGGCGATGCCGACACTTACGCCGCCAAGGACGCGTCTTCAGCCCGTACGGAAGGGTGCCCTGCTCACCGTAGTCCAGGCTCTGACACACGGTGACGCCACCGATACGTAGACAGTGAGCCTTTTCAGCATGGCCTCTGATCGAGTGACGCTGGTGGTGTGCGCAACGCACGAGGCGCCCGTGCCGTTGGGGGAGGTGTTCGAAGTCTCAACCCACAGGCACGGGAGCCGCGTTGGTTCCGCATTCTGCCGCACTCGACCTGCCCCACGCCCTGGCCGAGTGGGTCACCATGCTCATCGTCACCCGCGAGGGTGACCGTCGCTGCAAACTCCCGCCGCACCAGCGTGCGCTGGTCGGCCTGGTGTACCTGCGCCGGCACGACACCCTCGCCCAGATCGCCGCCGGCTTCGGTATCTCGGTGGGCACCGCCCACGCCTGCACCACCACGGTGATCAGCCTGCTCGCAGAATGTGCACCGGGCCTGCTCAAGGCGCTGCGCGAGACCGATCCCGACTACGTCCTGCTCGACGGCATTCTCGCGGAGTGCGACAGGGTCGGCGACAGCCGGGCGGCTGCTGTGGATCTCGCCCGTGCTGCCCGGCCGCGCGCACGACCTCACAGCGGCCCGCACCCACCGGATCATCCGGATCTGCGAACGCCCAGGGCGTCCCGGTCCTCGCCGACCGCGCCTACACAGGAGCCGGCCCGTGGGTGACGACACCCCTCAGACGCCCGCCGGGCCGTGACCTCACCCCCACCCAGCAAACCGTCAACCGCGCGCTGTCCGCAGCGCGGGCGCCGGTCGAGCGCGGCATCGCACGACTGAAGTCATGGCTGATCTTCATTGGCCCTCGCCGCGGGTGCTTGGAGCAGAAATGGCAAGGCGCCCTGGGTGAGACGTGCGCAGGACGATCCCCGCGAGTGCGAGGAGCACCGCGTTGTACCGCAGGGCCCGGCGGCCTCGGGACCATCCCCGCGGGTGCGGGAGCAGAATGTACGCCATGGCGGCACGCATCGCTGCGCGAGGCCATCCCCGCGGGCGCGGAAGGCGGCGCGGCTTGGCCTGGCCGATCGAGGAGGCTTGCGCGGTGCGATCGAGCCGCACGAGCTCCGACCTCACGCGCTCGGCGTCACCGCGGCCGACCAACTCCGCGGCACGACGCTGCGTCACGGGCCAGAACGCGGTACCACGGCCCGGACCACTGCCCGTCCGCCTTCTGTCGCCAGTGCCGTCGCGGTTCCCCTCGAGGAGCGGAAGGCGGTGCGTGAGTCGACGAGGCGGTCCTGTCTACCGACTTTGGTTTTCGCAGGTCGGAGGCCGTTTTCCCGTTTACGGGAGGGCGGCTTTTCCCGTTCCCGGAAGGCTGGTGGTCGCAGGCCGACTGCCGGGTCGGCGGAAGCTCAGTCCGGTGAAGGGGTTATGTGGGGTGCTGTGGGTGCGGGCGCTTGAGCAGGCCCGGTGCTCACAAGTCGGGTGACTGCGGGCTTCGGTTGGCGCTGGTGCCGGTGGACTGGGCAGGGGCCTTCGCGGCGAGGATGCGGTAGGCGTTGCTGTGGCGTGGCAGCAGCGGGCGGACAGTCAGGTCGAGCAGGAGGCCGGCCGGCAGCGCAGGCAGGGCGAGGAGCAGCGCGGCGGCCCATCGTGCGTGGTCGGTTGTGGTGGGTGGGCGAGGTACCCAGGGGCGGCGTGGGTCCTGGGCGAGGGTGGAAAGAAGCCTTTTGGCGCCCAACAGAAAGTCCAGTCCAAGGTCGGCTCGTCTGCGCTCGACGGTCAAGATCGAGAGGCCGTTGGCGGCGAGGGCCTGTTTGAGGTTGCCGACGGGGAACATGTGCAGGTGCTGGGGTTGCACCCACTGTGACCAGTACTTGCCGAGGAGGCGGGCCCCGGCGCATTCGGGGTCGGGTACCTCGATGAGGAGGTGTCCGCCGGGGGGCAGGACGTGTGCGGCGGCGCGGATCTCAGCGATCGGGTCGATTGTGTGCTCGAGATAGTGGTGCATGCTCACCACGTCGTAGCGGTGGGTGAGGGTGTCGGCGAGGTCGGGGAACGAGCCTTGGTGAGCGTCGTCGATCCAGCCACGGCGTTGGGCTTCTCGCACTCCGTCGCCGCGGTCCAGGCCCGCGAAGGTGGTCTGTGGCCAGATCTGCTTGGCGGTGTGGCAGAAATGCCCGTAGCCCGTGCCGACATCCAGCCAGGCGCGGGGCGTGGTGTATGGCTGGAGCATGCGGGCGCGTCGCTGGTAGAGCTTGCGCATCAAGCTGAAACCGAACTCGACGCTCTTGGCACCGAGCCCGTCGTAGAGGTCCCGGTAGTAGAACTCAAGGCCGGAGGCGTTCAGTCGGGGGTTCTGAAATATGTGTCTGCAGTCGCGGCACCGTTCCAGCGTGAACGAACCGGGCTTGGCTTGAATGAAGTCGGGGCTGGTCAGGTGGACTTGAAGGGTCGTTGAGCCGCACCAGGGGCAGTCAGGGCGGCGCGGCTCCAGAAAGCGGGCCGTTCCGTCGGCGAGGTCGGCCTGGTAGCTGGTTCTCAGGGCGGCTCGCGTGCTGGGCGTGGTCATCACGGCGTCCTCGTCCTTTCCTGGGCCGGCGGATAGCCGGCGCCCAGGGGCCTGTGGATGTCGGTGGGGAAGGGGCTCGTGTTCGTTCTTGGTGTTCTATCAGTGGTGCGCGCCGATGTCGGGGCCGAAGTCGGCCAGGGGGTTGGCAGGTTATGGGCGTCGAGGGAGAAGGCGTGAAGGGCCGTTCCGTGGTCGCCGGAGGTGGTGGCGCCGAGGAAGCGCATCGTGGGGTACGCCGTCCTGCGCGAGGCCGGCCTCGACACCCTCCGCGAGCTCAAGGCCATGGTCGACCGCTTCGATCTGCGTACCAGCTTTCCCGTCGAGGTACGCACCGCGCCCGCGGACGACATCACCCTCTCCACCGCGTCCGACGCGACAGCGCCTGCATAGCCGTCCACGTGTACCGCGGAACCCACCCCTTACCGTGAGTACTTCGCAAAAGCGGAGCACATCTTCATGGCGCACGAGGGACGCCCGCACTGGGGCAAACTCCACACCCGCGACGTCGGCCACTTCGCCGAGGTCTATCCGCGTTTCGCCGAGTTCACCGCGCTGCGCAACCGGCTCGACCCCGACCGGCGCTTCACCAACGCGTACGTGCGAAGGCTTTTGGGCCACTGAACCGGATCGGGCGGGCTCCCGGCAGGCAAATTCCGCCGAATCGGCCCCGAGCGCGGCCAGTTGGTAGGGCGGCCACGCCTCGGGGTTGCCGGTGTCGGCACCCCGGAGACGTCTCGTCATCACAGGTCAGAGGGCATGTCCTCGTCGCCGAGGCAGTCGTGGGAGGTGAATGATCTGTGGATACGGCTTCAAAGTTTCAGCACAAATTACTCACGTCCCCCTCTCCAGACTGGGTTCGATGGTCTAGATTGACCTTGCTTCACATGCGGGACACGAGGCGACAAATGATGATCTATAGGTCTGCCGCTGCGAACAACGCATCGCGTTTCCGGCGCCAGACGTGGGGGTGATCAATTTGTGGAGCCCGAGAGGGGCCTTGGGCGCGGGGAGCATCCGGGGTTTCGACGGGTTCCTGCGCACCTCGAGTGGCCGACAGGACGTACGAGTCTGCTGCCGCCGGGGCGGGTTGTACACGTAGCGCTGCAGTAGCCGGGATGTCGTGCGCGGGCAGGAGTCGCCCGCGGGGAGGGGAACAGTGCGGCGCGGGGGGCGGGGGGCCTCCCGAGGGGAGGAATCATGCGGGGGGCGGGGGCCTCCCGGGGGGAGGAACGGTGTTTGGCGACCACGTCGTACCACTGGGGACCGGGGGGGTTCTGTGCGGCAGGGGGGATTAGTCGACCCTTTTTCGTCGGCGCGCGGGGGTCTGGCGAGTGGGGCAATCAGCCAGCCCGCGATCGAATGGGAGCAGCGGTACCGCCGTGCCGTGATCACCAGCGACACGGTGGCCACCGCCTTGGTGGTGGCGGCGATCGGCAACTTCTTCGGGGCCCGGGACGCGGCCAACTGGCACGAGAAATGGGGAATTCTCGCATTCTGTACCGAGCTGCTGGTGCTGGGAGCGTTGGCGGTGAGCCGGTCGTGGGCTCCGGCCGTGCTCGGCCAGGGTGCCGAGGAATTCCGCCGGCTCGGACGCGCACTGTTCGCGGCGACCGTCGTACTGGCACTCGGCGGGATAGCCCTCACCTCGCGCAACATCAAGCTCTGGATCTTCGTCGCGATCCCCGCGATCGCGCTCATCACCATGACCGCCCGGTATCTGCTCCGCCTCCGGCTGCACAGACAGCGGAACGAAGGACGGTGCCTGAGACCGGTGCTCGCTGCCGGGAGCCCGGCCACCGTGCGCGACCTGATCAACCGAACCCGCAAGTTCCCGCACCTCGGCTGGCGGGTGGAGGCGGTGTGCACGCCGGACGGACTCGGGCTCGACGGAGACCACCTGGACGGAGTGCCGGTCGTCGGCCGACTGGCGGATGTCGCGAGCCACGTCCGCCGCGACGGCTACCGTGTCGTCGCGGTCACAGCGGACCCGCACTGGTCACCGGACCGGCTGCAGCGGCTGGCCTGGAACCTCGAAGGCAGCGACGCCGAGATGATCGTGGCCCCCGTGCTGATGGAGGTGGCCGGCCCGCGGCTGCACGTCGACGCGGTGCTCGGGATACCGCTGCTGCGGGTCAGCATGCCGACCTTCACCGGGGGGCGCCGGGCGGTCAAAGAGGTCGCCGACCGGATGGGCGCGGCGGTCCTGCTGGTGCTGTTCGCGCCGCTGCTGGTGCTCGTCGGGTTGCTCGTGGTGGCGGACAGCCGGGGCGGGGTGTTCTACCGCCAGCGCAGGGTCGGCAAGGGCGGCCGCGAGTTCACGATGTTCAAGTTCCGCACCATGGTCGCCGGGGCTCACAAGGCACGTGCCGCCCTGGCCGACCGCAACGAGGGTGCAGGGCTGCTGTTCAAGCTCCGCCGGGATCCGCGGGTGACCCGGGTGGGAGCGGTGCTGCGCCGGTACTCCATCGACGAGCTTCCGCAGCTTTTCAACGTGCTCTCCGGATCGATGTCGCTCGTCGGTCCGCGGCCTCCGTTGCCGGAGGAGTGCGCTGCGTACGGCCCGGACATCCGGCGGCGGTTGCTGGTCAAGCCCGGGCTCACCGGCCTGTGGCAGATCAGCGGACGCAGCGACCTGCCGTGGGAGGAGGCGGTCCGCCTCGACCTGCGGTACGTGGAGGACTGGTCGCTCGCCCTGGACGCGGTGATCTTGTGGAAGACGCTGCGTGCGGTGCTGCACGGGCAGGGGGCCTATTGATGCGCGGGGGTTGTCGTTCGGTGCGTGCGCGGACCGCAGGCCAAAAGGGCCTGCCCGGGGGGAGGGACGGATCATGAAGGTCAGCGTTTTCGGGCTCGGCTACGTGGGCTGTGTGTCGGCCGCGTGCCTGGCCAGCATGGGTCACGAGGTCATCGGCGTGGACGTGAACCAGGTGAAGGTCGACCTGGTCAACGACGGCAAGGCCCCGGTGGTCGAGGAGCGGATCGGCGAGCTCGTCGCGGAGGTCGTGCGGACCGGAGCATTACGCGCCACCGGCGACGTCCGAGAGGCGGTCATGGGCAGCGAGGTGTCGCTGGTCTGCGTGGGCACGCCTTCGGAGCCCAACGGCAGCCTGTGCACCACCTACTTGGAGCGGGTCACCGAGCAGATCGGTGCCGCGCTGGCCGAGCGGGGCGGACGGCACACCGTCGTGTTCCGCAGCACCATGCTCCCGGGTACCTGCCTGAACCTGCTGGTACCGATCCTGGAGAAGTACGTCGGTGGCACGGCCGGGGTGGACATCGGGGTCGCGGTCAACCCGGAGTTCCTGCGCGAGGGCACGAGCGTGCGGGACTTCTTCGACCCGCCCAAGACCGTCATCGGCGAACTCGACCCGGCAAGCGGGGACGCGGTGCTGGCCCTGTACGACGGCTTGCCCGGCGAGGTGTTCCGGGTGCCGGTCCCGACGGCCGAGGCGATCAAGTACGCGGACAACGCGTTCCACGGCCTCAAGATCGGCTTCGCCAACGAGCTGGGCGCGGTGTGCCAGGCGCTCGGGGTGGACTCGCACCAGGTGATGGACGTTTTCCTGGCCGACCGCAAGCTGAACATCAGCCCCGCCTACCTGCGGCCCGGCTTCGCCTTCGGTGGCTCCTGCCTGCCCAAGGACCTGCGCAGCCTGGTCCACGCGGCGCAGCGGGCCGACATCTCGGTGCCCATCCTCGCCCACGTGCTGCCCTCCAACTCCGCACATCTGCAGCGCGCGGTGGAGCTGGTCGAGCGCACCGGCAAGCGCCAGGTGGGAATGTTCGGGCTGTCCTTCAAACCCGGCACCGACGACCTCCGCGAGAGCCCGCTCGTCGAGCTGGCGGAGAGACTCTTCGGCAAGGGGTACGACCTCAAGATCTACGACGCCAACGTGAGCCTCTCCCGGCTGATGGGCGCGAACCGCGAGTACATCGAGACCCGGCTGCCGCACCTCGCGCAGCTGCTCGCGGACTCCGTCGACGAGGTGCTCGAGCACGCCGAGGTGTGCCTGGTCGGAACCAGGGATCCGGCCGTGCTGTCGGCGCTGCCCCATGGCGACGGCCCGGTGATCGTCGACCTCATCCACCTTCCCGACGCCGACGCGCGCCGGACCGAACCGGGGTACATAGGCCTTGCTTGGTAACGCAACCAGCGGCGACGGGTCGAACCGGCGCGCGCTGATCCTGGTGGAGAACCTGTCGGTGCCGTTCGACCGGCGGGTGTGGCAGGAGTGCACGACGCTGCGCGACGCGGGCTGGGAGGTGCACGTCATCTGTCCCCGCGGGGAGAAGCGGGACACGGAGCCGGAGGCCGTGATCGACGGGGTGCGGATCCACCGCTACCCGTTGCGCGCGGCCACCGGAGGACCGGCCGGCTACCTGCGGGAGTACGGATCGGCGTTGTGGCACACCGCCCGGCTGGCCCGCAAGGTCGGGCCGGTCGACGTGGTCCACGCGTGCAACCCGCCCGACCTGCTGTTCCTGCCCGCACTGTGGCTGAAGCGGCGCGGGGCGCGGTTCGTCTTCGACCAGCACGACCTGGTACCCGAGCTGTACCTCTCCCGGTTCGACCGCGGCGAGGATCTGCTCTACCGCGCCGTGTGCGCGCTGGAACGGCGGACCTACCGGGCCGCGGACGTCGTCCTCGCCACGAACGAGAGCTACCGGGACGTCGCGATGAGCCGTGGCGGTCGGCGGCCGGAGGACGTTTTCGTGGTGCGCAGCGCGCCCGCCATCGAGCGGTTCCAACCGGTGCCGCCCGAGCCGGAGTTGAAGCGCGGCAAGCCTCATCTGCTGTGCTACCTCGGCGTCATGGGCCCGCAGGACGGCGTCGACTACGCCTTGCGGGCCCTCGCGAAGCTGCGCGACGAGTTCGGGCGGTCCGACTGGCACGCGGTGTTCGTCGGTGCCGGCGACGCCTTCGACGCGATGGTGGAGCTGTCCCGGCGGCTCGATCTCTCCGAACAGGTGCAGTTCACCGGACGCATCCCGGACGCCGACCTGGTGCGCTACCTGTCCACCGCGGACGTGTGCCTTTCCCCCGACCCGCGCAATCCGCTCAACGACGTGTCGACCATGAACAAGGTCCTGGAGTACATGGCGATGGGCAGGCCGATCGTCTCGTTCGACCTGAAGGAGGCGCGCGTCTCCGCCGGTGACGCCGCCGTCTACGCGTCCGCCAACGACGAGGCCGAGTTCGCCGAGCTCATCGCGCTGCTCCTCGACGATCCGGAGAAGCGGGCCCGGATGGGCAAGATCGGCCAGGAGCGGATCAGCGGACCGCTCTCCTGGCGGAACTCGCAAGCGTCGCTGCTCGCCGCCTACGCCGCTGCCTGCCGCGACCACACCCCGGTGTCGCCGGGCGGCCCGGTCCGCACAGGGAAGAGGCAGCGCAGTTGAGCGAGGACACGATACGCCTGGTCACCATCGGGCGGATATTCCGTCGGCGTCGGCGGCTTCTCGCCGTCCTCGCCGTCGTCGGCGCGCTCGTCGGCTATGGCACCTCGTTGGTGTTTCCGCCGCGGTACACGACGTCGGCTTCCGTACTGCTGCCGGGGCAGTGGGAAGAGCGCGAGCTGCTGACTCAGGTGGACATCGCGACCAGTTCCACGGTGGTCGACCGCGTGGCCGCCACGCTCGGCTGGAGGGGCGTCAGCGGCGCCGAGCTGCGGGATCGAGTGACCGCCAAGGCCGCCGACGGGAACATCATCAAGATCTCGGGTACGGCCGACACCCCGCGGCGCGCGCAGCAGCTCTCCGACCAAGTGGCCCGGCAGTTCGTCCAGTTCGCCGCACAGATCGCGGGCGGCGGCACCGACTCCGAAGCGGCCACGGCGCCCGAGGCGCTGCGGCAGCAGGTGGAGGAGACCAACCGCCGCATCACCGACCTGGCCAATGCGGCCGATCCGGGGCAGACCGTGGAGAGCGTGCAGGCCCGCACCGCGCTCGAGAAGCTGCGCACCTCGCTGGAAGAGGCCATGACGAAGCTGGACCAGGCCGACCCGGCGGCCGACAAGGCCGGCATGGTCGTCATGGGGCCGGCGGCCCGGCCGACCGGCGAGGCGCCGCCGACGAGGATGCAGCTCATCGTCGGCGGGGCGGTGCTGTTCTTCCTGCTCGCGGTCATCGGCCATCTCGCCGCCGCACGGATGAACCGCCGACTGCGCACCGAACCGGAGATCGCCGCAGCCCTGGGCTCGACGCTCCTCGGCACCGTCGACGTGCCCGAGGAACCGCGCCGCGCGCACCGGCCGGAAGACCGTGGCCTACGCGCCCGGATCCGCCGACTCCTCGGCGCCGACACCCGGTGGGACCTGCCGACCCCGCAGAGGTCCGGTGACGAGGCCGGCCGACGGATCCGCTACCGGCGGGTGTGCGCTCGCCTCCGGGACCGGCTGCCGGCGGCCCGGCGGCTGCTGGTCGTCGTACCGGACGGCGACGAGATCGCCCGCCGGGCCGCGGCGCAGCTCGTCGCCGAGGCCAAGAGCGATCCGCTGCTGCGGGTGGTGGAGGTCTCGGTGGACCGGCCGATCGTTCCGGACCGCGACACCGAGTCCGGTGCCCTGGTCGTCCTCAGCGCGGACAGCTGGACCGCGGAGGAACTCGCCGGCCTCGCCGAGGCGTGTGCGGACGGCAGGCATGAGGTCGTCGGCATCGTCCTCGCCGGCACGGTCCGGGCCCGTCCGACGACGCGGTCCGCCGGCCCTCCTCCGGACAATGCCACTCCCGCCCTCGCGGTTCGCGGCGCGACGGGAGGTTCAGCGTGATGACGAGTACGACGTCGGAGTCGTCGGCCACCGCTCCGCTCCTCGACCTGCAGGCGCTGGTGGTCGCGGTCCGCAGGCGCCGTCGCCTCTGGTGCGCCATGGCGCTCCTCGGCCTGCTGGCCGGCGCGGCTGTGGCGGTCCTGATGCCGCCCCCGCCGACCGCGGTGACCAAGGTGCTGGTCGCGCACAAGGAGGACCAGCCGAACGACACCGGAACGCTGATCCGCACCGACGTCGAGCTGCTGGGGACCACGCGGATCGCCGAGCTGGCCCTGCGGTCCCTCAAGTCCCCGGAAAAACCTGAGGACTTCATGCGGGACTACCGGGGTACCGGCCTGACCAACAACCTGCTGCAGATCGATGTGACAGGTGACAGCGACGCGGACGCGGTGGCCCGGGCCAAGGCGCTGGCCGATGCGTTCGTCGCGGACCATGTGCGGCGGATGCAGGAAACCGCGCAGGCCGAGGCCAAGGCCCTGCTGGACCAGCGTGACCGCATGCGGGACGAGCTGGCCCAGGTCAACAAGGAGATCGGAGACCGATCGCCGGAGAGCGACCCGGAAGCGTCGGCGAGCATCGAGTCGCTCTTCGCCCGCCGGGCCGAACTCAACTCGCGGATCGCCGAATTCGACCAGCGCGCCGCGGAGGCGCGCACCGGCACGCCCAGGGTCGTCGCCGCCACGCAGATCGTGGACGCCCCGCGCGCGGTGCGGCACTCCCTGCCCAAAGCCGCTGTCACCGACGCCGCGATCGGGCTCGTCCTCGGGCTCGTCCTCGGGCTCGCGCTGGCCGCGGTCGGCACGGTGGTGGCGGACCGCCCCGTGCTGCGCCGGGACATCGCGGCGAACCTCGGCGCCTCGGTCATCGCGGAGCTGCCCCGCCGGTCGGGCAAGCGGTGGCAGCGCCGGCGGACCCGGGTGACACGCGAACGGCTCACCGCGACCCTGGCCCGCATCGCGCGCGGCTCCGCGCAACCGGTGTCGCTGCTGGAACTGGGCTGTGCGCGCAGCACGAGCGTGATCGCCCTGGACCTCGCCAGGGCGATGGCGGCGGACGGACCGGTGGCCGTCATCGACGGCCTGCCAGGCCCGCAGCTCGCAGGCCGCCGCCCGAAGCCGTCAGACCCCACCGTGGTCAGCGGCGAGCGTGCCGCGGCCCTGTCGCCTCAGGAGCGCCGGATCGGCGTCGGTTCGGTGGCGCCCGGCACGGCGTGGACCGACCTCCAGTACCTCGGCACTCAGACCGTGCTCGTCGTGCGTGCAGGGCACGGCAGCGCCGCATGGCTGCACACCGTGGCGCGGCAACTCGCGGACCAGCGCATTCCGGTGATCGGTGTGGTGCTGATCGACCCCGATCCGCGGGACCGGACCGACGGCACGCTGTGGGACGGGCTGCACACCGCGCTGCGCGGCCGGAGCGAGCGGCCGGTGCGGCAGAACGGCACCGGCCCGCGGCGGACCGAGCGGCTGCCGATGGGGGCCGCACGGGTCCCGGACAACGACCAGGAGGCGCGGTAGCACATGTGTGGCATCGCAGGTACTTACCGATGGCCGGACGGGAAGGTCGTGACCGACCGGCTCACCGAGACCCTCACCCACCGCGGTCCGGACGGGGCGGGCCGGTACGGCCACCCCGTCGGTGACAGCGAAGTGCAGCTGGGGCACCGCCGCCTCGCCATCATCGACCTGTCCGAGACCGGCGCCCAGCCGATGGTCTCGGACGGCCTCGCCCTGACCTACAACGGCGAGCTGTACAACGCGCCCGAGCTGCGTGCCGAGCTGGCAGCCGCCGGGGTGCGCTTCCGCGGTACCTCCGACACCGAGGTGCTCCTCGAGGCGTGGCGGCGCTGGGGCACGGACTGTCTGCCCCGGCTGCGCGGCATGTTCGCGTTCGGGATCTTCGACGAGCGCACCGGTGAACTGGTGCTGGCCCGCGACCAGCTGGGCGTCAAGCCGCTGTTCCTGCTCCGGCGCGGCGCGGGTCTGGTGTTCGCCTCCGAGCTCAAGGCGCTCGCGGCCGTGACCGGCGGGTCGCTGGAGGTGGACCATGCGGCGCTGGTGGCCTCGCTGCTCTACTACTGGGTGCCGGACTCACGGTGCGCGTTCCGCGAGGCGGAGAAGCTGCCGCCGGGAAGCTGGCTCAGGTGCCGGCCCGACGGCCGGGTGGAGCGCGGCCGGTACTGGAACCTGAGGGACGTCGCCGCCGAGGGCCAGGAGCGGGCCCGCAGCGGCGAGCGGCCGGACTTGGCCGCCATCGTCGAGGAGTCGACCCGGCGGCACCTGCTCTCCGACGTACCCGTGGCGACCTTCCTCTCCGGCGGCCTCGACTCCAGCTACCTGACCGCGCTGGCCGCCCGCCACCAACCCGGGATCTCCGCCTACACGATCGGGTTCCGCGCCGAGGACGCCAAGTTCGAGGCCATGCCGGACGACCTGCGCTACGCCCGGCAGGTGGCCGAGCAGTTCGGCGTCGATCTGCACGAGATCGAGATCGCCCCGAACGTGCTCGACCTGCTGCCGCAGATGACGTACCACCTGGACGAGCCGATCGGCGACCCCGCCGCGATCAACACGTTCCTGATCTGCTCGGCCGCCCGGGAGGCCGGGGTCAAGGTGATGCTCTCGGGGATGGGCGCCGACGAGCTGTTCGCCGGGTACCGCAAGCACCTGGCCAACCTGCTCGCGCTGCGCTACCAGCGCGTCCCGCGGCCCTTGCGCCGCGGACTGTCCAGGGCCGTGGACCGGCTGCCGGTCGCCACGTCCCGCCGCGGGTACCGGTCGGTGCGCTTCGCGAAGCGGTTCCTCTCCTTCGCCGATCTGCCGGAGGAGACCGCGTTCCGGCGCAGCTACACCATGTACGACCAGAACGAGCTGCTGGGCCTGCTCGACCCGGACCTGGCCGGGACGGTCGACGACGTGCTGACCGAACATGCGGACACCTACCAGGACAACGACCTCGACGACTTCGTCAACCGCATGTGCCTGACCGACGCCCGGATGTTCCTGCCAGGTCTGAACCTCGCGTACACGGACAGGTCGAGCATGGCCGCGTCGACCGAGGTACGGGTGCCGTACGTGGATGTCGAGGTGGTCAAGGCGGCGTTCGCCGTGCCCGGCGATCGCAAGATCGTCGGACGGCAGGGCAAGGCCGTGCTCAAGGAGGCGGCCACCTCGGTCCTGCCCCGGGAGATCGTCTACCGGCCCAAGGGCCTGTTCAGCGCCCCGCTGCGCGCCTGGATGAGCCGGGATCTGGCACCGCTGGTGCGCGAGGTGGTCAACGACGGCCTGCTGGTCAATTCCGGGTTCCTGCGCCGCGACGCGCTGGCGCGGATGGTCGCCGAGGACGCCGCCGGGCAGCGGGACTTCTCCAAGCATCTGTGGCATGTGCTGACGCTCGAGTACTGGTATCGCGACGCGACGTCCGGGTCCGGCCAGAGCACTCGCTCGACGGCGTAGAAGACGGCGTAGAAACAAGGGGACTTCGGGTGAAACAGGTTGTGCAGAACTACAAGAGCGGCGAGCTGGCGGTGCTCGACGTTCCGGTGCCGGGGTGCAAGCCGGGCGGTGTGCTGGTCCGCAGCGCCTACTCGCTGATCTCCACCGGGACCGAGCTCATGAAGGTGTCCGAGGCCGGTATGTCGATGCTGGGCAAGGCCCGCTCCCGGCCGGACCAGGTGGCCAAGGTCATGCAGAGCGTGGCCACCAACGGGGTGCCCGCCACCTACCGCAAGGTGATGGGCAAGCTGGACTCCTACACGCCGCTGGGCTACTCGCTGTGCGGGGTGGTCGAGCAGGTCGGCGCCGGGATCGACGATGTGAAGGTCGGCGACCTCGTGGCCTGCGCCGGCAATGAGCACGCGCTGCACGCCGAGCTGAACTGGGTGCCGAAGAACCTCTACGCCCCGGTGCCGGACGGCCTCGCGCCGCGGCACGCGGCCTTCGGGACCGTCGGGTCGATCGCGTTGCAGGGCGTCCGCCAAGGCGAGTCACAGCTGGGCGAGGTCGCGCTGGTCATCGGCCTCGGGCTGATCGGGCAGTTGGTGGTGCAGCTCCTCGCCGCCTCGGGAGTCCGCGTTGTCGGCGTCGACCCCGACCCGGTGCGCTGCGAGCTCGCCGCGCGCCTGGGCGCGATGGCCTGCGGCGATCCCGCGTCCGCGGCCGTGGAGGCTTCCGTCGCCGAGCTCACCGATGGTCACGGCGTGGACCAGGTGTACCTGGCCGCCGGCGGCGGCAGCAATCAACCGGTCGAACTGGCGGCCCGGTTGAGCCGGGACCGCGGCCGGGTGATCGACATCGGCAAGTGCCGTCTGGACCTGCCGTGGAACGCGTACTACGAGAAGGAGCTCGACGTCCGGTTCTCCCGCAGTTACGGCCCCGGTCGCTACGACCCGGAGTACGAGCTGGAGGGCCGGGACTACCCGATCGGCTATGTGCGCTGGACCGAGCGCCGCAACCTGGCGTGCTTCCTCGACCTCGTCGCCCGCGGCAGCGTCGATGTGGAACCCCTGGTCTCCCACGTCGCCGACTTCGATGACGCCGTCGAGACGTACCAGCGCCTGAAGGACGGCGAACTGAAGGCCGTGGCCGTGCTGTTCCGCTACCCCCGACAGGACGGGAAAGCGGAGGAAGCGGCGGCTCCGGCGGTGACCGTGCCCGCGGTGGCTGTGTCCACTAAAAGCGTGAAGCGGAGTCCGGCCCGGGACGCCAAGTCGCCGGTGCGCCTCGCGTTCGTCGGCGCGGGAAACTACGCGACGTCGATGCTGCTGCCGCACCTGGCACGGCGCGAGGGCATCGAGTTGTCGACCGTCGTCACCACGACGGCGCTGTCCGCGGCCAACGCGCAACGGAAGTTCGGCTTCGCCGAGGCGACCACCGATCTCGACGCCGTACTCGGCGACAAGTCCATCGACGCGGTCTTCGTCGTCACCCGGCACAGCTCGCACGCCGAACTGACCCGAAGAGCACTGCTGGCAGGCAAGACCGTGTTCGTGGAGAAGCCCCTGGCCCTGACCGAGGACGAACTGGCCGACGTACTCGCGGCGGTGGAGGAGTCCGGCAACGACCGGCTGCAGGTGGGCTTCAACCGCCGGTTCGCGCCGCTGCTGCAGGAGGCCAGAAAGCGGTTCGGCGCCCGGACCGGTCCGGCGAACCTCCGCTACCTGGTCAACGCGGGCCGGCTGCAGCACGGCAGCTGGTACCTCCAACAGGGCAGCGAGGGCTCGCGGTTCGCCGGCGAGGGCGGGCACTTCATCGACACGGCGAGCTGGCTGCTCGACGCCGACCCGGTCTCGGTGTACGCGGTCGCCCCGTCCGGCAACGAGGACATGCAGGTCGTACTGCGCTACCCGGACGGGTCCACGGCCACCATCAGCTACGTCACCACCGGCCCGGCCGGCCTCCCCAAGGAAACCCTCGACCTCGTCGCGGACGGGAAGGCGCTGCGACTGGACGACTTCGTCCGCGCCTCGGTGTACGGCCGCAAGAAGTGGGTCAGTTCGCGACTCCCCAAGGCCCGCGACAAGGGCCAGAACGCCGAACTGGCCTCGTTCATCAAGGCCGTGCGGACCGGCGGGCCGATGCCGGTGCCGCTTCAGTCGCTGGTCGCCACCACGGCGGCCACCCTCGCCGTACAGACCGGCCTGGCCGGCGGTGCACCGGTGACGTTGGAGAAGCCGCGATGACTGTGAACTCGGGGAGTCCGGGCTGGTACCTGCGGCGGCTGTCCCGGATGGGACCGCAGGAGGTCGCGGGCCGGGCGGGCGACGCGGTGCGCCGGCGCCGGTGGCGGTCGGCGCTGCCGGCCTGCCCGAGCGTGACCGACGCCCGGTTCACCGCGGTCCTGCCCGCCGGGACGATCGCCGCAGTGCCTCCGGACGCCGCGAAACGGCTCATCGCCGAGGCCGACCGGCTGATGTACGGGCACGCCGAGTACTTCGGGGTCGTCCGCGACGACTTGGACGACCCGGACTGGTGGCGCGACCCGAAGACCGGCCGCCGGGCTCCGTGGGGCTACGCCTTCGACGTGCCGTACCGGAACGAGGACGCGGTAGGGGACATCAAGCAGATCTGGGAGCTGTCCCGGCACCAGTACCTCACCCAGCTCGCCGCCGCCTACGCGATCACCGGGAACGAGCGGTACGCCGAGCGCGTGGCCGAGCACCTGCGGTCGTGGTGGGTGGCCAACCCACCGCTGCGCGGCGTGCACTGGATCAGCGGCATCGAGCTGGGCATCCGGATGCTGTCCTGGGTGTGGATCCGCCGGCTGCTCGACGGCTGGCCGGGCGCGGCCGGGCTGTTCGAGGGCAACCCGGTGGCGCTGAACCAGATCTGGCACCACCAGCGCTGGCTGGCCGCCTTCCCCAGCCGGGGGTCCTCGGCGAACAACCACGTCATCGCCGAGGCCGCCGGGCAGTTCGCCGCGTCCTGCGCCTTCGACTGGTTCCCCTCCTCGGCGCGCTGGCGGGCCGGCGCGCTGCGCTCGCTGGAGCGGCACCTGCGCGGCAACACCTTCGGCTCCGGCCTCAACCGCGAGCTGGCCACCGAGTATCACGGACTCGTGCTGGAGCTCGGCCTCGCCGCGGTGGCTGAGGCGGATGCCGCCGACGTGCCGGTCCCCACGACCGTCCGGCTGGTGCTGCTGCGGATGACCGACGCGCTCGCGGCCATCGTCGACAACCGGTTACGGCCACCGCGCCAGGGGGACGCGGACGACGGTCACGGCCTGATCGTGGACGGCGCGGGCACCGACCGCTGGGCCTCGCTGCTGGCCACCGGCAACGCCGTGTTCGGCCGGCTCGACTGGTGGCCGGCGGTGACCGGCACCGATGTGCGCACCCCGCTGCTGGCCGCGCTCATCCGGCCGTACGCGAAAAGGGGAACGGCACCGGCCGTGACCCGCCCGGCAAGCCGACCGGCCCACTTCGCCGACGCGGGGCTCACCATCCTGCGCGGTCCGGAAGAGATCTGGTGCCGCTGCGACGGTGGTCCGCACGGCTTCCTGTCCATCGCCGCGCACGCCCACGCGGACGCGTTGTCCGTGGAGGTCCGGCACGACGGGGTCGACGTGCTCGCCGACCCGGGGACGTTCTGTTACCACGGGCAGCCCGAGTGGCGGCAGTACTTCCGGTCGACCCTCGGCCACAACACCCTGCAGCTGGACGGCGCCGACCAGTCCGTCTCCGGGGGCCCGTTCCTGTGGACCCGGCATGCCAAGAGCCGCGTCCTGGTCGCGGACCCATCCGACACAGGCGTGGCCCGCTGGTGTGCCGAGCATGACGGTTACCAGCGCTCCGTGCACCGCCGCCGGGTGGAACTGACGGCTGAGAGCCAGGAGTTGAGGGTGGTCGACGAGGTCCGCGGCCAACACGGCGATCGCCGGGCCGTGCACCTGGCCTTCCACCTCGGCCCGGCGATCGCCGCGGACCTGGTGGGGAACCAGGCACAGCTCACCTGGACCCGGGACGGCGAGGCCCGCTCCGCGGTGCTCGACCTGCCCGGCCGGCTGAACTGGCGGGCGCATCGCGGCGAGAGCGACCCGCCGCTGGGCTGGTACTCCGCCGGATTCGGGCGCAAGGAACCCACCACCACGCTGCTCGGCACCGGCTTCGCCGACGGCGCGGAGGGCTTCACCACCGTGCTCAGGTTCCGCGGCCCCCTAAGCACTCCGCGGGAAGTGCGGTGATGGGCCGTCGATCGTCTGCGGCGCCGTCGTGGCTGGTCGCTCCCTCAAGTTCTCGGCTTCGCTCGAACCCGGGGGGACCCCCATCGCGGCGGAGCCGCATATTTGGATACAGCCCCGCGCCCCTTTGGGGCGCTGCCGAACCGCAGCGGACTTCGCCCAGGCTGCTTAGGGGAGGACGCGTGGGGATCAAGAGGCGGCGGCACTGGGGGTTGGCGGCGGCACCGCTGGCGCTCGCCCTGCTGGCGGCGACCGGCTGCGACAGCGACAGCACGTCGGACGCCGGGGCAAAGCCTTCCGCTGAGCCGTCGTCCACGCCCGTGGCCCAGGTGTGCGCCAATCCCGCGGCCGGGCCGGCGAAGGCTCCGGCGGGCGCGGTCACGGTCGACCCCGCCGTGGTCGGTGACCTGGCGGCGAAGACCAAGAGCAACCCCGTGAACACCACGTTCTGGCTCCGCCCGGGCAGGCACAGGCTCGACCCGGACCGCTATGCCCAGGTCATCCCCAAGAAGGGGAACCGCTACCTCGGTGCGCCGGGCGCGGTGCTCGACGGCGGAAAGAAGAACCAGTACGCGTTCGGCGGCAGTGCCCGCGACGTCACCATCCGCCACCTGACCGTGCAGGGTTTCGTCGCGCCGCACAACGAGGGCGTGGTCAACCATGACTCGGCCGACGGGTGGGTGATCGAGCACGCGACGATCCAGAACAACTCCGGAGCCGGGCTGATGGCCGGTGCCCGCCAGCAGGTCCGCGCCAGTTGTCTGCGCGACAACGGTCAGTACGGCATGAACGCGTACAAGGGCGGAGGCCGTATCACCGGCCTGGTGATCGAGGGCAACGAGATCGTGGGCAACAACACCGGCGACTGGGAGCGGCGGCGGGAGGGCTGCGGCTGCACGGGAGGCATCAAGTTCTGGGCCGTCAACGGCGCCGACGTACGCGGCAATTGGGTGCACGACAACCGCGGCACAGGGCTGTGGGCGGACACCAACAACAACGACTTCCGCATCGAGAACAACGTGATCGAGGCCAACGACGGCGCCGCGCTGATCTATGAGACCAGCTACAACGCGGTCATCCGGAAGAACACGATCCGGCGGAACAACTGGGTCGAGGGCCGCAGGGAAGCCACAGCGGGCGACAGCTTCCCGTTCGCGACCGTCTACGTGTCGGAGTCCGGCGGCGAGCCACGGGTCCGAGCCCGTACGGACAAGATCGAGGTCTATCGGAACGTACTGGAGAACAACTGGTCCGGGATCACCCTGTGGGAGAACGCCGACCGGTTCTGCAACAGCCCGGCCAACACCTCGTCCGGTGACTGCACCCTGCTGGTGAAGGACACCGACCGCTGCGCCCGGCCGGCGATCGCGAAGGCGCCGCTCTACGCCGACTGCCGGTGGAAGACCCAGCGGGTGGACATCCACGACAACCGCTTCGTGCTGGACAAGTCCGTCGTCAAGTGCACGGAGAAGTGCGACCGCATGGCGGTCCTCGCCAACTACGGCACCTACCCGGACTGGTCGCCGTACCAGGGCGAGAAGGTGGCCGAGGCGATCACCCACAAGCAGGACAACCGCTGGCACGACAACGTCTACCTCGGACCGTGGAAGTTCGTCGCCCAGGACACGAGCCGGGTGATCGACTTCGGGGAGTGGCAGGGCGAGCGCCACCGGCAGGACGCGGGCAGCACCCTCGACCCACGGGCCGGTGGTTGAGATGGGCACGCAGTACGGCGCGGAACCGCGCCCCGCCGGCACACCGAAGGCCGTCGGAATCGTCTGGGGGCTGCTGGTCCTCAACACGCTCGGCTCCGCCGGGGCGAAGACCATCGTCCCGCTGCCCCGCTCCCTCATCCAGATGGTCACCATGGGCGCGCTGGTCGCCGCGTTCGCGCTGGCGCTCGCGCTCAATCGCCGGCTGCGCATCCGGGCCAGCGCCTATGTGCTCCTGCTCACCCTGCTGCTGGTGCCGAGCGTGATCTCCAGCGTGTACCTGGAGTCCGGGTTCGGCGCGCTGTTCCGCTGCGCCCGGCTGGCCCTCTTCGTCGGCACGCTGTGGCTGCTCAGCCGCTGGTGGGACGGCGGCCTGACGTTCGTCAGGCACCACATCCGGATGTACTTCGCGGTGCTCGGATCGGTGGCCGCCGGCCTGGCCATCTCACCGGGCGCGGCCCTGCCCGACCTCTACGGCGGGCGCCTCGTCGGCGCGTTGTGGCCGCTCACCCCGCCGCAGATCGGACAGTACGCCGCGGTGATCATCGGGCTCACCGTGCTGCTCGTACTGGGCCGCAGAACCGACCGGGCCGGCGCGGCGGTGGTCATCGTGCCGTCACTCGTCCTGCTCGCGTTGACCCACACCCGGACGGCCACGCTCGGCCTGTTCATCGGCCTTGCGCTGGCGATCGGCTCGCTCATCCTGACCAGCGCCGCCGCCCGCCGGTTCTTCACCTGGACGGTGCTGTGCGCCACGGTGGCCGCGGTGGGGTTCAGCTCCGCGCTCCAGGCGTGGTTCCTGCGCGGACAGAGCCAGGAGAACTTCTCCAACCTCACCGGTCGGGCCAAGGTCTGGGAGGCCCTGCTGGCAGCGCCCCGGACGACCGCGGAGAAGGTGTTCGGCATGGGCCTGGGCGACAAGTCGTTCGGCGGGCTGCCGATCGACAACAGCTGGCTGGCCGTTTACCAGGAACAGGGTCTGATCGGCGTCGCCCTGGTGGCGGCGATCATCATCGTCCTGGGCGGCGTCGCGTTGCTGCGGCCACCGTCGCTGGAGAGGGCCTGCGCGATCTTCCTGATCAGCTACTGCGCGATCGCGTCGTACACCGAGGCCGGCCTTGGCGACGCCTCGCCGTATCTGCTGCATCTGGCCCTGGCCGCCTCGCTGTTGGCGGCACCGGCCGTGACCGCTCCTGTCGCGATGCCCGAAGTCCCGCGACGACACATCCCGCGCTGGGCCCGTAGATCGGAGGTGATCTGAGCATGTACGTCCTCGTGGTGCACAACCGCTACGCCTCGGCGCAGCCGAGCGGGGAGAACAAGGTCGTCGACCAGGAGGTGGAGCTGCTGCGCGCGGCCGGCCACCGGGTCGAGGTGTTCGAGCGGCGCAGCGACGACATCGCCGCCCGGTCTCTGCTCGGCAAGGTCGCGGTGCCGCTGCTCGTACCGTGGAACCCGGGGGTCCGCGCGGAACTCGCCGCCCGGCTGCGCACCGACCGGCCGGACGTGGTCCACGTCCACAACGTCTTCCCGCTTCTGTCGCCCGCCGTGCTGGCCGCCTGCGCCGACGCCGGGGTGCCCGCCGTCGCCACGCTGCACAACTACACCCAGATCTGCCCGCCCGGCACGCTGCAGCGGGACGGCCTGCCGTGCACCGAGTGTGTCGGGTCGACGCCGCTGCCCGCAGTCCGGCACGGCTGCTACCGCAGCTCCCGCCTTGCGACGGTGCCGCTCGCGGTCAGCCTGTCGGTCAACCGGCGGCGGTGGTGGTCCGGCGTGGAGCGGTTCTTCTGCATCTCCGCGGCACAGCGCGACGTCCTGGTGCGGGCCGGCATGCCGGCCGAGCGGCTGGTGGTGAAGCACAACTTCGTGCCCGACCCGGACGACCGCCGATCAGGCGAGGGCGAGCATCTGCTCTTCCTCGGCCGGCTCGCGGAGGCCAAGGGCGTACGGCTGCTCATGTCCGCGTGGGACGAGATCGCGGCGAGCGGCGGTCTGGGCGTACCGCTCGTGATCGCCGGCACGGGGCCACTGGAGCGAGAGGTGACCGCCTGGGCGGCGGGCCGGGACGACGTCCGCTACGTCGGCCTGTTGGACCCGGCGGAGTGCCGGAAGGCCGTCGCGCGGTCGGTCGCCGTGGTGGCTCCCTCGACCTGGCTGGAGGCGTTCGGCCTGGTGGTCGTGGAGGCGATGGCGGCGGGGGTCCCGGTCGTCGCCGCCGGTCACGGCGCCTTCGTCGAACTCGTCGAGGACGGGGTGACCGGACTGCTGCACCGGCCGGGCGAGTCGGCCTCGCTCGCGTCCTGCATACGCCGGATCGCGGCCGAGCCGGCCCTGGGCCGGGAGATGGGCGAGGCGGCCCGGCGCCGTTACGAGCGGGGCTTCAGCCCGGCCGTCGGGCTGAAGCGCCTGGTGGAGGAGTACCGCACCGCGATCGTGGGGCGGACGAAATCAATGGGGGACAGTAGATGACACGATGCCGACTCTGCGGCTCGGAAGCCATGGCGAGCGTCGTCGATCTCGGGGCGACGCCACCGTGTGAGAGCTTTCTCGCCGCGGACCAACTGGATCAGCCGGAGCCGGCGTACCCGCTGCACCTGCGGGTCTGCACCGACTGCTGGCTGGCGCAGATCCCGCCGCTGATCACGCCGGAGGAGACGTTCAAGGAGTACGCGTACTTCTCCTCGTACTCGACCTCCTGGGTGGAGCACGCGCGCACGTTCGTCGCCGACGCCGTACAGCGCCTCGCTCTCGACTCCGACGGCTCCGATGCCTTCGTGGTCGAGGTCGCGAGCAACGACGGGTACCTGCTGAGGCACGTGGTGGACCGCGGGATCCGCTGCCTGGGCATCGAGCCGTCGGTGAACGTCGGCGCGTCGGCGCGGGACGCGGGTGTGCCCACGCTCACGGAGTTCCTGGACCCGGCCACCGGAGCAGCCGTCCGCGAAGAGCACGGCCCGGCGGACCTGGTCGTGGCCAACAACGTGTACGCGCACATCCCCGACGTCGTCGGTTTCACCCAGGGGCTGCGCGCCCTGGTCGCCGACGACGGCTGGGTCTCCATCGAGGTGCAGCACCTGCTGACCCTGATCGAGGAGAACCAGTACGACACGATCTACCACGAGCACTTCCAGTACTACACGGTCGCGTCCGCGACCCGGGCCCTGGCGAGCGGCGGACTCGCGCTTGTGGACGTCGAGTTGCTGCCCACGCACGGTGGTTCGATCCGGCTGTGGGCCCGGCCGGCCGAGGTGGCGGGCGAGCCGACGCGGCGGGTGGCCGACGTACTGGCCCGGGAGAAGGCCGCCGGGCTGCAGGAGCTGTCCGGGTACACCGAGTTCTCCGCCCGGGTGGCCAAGGTGCGCCGGGACCTCCTCAAGTTCCTCATCGAGGCGGCCGAGCGCGGCGAGACGGTCGTCGGCTACGGCGCCCCGGGCAAGGGCAACACCCTGCTCAACCACTGCGGTATCCGCCCCGACCTGCTCCCGTACACGGTCGACCGCAACCCCTACAAGCACGGCAGGTTCACCCCGGGCACCCGCATCCCGATCCTGCCGCCCGAGCAGATAGCCGCCGACAAACCGGACTACGTCCTCGTCCTGCCGTGGAACCTGCGGACCGAGTTGGCCGAGCAGCTGTCCTTCGTGCACGACTGGGGCGGTCGGCTTGTCTTTCCCATTCCGGAACTGAGCATTGTCGAGGTCAAGTCATGAAGGTCGTTCTGTTCTGCGGCGGTTACGGGATGCGCATGCGCAACGGGACCTCCGACGACGTCCCCAAGCCGATGGCGATGGTCGGCCCGCGACCGCTGATCTGGCACGTCATGCGCTACTACGCGCACTTCGGGCACACGGAGTTCATCCTCTGCCTCGGGTACGGGGCCCACCACATCAAGGACTTCTTCCTCAACTACGAGGAGACGGTGTCCAACGACTTCGTGCTGAGAGGCGGGCGGACCGAGCTGCTGTCCACCGACATCGCCTCCTGGACGATCACGTTCGCGCAGACCGGCATCGAGTCACCGATCGGGGAGCGGCTGCGCCGGGTGCGGCACCACCTGGACGGCGACGAGATGTTCCTCGCCAACTACGCCGACGTGCTCACCGACGCCCCACTGCCGGAGATGATCGAGAACTTCGCCCGGCGCGACGCCGGTGCGTCGATGACGGTGGTGCCGCCGCAGTCGTCGTTCCACTGCGTGGAGCTGGGCGAGGACGGCCTGGTGGGGGGCATCACCGCGGTGAGCGAACTGCCGCTGTGGGAGAACGGCGGCTACTTCGTGCTCCGCCAGGAGGTCTTCGACCACATACCGGAGAACGGGGACCTGGTCGCCGACGGATGCGCCCAACTCGCCAAGCGCGGCCGGTTGGTGGCACACCAGCACCGCGGCTTCTGGAAGCCGACCGACACCGTGAAGGAGCGGGCCGCGCTCGATGCCGCCTACGCCCGGGGCGACCGCCCCTGGGCCGTGTGGGAGCAGGACAGCGCCGGGGTGAAGGCGTGATCCGGCTCGGTGCCGGGCCGCTGGACCGGATCGTCGCGGTGGGCGCGCACTGCGACGACATCGCCATCGGGGCGGGCGGCACGCTGCTGACGCTGTGCCGCGCGCGGCCGGGGATCCGTGTCGACGCGCTGGTGCTCTCCGGCGGTGGCAGCGAGCGGGAGCAGGAGGAGCGGGCCGCGCTCGCCGCCTTCTGCCCGGGCGCCGACCTGCGGCTGACCGTGGACAAGCTGCCGGACGGCCGGCTTCCCGCGCACTGGGAGGAGGCCAAGTCCGCGGTCGAGGAGCTGCGCGAGCGGACCGACCCGGATCTGGTCCTCGCCCCGCGTACCGATGACGCGCACCAGGACCACCGCGGTCTCGCGCAGCTGATACCGACCGCGTTCCGCGACCACCTCGTCCTCGGCTACGAGATCGTCAAGTGGGACGGCGATCTCGGCCGGCCGGCCGCCTACCAGCCGCTGTCGCCGGAGCTCGCCCAACAGAAGGTGCGGCTGCTGCAGGAGCACTACCCCTCGCAGCGCCACCGGCCCTGGTACGACCGCGAGGCCTTCCTCGGCCTGGCCCGGATCCGCGGCATCGAATGCCATGAGCGCTACGCCGAGGCGTTCGCCGTCACCAAACTCGTTCTCAACCTGGGGGATTGAACCTTGCGCGTACTGCTCACCGGACACCAGGGCTACCTGGGCACCGTCATGGCCCCGGTCCTTGCCGCCGCCGGACACGAGGTCGTCGGCCTCGACGCCGGCCTGTTCGCCGACTGCGTCCTCGGCCCGACGCCGGCCGACCCGCAGGGGCACCGGGTGGACCTGCGTGACGTCACGGCGGAACACGTGGCCGGCGTGGACGCCGTGATCCACCTGGCCGCGCTCTCCAACGACCCGCTCGGTTCGCTGGCACCGGAACTCACCTACGACATCAACCACCACGCGTCCGTACGGCTCGCCCGGCTGGCCCGCGACGCCGGAGTGCGGCGCTTCCTGTACGCGTCGACCTGCTCGGTCTACGGCGCCGCCGGCGGTGACGACCTGGTGGGCGAGGACGCCCCGCTGCGCCCGGTGACGCCGTACGCGGAGTCCAAGGTGCGGGTGGAGGACGACCTGCACGCGCTGGCCGACGGCGACTTCACCCCGGTGTTCATGCGCAACGCCACCGCGTTCGGCTATTCGCCCCGGCTGCGCGCCGACATCGTGCTGAACAACCTGGTGGGCCACGCGCTCCTGTCCGGCGAGGTGCTGGTGCTCTCCGACGGCACCCCCTGGCGCCCGCTGGTGCACGCCGCCGACATCGCACGGGCCTTCGCGACCGCGCTGACCGCGCCGCGCGAAGCGGTGCACGACCGGGCGTTCAACATCGGCAGCGAGATCAACAACGTCACGGTCGCGGAGATCGCCGCGCAGGTCGCCGAGGCGGTGTCCGGTGCGAAGGTGGTGATCACCGGGGAGAACGGTGCCGATCCGCGGTCGTACCGGGTGGACTTCTCCCGGTTCCGCGCCGCGATTCCCGGCTTCGACTGCGAGTGGACGGTGAAGCAGGGCGCGCTCGAACTCGCCGATGCCTACCGGAAGTTCGGCCTGACCCGCGAAGGCTTCGAGCAACGCTTCACCCGCCTCGCCGTGCTGCGCGCGGCGTCCGAGTCCGGCGCCGTCGACGACACCCTGCGGTGGCGCCCGTGACCGAGATCGGCGAGGAGATGTACGCGCTGGTGGAGCGGATGTACCCGCTGTGCCGGAGCATCACCGGCGACGGTGTGCGCGCCACCTTGGACATCGTGGGGGAGTACATCCCGCTCCAGAGGCACGAGGTGCCGACCGGCACGCAGGTGCTCGACTGGACCGTGCCGCAGGAGTGGAACATCCGCGACGCGTACATCGCCGACACCACCGGCCACCGCGTCGTCGACTTCGCCGCGTCCAGCCTGCACGTGCTCGGCTACAGCGTGCCGGTGTCGGCGACCATGCCGCTGGCCGAACTGCGGGAACACCTGCACACCCTGCCGGAGCACCCGAACTGGGTGCCGTACCGCACCAGTTACTACAAGCCGGAATGGGGTTTCTGCCTGGCCCAGGAGACGTTGGACGCGATGCCGGACGGCGACTACGAAGTGCGCATCGACTCAACCCTCGCCGACGGACACCTCACCTACGCCGAGCACGTGGTCCCCGGGCAGGTCCCCGACGAGGTGATCGTCTCCTGCCACGTCTGCCACCCGTCGCTGGCCAACGACAACCTGGCCGGCATCGCGGTGGCGACGTTCCTGGCCCGGACGCTGGCGGAGCAGACGCCGTACTACACCTACCGGTTCATCTTCGCGCCCGGCACCATCGGGGCGATCACCTGGCTGGCCCGCAACGTGGAGCGGGTGGAGCGGGTCAAGCACGGCCTGGTCCTGGCCTGCGCCGGCGACTCGGGCCACCTGACGTACAAGCAGAGCAGACGCGGCGACGCGGAGATCGACCGGGTCATGGGGCACGTGCTGGCCGCCTCCGAACGCCCGCACCGCGTCACCGAGTTCACTCCGTACGGCTACGACGAGCGGCAGTTCTGCTCGCCCGGGTTCGATCTCGGCGTGGGCTCGCTCAGCCGTACCCCGTACGCGGGCTATCCCGAGTACCACACGTCGGCGGACAACCTGGACTTCGTCTCCCCGGAGGCGATGGCGGACACGCTCGCCGTCTGCCGCGAGGCGTTCGCTGTCCTCGACCGCAACCGGCGGTACCTCAACCTCAGTCCCTACGGTGAACCGCAGTTGGGCCGGAGGGGCCTGTACGACGCGCTCGGCGGTCGCAGCGACACCAAGCAGGCTCAGATGGCCATGCTCTGGGTGCTCAACCTGTCCGATGGCGAGCACAGTCTGCTGGACGTCGCCGAGCGGTCCGGGCTGCCGTTCGACACCGTCGTTGCCGCGGCCGACGCCCTGCACGGCGCCGGGCTGATCAAGGCATGACGCCGATGACCACCGAGGGGGAGAACCCGCAGACGACGGCGCGACCGGCCGGATCCGCCCGGCGGGCCCTTGTCGGCCGGCTGTCCTGGGGACTGGCCGACCAGGCGGCCTCCAGCATGACCAACCTCGCGGTGGGGATCTACGTGGCGCGCTCGCTGGGGGTGACCGCGTTCGGCGTGTTCAGCCTGGTATGGGTGACCTACGGCGTCGTACTCAACGTCTCCCGGGGCCTTGCCACCGACCCGCTCGTGGTGCGCTTCAGCGGCGTGCCGGACGCGCCCTGGCGGGGGGCGGTGGTCCGGTCGTCGGGTGCCGCGCTCGGCGTCGGTGCCGCCCTGGGCGCGGCGTGTGTGCTGGCCGGCCTTGCTCTCGGCGGGCGTGTGGGGCCCGCGTTCGCCTGCCTCGGCGTCGTACTGCCGGGGCTGCTGCTGCAGGACGCCTGGCGGTACTCGTTCTTCGCCGCCGGCGCCGGGCGGAAGGCGTTCGTCAACGACCTCGTGTGGGGCGTCGCGCTCGTCCCGGCCATGGTGGTGGCGGCCCGCGTGGGCAGCGTGGCCGCTTTCGTGCTCGCCTGGGGCGCGTCCGCCGCGGTGGCCTCGGTGTACGGCTGCTTCCAGTCCGGGATCCGGCCCCGGATGACCGGAGCGCGCGAGTGGCTTCGCGACCATCGTGACCTCGGCTCCCGGTACCTCGTCGAGAACGTCGGCGTCAGCGGCGCGTCCCAGCTGCGGGCGTACGGGCTCGGCGCGATCGTCGGAGTCGGCGCGGTGGGTGCGGTCCGGGGCGCCGAGCTGCTGCTCGGCCCGTTCCTCGCGGTGCTGATGGGTCTTTCGCTAGTGACCGTCGCGGAGGCGGCACGGGTGCTGCGGCGGGCCCCGCACCGGCTGGCCAAGTTCTGCCTCCTGCTCGGCGCCGGGCAGGCCGCCGCCGCGCTGCTCTGGGGCGCGGCGCTGCTGCTGGTGCCGGACAGAGTCGGCGAGCTGGTGCTCGGCGGCGTCTGGCACTCCGCCTCTGAGCTCATCGTGCCGGCCACGCTCGGCGTCGCGGGCGCCGGCCTCGGCACCGGCGCGGCGGCCGGGCTCCGCGCCCTCGCCGCGGCCCGGCGCAGCCTGCGCGCCCAACTGTTCGCCTCCGCCTGCTATGTCGGCGGCGGGCTCGGCGGGGCGGCCGTGGGCGGCACGGTCGGCTCGGCCTGGGGCGTCGCCGCCGCGACCGCCTGCGCCTCGGCCGTGTGGTGGCTGCAGCTGCGGTCCGCCCTGCGCGAGCACCACCAGAACACGATTCTCGAAGTGAGGACGTCATGACCCACCACCCCCGGCTGAGCATCGGCCTGCCCGTGTACAACGGCGAGGAGTACCTGGCCGAGTCGCTCGACGCCCTGCTCGGCCAGACCTACGAGGACTTCGAGCTGGTCATCTCCGACAACGCCTCGACCGACGGGACCGAGGACATCTGCCGCAAGTACGCCGGGCAGGACTCGCGCATCCGGTACCTCCGCCTGCCCCGGAACGTCGGTGCCGCACCGAACCACAACTACGTGTTCACCGAGTGCCGCGGTGAGCTGTTCAAGTGGGCTTCGCACGACGACCTTTACGCCCGCGATCTGCTACGGCGCTGCGTATCGGCGCTGGACGAGCGGCCGGACATGATCCTCGCGCACTCCGGCCAGGCGGTCATCGACGGCGACGGCCAGGTGAAGGTCCCGTACGAGTACGGGCTCGCCACCGACTCGCCGCACGCGCCGGAGCGCTTCCGCAGCCTGCTGTTCGAGCCCGGTGGCGACGACTTCTACGGGGTGATGCGGGCCGACGTGCTGCGCCGGGTGAAGCCGCACGACAGCTACCACCACGCGGACCGCACGTTCGTCGCCGAGATCACCCTGCACGGGCCCTTCCACCAGGTACCGGAACTGCTGTACTTCCGCCGCGACCACCCCACCCGCGCCGAGCGGGCGAACCCGTCCAAGCGCTCCCGGTGCGTCAACCTGGACCCGCGCCGGGCAGGCCCGCTGCACCCGACGCCCCGGCTGCTCGCCGAGTACGTCTGGGGCTTCGCCTCGGCGATCCGGCGGGCGCCGTTGTCCCCGGCCGACCGGCGCGCGTGCTACCGCCACCTGGGCGCATGGATGACCAGCAGGGTCCGGCCGGGCTCCGGTGAGCGGGTCGAGGACCGCGCCCCGGTCGACGCGGCCAAGCTCACGGTCTCCGTCGACGCCCTCGTCGCCGGCCGTGAGGGGAGGCAGGTATGACCCCGGTGCGGGTGGGGGTGTTCGGCCTGCTCGGCTCCGGCAACCTCGGCAACGACGGGTCGCTGGAGGCCGTGCTCGGGTATCTGCGCGCCGAGCACCCGGAGGCGGTCGTGGACGCGCTGTGCGGCGGACCCGAGGTCGTCGCGGCCCGGTACGGGATCCCCGCGACGCGGCTGCACTGGTACCGCGGGGAGTACCGGACCGCGTCACGTGCGGGATCGATCGCGGCGAAGGGCCTGGGAAAGCTCGTCGACGTCGTCCGCACCGCTGCCTGGGTGCGCCGGCACGACGTGGTGATCGTGCCGGGCATGGGCGTCCTGGAGGCCACGCTGCCACTGCGGCCGTGGGGCTTCCCGTACTCGCTGTTCCTGCTCTGCGCGAGTGGCCGGCTGCTTCGCACCCGGGTCGCGCTGGTCGGTGTCGGCGCGGACGAGATTCACAACCGCCCGACGCGGGCCCTGGTCCGCTGGTCGGCCAGGCTCGCCGCGTATCGCTCGTACCGCGACGACCTGTCCCGTGACGCGCTGCGGGCGATGGGCGTGAACACCGCGCGGGACAAGGTCTACCCGGACCTCGCCTTCGCGCTGCCGACACCGCGCGGGAGCGCACCGTCGGGCTCGGTCTGCTTGGGCGTCATGGACTTCCACGGCAGCAACGACGACCGCGCCCGGGCCGAGGAGATTCACCGGCGCTACCTGGACGGGACGACACGGTTCGTCCGCGAACTGGTCGAGGACGGCAGGCAGGTACGGCTGCTCACCGGCGATGCCTGCGACTCGCCGGTCGTGGCCGCGATCCTCGACGCGGTGGACTCCCCCCTGGTCACCGCACCCGAAGTCGCCTCACTCGCCGACCTGATGAAAGAGATGGCGGCCGCCGACACAGTGGTGGCGACCCGCTATCACAACCTGATCTGCGCGCTGAAGGTCGGGGCCCCCACTCTCGCGCTCAGCTACGCGGCGAAGAGCGACGCACTCATGGACCGGATGGGCCTCGCCGCCTACTGCCACCCGGCCCGAGAGGTCGATGCCGACCGGCTGCTCGAACAGTTCCGGGAAATGGAGAAGCGATCGGAGGAGCTGCGACAGACCCTGACCGAACGGAACCTGGCAGCGACCCGCCAACTCGACGACCAGTTCCACGAGTTGACGGCGGTCCTGTTGCCCGCGAACAACCGACCCCGCCAGGAGGCCTCATGAAAGTGACCGAAGTCCCGGCGATCGCGGGCGCGTTCCTCTTCGAGCCGACGCCGTACACCGACGAACGCGGCTACTTCTGCCGCACCTTCGACGCCGACGTGATCCGCTCGGTGGGCCTCGACCCGCACGCCTTCGTCCAGGACAGCGTGTCCCGCTCGGTCCGTGGAGTGCTGCGCGGCCTGCATCTGCGCTCCGGCGCCGGCGAGGCCAAGCTGGTGCGGTGCTCGTACGGGCAGATCTTCGACGTCGTGGTGGACCTGCGGCCGGACTCGCCGACGTATCTGGGCCGGGCCTTCTTCGAGCTGTCCGGCGAGACACAGGCGACCCTGTACATCCCGGCGGGCTGCGCGCACGGCTTCCAGGCACTTACCGCCACCGCCGACACCTCGTACCGGATCGACCGCCCGCATGATCCGGCCGAGGACGTGACGATCGCGTATGACGACCCGGAGCTCGCCATCCCCTGGCCGCTGCCGGTCACTTTGATGTCTCAGCGGGACCGGGAGGCGCCGAGCCTCGCTGACGTCCTCAAGCACAGGGAGAGTTGAGGTCGTCGTGGACACCGAAGAATTCCAGCTGCCCCGGTCGCGGCAGGCGAACGAGCGGCTGCACGCCATGATCCCCGGGGGCGGGCACACCTACGCCAAGGGCGACGACCAGTACCCCGAGAACCTGGCCCCGGTCATCAGCCACGGCCACGGTGCCCATGTGTGGGACATCGACGGCAACCGCTACATCGAGTACGGCTCCGGCCTGCGGTCGGTCAGCCTCGGCCACGCCCACCCACGCGTGATCGAGGCGGTGCGGCGGGAGCTCGACCGCGGCAGCAACTTCGTGAGGCCGTCCATCGTGGAGGTCGAGGCCGCGGAACGCTTCCTGGCCACGGTGCCGACCGCCGAGATGGTGAAGTTCGCGAAGAACGGTTCCGACGTCACCACCGCCGCGGTGCGCCTCGCCCGCGCCGTCACCGGGCGCCCACGGGTGGCCATCTGCGGCGACCACCCGTTCTTCTCGGTCGACGACTGGTTCATCGGCACCACGCCGATGTCGGCCGGTATTCCGGCGGCGACCACCGAGCTCACCGTGGCGTTCCCGTACGGGGACCTGGCCGCCACGGAGGAACTGCTCACCCGGTACCAGGACGAGGTCGCCTGCCTGATCCTCGAACCCGCCGGCCACATCGAGCCGCCGCCCGGCTACCTCGCCGGGCTGCGCGAGCTGGCCGACCGGCACGGCTGCGTACTGATCTTCGATGAGATGATCACCGGCCTCCGCTGGTCCGAGGCGGGCGCCCAGGGCCTGTACGGCGTCGTCCCCGACCTCTCCACGTTCGGCAAGGCGCTGGGCAACGGGTTCGCCGTCTCCGCGCTGGCCGGGCGCCGCGAGCTGATGGAGCGGGGCGGGCTGCGTCACCCCGGCGACCGGGTGTTCCTGCTGTCCACCACGCACGGTGCGGAAACACACTCCCTGGCCGCCGCGATGGCCGTGCAGACCACCTACGTCGAGGAGGGCATCACCGCGCGGCTGCACGCCCTCGGCGAGCGGTTGGCCGCCGGTGTCCGGGACGTTGCGGCGAGCATGGGCGTCGGCGATCACGTCGTCGTCCGGGGCCGGGCCAGCAACCTGGTCTTCGCCACCCTCGACGAAAGCCGGCAGCCGTCGCAGCAGTACCGCACCCTGTTCCTGCGCCAACTCCTCGCGGGCGGGGTACTGGCCCCGTCGTTCGTGGTGAGCAGCGCGCTCAGCGACGCCGACATCGACCGCACCGTGGAGGTGGTGGCCCAGGCATGTGCCGTGTACCGGAAGGCACTTGACGCCGCCGACCCCACGCCCTGGCTGGGCGGGCGGCCGGTGAAGCCCGTGTTCCGCCGCCTGGCGTGACGTGACGTGCCGTCAGCGACGCGCCCGCCGACCGGCGTCGGCCATCCGGTCGCCCTGCCGGTCGGCGATCCGGTCGACCAGCCACGCGGTCGCCGGTACCACCGCCAGCGCGGTGCACCAGCCGCCGAGGACGTCGGTCGGGTAGTGCGCGCCCAGCGCGACCTGCGCCCAGCCCATGGCGGCGCCGGCCACCAGCGCCGCGCCGAGCACGAGTGACGTGCCGGCCGTTCTGCCGAGGCCGGGCCGACCGGTCGCGAGCAGCGCGACCACGAGGGCGAGCCCGGTGAGGAAGGCGGTGTGCCCGCTCGGGTAGGACAGGTTGCCGTCGCCGTGGATGGTACGTCCCACCAGGTGCTTGAGCAGCCTCGCCGTCCCCACGGTCATACCGACGCCGACCACGACGAGCACCGCCGCACGAGGACGCCGAAGCAGCAGGCACCCCGTCACGGCGGCCACGACCAGCATCGCCGCTCCGGCGGGTTCCCCCAGGAAGTCCGTGGCCAGAGCGGCGTGCCGCCACGGCGGCCGCACAGTGTCCGCCGTCGGCTGGATGATCCACCTGTCCACCCTGCCGGGCTCGCCATCGCCGGCGTACAAGCCCCCGACCACGACGACCACCAGCGCGGCGAGGGCCGCGACCAGTCCGAGCCACGCTCGCAACGACGGGGGCAGCACCGCCGGCGCCGGACCGGTCACGCGCCCACCGCGTCCAGCATCCGCTCCTGCCAGGCGATCCAACGCCAGCCCCCCGTCGTGTCCGACCCACCCTCCAGCGACCACAACCGCCCGCGGACGCCCCCGGCGTGTGCAACCCTAACCAACGTCCACGGAGACATACGGCCATCTCAGTTTCAGCTGGCTGCCGAGGATGTCGAGAACGGCGTGACGGCTCCGTCCCAGGGGCAGAAGCGACCACCGTGGTCGCACGACCTCAGGAGGCCCACCATGACGAACGACCAGGTCACCGAGATCCTCAATCGCCCGCTGAGCCAGGAGATGCTGGCTCGTGACCTCTGCCGCCTGGCCTACGTGGCCAAGGACGGGACACCGCGGAACATCCCGATCGCCTTCGCCTGGAACGGCAAGGAGGTCGTGATGTGCACGTCGAAGAACGCCCCGAAGCTGGCTTCGCTCCGTCACAACCCGGCCGTCGCCATCACGATCGACACCGAGGTGCACCCGCCCAAGATCCTGCTCGTCCGCGGCACCGTTGAACTCGACGACGTCGACGGCATTCCCGAGGAGTACCTCGAGATGAACGGCTCGTACAAGATGACGGCCGAGCAACGGGTCGAGTGGGAGGCCGAGGTCCGCTCGCTCTACGACGGCATGGTCCGCATCGTGATGACGCCGACGTGGGCGAAGCTGATCGACTTCGAGACGACCTTGCCCAGCGCCGTCGAGGAACTCATCCAGCAGCGTGCGGAACGTCAGCAGCAGAGTGGCAACAGCGCGCGGTCCGAGGGGTGACCACCGACAACATGCAAAAACCTGTTGGTGGACGACGGCGACCACGGCTACTTTTCCGGAGGCCGTGCGAGAGGTCGTCCGGGAGCGCCGTTCAAGAGCACTCCCGAAAGGCACGACCATGCGATTCACTTCCGAACAGCGTCTGGACGACGGCGTCCTCGAACGCGAATTCACCCTCGGCGAGATCCCCGGCACCCTGTGGACGCCGGAATCCGCCGCACCGGCCCCGCTGATCCTGACGGCCAGTCGCGCCACTTCCGCGTCCACCTGTTCCCACATCTGCGCTCCCCGTTAGTCCTTGCACGTCATGGGACCGAATCGCGGAGCACTCTAGAAGCCCACGGAGCCCTGACCGCAGAGAAACGGGTGACTTGAGCGTTTTTGATCGATGGCCTGCTCAACTGAATACGCCAGGCGCCCAATTGCACCCTCGTTGCCCGCCGGTCGGTCACTTCGCCTGGGCGAGCCAGACCGCGTCGGGGCCGGCCGGGAAGCGGAGCTGGCCGGTCGTGTCGTGCACGGCTCGCCAGACCGTCTCGGAGACGTCGCTCTCCTCGGTGAAGACGTCCTGGCCCATGAAGCCGTCCATGGCCTTCTTCGCGAACGCCGCGTAGGGCGCAGGGACCAGTTCGTCCAGCGAGGCGCCGTTCGTCGCGTTGGCTGCGAAGTTCGTTGTCAGGCAGGCGCCCGGCTCGACCGTCTTCGCCTGCACACCGAACGGCGCGAGTTCGAGCGCGAGGGACGAGGTGAACCCCTCGATGGCCATCTTGCTCGCCTTGTAGACGGCCGAGAGCGGCATGTGTCCCAGCACCACGCTGGAGGTCACGTTGACCACCGCGCCGGAACCGCGCTCCCGGAACTGGGGCAGCACCGCCTGCGTTGTCGCCATCACACCGAAGGTGTTGGTCTCGAAGACCTCCCGTACGCGGGCCATTGGGGTGCCCTCGAACACGCTGATCGACGGGATGCCCGCGTTGTTGACCAGGGCGTCGATGGGCCCCGCCGCCTCGAACGCGGCGGTGATGGATTCGGGCTCGGTCACGTCGAGTCCGACGATGCGGAGCCGGTCCGACTCGGGGAGGACGTCCGGACGCGGGGTGCGCATCGTGGCGATGACGTTCCACCCCTGCGCGTGGAAGTGGAGGGCGGTCTCCCGCCCGTAGCCGGACGACGTGCCAGTGATCAGAACGGTCTTCATGCTGTGCCCCTTGCGATGAGGTGGGATCCGCGGAGCGACAGGCATTTTCCTGCTCCGCTGGAGAATCGGTGATCCCATTGAATCGCTCTGAACTGCTGAAATAGTAGACCTATCCTCGCTCTGCCTTGCACGATCCTCTTCCATCGCACAGCCGGCTCAGGGAAGGACGCTCACGGGGCTGCGTGCGGTGTCGCGCAGGCGGGCCGCGTCCTGGCTCGGGGGCGCCCCGAACTGGCGGCGGTACTCCCGGCTGAACTGTGAGGGGTTGTCATAGCCGACGCGCCGGCCGACGCCGGTGACATCACCCGGGTGGGTGGCGAGCAGCAGCCTGGCCTCCTGCAGCCGGATCTGCTTCTGGAACTGGATGGGGCTCATCGCGGTGACCGCCTGGAAGTTGCGGTAGAAGGCGGAGACGCTCATGCCGGACATGCGTGCCACGTCCTCGACCCGGAAGGGCTGCGCGTAGTGCTCGCGGATCCACCGCACGGCCCGGGAGACATGGCTGAGGCCGCTGTCGGCCAGGCCCAGCTGGCGAACCGTCGCCCCCTGCTCGCTGGTGATCAGGCGCCACAGGATCTCCCGCTTGACCAGCGGGGCCAGTACGGCGCGGTCGCGAGGTTCGTCGAGCAGGCGCAGCAGCCGGACCACCGCGTCGAGCAGCGCCGCTGACGCGTCGCTGACGGCAATGCCCGACGGCACGCCTGAGTCGGCGCGGGGGATGTCGCCGGGACCGGCCTGCAGCAGCAGTTCGGCCACGGCGGACGGCTCCAGCGTGAGACCGAAGCCGAGGGCCGGTCGCTCGGGTTCGACCTGGGTGAACTGCCCCGTGACGGGCAGGTCGACGGATGCGACCAGATACTGCCCGGCGCCGTATTCGTAGACCCGGTCGCCCAGCGCGAGGCGTTTGGCGCCCTGGGCGATGACCGCGAGCACCGTGCCGGACATGGAGGGCGCCGGGGGATCGGACCGGTCGACCTTCGAGATGAGGACGCCGTCGATGGCGGTGGTCCAGTCGGGGCGGGCATGCCGGGCCAGCAGGGTGCGGAGTTCTTCGAGACGCATGCCTCCATTGCAGCACCATCCCTGCGTCCGCTCTCCCGTGGCTGCGAGGATCGTGCAAGCACCAGCGAGTATCGTTCTAACATTTTCGCAGGTCAGACGCGTTCAATGGAATCACTTCACTCCCTCACCGAGAAGAAGGCATCCATGATCGCCGCCTTTGGCTTCAACGCCACCCTGACCGCCAGGCCCGGAATGGGCGACCGGCTGGTCGACCTGCTGCTGACCGGCCTGAACGAGGGCAGCCCCGGCGCGAGCGAACACTGCGTCGTCTACCTGGTCTCCCGTTCCGCGTCCGACCCCGACGTCGTCCACGTCACCGAGGGCTGGACCAGTGAGGAGGACCACCACCGGATCTTCGCCGGCGAGGCCGCCCAGGCCATCGTGGCGCGGATCGACGGGCTGTTGGCCAAGGAATCCGAGTACACCGACTACGTCCCGGTCCGTGGCAAGGCCGCTTTCTGAAGCCCTCGGGTCGAACCCGGCGTGCTGTCTCGGCACCTGCCGAGGCGGCCCCTTTCTCACCCGGCCCACCGGCACCACCTTGCGAAAGGCAGCAACCATGACCACGGCACGACCCGCCCTCGACCCCGAACTGCGTGAACTCCTCGCCGACATGCCTCTGATGTCCCAGCTCAACGCGGAAGTCCTCGCCCAACTGCGCCAGCTCCCCACGTCGCCCGTCGAGTCCCTTCTCGCACACCGGCAGGTCGAGCGGCGCGAGATCACCGTGTCCGCCAAGGACGGCGCCCAGATCGGCCTGTCAGTCCTCAGCCCCGCGCAGACCGATCGCACCACCCCCGCCGCACCCTGCATCTACTGGATCCACGGAGGCGGGATGGTCATGGGCGACCGGTTCTCACAGATCGACATCCCGCTGGAGTGGCTCGACCGGTTCGGTGCGGTCGTGGTCACCGTCGACTACCGGCTCGCACCGGAGGCCACCGGCACCACCCTGGTCGACGACTGCTATCAGGGCCTGCTCTGGATCGCCGAGCACGCCGACGAACTGGGCATCGACGCCGCCCGGATCGTCGTCGCGGGCGCCAGCGCGGGCGGCGGGCTCGCCGCCGGCGTCACCCTGCTGGCCCGCGATCTCGGCACCCCGGCGATCGCCGCGCAGATGCTGATCTGCCCCATGCTCGACCACCGCAACGCCACCATCTCCAGCCGCCAGTACTCCGGCGTTCCCGGTGTCTGGACCGGCGAGATGAACGCGTTCGGATGGCACGCCGTCCTCGGCGACCTCACCGACGAGGAGATACCCGCGTACGTCTCACCTGCCCTGGCCGACCTCTCGGGCCTGCCGACCACCTACATCGACACCGGCTCCGCCGAGGTCTTCCGCGACGAGGACACCGACTACGCCACCCGTATCTGGGCGGCCGGTGGCCAGGCCGAACTGCACGTCTGGGCGGGCGGCTTCCACGGCTTCGACGCGCTGTTCCCGCGGGCACGGATCTCGGCCACAGCCCGCCGCACCCGCACCGACTGGCTCGCCCGGCTCTTGTCCCTGCCTCGCGAGAGCGGGGGCGTCGGCTGATGGGGCCCCTCGTCAGTGCTGAGGGTGCGGTCCGGCCGCGGTGTCCGTTCCGGTGAACCGGGGCCGGTGGGCGCGGGGGCTCCTGGCGCGTCGGTGTGCTGTCGCGCGTATCGCCATGGCCAGGCCCACGCAGAAGATCAGCGCCAGCGCGAGGCCGGAGCAGAAGACGGCCAGGGTGTTCATGGTCGCGATGTCGTTGCCGAGGACGGACACGGTGTACTCAGGGCCGCCGGACAGGTTGTCGCCGATTGCGAGCCCGGTGAACGCAGCGGCGCCCGCGAGGAGGAGCAGTCCGATGAACAGCATCCGAGTCATCTCCTAAAGGAGCTGAAAGGAGCGTGAAAGGGCCTCAAGGGCACTTCGGTACTACGAGTACCCGTGGCTCGCCGTGACACACGGCCCTCAAGCCGTCGTCGTCGACCGCATCGCCACCCTGTTGATCACCCTGAGCGTGACACCGTCGTACCCGACGCCGCCGGCCGCCGGCACCAACCGCACCTACGTCTTCGGCTTCGACACCACCAGCGGTGACGGGGCGCTCGTCACCGGAGGCAGCGGTGGATCACAGACCTTCACGTCGATCGCCGAACCGGAGGCCCACCACCGCTGAGCCGGGCGTCGGATTCGGGGTCGTGAACCAGCCCGCAGTGTGCCCGAAACGCGTCGTACGTCAGCGAAGTCCCGTTCGCTATCCTGCCCGAGCCGACGTGGCGCAGGGTCCGGCGAAGTGAGGTCGGGGGATGAAAGCGATCGTCGTGGGGGCGGGCATCGGGGGACTGGCCGCGACGCTGAGCCTGCGCAGGGCCGGCTGCGAGGTCACACTCATCGAGCAGACGCCGCGGTTCACCGAGATCGGTGCCGGGATCCAGCTGGCGCCCAACGCGACGCGGGTGCTGCGCCGGCTGGGCCTGCTCGACGCGGTCGCCGCGCAGGCGGTCCGGCCTCCGTACGTGAGTTTCCGGACCTGGTCCGACGGGGCCGAGATCTGCCGCTTTCCGATCGGGCCGGAGGCCGAGAAGGAGTTCGGGGCGCCCTATCTGCAGATCCATCGGGCCGATCTGCACCAGGCGCTGGCGGACGCGGTGCCGGCCGAGTGCGTACGCCTGGACACCGTGGTCGTGGGGATCGATCAGGACGACACCGCCGCGTATGTGACGACCGGGAGCGGTGAGCGTCTGGCCGCGGACCTGGTCGTGGCCGCGGACGGGGTGCGGTCCCCGGCACGGCAGTGGCTCTTCGGCAAGGACGAGGCGGTCTTCTCCGGGACCGCCGCCTACCGGGCGCTGCTCCCGGCCGACAAGGTGGCCGATCTGGACCTGCCGGAGTACGCCGGCTGGTTCGGACCGGGCCGGCACTTAGTCCACTACTGGGTGCGTCCCGGCCAACTGCTCAACGTCGTGGGCGTGTTCGACACTCAGGCGCCCGCGCAGGAGTCGTGGACCGCGCAGGCGGAGCCGGGAGAGCAACTGCGCACCTTCGACGGGTGGGACCCCCGGCTGCTCAGCGTCCTCGAACGCGCGGGTCAGGTCTTCCGGTACGGCATCTACACCCGTGTCCCGCTGGAGAGATGGAGCCTTGGGCGGGTGACGTTGCTGGGCGACAGCGCCCATGCGATGGTGCCGTTCCTTGCCCAGGGCGCGGCACAGGCGATCATGGACGCGGCCGTGCTGGGCGACGTCCTCGCGGAGGCGACGCCGGCCGAGGTGCCCGAAGCGCTCGACCGGTATGTGCGGCGGCGGCTCACGACCGCCACGGGCGTGCAGGCCGGTTCCGCTCGTGCGGGCCGGGACTATCACCTGCCGGACGGCCCCGAGGCCGAGGCGCGGAACGCCCGCTGGGTGGCGTACGCGGCCGAGAACAGGTTCGGTCCTCATGCGGTCGCGTGGGGCGTCGACGTCTGAGCCATCCCACGGGAAAACGCTTGGACTCGGCCCGTCCGCCCGCGGGACACTACGGCTTCTGCCCTGTCCGTAGTGGCGCGGACATCGAGGCAAGGGCACCTCCTGACCGAGCACACGGCGGGCTGCCGTATGACACCACGGGGTTGAGATGGGATCGCCTGAATCGGGTGAGTTACGCCGGGCCAAGGGCTCGGTGCTGCTCGCCCTTCGTTACTACGGACGGGAGTTGTCCCGGCTGCGATGGCTGACGCTGCCCGCGATGCTGCTGCCGGCGCTGGGCAACATCGGCATCGGCTACCTCGCGCCGCTGGTCGTCGCGAAGCTGGTCGGCCGTATCGCCGGCGACACCGATGTCTCGCTCGGCTGGACACTGCCGTACGTCCTCGGCTTCGCCGGGGTCCTGCTGCTCGCGGAGACGCTCTGGCGCATCGGCCTGCACTGTCTGAACCGCGTTTCCGCCCGCAGCATCGAGCAGTTGTACGTGATCGGCATGGACGAGCTGTTCGCCAAGGACGCCGCGTTCTTCCACGACAACTTCGCCGGGGCGCTGACCAAGCGGGTCCTGAGCTTCGCCTCGCGCTTCGAGGATTTCATCGACACGCTGACGTTCCAGGTGGTGGGCAGCTTCGTGCCGCTGCTGTTCGGGGCGGTCGTGCTGTGGCGCTACGAACCCCTGCTCGTCCTCGGGCTGCTGGCGATGATCGCGTTGACGGCGCTGTGCGTGCTGCCGCTCATCCGCCGTCGGCAGGCGCTCGTCGACCAGCGCGAGGAGGCGATCGCCCGGGTGTCGGGCCATGTCGCCGACAGCCTGATGAACATGGACACCGTCCGGGCGTTCGCCGCCGAGGAACACGAGGCCGCCGAGCACCGGTCCCGGGTCGCCCGGTCGCGCCGGCTCACACTGCGGTCCTGGGACTACGGCAATCTGCGCATCGACACGCTGGTGGCGCCGATGTCCGTACTGACCAACGCACTCGGCCTGCTGGTCGCGGTCGCCCTCGCCGGGGGCACGCACGGCGTGGAGGCGGTCGTGGTCGCCTTCACGTACTACACGAACGCGACGCGGATCATGTTCGAGTTCAACCAGATCTACCGCCGTCTGGAGAGCTCGATGACGGAGGCCGCGCAGTTCACCGAACTGCTGCTGGTACGGCCGACCGTACTCGACCCGGTGGCTCCCGAGCCGGTGCGGCCCGGCGCCGCCGACGTCCGCTTCGAGCGGGTGACCTTCGCCCACGCGGGAGCGGAGCCGCTCTTCGAGCGCCTCGACCTGGCCGTGCCCAGCGGGACGAAGATCGGGCTCGTCGGCCGTTCCGGAGGCGGCAAGACCACACTCACCCGGCTGCTGCTGCGGATGACCGACATCGACGCCGGCCGGATCCTGGTCGGGGGACAGGACATCAGCCGGCTGCGCCAGGCCGACCTGCGCGGTCTGATGGCCTACGTGCCGCAGGACCCGGCGATGTTCCACCGCACCCTGCGGGACAACATCGCGTTCGCCCGGCCGGACGCCACCGAGGCCGAGATCCGGCGGGCGGCTCAGGCGGCGCATGTCACGGAGTTCGCCGACGCCCTGCCGCACGGCTTCGACACCCTGGTGGGCGAGCGCGGGATCAAGCTGTCCGGCGGACAGCGCCAGCGGGTCGCTCTCGCCCGGGCGATCCTGCGCGACGCGCCGATCCTGCTGCTCGACGAGGCGACCAGCGCCCTGGACTCCGAGAGCGAGATCCTCGTGCAGGAAGCGCTGTGGCGGCTCATGGAGGGGCGGACGGCGCTGGTGGTGGCCCACAGGCTGAGCACGGTCGCCACCATGGACCAGCTCGTCGTCCTCGACCGCGGACGGATCGTCGAGCAGGGCACGCACCAGGAACTGCTCGCGTCGGACGGGACGTACGCGAAGCTGTGGCAGCACCAGTCGGGCGGCTTCCTCGACGACACCGCCCCTGACTACAGCACGAGCCCCTGAGCGCAGCGGAAAAGCACGATGTCCAGGGCGGCCACGCGGGCAGCCCTGGACATCGTGATCAGAAGGCTCAGACGAGGTCGAACCGGTCCAGGTTCATGACCTTGTCCCACGCCGCGACGAAGTCCTTGACGAACTTCTCCTTCGCGTCGTCGCTCGCGTAGACCTCGGCGAGCGCACGCAGCTCCGAGTTGGAGCCGAAGACCAGGTTGGCACGGGTGCCGGTCCACTTGACCTCGCCCGTGGCGGCGTCGCTGCCCTCGAACGTGGTCTGGTCCTCGGAGGTCGACTTCCACGTCGTGCCCAGGTCGAGCAGGTTGACGAAGAAGTCGTTCGTCAGGACGCCCGGGGTCTCGGTGAGGACGCCGTGCTTCGACTGCTGGCTGTTCGCACCCAGGACACGGAGGCCACCGACGAGGGCCGTCATCTCGGGGGCGCTCAGGGTCAGCAGGTTCGCCCGGTCCAGCAGCAGGTACTCGGCGGGGAGGCGGCTGCCCTTGCCGAGGTAGTTGCGGAACCCGTCCGAGGTCGGCTCCAGCGCGGCGAACGACTCCGCGTCGGTGTGCTCCTCGGTCGCGTCGACACGGCCCGGCGTGAAGGGCACCTCGATGTCGAAGCCCGCGTCCTTGGTGGCCTTCTCGACGCCGGCGCAGCCGCCGAGGACGATCAGGTCGGCCAGGGAGACCTTCTTGGCGCCGGAGTTGAACTCACCCTGGATCGACTCGAGGGTGCGCAGCACCGTCGCGAGCTGGTCGGGGTCGTTCGCCTCCCACGTGCGCTGCGGCTCCAGGCGGATACGCGCGCCGTTGGCGCCGCCGCGCTTGTCGCTGCCGCGGTAGGTCGAGGCCGACCCCCACGCGGTGGAGACCAGCTCGGAGACCGACAGGCCCGAGTCGAGGAGCTTGGCCTTGAGCGCCGCGATGCCGGCGGCGTCGATGACCTCACCCTCCGCCTGCGGCAGCGGGTCCTGCCACAGCAGCGTCTCCTGCGGGACCTCCGGGCCGAGGTACAGCGACTTCGGGCCCATGTCGCGGTGGGTCAGCTTGTACCAGGCGCGGGCGAAGGCGTCCGCGAACTGGTCGGGGTTCTCGTGGAAGCGGCGCGAGATCTGCTCGTAGACCGGGTCGAAGCGCAGCGAGAGGTCCGTGGTGAGCATCGTGGGCAGACGCTTCTTCGACGGGTCGTGCGCGTCGGGGATGATCGCTTCGGCGTCCTTGGCCACCCACTGCTTGGCGCCGGCCGGGGACTCGGACAGCTCCCACTCGTAGCCGAAGAGGATGCTGAAGAAGTCGTTGCTCCACTGGGTGGGCTTGGTGGTCCAGGTGACCTCCAGGCCGGAGGTGATGGCGTCGCCGCCCTTGCCCGTGCCGTAGGTGCTCCTCCAGCCCAGGCCCTGCTCCTCCATGGAGGCGGCCTCGGGGTCGTTGCCGACGTGGTCGGCCGGGCCGGCGCCGTGGGTCTTGCCGAAGGTGTGACCACCGGCGATGAGGGCGACGGTCTCCTCGTCGTTCATCGCCATGCGGCGGAACGTCTCGCGGATGTCGCGGGCCGCGGCGATCGGGTCCGGGTTGCCGTTCGGGCCCTCCGGGTTGACGTAGATCAGGCCCATCTGGACCGCGCCGAGCGGGTTCTCCAGCTCACGGTCGCCGGTGTAGCGCTGGTCGTCGAGCCAGGTGGTCTCGGGACCCCAGTAGACGTCCTCCTCCGGCTCCCAGACGTCCTCACGGCCGCCGGCGAAGCCGAAGGTCTTGAAGCCCATCTGCTCCAGGGCGACATTGCCGGTGAGGATCATGAGGTCGGCCCAGGAGATGGACTGGCCGTACTTCTTCTTGACCGGCCACAGCAGACGGCGGGCCTTGTCCAGGTTGCCGTTGTCCGGCCAGCTGTTGAGCGGGGCGAAGCGCTGCTGGCCGGCACCGGCGCCGCCGCGGCCGTCGCTGATGCGGTAGGTGCCGGCGCTGTGCCAGGCCATACGGATCATCAGCGGGCCGTAGTTGCCGAAGTCCGCCGGCCACCAGTCCTGCGAGGTCGTGAGCACCTCGGCGATGTCCCGCTTCACGGCCGCGAGGTCGAGGCTCTGGAAGGCCTCGGCGTAGTCGAACTCCTCGCCGAGCGGGTTCGCCACGGCGGGGTTCTTGGCCAGGATCTTCAGATTGAGCCGGTCCGGCCACCACTGGCGGTTGCCGCCGCCCTGAGTCGGGTGCGCCGCGCGCTGGTGCGCGACCGGGCAGCCACCTACGCCCTCCGCCTTGGGGTCGGTGACGATTGCATCAGGGTTCTCAGCCATGGGAATCCTTCCGGACTTGCTGGATCTTCGGTGCTCAGGAACTGCGTGGGGTGGAACAGTCGGGGCACTGGCCCCAGTAGATGACCTCGGCCTCGTCGATCGAGAAGCCGTGGTCGTCGGACGCGGTCAGGCACGGTGCCTCGCCCATCGCACAGTCGACGTCGGCGACGGCACCGCACGACCGGCAGATGACGTGGTGGTGGTTGTCCCCGACACGTCCCTCGTACCGGGCCGGGCTGCCGGCCGGTTCGATACGCCGGATGAGGCCCGCCCCGGTCAGTGCGTGGAGGCCCTCGTACACGGCTTGAAGGGAGACATGGCCGACGCGGTCACGGACTCCGGAGGCGATCGCCTCGACACCGAGATGGTCGCCGTGCCGGACGGTCTCGAGCAGCGCGGCACGGGCCGCCGTCACCCGCAGGCCGGCACCGCGCAGCTCCTCGGCCGTGGTCGGAGTCTCGGATGCGGTCATGCCGCAGAACCTATCCTCAAGAACACGAACGATTCAAGAAAACGACTGATTCTAATTTCGTGTCGTGTCGGGGCACGGTGGTGGACGGGCTCGCGAGGGACAAGCATGGGGCGGGAGACCCGGCACGACAACAGTGAGGAGAGCCGCGATGACGACGACCGGAAACCTGCCCGAAGTGGTGTCCCGCGAGGAGTGGCTGGCCGCCCGCAAGACGCTGCTGGCCGAGGAGAAGGAGCTGACCAGGGCGCGCGACCGGCTCAACGCCGACCGCCGGCGACTGCCGATGGTCCGCGTCGACAAGCCGTACACCTTCGAGGGCCCGGACGGGACGGTCGGCCTGCTCGACCTGTTCGAGGGCCGGCCGCAGCTGGTCATGCATCACTTCATGTGGATCTACGACATCGACGCCGACGGCACGGAGCACCCCCGTGACCACGGCTGCTCCAGCTGCTCCTCCGCCGCCGACCAGATCCCCGCCCGGCTGCGTCAGCTGCACGTCCGGAACACCACGCTGGTCGCGGTGTCCAGGGCGCCGTACGCCAAGATCGCCGCGTACCGCGACCGGATGGGCTGGACGTTCCCCTGGTACTCCTCGGCGGGCAGCGACTTCAACTACGACTTCCACACCACCCTCGACGAGCGCGTGGCGCCGGTGCTGCTCGGCTACCGCACCGAGGCCGAGCTCGCCGCCGTGGGAATGCCGTGGGAGGCGAGCTGGCGGGGCGACTATCCGGGCATCAGCGCGTTCCTCCGCGTCGACGACGAGGTCTTCCACACCTACTCCACCTTCGGCCGCGGCATCGAGGAGTTCCACAACTGCGACAACTACCTCGACCTCACCCCGCTCGGCCGCCAGGAACCCTGGGAGGAGCCGAAGGGCCGCGCGGTCCCACTCGGCCTGGAGGTCGGGGGCCCGGCGATGCGGCTCCCGGACGAGTACGACGTCTGACTCACCGTGGTGATCGAGGTCCCGGCGCCAGTCCCCCCGCGACCAGGCGCCCGACTGTGGGCGCGCCCCGAAGGGGCGCGGGGCTGTATCGATTTGCGGCTCCGCCGCGTGGGCGCGACCAGCCACGACGAGCCCGCAGACAGCCAACGGCCCATCGCGGCAATTCCGGCGGCGCGCGCCGCACGCACCACCCCCGCGCCGACGATGACGACGGACACGACCGCTCAGCTCACGCAGCCCACATGTGCCAGTGCCTGCTTCAGGAGGACCCCCTGCCCGCCCGGCATGTCGTTCTGCACTGCCGGTGACAGGGCCTCCTGGGGGCTGAACCAGACGAGGTCGAGGGCGTCCTGGCGGGGGCGGCAGTCGCCGGTGACCGGGACGACGTAGGCGAGGGACACCGCGTGCTGACGGGGGTCGTGGTAGGGCGTGATGCCCTGGGTGGGGAAGTACTCGGCGACCGTGAAGGGCTGGAGGGACGTCGGGACGCGGGGCAGCGCCACCGGGCCGAGGTCCTTCTCCAGGTGGCGCAGAAGGGCGTCCCGGACCCGCTCGTGGTGCAGGACACGGCCGGAGACCAGCGACCGGCTGACCGTTCCGTCGGGTCCGATGCGCAGCAGCAGGCCGATGCTGCTGACTTCGCCGCTGTCGTCGACGCGCACGGGCACGGCCTCGACGTACAGGATCGGCATGCGGGCGCGCGCCATCTCGAGCTCATCGGCGGACAGCCAACCGGGCGTGGTTTCGGTCATGTCAGACATTGCTTGATCATACTTTCAGGAGTTGGCGGAAAACCGGTAGACCCGGCGGGCGTTGTCCCGCCCGGCCCAACGGGCGGCACGCAGCGCGTCCGGCAGACTCAGCTCGTCGGCGTCCACCCGGTCCTGCAGCAGCCCGGCCAGCCCCTGCCGGAAGGCCACCGCGCCGAGCAGGTAGAACTCGGCCAGACCATAGGCGTCGGAGCTGTACAGCAGCTTGCGGTACGGAGTGATTTCCAGGGCCTCCTCCAGGACCGCCCGGGCCCGGACCGGCCCGACGTGGTGCAGGGTCAGCCCCACATCGAGGTACACCTGCTCGAACACCGCGGCCAGATAGGCGGCCTGCCGCTGGTACGGCCAGCAGTGCAGCAGGAGGACGGGGATCGTGCCCTTCGTCAGGTGCAGCCAGTCGGTCAGGAGGGCAGGGTCCGCCCGATGCAGACGGATGTCGTCGTCGCCGAAGCCCGTGTGCAGTTGGAGCGGCAGCCCCAGCTCCACGGCAGTCCACAGCAGATGCCGTACGAGAGCGGGGTGCGCGAGTCGGCCACCTGCGCCGAGCCATTGACGGGCCGCCTCGGTGACCTCCGCGTCCGTGGGGCGGGCCGGATTCAGGTCGAAGCCGGTGCGATAGGCGGCGACAGACTTCACGGCCACCACGCCCGGACGTCGTACCGCCGACTCCGCCGCCGCTCGGAACATGCGCGCGTACTCGTCCGGTTCCACCCCCTCGGCCGCGACCGCCTCAGCGACGGATTCCAGTCGTACGACCTCGAAGGCGTCCGCGTCCGCCGCCTCCGCCAGCTCCGCCGGAGTGGTCAGCCGGGCCGGGGTGTAGCCGGTGTCGACACAGAACACCTCCGTCCGCGCGGCCGTGAGGAAGCGGCGGTTCACGTCGCACGCGCCCAGCTCCGTGCGCCGGGCCAGGTACGCGTCGGCGGGTGCGTGCCGGGGCAGGTCGAGGAGGGGAGCGCAGTGGCGGCGGACGGCCGTGCCGACGGGTGTGTCGAATGTCGAGATGCCCGGCCAGGTGTCGCCTTCGGTGAGCAGGGACTCGAAGCTCTCGCGATCGAGATCGGCCGTGGTGACGCCGTGGCAGTGATGGTCGAACAGGGGCAGCGCGGCCAACTCGTCCTGGACGGCGCCCATGTCAGTACTTCCAGCGGTACGCCGCCGCGATCCGCTCGTCGTCCAGTCCGGCGACGGCCGCGATCTCCCCGAGGCGTACGGCGGTCACCGCGTCGGCGAGGACCGGGCCCAGGGCGGTGCGCAGCCGTTCGTCCTCGCGGAACTCCTCGACCGACTCCGCCAGCGAGGTGGGCAGCCGGCGCACCGCCTCGCCCAGGCGTGCCGGGTCGCCGGTGATCTCCTCGGGCAGGGGCGCCGACGACGTCACTCCGTCCAGTCCGGCCGCGATCAGGCAGCCGAGGGCGAGATACGGGTTGGCGGCCAGGTCGACCGGCTTGACCTCGAGGTTCGCCGCCTGGTCGCGCAGGCCTGCCGTACCGGTGACGACGCGTACCGCCGCCTCGCGGGTCTCGTGGCCCCAGGTGGTGAACACCCCGGCCCACTGGGAGGGTTTGAGCCGCAGATGGCTCGCCGGGCTCGGGGCGGTGACGGCCGTGAGGGCGGGCAGGTGGGTGAGGATCCCGGCCGCGAAGGACTCCGCCTCGGCCGTCATGCCGTACCGGCCCGCGCCGCCGGAGTGCAGGTTCGCGCCGTCGCGCCAGCCGGAGAGGTGGATGTGGCCGCCGTTGCCGACGCCCTGCGCGGACACGGCCGGGGCGAAGGAGACGACCAGCCCGTGGCGCTGCGCCACCGCCCGGACGGTCTGCCGCACCAGCACACTGCGGTCGGCCGCCGCCACCGGGTCGAGCGCGCCCACCGAGATCTCGAACTGCCCTGCCGCGTACTCGGGATGGAGCTGCTCGACGTCCACGCCCTGCGCCGCGCACGCCGCCAGCAGGTCGGCCGTGTAGTCGCTCAACTCCACCTGCCGGACCGCCCCGTACGCCGGACCGGACACCGCGGGCACGAACTCCCCGTCCGCCGTGGGCCCCCGGCCCACCGCCCACTCGATCTCGACCGCCGCCCGGAAGGTGATGCCGTGCCGCTCGGCCGCGTCGGCGACGATCCGGCGCAGGAAGGTGCGGCTGCATGCGGGATGCCGCTCGCCGTCCTGGGTGATCCGGTCGACCGGCGCCCACGCCCAGCCGGGCTGTCCGGCCAGGGCGACCAGTTGGTCCAGGTCGGGGTAGAGACGCAGATCGCCGTCGGGCGAGCCGAGGACGTCGGTGGAGACGATGGAGTCGTCGGCCAGGAACGTGTCGAAGACCGGCGACATGCCGACGCCCCAGGCCGCCGCGGAGGCGAGCTTGGCGGTGGGGACTGCCTTCACCCGCCCGATGCCCGCCGTGTCGACGTAGGCCAGGACGACGCCGTGCACACCCCGGCCGGACAGCTCACCGCTCAGCGCGGTGGCCCGTTCGACATCCCCGGGACGCCCTCCGGGGACGGGGTCGGCAAGGGTGGTCATACGTCCTCCTCGGCGGACTCGGCGGCTAAACGCTCCGCTGAAGGCCGGTGCGTCACGTGCGGGTCCGGTTGTGGCTGGTCGCGCCCACGCGGCGGAGCCGCATATTGATACAGCCCCGCGCCCCTTCGGGGCGCTACCGAACTTCGCTAGACCGGTCTTGGGGCAGGGGTTTCACGGCCACCGCGCCGAACTGCGGTACCGCGGCGGGCAGGCCGGGCCCTGCGCGCCACTGGGAGCACGGCACCATGCCCGGGTCGAGCAGTTCCAGTCCGTCCAGGAAGGCGGCTATGTCTGCGCGGCTGCGGGCCGTGATCGGCGGGGTGGCGTTCTCGTTCCAGAACTTCATCGCCGGGATCTGGCCCTCGCCGCCCAGGTCCGCGTCGAAGGTGGGGTGCGTCAGGACCAGGAAGCTGCCGGAGGGGACGGCCTCCATGACGCGGCTCACGATGTGCCGCGCCTTGTCGGTGTCCAGCACGAAGTTGAGGATGCCCAGCATCATCACGGCGACGGGACGGGTGAAGTCGAGGTTCCGCGCGGCGCGTTCCAGGATCGCGTCCGGGTCGTGCACGTCCGCGTCGATGTAGTCGGTGACGCCCTCGGGGGTGCCGGTCAGCAGTGTGCGGGCATGGGCGAGCACGATCGGGTCGTTGTCGACGTACACGATCCGTGCCTCGGGCGCGATGCGCTGGGCGATCTCATGGGTGTTCTCGGCCGTCGGCAGCCCGGTGCCGATGTCGAGGAACTGCCGTACTCCACGCTCACCGGCGAGGAACCGCACGGCACGGCCGAGGAATTCACGGTCCGCGCGGGCGATGTCCCGGATCACCGGGAACATGGTCGCCACGTGCTCGCCGACCTGCTGGTCGACCTCGTAGTTGTCCTTGCCGCCGATCCAGTAGTTCCACACGCGCGCGTTGTGCGCCACTGCGGTGTTCAGCCTCGGCGACCCGCCCGGCGGGGTGTGGCTCTCGCTCAACTCTGCTCCTTCGCGCGCCCGCGGCCGTCGCCGCCATTGTGCCGTCCGATGATCAGCATGTCCCGGAAACGGCCTCAGCAGAAGAGCGCGTGGCATGGCCGGAGAGGGAGATCGGCCGAGCTCGCCCCCGAGGCATCTTGCTACCGGTGAGTACCCCGGCCGTGTGACGCGTGCGGCGCCTGAGGTAGGGTCCCCTGCGATCCGCAACCACTCACAGGCTGCAGACCGCTACAGGCGGTGTCGAAGGGGGCGGCAGCATCATGGAATTCCATCTGGTCGAGGAGGAGCCGGCGCGGGGCGGTGCACGGCTGGAAGCCCTGGCCCCGGAACCCCTGCTGACACGGGACTACGAGACCCGGCCCGCGCTCGTCTACGAACGGCTGCGCGAACGCCACGGCCCGGTCGCCCCGGTCGACCTGCTGGGCGTGCCCGCATGGCTGGTGCTGGGCTACCGCGAGTCGCTCCAGGTGCTGCACGACGACGCCGGCTGGCCGAAGGGCCTGGAGAACTGGCGGGCCCGGTCGGAGGGCCGGGTGCCCGCGGACTGGCCGCTGGCGCCCTCCCTCGAGGTCAACCACGTGCTGATCCAGGGCGGCTCGGGGCACCGCCGGCTGCGCAGCGCCTGGGACGGCGCCCTGCGGCCGTTCCAGGACCCGCGCCAACCGCAGGCCAAGCGGCTGAAGGCGGCCGTCACGACCTACGCCGACGAGCTGATCACCCTGCTCGGACAGGGCGGCGGCACGGGCCTGGCCGACCTGTCGGCGCAGTTCTCCCGCCCGCTGCCGCTGATGGCGGCGAGTCATCTGCTCGGCTTCCCCGGCTCGCAGGGCGACGACGCCCTGATGGACATGTGGCGGGTGCTGGACGCGGGCCCGGACGCCGAACCCGCCCTGGCCCGGCTGCTGCGGACGCTCACCGAACTGGCCGCCGCCAAGCGGGAGCAACGGGGCGACGACTTCCCCTCCCTGCTGCTGGCCGCCGACCCGGACCTCTCGGTCGACGAGCTCGCCCGCGAGCTGTTCATGCTGCTCGGCATGACCTCCGACCACGTCGGCATCCTCATCTCCAACACCGTCGTCGAGGTGATCTCCGGAGAACGCGAGGGAGGAGTGCGCGCCGTCCTGTCCGCAGGGATGATCCGGGAGACCATGAACCGGGTGGTCATGCGCAAGCCGCCGCTGGTCAACTTCGTGCCGAGGTTCGCGGCCGCGGACACCCGGCTCGGGAACTACACCATCCACGCCGGTGACCCCGTGTGGGTCTCCTCCGCCGCCGCGCACGCCGACCCCGTGTTCGCCGGACAGACGGCACCGGGCTCCTCCACCATCAGCAGCCGCGCGCATCTGTCCTGGGGAGCGGGCCCGCGCCAGTGCCCGGCCCGTGAGCTGGCGTCGACGATCGCGGCGGCGGGCGTGAGCCGCGTCTTCGAACGCTTCGCCCACCTGGAGCTGGCGCTGCCGGTCGACCAACTGCCATGGCGCTCCTCGCCGTTCATGCGAGGGCTGCGCTCGCTGCCCGTGCGCTACGAACTCGCTGAGCAGGCACCGCCGCGTTATGTGCCGGCGGCGGTGACTCCGGAGGCCGCGGCGCCCGAGGCGGACGTACCGGACCAGGCCACCCGTCGGCGGTCGTCGCTGTGGCGGTACCTGACGGGGCTGATCCGCCCGGGCGGCTGACGCCGGTCACGAGCCGGGCTGCACCTGCCCGCTCTGCCAGGCCCAGACGGCGATCTCCACCCGGTTCCGAGCGTTCAGCTTGAGCTGGATGCTGGACAGGTGGGTCTTGACCGTGGACAGGGACACATACAGTTCGGCGGCGATCTCGGCGTTGGCGCGGCCCAGGGCGACCAGGCGGACCACGTCGAGCTCGCGGTCGGTGAGGGGTTCCGGCAGCGGCGCGGCGCGGGGCGGGGCGACCGCCCCCTGGGCCGATCGGCCGATCCCCTGCCGCGGGCGCACGCCCCACCGTGATCGGTATGAAGGCCCTACGGCAGACCGCCCTGGCGTCACTCCCACCCGCGGCTGTTCAATGAACCTGCACACACGCCACCGGGAGAGGAGCCCTCAGTGTCACCAGCAGCCGCTCCGCCCGTCAGCGCGCGTATCCGGCAAATGCGTCTGGACCGCGGGATGAGTCTGCGGTCGCTGGCCCGGGAGATCGGGGTCTCGGCGAGCCTGGTGTCACAGATCGAGACGGGCAAGAGCCAGCCGTCCGTCAGCACGCTGTACGCGATCACGACAGCGCTCGGCATCTCCGTCGAGTCCCTCTTCGAGGCGCAGGAGTCCGTGCCGCGGATCGCGGCGGGCGCCGCCCCCGGCACCGTCCTGCACGCCCTCGCCGCCTTCGCCGCCGACCCTGGCCGGCGCATCGGCCCGCTGGTCACGCCGGGTGAGCGGGAGACGCTGGAGCTGGACTCGGGGGTCGTCTGGGAGCGTCTTGGCCATGTGCCGGGTACGGATGTCGACTTCCTGCTGGTGACCTACCGGCCCGGTGGCTCCTCCTCCAGCTCCGGCGGTCTGATGCGGCACACGGGCACCGAGTACGGCTTTCTCACCTCGGGTGAACTCGTCCTCACCCTCGGTTTCGACGAGTACCCCCTGCGCCCCGGCGACGCGGTCTGCTTCGAGTCGACGACACCGCACCGCTACCGCAACGATGGAGAGGAACCAGCCGTCGGCGTATGGTGTGTGTTCAGTAACACTTGACACTTCCGGCGGGTGGTCGTTCACTCCGAATCGGGGGTGGTCGCCATGACGATCCGCACATTCGGACCCAATGCCGTCGACTGGGAAGAGCGCGTCGACCTGGACCGGCTGCGCAAGCAGCGCCTGGCCCGGCTGAACGAACAGCTGAACCGCTCCGAGCTGGGCGCGCTGCTCAGCTTCGACTTCGCCAACATCCGCTATATGACGGCCACGCACATCGGCACCTGGGCGATGGACAAGCTGATCCGCTTCGCTCTGCTGACCCGTGGCGGCGAGCCGGTCGTCTGGGACTTCGGCTCCGCCGCCCGCCACCACCAGCTCTACAACCCCTGGCTCGACTACAGCGACGGCAAGGGCGGCCCGCCCACCGGCGCCCGCGCCGGCATCTCCACCCTCCGCGGCGCCTTCCACCCGGACGCGGGCATAGCGGAGGACGTCGCCCGGAAGATCGCGGCCGAGCTGCGCGAGCACGGCCTGGCCCAGGAACCCCTCGGCATCGACGTCGCCGAGATGCCCATCCTCACCGCCCTGCGCGCCGAGGGCATCGACGTCGTCGACGGCCAGCAGGTCTTCCTGGAGGCCCGCCGCATCAAGACCGGCGACGAGATCTCCCTGCTCACCCAGGCCTGCGCGATGGTCGACGCGGCGTACGAGGAGCTGTACGGCTATCTGCGCCCCGGCGTGCGCGAGAACGAGTGCGTCGGCGTCGTCAGCAAGGTCCTGTACGACCTCGGCAGCGAGTACGTCGAAGGCGTCAACGCCATCTCCGGTGAACGCTGTTCACCGCACCCGCACGTCTACAGCGACCGCCTGATCCGCCCCGGCGACCCCGCCTTCTTCGACATCCTGCACAGCCACCTCGGCTACCGCACCTGCTACTACCGCACCTTCGCCGTCGGCAGCGCCTCCCGCGCCCAGCGCGACGCCTACGTCCGCTGCCGGGAGTACATGGACGAGGCGATCTCCCTGGTCCGGCCGGGCGCCACCACCGCCGACATCGTCCAAGTGTGGCCGCGCGCCGAGGAGTTCGGCTTCGCGGACGAGACGGCGGCCTTCGCCCTCCAGTACGGCCATGGCGTGGGCCTGTCCATCTGGGAGAAGCCGATCTTCAGCCGTCTGGTCTCGCTCGACCACCCCGAAGTCCTCGAAGAGGGCATGGTGTTCGCGCTGGAGACGTACTGGCCCGCCGCCGACGGCTGGTCCGCCGCCCGGATCGAGGAGGAACTGGTCGTCACCGCCGACGGCTGCGAGGTCATCACCAAGTTCCCGGCGGAGGAACTGCTGGTGGCGGGACGCAAGTACTGGACGGTGGGCGGCGAGCTGAACACGCGCCGTGAGGCGCAGTCCCACCTGAACACGGGGACGGCCGATGGACGGCACTGAACTCCTCGCCCTGTACGAGCAGATGGCCGTCATCCGCCGTACGGAGAAGGCCGCCCACGACCTGTTCCTGCACGGCCTGGTCAAGGGCACGACCCACCTCGCCGCCGGACACGAGGCGATCGCCGTCGGCGCGAGCGCTGCCCTGCGCGACGACGACTACGTGTTCGCCACCTACCGCGGGCACCACCACGCCCTGGCACGCGGCGCCACCCCCGAGGAGTGCCTCGCCGAACTCATGAGCCGGGCCACCGGGCTGTGCAAGGCCAAGGGCGGCTCGATGCACCTCACCAAGGCGGCCACCGGCATGCTCGGCTCGTACGCCATCGTCGGCGCCCATCTGCCGATGGCGGCCGGCGCCGCATGGTCGGCCCGGTTGCGCGGTACCGACCAGATCGCGGTGGCCTTCTTCGGTGACGGCGCGACGAACATCGGTGCCTTCCACGAGGCCCTGAACCTGGCGGCCGTATGGAAGCTGCCGGTGCTGTTCGTGTGCGAGAACAACCTGTACATGGAGTACACGCCGATCGCCGACGTCACGGCGGTGGCACGCCCCGCCGCCGACCGGGCGCCCGCGTACGGCATCCCCGGCGAGGTCGTCGACGGCAATGACGTCGTCGCCGTCCAGGAGACGGTCGAGCCTCTAGCCAGGCGGGCCCGGGCCGGAGACGGGCCCGCCCTCATCGAGGCGCAGACCTACCGCCACTTCGGGCACAGCCGCGCCGACCCGGCGACCTACCGTCCAGCCGAGGAGGTCGAACGCTGGCTCAAGCACGACCCGCTGGACCTGGCCCGCGGACGGCTCGTCGAGCTGGGGGTGGCGCCGGAGACGGTCACCGCGGCGGACGAGCGCGCACGGGATGTCGTAGAGAAGGCGGTCGAGGCGGCGAAGGCCGCTCCCGGGCCCGATCCGGGTGAGGCGCTGACCGATGTGTGGGCCGACGGAGGTGCCGCATGGCGGACGTGACAGCCGAACGGGCCGTCGGCGCACGGGAGATCAGCTACCGGGAGGCGGTCGCCGAGGGCATCGCGCGGGAGATGCGGCGCGATCCGGCGGTGGTGTGCCTGGGCGAGGACATCGGTGAGGCCGGCGGGGTCTTCAAGACGACCGTCGGACTGCTGAAGGAGTTCGGCCCGGGGCGGGTGTGGGACACGCCCATCTCCGAACAGGCCATCGTGGGCGCGGCGATGGGCGCCGCGATGACCGGGATGCGACCCGTCGCGGAGATCATGTTCTCCGACTTCCTGGCCTGCTGCTGGGACTACCTCGCCAACGAGATACCCAAGGTCCGCTATATGACGGGCGGCCAGGTGACCGTGCCCCTCGTCGTGCGCACCGCCAACGGCGGCGGACTCGGCTTCGGCGCCCAGCACTCCCAGGCCACCGAGAACTGGGCGCTCACGATCCCCGGGCTGAAGATCGCGGCACCGTCGACGCCCGCCGACGTGATCGGCATGATGGCGGCGGCGATCCGCAGTGACGACCCCGTCGTCTTCTTCGAGCACAAGGGCCTGCTGGCGAGCAAGGGGACGCCTGCGCCGCCCGGTCATGTGGTCGAGCTGGGGAGCGCGAGGGTCGTACGCGAAGGCGCCGACGTGACGCTCGTGGCGCTCGCCTCGATGGTGCCGGTGGCACTCCAGGCCGCCGAACTGCTGGCGTCGGAAGGCATCCAGGCGGAGGTCGTCGACCTGCGCTGCCTCGTCCCGCTCGATGTCACCACCGTCCTCGCCTCGCTCGCCCGGACCTCGCGGCTCGTGACGGTCGAGGAGAACCCGTACCAGGGCGGCTGGGGCGCCACCCTCGTGTCGGTCGTCGCCGACGAAGGATTCGGTCTGCTGGACGCGCCCGTGCGCCGGGTGGCGGGGGAGTGCGTTCCGCTGCCGTTCGCCGATGCGCTGGAGGAGCAGGTCATCCCCACCGTAGAGAAGGTCGTGGCGGCGGTCCGCAGCCTCGCCGCGTATTGAACACCCCATGGGAGGAAGCACGATGACCAAGCGGACACTCCTGCGCGCCGGGCACGTCATCTCGATGGACCCCGGCATCGGAGAGCTGCCCAAGGGGGACGTCCTCATCGAGGACGGCCGGATCGCGGCGGTGCGGCCGGAGATCGACGCGGACGCCGAGATCCTCGACATGACCGGCCGTATCGTGATCCCCGGCTTCGTGGACACCCACCGCCACACCTGGGAGGCGTCGATCCGGGGCGTCGCCCCCGACGCCACCCTGGACGACTACTTCGTCGACGTCCTCGACACCTTCGCACCGCTCTACACCCCCGAGGACGTGTACGCCGCCAACCTCGCGGGATCGCTGGAGTGCCTGAACGCCGGCATCACGACCCTCGTCGACTGGTCGCACATCAACAACACGCCCGCCCACCCGGACGCCGCGATCCAGGCGCTCACGGAGACCGGCATCCGCGCCCAGTACGCGTACGGCAGCGCCAACACCTCGCTCGCCGACTACTGGTTCGACAGCAAGATCGCGATGCCGGGCGACGACGTACGGCGGATCCGCAGCACCTACTTCGCCTCCGACGACAGTCTGCTCACCATGGCACTGGCCACCCGCGGCCCCGGCTTCTGCACCAACGACGTCGTCACCGCCGAGTGGGCCCTCGCCCGCGACCTCGGCATCCCTATCACCGTGCATGTGGCGATGGGCCGGCTGGCGGGCCGCTTCGGCATGGTCAAGCAGCTGCACGACCTGGGGCTCCTCGGCGCCGACACCACCTACGTCCACTGCTGCTACTTCAGCGAGGAGGAGTGGCAGCTGGTCGCCGACAGCGGCGGTACGGTCTCGATCGCGCCGCAGGTCGAGGAGCAGATGGGGCACGGGTGGCCGCCCGTGATGAAGGCCATCGAGCACGGGCTGCGGCCGTCCCTGAGCATCGACGTCGTCACCACCGTGCCCGGCGACATGTTCACCCAGATCCGCGCTGCCTTCGGCGCCGAGCGAGCCCGCGTCAACGCCGACTGCTGGAAGGCCAACCTCCCGGTGCCCGACAACATGTTGACGGCACGTCAGATGCTGGAGATCGCGACCCGCAACGGCGCCCATGTCGCGGGCGTCGAGGACCGCACCGGCTCCCTGACCCCCGGCAAGCGCGCCGACGTCGTCGCGATCGACGCCACCGCGCTGAACGTCGCCCCGGTGCACGACGCGGCGGCAGCGGTGACACTGTCGGCGGACGTCTCCAACGTCGACACGGTCATCGTCGACGGCGTGGTCCGCAAGCGCGACGGCCGGCTCGTGGCCGACGTCGACCGGGCCCGGCGACTGGTCCAGGAGTCCCGCGACCGGCTCCTGGCCGCCAAGGAGGCGAAGAGCGCGGCATGACCAAGCACCTGGTGCGCCGAGCCGCCGACGTCCCCGAGCCGCCGTACGACGAACTCGGCCATCGGCGGCGGACGTTGGTCGGTGAGGACGACGGCAGCGTGCACACCGGCTTCGGCCTCTGCGAGCTACGGCCGGACGGCCGGGTCGCCGCCCATGTGCACTCGTACGAAGAGAGCTTCCACGTGCTCGACGGGACCGTGATCCTCGATGTGCCCGAGGGGTCCTACCTCCTCGAAGAGGGCGACTACGGCCTCCTCCCGGCCGGCGTCCCGCACGCCTGGCGCGGCACCGGGGACACGGGCGGACGGTGGGCCGACATGCTCGCCCCGGTGCCGCGGGCCCGCTACGGGTACGACACCCAGGCGGTGCCCGCGCTGCAAGCGCGCGACCCCGTCCGTATCGACGTCCGTGATCCGCGCACCCGGTCGTTCGGGCACTTCGAGCCCGGGCAGATGGACCCGGGAAAGCAGTCCCAGGATCTGCTCGCGGTCTCGGCGAGCATGCGCACCGCGCTGCTCGTCTACAGCGGCATCACCGTGAAGATGATGGTCGACAGCGACCTGGGCGCGGTCGCCTCGACGATGTTCATGGTGCAGTACGCGCCCGACGGCGTCGCGGGCAGCCACGACCACCCCTTCGAGGAGACCTATCTGATCCTGGAAGGCGTCGTGGACGCGACGTTCGACGGTTCGAGGTATCGGCTGGTGCCGGGCGACTGCGCCTGGGCGGGCGCCGGATGTGTGCACGGATTCGCCAACGCCGGTGCGGGACCCGTGCGTTGGCTGGAGACGCAGGCGCCGCAGCCGCCGGTGCGCCACTCCTACCGGTTCACGCGTGACTGGGACTATCTGAGGGAGGCCTTGGAATCATGAACAGCGTCCTCGTCGTCGGCGGTACGTCAGGCATCGGCCGCGAGTTCGCCCGGATGCGCGCGGAGCGCGGGGACGAGGTCGTGATCACCGGCCGCGACGCACACCGTTCCGACACGCTGGCCAAGGAGATCGGCGCGGCTCGCGGCCTCGCCCTGGACCTGTCGCGGCCGGGCGAGATCGCCGCGGCGCTGGCCGACGTCGGCCGCGTCGACCATCTGGTGCTCGCCGGGGTCACCCGCGACGACAACCTGGTGGACGAGTACGACATCGATGCCGCACTGAACCTGGTCACGCTGAAGCTGGTCGGCTACACGGAGGTCGTGCACGTCCTGCGGACCCGGCTGCACGACGACAGCGCCATCGTGCTGTTCGGCGGACAGGCCAAGGAACGCCCCTACCCGGGGGCCACGACGGTGGCGTCCGTCAACGCCGGGATGACCGGCCTGATGCGTGCCCTCGCCGTCCAGCTCGCCCCCGTCCGCGTCAACACCGTCCATCCCGGAGTGGTGGGCGACAGCCCGTACTGGCTGGCCAAGCCGGAGAAGGTGCTGGCGGCCCTGCGCACCGAGACACCCACCGGACGGCTCGCCACGATGGCGGACGTGGCGGACGCGGTGGACTTCCTGCTGCGCAACCGGTCCGTCAACGCCGCGGAGTTGAGCGTGGACGGGGGCTGGCTGCTGGGCTGAGCCTGTTCAGGCCTTGAGCGGGTCGTGGCCGATGGTCATCAGCCGGTGCCGACGCTGTGTCTCCTCCGGCTCCGGCTCGTTCTCCATGTCCGCCTGCTCGTTCACCGTGTCCACCACCTCGTACATCACCCGGATGTCGTCGTCCGTGAGGTCGGTGCGGCGCTTCTGCAGGATCGCCAGCACATGCTGCCCGGTCGGTGAACCGGCGTGTTCCGGAAGCGGTTCGGTCTCCTCGTCGGCGTCACTGACCCGGAGCCAGGCGGCCAGCTCCTGCGAGGTCATGTTCACCACGCGGTGGAACTCGTCCCACAGCGCGTCGAGTTCAAGGGCGTCGGTCATGATGCGCCTCTTCCGTGCGTGCTCTCGCCCGTCAGTCGCGCGGCCAGTTCTCGGCGTCGAACATCCACCGCTGCTTCTCCAGCTCGCGGGTGATGCCGATCAGCAGATCCTGGGTGACCGGATCCGGCTTCTCGGTCGCGTCGATACGCTCGCGCAGCCGTCCGATGGCCATCCCCAGCGCGTCGACGAGCAGTTGGACGACCTCCGTGTCCCGCAGCCAGCCGTCCTTCGGGCCCGGCAGCGTGAACGCCGAGGCGATCGTCTCGGGCCTGCCGTCCGGCGGCAGACCGAGCGCCGCGGCCCGCTCGGCGACCGTGTCGGCGTAGCCGCGGGCTGCCGCCACCACCTCGTCGAGCTGAAGATGGATCGAACGGAACCGTGGGCCCACGATGTTCCAGTGCGCCTGCTTCCCGATCAGTGAGAGCCCGAGCAGATCCACGAGCGTGCTCTGCAGCGCCTCCCCGGCGATCCCGCGGGCCGGTTCGGGCAGCGTGCTCGTCACGACGGTCATGGTGCGCTCCTCCTTGCGGCGTGGCGTCTGCTTCTACGGAGCAGTCGAATGCGTTCGTCCTCACCGGTGCCGCCCCAGACGCCCGAGGTCTGGCCGTTGTCCAGCGCCCACGTCAGGCACTCGTCGGAGACCGGACAGCGGGCACAGACGCGTTTGGCCTCCGCGACGTCCCGCAGCGCCGGTCCCGACGTGCCCACCGGGAAGAACAGCTCAGGGTCCTCTCCTACGCAGGCCGCACTGCGCAACCACTCCATGCGGGCGCGGGTGCCCAGGGCGAACTGGAGCAAAACACGACGAGACGAACAGGAACGAGCCACGGGAGAGCGCCGCGCGGCCGTATACATATGCGGCTCCGCCGCGATGGGGGTCCCCCCGCTCCAGCGAAGTCGAGAGTGGGGGAGCGACCAGCCACGATGGTGCCGCAGCGGACCGACGGCGCATCGCGGCACTTCCAGCGGAGCGCATGGCAGCCGCCCCGGCAAGTTCCAGTCGCCGATCACCGGCCCGGACAGGCCGAACACCGCGGCGCCATGCCCGGTCAGCACCTCGGCCAGCCCTTCGTAGCCGCCGATGTGCTCGCCGGGACCATAGGGCGAGATGGTCCTTACGGCCACCGGTTAGCTGCAACTAGCATCGGTCTCCGCATGGACACGATGACGCTCTGGCACATAACCGGCTGGGAATTCGCCGCCCTCGCCGCCGCCGCACTCCTCGTCGGCTTCTCGAAGACCGCGGTGAGCGGCGCCAACACGGTCAGCCTCGCGATCTTCGCGGCGGTGCTGCCCGCCCGCGCCTCCACCGGCGTACTGCTGCCGATCCTGATCGCCGGCGATGTGCTCGCCGTCCTCACCTACCGGCGGCACGCCCACTGGCCCACGCTGTGGCGGCTGTTCCCCGCGGTTGCCGCGGGCGTCGTCGGCGGCACGCTGTTCCTGATGTGGGCGGACGACGCGATCGTCCGGACGTCGATCGGGGCGATCCTGCTGATGATGGCCGCGGTGACGGTGTGGCGGCGGCGCAAGGCCGACGCGGAGGCGGAGCAGCCGGACTCGGTCGTCACCCGCTCCGGCCGGATCAAGGCCCGCTCGTACGGTGTCCTCGGCGGCTTCACCACCATGGTGGCCAACGCGGGCGGCCCGGTGATGTCGATGTACCTTCTCTCCGCGGGCTTCCGCAAGCTCGGCTTCCTCGGCACCTCCGCCTTCTTCTTCCTGATCGTCAACGTGTCCAAGGTGCCCTTCAGCGTCGGCCTCGGCCTGATCGATGGCAACTCGCTGCTCCTCGACGCCGCGCTCGTCGCGTTCGTCGTGCCCGGGGCGTTCATCGGCAAATGGGCGGTGGACCGCATCAACCAACGGCTGTTCGAGCGGCTGGTGATCGCGGCGACGGTGCTGGGCGGCCTGCAACTGCTCCTGCGCTGAGCTTCTATGCGGTCTTGGTGAAGTGCCCCGAAGGGGCGCGGGGAACTGCGCGACCAGCCCCCACCGGCCCGCGGATTTGTCACCGTTCCTCCAGCGGAGCGCCCAGCAGCGCCGGAAGGTCCGCGAACGAGTCGATCACATGGTCCGGCTCGCCACTCGCCGCCCGGTGCGTCTCCGGCAGATACTTGCCGGTCTTCACCAGCACCCCCGTGAGCCCGGCCCGCTGCGCCGCCAGTACGTCGGACTCGATGTCGTCGCCGATCATCAGCGCCTCGTCCGCGCCCGCACCCAGCCCTGCCAGCGCCGACGTGAAGAACGCGGCCGACGGCTTCCCGGTGACCTCGGCCTCGACCCGCGCCGCCTTCTCCAGGCCGGCCAGGAAGGCCCCGGCGTCCAGCTGCAGCCCGCCCTCGGTGCGCCAGTACAGATTGCGGTGCATGGCGACCAGCCGCGCCCCGCGCTGGACGTGCCCGAAGGCCCGGTTCAGCGCCGCATAGCCGAACTCGGGACCGGCACCGCCGACGATGACGACATCCGGGACGGTGTCCGTGTCCGCCTCGTCCAGCATCTCCACACCGCCGAGGTCCTCCCGGATGTCCCCGCTGTTCAGCAGGGCGCACCGCGCACCGGGACAGTGCTCGGCGAGATACGCGGCGGTGACCGCGGGCGCGGTCAGGATGTCGTCGGCGGACACCGGGAAACCGGCCTCCGCCAGCGTCCCGGCGATCGACGCGCGGGTCCTGGACGTCGTATTGGTGACCAGCGCGACCGGGAGACCCGCCGAGCGGATCTCCCGCAGCGCCTCGACCGTGCCCGGCAGCGGCCGCCAGGAGACGGTGAGGACTCCGTCGATGTCGATGAGTACGGCGCGTACGGATGCCATGTCCGTGACGATAGCGATCGAGCCGCCGGGCGCATCTCAGGGAGCGATCCCGACACCCTCGACCCTGCTCCAGGACTTCTCCTGCGCGGCCGTCATGGCGGGCCGGCGCAGCCCGCCTGGCCGGGGTTCGACCCGTGAGGCGTACGACGAAGGGCGGAAGTCAGGATCGTAGAAACAGCCGGTGCCGTACGTCCGGTCGAACGCGGCGCACGACGCCGACACCGACCGCGGGCTCGGCTTCCGCCCCGTACGCACCCAAGTGTCCAGCGTGGCAAGGGAGTTGGCGTACTCGGCATCGCTCAGCTCGCTGTGCTCCTGCTCCCGCGTGAACGTCTGCACCAGATAGCGGTCCCGGTGGGCGCCCTGAAGCGTCGCCCGGTACGCCGCCTCGTGCTCGACGAACGCCGTCGGGTCGTCGATCGCGTGCAGGGTCAGCACGGGGATCGTGACCTTGCCGGTGAGGTCGCTGTCGTACGACAGATCACGTACGGCGGACGGATCGGCGCCGAACCGCTCGACTCCGGCGTTCAGTGCCGCGTCGTCGTGGGAACCGGAGTACCGCACGCCCTGGTTGCCGAACGGATTCCGGCCGCCGAGACGGTCGTGCACGATGTCGCGGAACGTGAAGGTCGCGAACCGCAGATGCGACTCCAGGGTGCGCTCCGGGATCTTCGTGACGGCCAGGATGTCGTCGAGATTGCGCTGCTGCGCCGGGGTCCGGTCGGGCGGGGCGGAGGCGTAGCCGGTGCACTCCTGCAACCGCGCCCGCAGCCCCGCGGCCGTCATGGCCGAGTCGGCGCGCAGCCCCTGCCACAGCGGATACCGGGCTTCGCTCGGGCGCGGATGGTTGCGGCAGTAGTACTGGTAGACCACGCGCAGGTCGACGCGGTAGTCGTAGCCGCGGGAACCGCCCGCGAGGACGCCGTTGGTGAGCAGCGCACCGTCGTACGGCCCGCGCCGGGTGCCGTATGTCTCCACCACCTTGGCGGCGACGTTCCCGCCCCACGACTGGCCGTGCACATACGTCCGCCGCGGCTCGCCGAACTCGCCGACGAACAGCCGTCGTACGTTCTCGGTGTCGGCGGCGGCCATCCGGGTGCCGTAGCCGCCGCGGCGGTACGACGACCCCGCCCACGCATACCCCTCGTCGACCAGCACCGACCAGCGGCCCAGGTCGTCGAGGCTGCGGGCGGGGTCGGAGCCGGTGCCGAGGTCCGGGCCGCCGTGGGAGTGGACGACGAGCGAGCCGTTCCAGTCGTCGGGGACGGCGATGGCGTAGTAGGCGCCTTGGGCGTCCTGGCCGGTGTAGCAACGCGCCCGGTCGGCGAGGTCGGCCGGGCAGGCGACGGAGGCCGGGCGGGGCGGGCCCGCCTGGGCGGACGGGGCGGCGGTGAGCGTGCCGGCGGCGACCAGCGCCAGACAGGCGGTGAGTCCCGCCCATACACAGGACCAGCGGTTGCACGTTCTCGACCTGTACAAGGCACGGCTCCTTGTCCTAGTCGGCGCACCGTCGCGCCGTGCGCCGAGATGCTAGGAAGGCGAGGGGAGCAGGAGAACGGTCCGATCGGTTCTGTTCATAGTGTTCGCAACAGGAAGGGGAGTCACGAGGGGAGTTACGGGGGACCGAGGCCTCGGCCGTAGGCTCGCCCCATGTCCCCGCACATCCTCGTCCTCGGTGGTACGACCGAGGCCCGCCGCCTGGCCGCCGACCTGGCGGCACGGCCCGGCGTCCACGTCACCACGTCGCTCGCGGGGCGCGTGTCGAAGCCGGGGGCGGTCGAAGGGGACGTACGCATCGGGGGTTTCGGCGGCGCGGCCGGCCTGGCCGACTGGCTGCGCGCACACCATGTGGACGCCCTCGTCGACGCCACGCACCCGTTCGCCGAGTCGATCACGGCGAACGCGGCCGAGGCGGCAACGGCGACCGGGCTGCCGCTGCTCGTCCTGCGCCGCCCGGGCTGGCAGCAGGGACCCGAGGACCGCTGGCACGCGGTCACCTCGCTGGACGCGGCGGCCGACCTGCTGCCTCGACTCGGCCACCGCGTCTTCCTCACCACCGGCCGACTCGGCCTGGCGGCCTTCGCCCACCTCACCGACCTGCACTTCGTCGTACGGTCGGTGGACCCGCCCGAACCGCCCATGCCCCCGGACACCGAAGTCCTGCTGTCCCGCGGCCCGTTCACGGTCCCCGACGAGAAAGCCCTGCTGCACGTCCACCGCATCGACGTCCTCGTCACCAAGGACAGCGGCGGGCAGGCCACCGCGGCGAAACTCACGGCCGCCCGCGAACTCGCCCTGCCGGTCGTGGTCGTACGACGCCCGCCCTTGCCACGGGGCGTCAGCGCGGTGCCTGACGTGGCGGGTGTGTTGGACCGGCTGGGTCTCGGCGGGGCGTGACGGAGGTCCGGATGCGGTCGATGGCGTGCAGCAGGGGCGGGTGCGCACGCGGGGCGGGCTGCAGTGGTGGGGTTCCCAGTCGCCGCTCGCCTACGACTCCTCCGGCTTCCGGCGCCGCAGCAGATACGTGTCCATGATCCAGCCCTTGCGCTCCCTGGCCTCGGCACGCAGCCGCTCGATGCGGGGGGCGGCCTCGGCGATCGGGCCGGAGGCGAGGATCTCGTCGGGTGTGCCTATGTAGGCGCCCCAGTAGATGTCCATGTCCTGGTCGGCGTACTGCCGGAAGGCCTGGTGGGCGTCGAGCATCACGACCACGTCGTCCACGCCGTCCGGGAAACCTTCGGCGAGCCGCCGCCCGGTGGTGATCTGCACGGGCCGCGCCACCCGGTTCAGCCCCGTCCGGTGCCGGGCGACGAGCGCCGAGACACTGCTGATGCCCGGCACGACGTCGTACTCGAAGGCCACCGCGCCCCGCTCCAGCACCTCCTCGAGAATCCCGAGCGTGCTGTCGTACAGGGCGGGGTCGCCCCACACCAGGAACGCGCCGCTCTCGTGCTCGCCCAGGTCCTCGACGATCATCCGCTCGTAGATGTCGGCACGGGCGCTGCGCCAGTCACCGACGGCGGGGGAGTACGCCGAGCCGCCCGCGGACCGGTCCCGCTCCGGGTCGCGCGCCGCCACCACGCGATACGTCCCCTCGGGCACATGTGCGTCGAGTATGTCCCGGCGGAGCTGGACCAGGTCGGACTTCACCTCGCCCTTGTCCAGGACGAAGAACACGTCCGTGCTCCGCAGCGCCTTGACCGCCTGCAGGGTCAGCTGGCCGGGGTCGCCAGCGCCGATACCGATGACATGAATCTTTCGCACGCCCCCGAGTCTGCCGCACGCCACTGACAACGCATGCGGCACCTCCTGTGAGCCCCTACTCGGCCCGTCCTACGAGCCCCCGCGCAGCCGGGGCGCCCGCGCCCCCGCGTCGACGGCGACCCCGTCCCGCTCCACGTCGTCCGCCAGCCGCCGCGCCCAGACCACGACACCGGCGAGATCCATCCCGTACGGCCGCGGCTCCCCGCAGCCCGACGCCCACTCCTCGACGGCTCCGGCCCCACGCCGCAGCAGCCGGACCCCGCCGGTGAGATTCCCGCGGGCCGTGTGGGTGAGCCCCACGGCGAGCTGGGCCAGCCCCCGCCACAGGGCGCGCTCCGTCGCGGGACCCGATTTCCAGGCGTCCTCGAAGACCTCGTGCGCATGGAACGGCTTCCCCGCATCCAGCAGCTCCTGCGCCTCGGCCACGGTCCGCTCCGGACTGCGCACGACCCCCTCCGGCTGCCGCGCCACGCCTTCCTCGCCGTACGGCAACGGCCGCCCGAGCCCGTCCCGCGGCCGGGCATTGCGTGCCCGCCCCTCACGGTCCCGATCCCGCGCCCCGACCGGCCCTCCCGAAGATGTAGTGCCCATACCTCGATTCTGCCCCGCCCCATCCCCTTTCGGCGCCGCCCCCGACGTGCGGTAAAGTTCTGTCTCGCGCGCTCACGCGGATCACCGCGAGACAGCGCACCGGGACGTGGCGCAGCTTGGTAGCGCACTTGACTGGGGGTCAAGGGGTCGCAGGTTCAAATCCTGTCGTCCCGACGGTGTGAAGGGTCTTCGCAGGCGAGAGCCTGTGGGGGCCCTTTTCGTGTGGGTCGTTTCCGATCTTCGAGGTTGAGCATGCCGCTCATCCCAGCAGTGCGTTGGACACGGCGACTCGCGGTGTGTCCTGCTGGGAGAGCATCCGGCGGTTCGGGCGGCTGGTCGAAGGTGACGCAGCGGTCGCTGTCGGCGGGCCGGCGATCGGGCCGATAAGGCCGGCGACCCGGCGCCGTGTGCCCGCTCAGGAGGAGGCGTCGGCGGTCAGGGCCATGATGTTCCCTCGGTGCTCGACGAAGAGGTAGTTCCCTTCGGCGGCCACGGGATCCGGTTGGCCCGGGTCGCTCATCTCGAACAGCGGCTTGTCCGCCGGCCGGAGTGTCCGGGGATCGAGCCAGGACAGCCGCCAGGAGATCGCCTCGCCGTTGCCGCCCTCCTCGAACGTCTCGAACCGGTAGGCGGCGGCGTCGTCGGCACTGCCGTACCAACCGAGGAGGTGGAGGTTGCCGTCCCTCGTCTCAGGGATGTCGTCGGCCCAGGTCTGCAGCACCTCGCCGCTGTCGGCGTCCAGCAGGGCGTACTCGTCCCTGCGGCTGGTGGGGCGGGCGAGCAGGCGGCCCCCGAACGTGCCCCCCAGCGGCAGTTCGACCAGCGACAAGGTGTCCGGGTACGGATCCGTCCTGCGCCAGCGCACCTCCCCGGCCGCGGTGTCGACGGAGACGATGTCCCCACCGTCCGAGAGGGACCGCTGCACGACCGCCGTGCCGTCGGACCCCAGCACGGCCGCGTGGACGGGGCAGCTGGTGCCGCCCGTGAACAGCGGGATGGTGTCGGCCGGGGCGACCCGCGCGCCGGAGCGGTCAAGCGTGGTCAGCGCGGTCTCGTCGCAGCTTCCGGATGTCAGCAGCGCGGCCTCGTCCCCCGCGTCGGCGATCAGCCAGGTGTAGCCGGCGTCCCTGGCGGGCACGCGGCGGAGCTCGCGCACGTGGCCGGTCGTGAAGTCCAGCGCCGCGGCGGCCCGCACGCCCTTCTCCGGCTCCCCTTCCATCAGCAGGTAGCCCGGCGCGCGCACCAGCGGCCACTCGAACCCCATCGGGTGGCCCCCGATGACACGCCAGCCCTGCGCGGTCGGGGGCAGCTCGTAGGTCGCGGTGATGTCCCCGGTGGCAAGGTCGAGTCGGACGGCGACGTCGCCGGTGAGCAGGGCGATGGCGTTCCGTTCGCCATCGACGACGAAGCCGCAGCCGACGTCCGGTGATCCGATGAAGGTGGACCAGTGCTCCTCGCCGGTATCAAGGTCCACGGCGCTCAGCCGCGTTCCGGACGGGAGATACGTATTGGGCCCATCCGGCGGTTCGATCGCGCACAGCACCGCGAGGCCGACGTCGGGGAGCGGCACGGCCCACTGCGCCCGCGCGGTCCAGGCCAGGCCGAACCCGGCCGGCACGGACGCGTCGAATGGCGGCCCGTCGCGCTGGGCCGGCTCCAGGTCGGCGGGGACACCGGCCGGTCCTTCGGCACGGTCGAAGGCGGTCTGGGCGGTCCTTTCGCTCACATGGTCCGTGGCAGCCCCGCCCACGGCCAGAGACGCGGCGCCCAGGACAGTGACGCTCACGGCCCCGACGACGGCGTATGCCCCGGACCGCCAACCCCTCGCCGGCGCAGGCCCGTTGGCTCGCAGCGCGAAGGCGACGGCAAGCAGCGAGGCCGTCACGACCAGGACCCCGGCCGCGAAGTCACCGGCCTCCGGCAGCCCGATGCCGAGCAGTTGGTCGTCCAATGTCTCGGGCACGGGCGCGAACCAGGCCGCGAGCAGTACGACGGCCCCGGTGCCGGCGAGCACGACGGCGGCGAGCACGTGCGCCCACCGCCGCCGGACCAGCGGCAACGCGAAACCGACGAGCGCCGGGGCCAGGAACGTCTTGGGCAGGTTGCCAAGCACCAGCAGCACGCCCACCCCCACCCCGAGTGCGACGAACGCGCCTGTGCTCGGCCACAAGAGCCGGTCACCTGCTCGGCAGCTGTTACCCGTCATGCTGCCGAGTCTGCGGTCGAAGACCGGGACCCCTCCCGGAAGCAAACGGGTCGGCCGAGTTGTCCGAACCCGGCCCCTCGCCTCTGCCTGTTCCAGCGTCGCCAGTACGCCCCAGGAGGGCGTCACAGGCGGTCGACGGTTCGAGCGGATCGTCTCCGGACACTGGCGGCACTGGCGCCACGAGCGCTACTCCGAGGAACTCTGGCGTCGATGACACACCTGGGCGCCCTGTCGCTGCCGGGCCACGGGAGTGGACCGTCTGGTCCCGCGCCCATCGTCTCCTCGCCCGGCCGAACAGTGATCGCGGCCGTGGAACCGATGTACAGAGCACCCTCGCACTCCACCTCAGCGCCTGGGCACGCAAGAACCTGCTGGTCAAGACCGCGCCCGCAACCTACCGACTCCCCGAACAGCCAGTGACAGCCGCCCCCGCAAAGCCGCTAGCCGCCACGAACACGCCACCAGCCAGGGCTACCTGACAAACCAGCATGAATCATAGCTTTCTGGCATTGCCTCGCGGCCTCCGGCCGCGCCATGGAGCGGCGGTGAGGCGTGCTATACGCCTGCGACAAGGTCGACAAGCGTGGTGATCAGGGCTTCCTCGCTGACTCCGGCGGGCGGGTGTCCGAAGAAGCGGACCGACAGGTGGTAGCCGGTGAGCGCGAACGTGATGACTGCCGCGAGGGCCTCCGCGTCACGCGTCAGGATCGCCCCGGCTGCCATCCAGCCGGCTAGGCGCTGCGAACGGATACTGACGTTGCGGGCGACCAAGAGCTCGCCGAGATGGTCGACCGATGTTCCGAGATGGTCGCGCTCGCGTGCGACGAGCTCCATGAGCGGGTGGAGCCGCCGCAGATTGCCGAGTCGGCGCTCGAACTCGAGCGCGAGCGCGGCCCGCACGTCGCCTCCGGTCTCTTCGGGCTCGGGGCCGGTCTGCCGCTCGGCGTTGGTGCGGTCGACCTCGCGGTCGACGACCGCCTGGAGCACCTCCTTCTTCGACCGGAAGTGCCGATAGAAGCTGCCGCTCCCGGCTGACAGGCCCGCCGACGCCTCGATCTGCGTCACGGTCGTCCCGGCGAATCCTTCCCGCAGGAACAGATCCCACGCCGCGTCAAGGATCCTCGTCCGCGTTGGCACTGACATAGGCGCAATTGTAAGGAGAAGGAGGAGAGCCACTACGTGCCCAGGGCCTGGGTGATCTTCTTACGATGCAAGAAGGTTCTTGCACCGGCGCCGTCGAACTGCCAGGCTGCCAAACATGAGTACCCGTCACTTATTCTCACTCGCGGGATCGATCGCCCTGGCGTGCCTGCTGGTTCAGGTTCACGCGCAGCCGGTCAAGGCCGCGGACGCGAACACGTCTCCGGCCATGGCTACGGCTCAGCGGCCGATGCTGGACTTCGATCCGGACAAGGGCACCCTTGACGGCTCACCGGTCGACCACCTGCCCGACCACATCCGGCTGCTGGACATCCAGCTGCCGAACGGCGGCGCACCGCAGCGTGCCGATTGGTCTCCCGACGGGAAGCGCCTTGCTTTCCTCGACGCTCCGATCGGTGACCTCTGGGAGTACGACCTGGCGACCGGCGCGAGCCGCAATCTGACCAAGACGTCTGCGCTCCAGGGGGGAGTGCTACGGGCGCACCACCTGAGCAACGGCGACATCGTCATGTGCGCGGTGGATGAGCGCAGCGCCGACGACCCCGAGGGCGACCGCTTCCGCGGCGAACTGTGGGTGCTCCAGCGGCCTTTGGGCACACGTGCCCCGGTCCGTCTCGGCGAGAGCTGCTGGGAGGGCGTCGCGGTGTCCAAGCAATCCGGTTCCACCCGCATCGCATGGAACCAGTCGACCATCGACTTCACCAAGCCGGACGTGATCGTCGACGCCCTGTTCGGCCAGTCGAAGATCCTGACGGGTCGAATCGTCTACCGCAACGGCATACCGGAGATCGCCGACCGGAAGGTTGCCCTCGACAAGCGCGATGTCTCCCTGACCACACCCGCCGTCGAGGCTCAGGACTTCCGATCCCTGCCCGACGGGGATGCCGACCCCGACGACGAACTGATCTTCTCCGCCTACTTCCACAAGGGCGGACAGGCCATGGGCGTCAACCTCGACACCGGCGCCGTCAAGGACTACGCGCCGACCTCGCTGCTCTTCGACGAAGCGGAAGGCACTGACCCGGCCGGCCGTTACATGATGGTCGAGCGAGACTTCGCCATCTCCCTGTTCCCCGGCATGGTCGACATCTGGCGCCTTTCGCTGGATGGCTCCGGGACGTTCGAGCGGATGACCACGTTCAACCACTACAAGGGCTTCGGGGCCAACAACCCGGTCGTATCGCCCGACGGCACGCAAATGGCCTTCGGACTGAAAGTGGACGGCGGTGCCGAGGGCGAGGGCGACGGCATCCTCCTGATGGACCTCAGCAGCTGAGGCAGGGACCAGTTCGAAGGGGAGGTATCGGGCCAGGGCGCCGAGATGCCCCGGAGCGAACACGCCGCAGGCCGTTGTGAAGGTCTGAGTCGGCGTCGTCGTGCCGCACTGGTCCGTCAACGGGACCTCCGGTGTTGGTCTGTCCTGGTCGACGTCGAGGCGAAGACCGTCTACGCGGTCACCAGCCTCCCGCTCGACCAGGCCAGCCCGGCGCAACTCGCCGAACTCGTACAGGACCACTGGTCAGTTGAGGCCCTGCACCACATCAGAGACGTCACCTACGGCGAGGACGCCTCGCGAGTACGCACCGGCACCGCACCCCGCGCCATGGCCACCTTGCGCAACCTCGCCAATCGGACTCATGCGCCAAGCAGGCTGGACCAACATCGCCGCCGCAGCCGATCACTACCGGTCACGCCCTCAGCACGCGACAGCCATGCTCCGACTCACAGCCTGAGAACGCGTCGCCCCTGGGGTAAGGGGTCGCAGGTTCAAAACCTGTCGTCCCGACGGTGTGAAGGGTCTTCGCAGGCAGCAGCCTGTGAGGGCCCTTTTCGCGTGGGTCGTTGGATGACAGTGGGTCTGTCGAAGACCTGGTAGAGGCGGTCAAGGGCGGCAACGGGAACAGGGTGCCGGTCCTGATGGGCACCACCCGGGACGAGACGCCCGCGATGCTGCACTACACCGGCAAGCCGTACCCGCAGCACCGACTGCGGGGGCGTTCAAGGCTGACCTGTGCGAACGTGGCGAAAGCTCCGGCGCCGCCCACATGGAGCGGCTCCGGAGCCGAAGCCTTCCTCGCCCTCCGCGCCGTCATCAGCAACGGCGACTTCCTGGCCTACTGGACGCCGGACTGTGACAGGAGACGATGGGTCAGGAGTGGTGAGAGGGAGCGCCTTTGCGGCGGTCCAGATGGATGTCGTGCTGGTTGGCTGCCTCGGAGATGGTGAGTCGGCTCACCGTCGGCGGGTGGCCCGCCGCGATCATGAAGTAGCTGCCGACCGGTAGGTCCGCGAACCGGAAGCTGCCGTCCTCATTGGTAGTGGCGGTCAGCCCTGTGCCGGAGCCGTCCGTGAGAGTGAGTCGCACGTCGTTCACGGGCGTGCGCTCACTGTCGCTGACCACCCCGCTCAGACTGCCGAGACGGGTGTACGCGGTGAGGTCCGCGGTCACGGTGATCTGCCGCGCCTCGCCGATCTGGATGTCGATGGCCGCAGGCTGGTAGCCGTCGTGGTGGACGACGAGGACGTACGGGCTGTACGCGAGCTTGTCGATGAGGAACGAACCGTCTTCGTCCGTGGACAGGGAACGGATGAGGCGGCCGTTCACGTCGGTCAGTATGACGGACGCGCTCTTGAGGGGTATCCCATCCGCCTCGTCCTGCGCGATGCCGGTGACGACACCCTCGTCCTGGAAGGTGACCGTGTGCTCGATTGCCGAGGCGCCTGCGGTGAGGGCGAGCGGGGTGGCGGTCGAACGGTGGGTGTCCGAGCGGGCGATGAGAATGTACGGTCCGTGTCCGGGCGCCCGCAGCGCATAGGCGCCGTCGCCGTCAGCCGACGTGCGCGCGACCTCGCGGCCATCGTGGGTGACCAGGGTGAGCGCTGCTTCGGAGACCGGCACGTCCTCGGCCCGGACGACACGGCCGCAGATCGTGATGGCGTCGGTGTCCGGTGCACCGCCGGCTTCGGTGTCCGCAGTGGCCTGCTGTGCCTTGCGCGGATCGGCGTTGATCATGATCGTGCAGATGACCGTGCCGACGAGCAGTATGCCGCTGACCCACCATGCGGCGGCCGCGCTGCCGTGCACGATGGACTTGATCAGGAGCTCACCCTGCGCACCCTGGCCCTTGTGGTCGGCGTAGTAGGAGGCTGCCGCGTCGGCCGCGAGGGTGTTGCTCAGTGCGAGGCCGACGGCGCCGCCGATCTGCCGGGCCGTCGTCTGGAAGGCGGACACAGCGCCTGAGTCGCGTTCCGCCACCCCTGCCAGGGAGGCGTGTGTGGTGGGGGAGTAGCTCAGGCCCATGCCGATGCCCAGCAGGAGCCAGGCGGGGAGCACCCCGAAGAGATAGGAGCTGTCCTCGGAGAGCGTGGTGAACATCCACACTCCCGCTGCGGTGAGGGCGAGGCCGGGTCCGACCAGCCAGCGCGTCGGGATGCGTCCCATGACACGGGCGACCACCTGGGTCGCGGTCACCATGACGGCTCCGACCATCGGCAGGAACGCGAATCCCGCCTTGAGCGGCTTGTAGTGCATGACGCTCTGCAGGTGGTACGTGGCGAACAGCGAGATGCCCATCATGCCGAAGTTGAGCAGCGCGGCCCCGAGGAAGGACCCGGCACGGGTACGTTCGGCTACCACGCGCAGCGGCAGCAGCGGCTGCCGGATGCGGGCCTGGGAGAACAGGAAGGCGCCGATCAGCGCGACGGACGCGACCAGCAGTCCGGCCACCAAGGGGGAGTCCCAGCCGCGTTCCGGTGCCTCGGACAGCCCGTAGACGAGGGCGACGGGTCCCAGACAGCCGAGGACCGCACCGGTCGTGTCGAGGGTGATGTCACGGTGGCCCCGGTCGCGCGGCAGAGTGGCGATGCCCAGGGCGACCACGGCGACGGCGATCGGCACGTTCACATAGAGACACCAGCGCCAGCCCGCGTATTCGGTGAGCACACCACCGACGATCAGCCCGAGGGCGGCTCCGCTGCCGACGACGCCGCTGAAGAGGCCGAATGCCTTGGCCCGTTCCTTGGTGTCGGTGAAGGTGGTGGTCAGCAAGGACACTGTGGCCGGCGAGAGGACGGCGGCGAAGACACCTTGCAGTGTGCGGGCGGCGATGAGCGTTTCGGTGTTGGGTGCGGCACCGCCGATCGCGGAGACCACGGCGAAGCCGACCAGGCCCACGAGAAAAGTCCGGCCGCGGCCGAAACGGTCGGCGAGCCGGCCACCGATCAGGAGCAGGCCCCCGAAGGCCAGCGCGTACGCGGTGACCATCCACTGCCGGTCGGTGTCGGACATATGGAGCGACTGCTGGACGGAGGGCAGCGCGATCTGGACGATGGTGCCGTCGAGCATCACCATCAACTGAGCGGTGGCGATGACCGCGAGCACGTACCAGCGGTTGCGGTGGTCGCGCTCGGCGGACGCCTGGTCCTTCGCCGTCGCAACGCCTGCGCTCATGCCTGGGGCCCCTTCTCGCTCTTGGGCGCCTGGCGGAGCTTGTTGAGCAGGCGAGCGAACTCCACACGTTCATCGCGGGTGAGACCGTTGACGAGCTCGTCGGCGAGGGCCTGCCTGCCCCACTCGATCTCCTGCATCAGCGCGTTGCCCTTGTCGGTGACGCTGACCAGGACAGCGCGACGGTCGTCCGGATCCGCGGCCCGCTGGACGAGCCCACGGCGCTCGAGCCCGTCGACGAGAGTGGTGACGGTGCGCGGGGCCACATCGAACGTCTGGGCCAGCGTGCTCATGCGCTGGGGAGCGCCCTGTTCGTAAAGGTCGGTCAGCAGACTGGCCTGGGAGAAGGGGACCTGATTGCTGGCGAACACGGTCCCGGCGTGGCGCAGAAGCGGAGACAGCGTCTCCGTCAGAGCTGCGACGAGCTCAGAAGCCGTGACCTCGGGATCTTGCGTCACGGAGACCTCCATAGTGAGTCATGGAACATCTTGAGTGCAGGCTCAATATGTCAGCTGGCTCACCGATCGGCAAGTGGGTCGGGAGGGGTGCGGCCGACGGGTGGGGCTTTGAGTTGAATTTCGCAAATGTCGAAAATCTGGCATCTTCCTTGTCGTTTGCGCTCTTGCGGCGTTCTTTTTGCCTTCGCTTGAATAGTTGTGTGCTTCAATCGAATGGTTCGGAATGGATGTGTGGAGGAATGTGGGTCGGCCTGGTGGTCGGCGCGTTTGGTACAAACAAAGCAACGGGGGTTGTTTTCATTGGATTCGCTCATTGAGAGGAAGGGCGACATATTCGCCCTGCGTGGGCTGATCTCGGACGGGGAAACCGGGAACGGCGGAATTGCCGTCGTCAGCGGTGTGGCGGGCAGCGGGAAAACCGCCCTGCTGCAGGAAGCGGCCGACTGGGTGGTCGAACGGGGTTTGGTCGTCGTCACCGTCGCCTGTTCCCCGCTGGAGAGGGATGTGCCGCTGGCTGCGGTGCGTCAGCTCTTCGGCGCCCTCCCGCTCGGACCCGAACCGGCCAGGCGGCTCACCGCCCTGCTGGCAGAAGGCGTGCAGGTGGGCGTGGACGAGGTCACCACGGCCATCACGCCGGCGCACGCCAGGGTCGCCGAGGGGTTGTGGGGCCTCCTGGCCTCCTTCGCTGAACGCATCCCCGTCGTCGTTCTCGTCGATGATGTGCGGAATTCTGATGCACTTTCCCTGGCGTACCTGCTTTATTTCATTCGCCGGGTGCGCTCGGCATGCGTGACCATGGTGCTCGCGGACACGGAAGATCCACAGCCACGCTTCCCCCTCTTCCGGGCGGAAATCATGCGTCTCCCGGCGCTGCGTCATATTCGCACAGGGCCGCTCAGCCCGGTGGGTACCGGGGAATTGCTGGCGGAACGTCTGGGGGCGGAGAAGGCCGCCCTGCTCGGCGCGGAATTTCATGACGTCAGCGGTGGAAGCCCATTGCTGCTGCACGCTTTGCTGCGCGATCTGGCTGATTCCGGATCAACGGTCCGGGAGCAGCGGGAACCGGTGGTCGGGGAACACTTCTCGCAGGCCGTGGTCACCTGCCTGCGCCGGTCGGGACCGAAGACGCTGGAAGCCGCGCGGTGGGCGGCACTCCTCGGCGACAGCACCTGCAAGGAACTCCTGGCCGAGTGTCTCGATACCAGCCCGGAGTCTGCCCACCGGCTCCTGCGGATCCTCGGCACCGTCGGTGTGACCCACGGAGGACGCTTCCGCCACCCTGCGGCCAGAGTCACGGTCATGGACGGCATCCCGGAGGAGAACCGAGCGGGGATGCAGCTTCGCGTCGCCCGCCTGCTCTACGACATGGGGGCGCCCGCCACCCAGGTCGCCAGTCGCCTTCTCGGCCAGGTGGGGCAGGTCGAGTTGGGCACCGAGCAGGCGGCGTGGACGGTCTCGGTGCTCCGGGAGGCAGCGGACCGGGCTCTCACGGACAATCGGGTCGAGGAAGCCATCGCCTGGCTGAGGCAGGCCCACCGGCTCTGCACCGACAAGGCGGAGCGGGGCGCCATCCTCTTCCACCTCGCCCGCGTCCAGTGGCGGCACAGCCCGACGGCGGCCCTGCGCTGCCTCGACCAGGTGACCAAGCCGTTCGTGCAGGAGCGGTTCGGAACCCCGTACACCCTGCTTCTCGTCCGCTATCTGCTGCGCAGCGGTCGGCACCAGGAGGCGCAGGAGATCCTGCACCGGCTGCACCGCGAGTCCGACTCGCTCCCCAACGAGGTGTGCGCGGAACTACGGCTGCTGGAGATGTGGCTGGCGGTCTCCTTCCCCGCGGTGGCCGAGCACTTCCCGTACGACCACGGTCTGGTCGTACGGCGCAGCGGTCCGGTCACCGGTCGGGACGAACTGCAGTGGCAGGCCGCCAGGCTGCTGGTCGGGGTGCTGGGCGGTGGTGCGGACAGCGGATTCATCAGCGAGGTCGAACAGGCCCTGCGTCTCTACCAAGTGACCGAGGCCACCCTCGAACCGCTGGTGATGGGGCTGTCCGCGCTGATCTTCGCGGACCGCCTCGACAGCGCCGGTTCATGGTGCGCCTCGTTGATGGACGAGGTCGAGACCGTCGACGCCCCCGCCTGGCGCGCCTCCCTGGCGGCACTGCGCGCAGAGATCGCCGTGCGCCAGGGCGACCTGAAGGGCGCCGTCCGGCTCGCCGGGCAAGCACTCGATGACATCGATGCCGAAGGATGGGGCGTGGAGATCGGCGGCCTCCTCTCCACTCTCGTGCTCGCCCACGTGGCGATGGGGCGGACCGAGGAAGCCGACGCCCTGCTCCAACTCCCCGCGGCCGACCCCATGCACGAGAGCCGTTACGGCCTGCAGTACCGCTACGCGCGCGCCCAGCACCATCTCGCCGCCGACCGCCCCCACGCCGCACTGCGGGACTTCCTCGACTGCGGCACCCTGATGCGGCGGTGGAACCTCGACGCTCCCGGCCTCGCCCTGTGGCGAGCGGGAGCAGCCGAGGCCCTGCTGCGCATGGGCGATCACGCGCGGGCCAAGTCCCTGATGGACGAGCAGTGGGCACTGCTGGCCGGCAACCGCACCAGCCGTAGTGCCGGAATGGCCCTGCGGGTGTGCGCAGCGGTCTCCCGGCCGGAGCGGCGGCCGGCGCTCCTGAGACAGTCCGCGGAGATTCTCCAGGACTGCGGGGACCGCTACGAACTGGCCAGAACGATGGCGGACCTCGCCCACGCCCACGAGGCCCTCGGCGAGAGCGCGCGAGCACGGCACGCCTCGCGCAAGGCACTGCGGCTCGCGCAGGCGTGCGGTGCCGCGGGAATCGTCGCCCGATTGCACCCCGCACAGACCGCGGAGCCGACGGCCCAGACGGACCGGCAGCCGGAGTCCGAGGCGAGTCCCGCCCCGCAGAGCGAGGGCATCAACGAACTGAGCAGGGCTGAGAGCAAGGTGGCCGCCCTGGCATCGATGGGGTACTCGAACCGGGAAATAGGCGACCGCCTGCACGTCACCATCAGCACGGTGGAGCAACATCTCACCCGGGTCTACCGGAAGCTGAACGTCAACAGTCGCGAGGACCTGCCGACGGCCAGCCTCCAACCGCTGGTCTCCTACTGAGCGGTCCGTTCATGGCCGGGGATACGGGAAGGGCGGGATGAGAGCACGCGTCGGTGTTCCCCTCCCGCCCTGGTGCTTCGTGCGCCGCGGTCAGCTGGTGCCGAGGCGCTCCAGGACGTCCGCGGCCCGCGCGGTGCCACCCGCCTCCCGGATCCGCTCGCGCAGGCCGGCCACGCTCGCGTGCACCTGCGGGTCGTCCGCCACGGAACCCACGGCGTCCAGCAGGGCCGCGGCCGTGAGGTCCTCGCCGCCCGGCACCTCGGTGCCCAGGCCCAGCGCGACCGCCCGGCGCGCCACCATCCGTTGCTCTTGGGCCTGCGCGGCCAGCACCAGCGGCGTTCCGCAGGCCAGGGCCTCCATCACACTGCCCATGCCGGCCTGGCAGACGAACGCCCGCGCGTGCGGCAGCACGGCGAGATGCGGCAGCCAGCGGTGGACCTCCACCTGGGCGGGCAGGGGCCCGAGTTCGGCTGGATCGACCCCCGTGCGGCCCACGGTCAGGACCGCGTGCCAAGGGCTGTCCGCGAAGGCCTTCACACACGTGCGGAAGAACTCCGGGCGATCGCTGTAAGAGGTGCCGAGCGAGACCAGCACGACGGGCCTGCCGTCCGCGGGCGGCTGCCACGCGGCGGAGGGCGGGGACGGGTCCAGGCAGGGCCCGACGAAGACGTGCCGGTCGTCGAAGAGGTCGCCGCCCGGTTGGAAGTCGCGCGGGAAGAAGGCCATGCGCAGACCCCGGAAGCCGGTGACGAAGTCCAGCGGAGAGACGTCCGCCGCTCCGTACCCGGCCAGCAGCGCGGTCAGGTCCTCGCGGAACCGGCGCACCGCCGGCCTCTCGGCCGACCCGTCCTGCGGGGAGCCCTGCAGCATGGCCGCGAGGGAGAACCCCGGGTTGCTGGTGCGCTGGGGAAGGAAGACCGGGGAGAACTCCACTGCGGGCAGCTGCCACAGCCGTGTCAGCAGGCGGCCGGCCGGATTCATCGTCGTGTCGTACGCCACCACGTCCGGCCCTGCGTCGCCGAAGCGGTCCACGAGCGTCGCCAGCAGCGCGGAGGACTCGGCGATCGCCGCCGTCAGCGCGAGCGGGAGCCAGTCGGGGGAGTCGCCAGGCACGGCCCCGGCGAAGTCGGGCACGGCCGGGTCGTACAGCACGGTCCCGGCACCCGTCGCGCCGACCTCGGCGGCGAACGGCTCGGTCGTGGCGTATGAGACCCGGTGGCCGCGCCGCACCAACTCGGCGGCGACGGGGAGCGTGGGCCGCACATGCCCGTGGGCGGGGGCGGCGAAGAAGAGGTAGTGGCGCGCGGGGCGCTGTTCGGTCACGGGGACTCCTCGGATTCAGGTGCCGGCCAGGTCGATCACGTACCGGCCGTACTCGGTGCTCACGCCGGTCCGCCGACCGATCTCGAACAGCTGGTCGGCATCGATGAAGCCCATGCGGTACGCCACTTCCTCGATGCAGGCGATGCGTATGCCCTGGCGCTTCTCGATGAGCTGCACGAACGTCGCCGCGTCGAGCAGGCTGTCGTGCGTGCCGGTGTCGAACCAGGCACTGCCGCGGCCCAGGTTGACCAGGCGGGCCCGGCCAGCCTTCAGATACAGGGCGTTGAGGTCGGTGATCTCCAGCTCGCCGCGGGCCGAGGGGGTCAGCTCCCGCACCAGGTCCACGGCATCGTTGTCGTAGAAGTACAGACCGGTGACCGCCAGGTTCGACCGGGCCTTCTCCGGCTTCTCCTCCAGGGAGACGAGCGTCCCGTCGGCGTCCGTGACGGCGATGCCGTACCGCTCGGGGTCGGCGACCGGGTAGCCGAACAGGGTGCAGCCGTCGAGCCGTTGCCGCTCGCGCTGGAGCATCGCGGGCAGCTGGTGGCTGTAGAAGATGTTGTCGCCGAGGATGAGGGCGATCTCTTCGTCCCCCACGAAGTCCCGGCCGATGCGCAGGGCGTCGGCGAGGCCGTCGGGGCTCGGCTGCTCGGCGTAGGAGATCTCCAGGCCCAGCCATCGGCCGTCGCCGAGCAGATCGGAAAAGGAGCCGAGGAAGCCCGGGGCGCTGATGACCAGGATCTCCCGGATGCCCGCGTGCATCAGCACGGACAGGGGGTAGTAGATCATCGGCTTGTTGTAGACCGGCAGGAGCTGTTTCGAGGCGACGCGGGTGACGGGCCTCAGCCGCGTGCCGGATCCGCCTGCCAGGACGATTCCACGCATGATGTCCTTCCGACTCCGCGTCAGGGCAGCAGCGGCTTCCACCAGGAGGTGTTCTCCCGGTACCAGGCGATGGTCGCCCGCAGGCCCTCGGTGAACGGGACGCCGGGCCGGTACCCCAGAGCGCGGAGTTTCGAGTCGTCGAGTGAGTAGCGCCGGTCATGGCCCAGCCGGTCGGGGACCCGCTCGACCATGTCGGCACCTAGGCCGAATTCGGCCAGCAACAGCCGCGCCAACTCCGCATTGGTGAGTTCGGTGCCGCCGCCGATGTGATACACCTCGCCCGGTTCCCCCTTTTCCAGGACCAGGCGAATTCCAGCGCAGTGGTCGTCCATGTGCAGCCAGTCACGGACATTCCCGCCGTCGCCGTACAGCGGCACTCTGTGCCCTTCCATGAGCAGGGTCACAAAGCGTGGGATGACTTTCTCCGGGAATTGATAGGGGCCGTAGTTGTTGGAACACCGGGTGATGCAGACATGCATTCCGTATGTACGGGCATAGGCCAGTGCCAGATGGTCGGCGCCGGCCTTGGCCGCCGCGTATGGCGAGTTCGGGGAAACCGGGGACTCCTCGATCCACGAACCGGTGGCGATCGACCCGTACACCTCGTCCGTGGAGATCTGCACGAACCGCTGGACCCCGGCCCGACGTGCAGCTTCGAGAAGGGTGTGGGTCCCCAGGACATTCGTCCGCACGAACACCGACGGGCCCTCGATGGAGCGGTCCACATGGGTCTCCGCCGCGAAATTGATCACGACGTCGTGGCCCGGCAGCACCTCAGCGAGGAGTTCCCCGTCGGCGATGTCGCCCCGGACGAACGTGAAACGCGTATGGCCGGCGACCGGGGTGAGATTCTCCATGTTGCCGGCGTAGGTCAGCGCGTCGAACGCGGTTATCTCCATGTCCGGGAACACGGACCCGGAATGCGTGAGGGAGCTCCGGACGAAAGCCGAGCCGATGAAACCGGCTGCCCCGGTCACTAGGGCGCGCATTGGTATTCTCCCTGGTTGCCCGAACAATTGGGCGCCACTGTAATGGGCGGCCGGGCAGTGGTCCATACCCCTTATCCGGCATCACGCAGGGCGCCTTGGCTAGGGGGTTGTAAGGGTTCAGTTCGGGTGGGGGTGCCTCCGTAGGTTCTGTTCGAGGCGAGCCATGAAGCCGCCGCTGCAAGACGGGACGGCGATCCCGGCCCGTACCGGCCGACAAGCGGCCCCGGAGCACTCGTGAGGATCTCGCGAACGCTCCGGCACGGTCGCGGGGACGTGGCGTGGGACCGAGGTTCCCGCCACGTCGCCCGCAGCGGGGGCCGACCGCCTCACCGGTGCAGGGCCGTACGAACCCGACGAAGGGACGACAGTGGAAGTCAGCCTCATGGGCCTGGCGGGAATGGGATGGATAGCGAAGTCGCTGACCGCCGCCGCGGAACTCGGCCTCGCCGACCGCCTCGACGGCACGCCGATGACCGCGGAGGAACTCGCCAAGCAGACCGGCACCCACCCGGAGACGCTCGAGGCGCTGCTGCGGATCCTGTCCGCGCTCGGCGTCTTCCGCCGCGACGACGCCGGCGTGTACCGCAACTCCGCGCTGTCCGACCAGCTCCGCGACGACCACCCGCAGTCGATGCGGCACTACGTGATGCTCTCCGGCGGCCTGTACGCCGACACGTTCACCGCCGTCACCCACACGCTGCGCACCGGCGAGTCCGCCTTCCGCCACCTGCACGGCACCCGCATCTACGAGTACCTCGAGCAGCACCCCGCCGAGGCCGACCTGTACGACAAGGCCATGGCCGACCTGGCCCGGCCCGTCGCCGCGGCCCTCGCCGACGCCTACGACTTCGGCGCCGTCCGCAGCGTGCTCGACGTCGGCGGCAACAGCGGAGAGCTGCTCAAGGGGCTGCTCACCGCTCACCCGCACCTGACCGGCACGTGCCTGGACCGGCCCGACGTCTGTGCCCGCGCCGCCGCTGAACTGGAGGCCTCCGGCCGCAAGGACCTCGCGGAACGGCTCACCTACCAGTCGGGTGACTTCCTCCAGGAGGTGCCCGCCGACGCGGACCTCTACACAGTCAAGAACGTGCTGCACAACTGGAACCACGAGCACAGCGTCGTGATCCTCGGCCGCATCCGGCAGGCCATGGAGCGCACCGGCGCCGGCCGGCCCGCCGACGAGTGGCCCCGGCTGCTGGTCGTCGAGCCACTGGTCGAGACCGATCTCGACTGGATGCGCGTGCTGTTCCAGATGGTCGTCTGCGAGGACGGCACCCGCGGCCGTACCGACGAGGTCCAGCGGACCCAGATCGCCGAGGCCGGCCTGGAGGTGCTCGACACCCTCCGCCTCTCCACGGGCCACACCGCCCACATCTGCGCCGCTGCCCACTGAAGGAGCCCCCGTGACCATGCCGCAGCCCCTGCTGACCACCGCGCCGCCCGCGTGGAAGGTCCTCAACGAGGGCAGCAGTGCCGAACCCCTCGTGCTGGCTGTCGACTTCGCCGTCTCCGGGCGTCCGGAGTCCACGTTCGCAGACCTCGGCCGCCTCCTCGCTCCGAGCGTCCCGCTCTGGGAGACCCGGCAGCCGGAACTGGAGCGGGCCCGCACCTTCGACGGCGAGGACTTCGTGTCGTACTGGGTGCGGGGTGTGCGCGACACCGGGCGCCCGGTGCGCGCCGTTCTCGGCTACTGCGTCGGCGGCCTGTACGCGGCCCGCGTCGCGCAACTCCTCGCTGCGGAGCAGGATGAGGCGCCGACCGTCGTCCTGTTCGACCCCGAGCCGCCTCACCAAGCCGGCATGGTCGCGGACTTCCGGGCCGCCGTGGCACGGTTGTGCTCGGTGCTCAGCCCGGAGGAATCCGCGCTGGCCGGGCAGGCAGCCGTAGAGGCAGCCCAGCAGAGCGCCGGCCTCGCCGCGCTCGGCGCCGCGCTCACCGAGGTCTTCACCGGCATCACCGGCGCCGCCTTCGCCCGGGCGGAGCTGCCCGCCGAACTCGCCGGCGAACTCAGCGGCGCCTATGAGGCGTTCGTCGCCTACATCGCCGCAGCCGCCGTGTTCGACCCGGCCGTGTCGTGGGAAGACGCCACCGCGCTGACCACTCCCGCGGCCGACCCGCACGCCCGGTACGCCGGGCGGCTCATCCCCGTCGACGCGGCCCACGAGGACATCCTGCGCAGCCCCGCCACCGCCGATGTCCTCACCGGCCTGCTCACCCGGTCCCGTCCGCAGAGCTGAGCGCTCCGCTGGAAACGCCGCGGCGCCATCGTGGCCGGTCGCGCAGTTCGCCGCGCCCCCTTCGGGGAGCTGCCGAACCGCAGCCGACCACCACCGACCTGCCTCAGAGCCGCACCTTCGGATCGCGCCGGGCCCGGACCGTGCCGACCGTGACCATCGACCATCAGCGAAAGGGTGACCCACCGTGCAGTCAGCCGAGAAGGCGAAGCCGGCCGACGGCGCCGCGGCGGCCCTGCTTGCCGCACTGACCCAGAAGCGGCGGCTGGACGCGGCGACGCCCAAGGAGAGCGCACTGTGGTTGCTGGACCGGCTGCTGCCCGACGCCGGCGTCAACAACGTTCCCCTCGCCGTCCGCGTCGACGGACGGCTCGACACCGCCGCGCTCCAGGCCGCCGTCGACGCCCTGGTACGCCGCCACGAGGTCCTGCGCACGGTCTACCTCGACCGGCAGGCGGGCCTCGTCCGCGAGGTGCTCGGCGAGGACACCCCCGCTCCGCGCGTCGAGGTCCACGACATCGTCGCCGGCGTACCGGAGAAGGCGCTGCGGGAGTTCGCCGCGACCCCGATCCGGTGCGACGGCCGGCTGATGCTGCGCGTGGCCGTCTTCCGGGGACCGGATGCCGACACCCTCGCCGTGGTGGTCCACCACCTCGTCTTCGACGCGGTCTCGGTGCCGGTCCTGATCGCCGAACTCGCCGCCGCCTACGACGCCCGCGCCACGGGCCGCGACCTGCCCGACGAACTGCGCGCCCCCGCCCCGGCCCTGCGGGACGCCGCGCCCCGCGAAGAGAGCCTCGCCTACTGGCGCTCCGCGCTCGACGGCTTCGACCCGGCCGGTCTCGACCTGGACTGCACACGCCTCGCACCGGCCCGGGCCACCCTGGTGGGCGACACCGTCCTGCGCGTCCTGGACGACGAGACCCGGGACCTGGTGCGCGGGCTCCAGCGCACCTTGCGGGCACCCGAGGCCGTCATCCTCCTCACCGCCTTCTGCCTGCTGCTCGCGGCACACGGCGCCGGGCCCGACCTCGTCGTCGGATCCCCGGTCAACATCCGGCCGCCCGAGGCGCAGTCCGCGATCGGCTACCACGTCAACACCCTGCCGCTACGGCTGACAGTCGACTCCGGCCGCGGCTTCCGCGACCTGGTGAAGGAGGCGCGCACCGCCTTCTTCGGCGCGCTCGCCCACAGCGACGTACCTGTGGACGCCATCGCCCACGAGACCGTGCGCGAGACGGTGTCCTGGCGCGACACCCTCTTCCAGCACATGTTCAACTACGTGCCCGTGGAGCCGGCCCAGCCCCTCACACTGGGTGGCGTCCCGGCCCGGCCGCTGCACCTCGAGACCGGGTTCAGCAAGTTCGACCTGGAGCTGTTCGTGCAGTCCGGTGCCGACCACATCGGCCTGCGCGTCCTGTACTGCTCCGAGGTGCTCGACCGGGCCGACGCCGAGGCCCTGGCCCACCGCTACGCGACCCTGCTGCACACCGTCGCCGCCGAACCCGACCGGCCCGTCGGTGAGCTGGACGTGTGGAGCGCCGAGGACCGCGCGCTGCCAGGCCCGGGCACGGCACGGTCGGTGCCGGACACCGCGGTCGATGCCGACCGCGACCTCGACGCGTTCCGCACCGCCCCCGACGGTTCGGCGCTCGGCCTCGCGGACGCGGCGGCCCGCTGCGCGGCCGACGGCGGCTACCCCTATGTCGTCCACCCGCTCGACGCCCGGCACGTCGCCGTCGTCGGGCGGGCCGGCAACCGGCTCCCGGCCGGGGTGCGCGGCGAGGTGTGCCTCGTACGGCCCGACGGGGCCACGCATGTGGCCACCGGCTGGACCGGCAGCCTGCGCCGCGACGGCGCGCTGGAGCTGTACGGCCACGCCGAGCGCGCCGCTCTGCTGCACGGCCGGGTGGTGCACCCCGAGCGGGTGGAGGCCGTACTGCTGGCGCATCCGGAGGTCACCGGGGCGGCGTTGGCCGTCGCGGACGGGACGGCGCTTGCGTTCGTCACCGCAGACGAGCGGCCCGGTCTCGCGGACGACGTCGCCGGTCACGCCGCCCGGCTGCTGCCGCGCGCGGTGCAGCCGGCCCGGGTGATCCGCACCGACGTGCTGCCGCTGCGTCCTGACGGCGGCTGGGACACGGCGGCGCTGCTGGCGTCCGCCGCGGCCGAGCCGGAGAGCGAGCTGGACGACCCCGGTGGGCTGGTGGGTGACCTGCGCGGGCTGTGGCGCGACCTCCTCGACCTCGCGGAACCCGCCGACGCCAACGCCGACTTCTTCTCGCTCGGCGGGCATTCGCTGCTCGGCGCCCAGCTGGTGCAGCGCGTCGACGACGTGACGGGGACGCGGATCAGGCTGGCCGACCTGTTCGACAACCCGACGCCGCGCAGCCTCGCGCGCCATCTGCGGGCCCTGCGCGACGACAGCTGACCGACCGCGGGCCGGCCGATCGCCGGCCCGACCCGAAGACCTCTCGACCGACCGACCACTCCTGAGCGCCACGCAAGTGGCGGGGCCTCCGCCGTATCCCCCGGCGGCGGGGGCCCACCGGCCGCCGAGCCGCCGTCGGCCAGCTGTGCCGCAGACCTGTGTGAAGAGAACGACGACGGGAGCAAGAACGTGTCCGAACACCGTGGCAGCGCAGGTGGCTCCGCACTGTTCCCCCGGACGGGGACCGTGCTGCCCTGGGTCCTGACCGGCCCCGGCGCCGCCGCCGTACGGGCCCGCGCCGAGGCTCTGCGCACGCACCTCGGCGCGACCGCCGAGTGGTCGCCGGCCGGGGTCGGACAGGCCCTCGTCGCCGGGGCCGGGGCCGGCACCCACCGGGCCGTCGTGCTCGCCGGGGATCGCACGCAGACCCTGGACGCGCTCGCCGCGCTGACCGCCGGCGCCGACCACCCGGCGGTGGTCACCGGCACCCACGCGGACGCCTCCCCGGCCGGGCCGGTGTTCGTCTTCCCCGGGCAGGGCTCGCAGTGGACCGGCATGGCCCGCGAACTCCTCGACACCGCCCCGGTGTTCGCCCGCAAGGTGCACAACTGCGCCGACGCGTTCGCCCCCTACCTGGACCACTCCCTGCTGGACTCCGTGACGGGCGCGGCCGGTGGTCCCGAGCCGGCCGGCGCCGACGTGGTGCAGCCCGCGCTGTTCGCGGTGATGGTGGCGCTGGCCGACCTGTGGAGCGCGGCCGGGGTCACCCCCGGCGCCGTGCTCGGGCACAGCCTCGGTGAGCTGGCCGCCGCGCATGTCGCCGGGGCACTGTCCCTGGACGACAGCGCCCGGGTCGTGGCCCGCTGGAGCCAGGCGCAGGCCACCCTCGCCGGGCGCGGCGACATGGTGTCGGTGCTGCTGCCCGCCGACGAACTCGCCGGCCTGCTCGACCGGCGCTGGCCGGGCAGGCTGGTCGTCGCCGTGGAGAACAGCCCCGGCTCGGCCGTCGCCTCCGGTGACGTGGACGCGGCGGCGGAACTCGTCGCCCACCTCACCGCCGAGGGCATCCACGCCCGGCGCGTCGACGTGGGGCTCGCCGCGCACTCCCCGCACATCGACGCGATCCTCCCCCGCATCCGCGAGGACATCGCGCCCGTCCGCGCCCACGCCCCCCGCATCCCCGTCTACTCCGCGCTGCACGGCGGAGCGCTGGACGGCACGCCCTTGGACGCCGCCCACTGGTGCCGCAACCTGCGCTCCACCGTCCGCTTCGCCGACGCCACCCGCGCGGCGCTGGAGGCCGGGCACACCACGCTCGTCGAGGTCAGCCCGCACCCGGTGCTGACCACCGCCATGGAGGTCTCCGCGACCCGGGCGGCCCGTACGGCCACCGTCCTCGGCACCCTGCGCCGCGGCGAGGGCGGTCCGTCCCGCTTCCTCGCGTCGCTGGCCGAGCTGCACGTGTCCGGCGGTGCCGCCGACCTGCGAACCGTCCTGCCCGCTTCCGAGGCCGTACGACTGCCGGAGGCGGTCCTCACCGCCGGGCCGCGCGAAGAGTCCGCGGACGGCGGCGCCCCGCACGAGGCGCTGCGCGCCTGCCTGGCGCCGCTCGACCCGGTAGAACGCCACGCCCATCTGCTGGCCGTGGTGCGGGAGTGCACCGCCGCGGCACTCGACGGCGACGACGAGGGCTCCATCGACGACCGGCGCACCTTCCGCGACCTCGGCGTCACCTCGCTCACCGCCGTCGGCATCCGCGACCGGCTGCGCTCCGCGACCGGGCTGCGGCTCTCCCCGACCGTCGTCTTCGACCACCCCACGCCGAACGCGCTCGCCGCCCAGTTGGACGCCGAACTGTTCGGCACCATTGCCGACGCCGATCCCGCCCCGGCCGTCGGTAGCCGGGCCGCGCTGCACGACGAGCCCATCGCGATCGTCGGCATGGCCTGCCGCTACCCGGGTGGCGTGGGCTCTCCCGCCGACCTGTGGCGCACGGTCCTCGCCGGTGTCGACGCGGTCGGCCCGCTGCCCACGGACCGCGGCTGGAACATCGCCGACGGCTACGACCCCGAGATGGGCGGCCCCGGCCGGTTCTCCCAGCACGAGGGCGGATTCCTCCACGACGCCGCCGAGTTCGACGCGGAGTTCTTCGGGATCTCGCCGCGCGAGGCACTTGCCATGGACCCGCAGCAGCGGCTCGCCCTGGAGTCCGCCTGGGAGGCGATCGAGGACGCCGGTCTCGACGCGCACGCCTTCAAGGGCTCCCGCACCGGTGTGTTCCTCGGCCTCATCACCCAGGACTACGGCCCCCGCGCCGGCGAACCCACCGCGCAGGCCGGCGCGGTCGAGGGCCACCTGTTCCTCGGCTCCACCGGCAGCGTCGCCTCCGGCCGCCTCTCCTACGTGCTCGGCCTGGAGGGGCCGTCGCTGACCATCGACACCGCCTGCTCCTCGTCGTTGGTCGCCCTGCACGAGGCGTGCCAGGCGCTGCGCACCGGTGAGTGCGACATGGCGCTGACCGGCGGTGTCACCGTGATGCCGAGCACCGGCATGCTCGTCGAGTTCTCCCGCCAGCGGGGCTTGTCTCCCGACGGGCGCTGCAAGGCGTTCTCCGCGTCCGCCGACGGCTTCGGCCTGGCCGAGGGCGTGGGCATGCTCGTCGTCGAGCGGCTGTCGGACGCGCGGCGTCTGGGGCATCGGGTGCTGGCGGTGGTGCGGGGCAGTGCGGTCAATCAGGACGGTGCGTCGAATGGGTTGAGTGCGCCGAGTGGGCCTGCTCAGCAGCGGGTGATCCGGCAGGCGTTGGTGAACGCGGGGGTGCAGGCGTCCGAGGTGGACGTGGTGGAGGCGCATGGCACTGGGACTCGGCTCGGCGATCCGATCGAGGCGCAGGCTCTGCTGGCGACGTATGGGCAGGGGCGGTCGGTCGAACGGCCGCTGTGGCTGGGGTCGTTGAAGTCGAACATCGGGCATGCGCAGGCGGCGGCCGGTGTGGGTGGTGTGATCAAGATGGTGATGGGGCTGCGGGCCGGTGTGTTGCCGCGCACTCTGCATGCGGATGTGCCGTCGCCGCATATCGACTGGGCGGCGGGGAACGTGCGGCTGCTGACCGAGGCGCGGGAGTGGGCGGAGGCCGGGCATCCGCGCCGGGCCGCGGTGTCGTCGTTCGGCGTGAGCGGCACCAACGCCCACGTGATCCTCGAAGCCGCCCCCGAGACCGACGGTGCGCCCGAGGTGTCCGACGGCGTCCTGGGCAGCGCGCCCGGGATCGTGCCGTGGGTGTTGTCCGCCGCGTCCGCCGACGCCCTGCGCGCGCAGGCCGAGCGGCTGAGCGGGCACGTGGCCGAGCGTCCCGGACTCGCCCCCGCTGACGTGGCGTTCTCCCTCGCGACGAGGCGTACGGCGCTGGAGCACCGGGCCGTCGTCGTGGGCGGTGACCGCGACGAACTCCTCGCCACCCTGGACGCGTTGAGCGCCGGCCGTCCCGCTCGCGGGGCCGTGCTGGGTGACGCGGCCGCCCATTCCCGCCGTCCCGTGTTCGTGTTTCCGGGGCAGGGGTCGCAGTGGGTGGGGATGGCGGTGGAGTTGTTGGACTCGTCGCCGGTGTTCGCGGAGTCGATGCTCGCCTGTGGGGAGGCGCTGAGCGAGTTCGTGGGCTGGGATCTGCTGGAGGTTTTGCGGGACGGGGACGAGGAGCTGTCGAACCGCGTCGATGTGGTGCAGCCGGTGTTGTGGGCGGTGATGGTGTCGTTGGCCGCGGTGTGGCGTGCGTGTGGGGTGGTGCCGGCTGCGGTGGTGGGTCATTCGCAGGGTGAGATCGCGGCTGCGGTGGTGGCGGGTGGTTTGTCGTTGCGTGATGGTGCGCGGGTGGTCGCACTGCGCAGTGCGGTGATCGGCGGTCTGCTGGCGGGCAGGGGCGGTATGGCGTCGGTGGCGCTGGCGTCCGACGCGGTGCGGGAACGGCTGGGGTTGTGGGAAGGACGCCTGTCCCTGGCGGCGGTGAATGGTCCGTCGTCGAGTGTGGTGTGCGGACACGTCGACGCGCTGGACGAGTTTGTGAGCGCACTCGAACGTGACGGAGTGAGAGTGCGGCGTATCGCGGTGGACTATGCGTCGCACTCGGTTTTCGTGGAGCAGGTGGAGGAAGAACTCCTCGATGTGCTGGGGGATGTCTCTCCCCGGTCGGGTGAGGTGCCGTTCTATTCCACGGTCACCGGTGGAGTCTTCGACACGAGCGGACTCGACGCCGGGTACTGGTACCGGAATCTGCGGCGGACGGTGCGTTTTGAGGAGACGGTGCGGGAGTTGGCGCGTCGGGGCTTTGACGCGTTCGTCGAGGTGAGTGCGCATCCGGTGCTGGCGGTGGGTGTGCAGGAGACACTGGAGGCGGCCGGGGCGCGGGGTGTGGTGTGTGGGACGTTGCGTCGGGGTGAGGGTGGTGTGCGGCGGCTGCTTGCCTCGCTGGGCGAGGCGTGGGTCGCCGGGGTCGGGGTCGACTGGTCACGACTGACACCGGCCGCGAGCGCGGTAGAGCTGCCGACGTACGCGTTCCAGCACCAGCGCTACTGGCTCGACAGCACTGCCGCGAACACCGGTGACCGGCCCGCCGACGACCAGGACGCCGCGTTCTGGGAGGCGGTCCAGCACACCGACCTGGACGGTTTCGCCGCCGAACTGGACATCGCGCCCGACGCCCCGCTCGGCACCGTCCTGCCCGCGCTCGCCGACTGGCGGCAGCGCATGCGGACCACGGCAGCCGTGGACGCGTGGCGCTACAGGATCACCTGGAAGCACCTGCCCGACGTGCCCGGCGCCCCGGTCCTCAGCGGGCCCTGGCTGGCCGTCGTACCGGAACGGCACACGGACGCCCCGTCCGTCACCGCGTCCCTGGACGCCATGGCGAAGGCCGGCGCCGAGGTGGTCCGGGTGACGGTCGAGGACGCCGATGCCGACGTGGACCGGCTCACCGAGCGGCTGCGCGGCCTCGTCACCGGGCTCGGCTCGACACCGGCCGGGGTCCTGTCGTTCCTCGGTCTGGACGAGGAGCGCCACCCCGGCCATCCGGCCATGCCGAGCGGGCTGGCGATAAGCCTCGCCCTGGTGCGCGCCCTCGGCCGGGCCGGGATCGGCGCCCCGCTGTGGATGGTGACCCGGCAGGCCGTCGCGGCCGGCGAGGACACCCACCCGCACGCCCCGCTGGGCTCGCTGCTCTGGGGCCTCGGCCAGGTTACGGCCCTCGAACACGCCGACCGGTGGGGCGGGTTGATCGACTTGCCCGCCGTCTGCGACGCCCGGGTCGCGCGCATGCTGTGCGCCGCGCTCGCCGGGCACGGCGTCGAGGACCAGCTGGCCCTGCGTCCCTCGGGCACGTTCATCCGCCGACTTGTCCACGCTCCCGGCGAGCAGCGGGCCGCCCGGCGCAGCTGGCGTCCGCGGGGCACGGTGATCGTCACCGGCGGCACCGGTGCTCTCGGAGCCGTCCTCGCCCGGTGGCTGGCCGCGGAGGGCGCCGAGCACCTGGTGCTCACCGGGCGCCGCGGAGCCGACGCGCCCGGCGCCGAGCAACTGCGCGACGAACTCGCCGTGACCGGCGCCCGTGTCACCATCGCTGCCTGCGACATCGCCGACCGCAAGGCGGTGGCGGCGCTCCTCGACGAGCTCGCCGCCGACGGGGAGACCGTACGCGCCGTGCTGCACGTAGCGGGCGTCGCGGACCTGACCTCCCTGGAGGACACCGGCCCGGAGGCGTTCGCCGCCGGAGTCGCCGCCAAGGTCGACGGCGCCCTGCACCTCACCGAACTCCTCGACCACGGCGAGTTGGACGCCTTCGTCCTGTTCTCCTCCATCGCCGGCGTGTGGGGCAGCGGCGACCACGGCGCCTACGCCGCCGCCAACGCGTTCCTCAACGCGCTCGCCGAGCACAACCGGGCCCGCTCCATCCCCACCACCTCCATCGCCTGGGGCGTGTGGAACGCGTTCGGCGTCGAGGGCGCCGGCGGCATCTCCGAGGCCGTCGACCTCGACCAGCTGCACCGGCGGGGCCTGCCCCTCATCGAACCCGAGCTGGGCCTCACCGCGCTGCAGCGGGCCCTGGACCGCGACGAGACCGTGCTCACCGTGGCACCCGTCGCCTGGGAGCGGTTCTTCCCCCTGTTCAGCGCGGCCCGCCCACGACCGCTGTTCGAGGACCTGCCGCAGATCCGGGCGCTGTCCGCGCCGACGCCCGCGGGCCCGGCCGCCGAGTCCGGGCAGCGCGGCTCGGGGCTCGCCGACCTGCCGCTCGCCGACCGGGACAGCGCCCTGCTCGCCCTGGTCCGCGGCGAGGCCGCCTCCGTGCTCGGCTACGAGCGGCCCGACCAGCTCGACGTCGACCGCGCCCTGCGCGACGTCGGCTTCGACTCCCTCACCGCGATGGAGCTGCGCAACCGGCTGGCCAAGGCCACCGGCCTCACCCTGCCCGCAGCGCTGGTCTTCGACCACCCGACACCGCTCGCCATCGCCGCGTACCTCAAGACCGAGCTCTACGGGCCCGACGCCGGCGACGACAGCTCCGTCCTCACCGAACTGGACGCGCTGTCTCAGCGGCTGGCGGCCATCGACCCGGACACCAACACCCGGCTGGAGATCACCCTGCGGCTGCGCTCGCTGCTCACGCGGTGGAGCGAGCCGGACGGCGGCCGTACGACGGCCGAAACGGCCACGACCACCTCCGCCACGGCACTCGAATCGGCCAGCGCCGACGAGGTGCTGGCCTTCATCGACACCGAACTCGGCATCTGAGCAGATGCACTCCGCGCCAAGCGACTCACAGGGGGCAGGAACTGATGGCGGATCACGACAAGCTGGTCGACTACCTGAAGCGCGTCACGGCTGATCTGCAGCAGACCAGGCAGCGGCTGCGCGAGTACGAGGCGCAGAGCAACGAGCCCATCGCGATCGTCGGCATGGGCTGCCGCTACCCGGGCTCCGTCGCCTCCCCCGAGGAGCTGTGGCGGCTGGTGCACGGCGGCGTCGACGCCGTCGGCGGCCTGCCCACCGACCGCGGCTGGGACGTGGAGGCGCTGTACGACCCGGAGGCGCGGACCCCCGGCACGACCTACGCCCACGAGGGCGGGTACCTGACCGGCGCCACCGAGTTCGACCCGGAGTTCTTCGGGATCTCGCCGCGCGAGGCGCTCGCCATGGACCCGCAGCAGCGCCTCGTCCTGGAGGTCGCCTGGGAGACGCTGGAGCACGCCGCCATCGACCCCGCCACCCTGCGCGGCTCCAGCACCGGTGTGTTCGTCGGCTGCAACTACCAGGAGTACCGGGCCCGGCTGTCGGACGTGCAGGAGGGCCTGGAGGGCCACCTCGTCACCGGCAGCGTCTCCAGCGTGGTCTCCGGCCGGGTCTCCTATGTCCTCGGTCTCGAAGGTCCGGCGCTCACCGTCGACACCGCCTGCTCCTCCTCCCTCGTCACGCTCCACCTGGCCTGCGAGGCGCTGCGCCGGGGCGAGTGCACCATGGCCCTCGCGGGCGGTGTCGCCGTGATGAGCACCCCGCACACCGTCACCGGCTTCTCCCGGCAGCGCGGTGTCGCCGCCGACGGGCGGTGCAAGGCGTTCTCCGCGTCCGCCGACGGCATGGGCTTCGGCGAGGGCGCCGGCCTGCTGCTGGTGGAGCGGCTGTCGGACGCGCGGCGTCTGGGGCATCGGGTGCTGGCGGTGGTGCGGGGCAGTGCGGTCAATCAGGACGGTGCGTCGAATGGGTTGAGTGCGCCGAGTGGGCCTGCTCAGCAGCGGGTGATCCGGCAGGCGTTGGTGAACGCGGGGGTGCAGGCGTCCGAGGTGGACGTGGTGGAGGCGCATGGCACTGGGACTCGGCTCGGCGATCCGATCGAGGCGCAGGCTCTGCTGGCGACGTATGGGCAGGGGCGGTCCGATGAACGGCCGCTGTGGCTGGGGTCGTTGAAGTCGAACATCGGGCATGCGCAGGCGGCGGCCGGTGTGGGTGGTGTGATCAAGATGGTGATGGGGCTGCGGGCCGGTGTGTTGCCGCGCACTCTGCATGCGGATGTGCCGTCGCCGCATATCGACTGGGCGGCGGGGAACGTGCGGCTGCTGACCGAGGCGCGGGAGTGGGCGGAGGCCGGGCATCCGCGCCGGGCCGCGGTGTCGTCGTTCGGGATCAGCGGGACGAACGCGCACGTGATCCTGGAGGAGGCCGAGGCCGTCGAGGCTTCCGGTGAGGCGGACGGCGGGGCCGGTGACGCGGGGACGCCTGTTCTTTCCGGTACGGACGTCGTCGCCTGGCCGGTGTCCGCCGCGTCCGCCGACGCCCTGCGCGCGCAGGCCGAGCGGCTGAGCGGGCACGTGGCCGAGCGGCCGGGACTCGCCCCCGCCGACGTGGCGTTCTCGCTCTCCACCACCCGGTCCGCCCTCGCCCGGCGTGCCCTCGTCGTCGGTGGCGACCGGCACGAACTGCTCGCCGGTCTCGAATCCCTCGCCGCCGACCGGCCCGGGAACGGTCTGGTGAAGGGTCTCGCCGATCTCGGCACCAAGCCCGTGTTCGTGTTTCCGGGGCAGGGGTCGCAGTGGGTGGGGATGGCGGTGGAGTTGTTGGACTCGTCGCCGGTGTTCGCGGAGTCGATGGCAGCGTGCCAGGAGGCGCTGGCGGAGTTTGTGGAGTGGGATCTGCTTCAGGTTCTGCGCAGTGAGGACGCGTCGGCGCTTGAGGCTGTGGATGTGGTGCAGCCGGTGTTGTGGGCGGTGATGGTGTCGTTGGCCGCGGTGTGGCGTGCGTGTGGGGTGGTGCCGGCTGCGGTGGTGGGTCATTCGCAGGGTGAGATCGCGGCTGCGGTGGTGGCGGGTGGTTTGTCGTTGCGTGATGGTGCGCGGGTGGTCGCACTGCGCAGTGCGGTGATCGGCGGTCTGCTGGCGGGCAGGGGCGGTATGGCGTCGGTGGCGCTGGCGTCCGACGCGGTGCGGGAACGGCTGGGGTTGTGGGAAGGACGCCTGTCCCTGGCGGCGGTGAATGGTCCGTCGTCGAGTGTGGTGTGCGGACACGTCGACGCGCTGGACGAGTTTGTGAGCGCACTCGAACGTGACGGAGTGAGAGTGCGGCGTATCGCGGTGGACTATGCGTCGCACTCGGTTTTCGTGGAGCAGGTGGAGGAAGAACTCCTCGATGTGCTGGGGGATGTCTCTCCCCGGTCGGGTGAGGTGCCGTTCTATTCCACGGTCACCGGTGGAGTCCTGGACACGAGCGGACTCGACGCCGGGTACTGGTACCGGAATCTGCGGCGGACGGTGCGTTTTGAGGAGACGGTGCGGGAGTTGGCGCGTCGGGGCTTTGACGCGTTCGTCGAGGTGAGTGCGCATCCGGTGCTGGCGGTGGGTGTGCAGGAGACACTGGAGGCGGCCGGGGCGCGGGGTGTGGTGTGTGGGACGTTGCGTCGGGGTGAGGGTGGTGTGCGGCGGCTGCTTGCCTCGCTGGGCGAGGCGTGGGTCGCCGGGGTCGGGGTCGACTGGTCACGACTGACACCGGCCGCGAGCGCGGTAGAGCTGCCGACGTACGCGTTCCAGCACCAGCGCTACTGGCTCGATGCCACCACCGGCAGCGGTGCCGATGTCGCGGCGGCCGGGCTGGGGGCCGCCGGACACGGGCTGCTCGGCGCGTCCGTCGCCCTCGCGGGCAGCGGCGGCACCGTCCTGACCGGCAGGCTCTCCCTCGCCACGCACCCCTGGCTCGCCGATCACGCCGTGCGTGGTGTCGTCCTCGTGCCCGGCACCGGCCTGGTCGAACTCGCCGTCCGCGCGGGCGACGAGGTCGGCTGCGGACGCGTGGCGGAACTCACGCTCCAGGCTCCGCTCGTTCTGCCGCCCGAGGGCGCGGCGCAGGTCCAGGTCGTCGTCGGTGCCGCCGATGACGCCGGGGTGCGCAGCGTGGACATCTACTCGCGGCTGGAGGAGCCGGGCGCGGACGGGCCGTGGACGCTGCACGGGACGGGCACGGTGGCGCCCGTCGCCGGTGAACCGGCCGGCGGCCGGGCCGACCTCGCCGTGTGGCCGCCGCGTGAGGCCGAAGTCCTCGACACCGACGGCTTCTACGAGACGATGGCCGGCCGCGGCTACGAGTACGGCCCCGCCTTCCAAGGCCTGCGCGGCGTCTGGCGCCGCGGGGACGAGGTGTTCGCCGAGGTCGCCCTTCCCGAGGAAGTCACGGGTGCCGCCGGGGAGTTCGGGCTGCACCCCGCGCTGCTCGACGCGGGGCTCCAGTCCGGGCTGCTCACGCTCTTCGCCCCCGCCGACGGCGGTGCCTCCGGGATCCGGCTGCCGTTCTCGTGGCGTGGGGTCGCCCTGCACGCCGTGGGCGCGACCGCCCTGCGCGTGCGCATGGCCCCCGTCGCCGGTGATCCGACGACGGTGACGCTCGACGTGGCGGACGCCTCCGGTGCGCCGGTGGCCTCGGTGGACGTCCTGGCGACGCGTGAAGTGTCCGAGGAGCAGCTCGCGGCAGCGGCACCGGGGGGCGACGACTCGCTGTTCCGGGTGGAGTGGGTTGCCGCAGCCGATGATGGCTCGGCCGAGGCTGCGTCCTGGGCGGTGCTGGGGGAGTCGCCTCTGGGTGACGATGGTTTCGCGTTCGCGGATGTGGATGCGCTGGTCGCGTCGTCGGAGGACCTACCCGGCACCGTGGTGCTGGAGTGCCCGGCGGGTGAGGGCGCGGGTGCGGTGCCGGAGGTCGTACGGGCGCGGCTCGCCGAGGTGCTGGGCGTGGTCCAGCGGTGGGTCTCCCACGAGCGGCTGGCGTCCTCACGGCTCGTCGTGGTGACGCGGGGCGCGGTGTGCGTGACCGCCGGTGAGACCGTGGATGTGCGGGTCGCGCCGGTGTGGGGTCTGGTGCGGGCGGCTCAGGCCGAGCACCCGGACCGGTTCGTGCTGGCGGATCTGCCGGCAGGTGCCGGTGCGCAGGAGCTGGCCGCCGGCCTGGCCTGCGGCGAGCCGCAGTGGGCCGTGCGGGACGGTGCCGTACGCGTCCCCCGTCTGGTGCGGGCGCAGGCTCCGGCCGGTGAGGCTCCGGGCTTCGGGGACGGTCCGGTGCTGGTCACCGGCGCCTCCGGGGTGCTCGGCGGTGTCGTCGCCCGGCACCTGGTCGCGGCCCACGGCGTGCGGGAGCTGGTGCTCGTCAGTCGGCGTGGTCCGGCGGCCGACGGCATGGACCGGCTGGAGGCGGAGCTGGTCGCACTCGGCGCGACCGTCGAGAACGTCGCCTGCGACGTGGCCGACCGCGACGCCCTGGCTCGCGTGCTCGACGGCCGTCGGCTGACCGGTGTGGTGCACGCGGCCGGTGTGCTGGACGACGGTGTGCTGGAGTCCCTGGATGAGGCCCGGTTCGACACCGTGCTGCGGCCCAAGGTCGACGCCGCCTCGCATCTGGACGAGCTGACCCGCGACCACGAGCTGTCGGCGTTCGTGCTGTTCTCCGCCGGCGCCGGGACCCTCGGCAACGCCGGCCAGGCCAACTACGCGGCCGCCAACGTCTTCCTCGACGCCCTCGCCCAGGCCCGCCGCGCCGAGGGCCTGCCCGGTCTGTCGCTGGCGTGGGGTCTGTGGGCCGAGACCAGCGCGATGACCGGCCGGCTCGGCGAGACTGACCTGAACCGGCTCGCCCGGCTCGGCGTCGCCGCCATGGAGACCGGGCATGCCCTCGCCCTCCTCGACGCGGCTGCCCGCACCGACGAGCCGTACCTGCTCCCCGTACGGCTGGACCTCGCGGCCCTGCGGCGGCGCGCGGCGGCCTCCGGGGTGCCGGCGCTGCTGAGTGCCCTGGTCCCGCAGCGCGTCCGCCGACGGGCGGCCGGTACGGGTGCCGGTGCCGCGTCGGCCGACGGCGGCGACCTCGGCGGGCGGCTCGCCGTACTGCCCGCGGACCGGCGCGAGGAGTTCCTGCTCGACGTGGTCCGCGGCGAGGTCGCGGCCGTCCTCGGCCACGCCTCCCCCGACGCGGTCGAACCCAAACGCGCCTTCAAGGACCTCGGCTTCGACTCCCTCACCGCCGTCGAACTGCGCAACCGGCTCGGCGCCGCCACCGGGCTGCGCCTGCCTGCGACCCTCGTCTTCGACCACCCGAACGCCGCCGCCGTCGTCCGCCTGCTGTGGTCAGAACTCGGCGGCGCCACCCCGGCCGCCGACGCCCCGGCGACCCGCCCGAGCACCCCGGCCGACGCCGACGAGCCCATGGCGATCATCGGCATGAGCTGCCGTTTCCCCGGCGACGTGGCGTCCCCGGAGGACCTGTGGCGGCTGGTCGCCGAGGGCCGCGACGCGATCGACGTCATGCCCGGCGACCGCGGCTGGGACGTCGACGCCCGCTACGACCCGACCCCGGGCGTGCCCGGACGGATCTACTCCCGTGAGGGCGGCTTCCTGCGGAACGCGGCCGAGTTCGACCCGGCGTTCTTCGGGATCTCGCCGCGCGAGGCGCTCGCGATGGACCCGCAGCAGCGGCTGCTGCTGGAGACGGCGTGGGAGGCGTTCGAGCGCGCGGGCATCGACCCGGCCACCCTGCGCGGCAGCCGTACGGGCGTCTTCGCGGGCGTCATGTACCACGACTACGGCGCCCGGCTCGGCGCGGGCACCGTGCCCGAGGACGTCGAGGGATACGTCGGCAACGGCAGCGCCGGCAGCATCGCGACCGGCCGCATCGCCTACACCTTCGGCCTGGAGGGCCCGGCGGTCACCGTCGACACCGCCTGCTCGTCGTCCCTCGTGGCGATGCACCTCGCCACGCAGGCGATCCGACAGGGCGAGTGCTCGCTCGCGCTGGTCGGCGGCGTCACCGTCATGTCGTCGATCGAGATGTTCCTCGAGTTCAGCCGTCAGCGCGCCGTCTCGCCCGACGCCCGCTGCAAGGCGTTCGGCGCGGGCGCGGACGGCGCCGGCTTCAGCGAGGGCGTCGGCATGCTCCTCGTGGAGCGGCTGTCCGACGCCGAACGCCTGGGCCACCCGATCCTTGCGGTGGTGCGGGGCAGCGCGGTCAACCAGGACGGTGCGTCCAACGGTCTTACGGCGCCCAACGGCCCGTCCCAGCAGCGGGTGATCCGGCAGGCGCTCGCCGTTGCGGGACTGGGGCCCGGGCAGGTCGACGCGGTGGAGGCTCATGGCACGGGCACGACTCTCGGTGACCCGATCGAGGCGCAGGCCCTGCTGGCGACGTATGGGCAGGGGCGGTCCGATGAACGGCCGCTGTGGCTGGGGTCGTTGAAGTCGAACATCGGGCATGCGCAGGCAGCGGCCGGTGTAGGGGGCGTCATCAAGATGGTGATGGCGCTGCGGGCCGGTGTGCTGCCGCGCACCCTGCATGCGGACGAACCGTCCCCGCACATCGACTGGTCGGCGGGGAACGTACGGCTGCTCACCGAGCCGCGCGAGTGGCCCGAGACCGGACTGCCCCGCCGCGCCGGCGTCTCCAGCTTCGGCGCCAGCGGCACCAACGCCCACCTCATCCTGGAGCAGGCCCCGGCCCGCCCCGCCGAGGACGCCGCCGAGGAGCCCTCCCTCCCGTTCGTCCCGTGGCTGATCAGCGCCAAGTCGGAGACGGCCCTGAGGGCTCAGGCGGAGCGGCTGCGCTCGTTCGTCGCTGAGCGGCCCGAACTGCGGCCGGTGGACGTGGCGTTCTCCCTCGCGACGACGCGCGGGGCGCTGGAGCACCGCGCTGTGGTGGTCGGCGCCGACCTGGACGAACTCGCCGAGGGACTGGGCTCGTTGACGGAGTCGGCGTCCGTCGTCTCGGGACGTACCGGGTTCCTGTTCACGGGGCAGGGTGCTCAGCGGTTGGGCATGGGGCGGGAGTTGTACGACGCCTTCCCTGTGTTCCGCGAAGGGCTGGATGACGTGTGCGCTGGTCTTGATCCGTTGCTGTCGCGTCCGCTGCGGGAGGTGATGTGGGGTGAGGACGCGGAGGTGTTGTCGCGGACGGAGTTCACGCAGCCGGCGTTGTTCGCGGTGGAGGTGGCGTTGTTCCGGCTGTTGGAGTCGTGGGGGATCCGGCCGGATGCGGTGGCCGGGCACTCGATCGGTGAGATCGCCGCCGCGCATGTGACCGGGGTGCTCTCCCTGGCGGACGCGTGTGCGCTGGTTGCTGCGCGGGGCCGGTTGATGCAGGCGTTGCCCGCTGGTGGCGTGATGGTCGCGGTGCAGGCCGGCGAGGACGAGGTGCTGGCCCTGCTGGCAGAGGTGTCCGACCGGGCCGGTGTCGCCGCCGTCAACGGGCCTGAGTCTGTGGTGCTTTCGGGTGCCGACGCCGAGGTGGAGAAGGTAGCGGGAGTCTTCGCCGCTCAAGGGCGTCGCGTGAAGCGACTGGCTGTGAGCCATGCATTCCACTCGCCGTTGATGGAGCCGATGCTGGAGGAGTTCCGGGCTGTCGTGGAGGGACTGACCTTCCGCGACGTGCCGTCGGTGCCGTTCGTGTCGACGGTTACCGGTGCGGTCGTGGGCGCGGAGATCGCCGAACCCTCTTACTGGGTGCGGCATGTCCGGGAGGCCGTCCGGTTCGCGGACGGGCTGCGGGCGCTGCACGCCTTCGGAGCCAGGCGGTTCGTCGAGATAGGCCCGGACGCTGTCCTGACCGGGCTTGTCGAGCAGACTCTCGAGACGGACGCCGTGGCCGTACTGCGGCGACGAGTCCCCGAGGTGCGGGCGGTCGTCGAGGCGGCCGGGGGTCTCTTCGTGCGGGGTGGTTCGGTCGACTGGACGGCGCTGCTGGCCGGTGGGCGGCGCGTCGACCTGCCGACGTACGCCTTCCAGCACGAGCGGTACTGGCTGGACGCCCCCGCCGCGACCGGCGATGTCACAGCGCTGGGGCTCCAGCGGGCCGAGCACCCGCTGCTCGGCGCGGCCGTGGAGCTGGCCGGGTCGGACCGGGTGGTCTTCGCGGGGCGGCTCTCTGCGGCCTCGCAGGGCTGGCTCGCGGACCACGCGGTCCACGGCACCCTCCTCGTGCCCGGCACCGCGCTGGTCGAGCTGGTGCTGCGGGCCGGTGACCGGGTGGGCTGCGGTCGGCTCGACGAGCTGACCCTCCAGGCGCCACTGGTGCTCCCGGAAACCGGTGGCCTGCAGCTTCAGCTGTCCGTGGGAGATGCGGACGCTGAGGGCCGCCGGACCGTCGAGATCCACTCGCGCCCCGAGCGTGACGCGGCCGAGGCGGCCTGGGCCTGCCACGCGCTCGGCACCCTCACAGATGCCGACGCGCACCCCGCCCCCGCCGCCCTCGTGGGCGTATGGCCCCCGCAGGACGCCCAGGCGGCCGAGGTCGGTGACTTCTACGACGGACTGGCCGACCGGGGCTACGACTACGGGCCCGTCTTCCAGGGCCTGCGTCGGGTCTGGCGGCGCGGCGACGAGGTGTTCGCCGAGGTGGCCCTGCCCGAGGAGGCCGCGGACGCGGCCGACGCGTTCGGAGTGCACCCGGCGCTGCTCGATGCCGCCCTGCACGCCATGAACTTCGCCTCCGTGGCCGAGGGTTCGGGCACGCCGCTGCCGTTCGCGTGGACCGGGGTCGCCCTGCACGCGGTCGGTGCCACGGCTCTGCGGGTGCGGATCGCACCGGACGCGGCACGTGGTGGCGTGAGCGTGGAGCTGTTCGACCAGGCCGGACTGCCGGTCGCGTCGGTGGAGTCGTTGGCGCTGCGCGAGGTGAGCCCGGAGCAGTTGGCGGTCCCGGACGATGCCGACCCCCTGTTCCGGGTGGAGTGGGTGCCGGTGCCCGGCGGTTCGGGTGAGGTGGCCCCTTGGGCGGTGCTGGGGGACTCGCCTCTGGCCGACGGTGGTCTCGCGTTCGCGGATGTGGATGCGCTGATTGCCTCCTCGGAAGACCTTCCCGTCGCCGTGGTGTTGGAGTGCGCGCCCGTCGCGGGTCCGGTGCCGGATGCCGTGCGGGATCAGCTCGCCGGTGTTCTGGGTGTGGTGCAGCGGTGGGTCACTGACGAGCGGCTGGCGTCGTCGCGGCTGGTCGTGGTGACCCGTGGTGCCGTGGCCGTGTCGGGTGATCACGCGGTGGATGTGCGGACGGCGCCGGTGTGGGGTCTGGTGCGGGCGGCCCAGGCCGAGCATCCGGGCAGGTTCGTGCTGGCGGACCTTCCGGTGGAGGCCGGTGCGGAAGCGCTGGCTGCCGGGCTGGCCTCGGGTGAGCCGCAGTGGGCCGTCCGCGACGGCGCCGTACGAGCCCCGCGTCTGGTGCGGGCGCAGGTCGAGACCGGTGAGGCTCCGGGGTTCGGGAGTGGTCCGGTGCTCGTCACGGGAGCGTCCGGGACACTGGGTGGCGTCGTCGCCCGGCACCTGGTGGCGGTGCATGGTGTGCGGGAGCTGGTGCTGCTCAGCCGCCGGGGTCTCGCCGCCGACGGCATGGACGTACTGCGCGACGAACTGACCGAGCAGGGCGCGGCTGTAGAGATCCTGGCCTGCGACGCGGCCGACCCCGATGCCCTCGCCCATGCGCTCGACGGGCGCCGGCTCACCGGTGTGGTGCACGCGGCCGGGGTGTTGGACGACGGTGTGCTGGAGTCGCTGGACGCGGCCCGTTTCGACACCGTCCTGCGCCCGAAGGTGGACGCCGCCTGGAATCTGCACGAGCTCACGCGTGACTACGAGCTGTCGGCGTTCGTGGTGTTCTCGTCGGCTGCCGGTGTGTTCGGCAACGCGGGTCAGGCCAACTACGCGGCGGCGAACGTCTTCCTGGACGCCCTCGCCCAGAGTCGGCGCGCCGAAGGGCTCCCCGGCCTCTCCCTGGCCTGGGGGCTGTGGGCCGAGGCGAGCGCGATGACCGCCAGGCTCGCCGAGGCGGACCGGGAGCGGATCGCGCGGCTCGGCGCGGAGGCGCTGGGCGAGGCCGAGGGGCTGGCGCTGCTCGACCGGGCGGTCGCCGGTGACGGAGACGGCCTGCTGGTCCCCGTACGGCTCAACCTACCCGCCCTGCGCGGTCGTTCCGAGGGTGTGCCCGCCGTGCTGCGGGCGCTGGTGCCCGTCAGGGCGCGGCGGCAGGCCGCGGCCGGAGCGGCGGCGGGCTCGGGCGGCGGGCTGGTCGAGCGGCTGGCGGCGCTGAGCGAGAGCCGGCGGGCGGTGCATCTGCTGGACCTGGTGCGTACGGAGGTCGCCGGGGTGCTGGGACACCGTTCCGCCGCGACGGTCGAGCCGGAGCGTGCCTTCAAGGACCTCGGGTTCGACTCGCTCACGGCGGTGGAGCTGCGCAACCGGCTCCACGCGGCCACCGGTCTGAAGCTGGCCGCCACGGTCGTCTTCGACCACCCGACCTCGGCCGACCTGGCCCGTCATCTGCGCACACAGATCCCGCACCTGCCGGCGGCGGGCCCGGAGGGCCTGCTCGGCGAACTCGACCGGATCGAGCAGATGCTGACCGACGTCGACCCGACCGACGAGGAGAGCGCCGGCATCCAGCGGCGCCTCGCCGCCCTGCTCGCCCGCTTCGACGAGGCGGCGCGACCGGTGGAGGCTGAGCGGGTCGCCGACAAGATCGACGCGGCGACGGACGACGAGATCTTCGCCTTCATCGACAACGAACTCGGCTGAGCGCCGTACCCCTCCAGCCGGCCGCCCCCAGCCCCTCCTGGGGGCGGCCACCCCGACACCCCCCGACGCCGACCCCGGACTCCGATCGTCTCCGACGACGACTCGAATGGTGACTGACTGATGTCCAACGAGCAGAAGCTGCGTGACTACCTCAAGCGGGTGACGACCGACCTGGCCGAGACCCGCCGCCGTCTCGGACAGGCCGAGGCCGCTCGGCACGAGCCCATCGCGATCGTCGGGATGGCGTGCCGGTACCCGGGTGGTGTCGAATCGCCGGAGGATCTGTGGGAGCTGGTCGCCGAGGGCAGGGACGCGATCGACGTCATGCCCGGCGACCGCGGCTGGGACGTGGACACCCTCTACGACCCGGACCCGTCGAGCACCGGCAAGACGTACTCCCGTGAGGGCGGCTTCCTGCGGAACGCGGCCGAGTTCGACCCGGCGTTCTTCGGGATCTCGCCGCGCGAGGCGCTCGCGATGGACCCGCAGCAGCGGCTGCTGCTGGAGACGGCGTGGGAGGCGTTCGAGCGCGCGGGCATCGACCCGGCCACCCTGCGCGGCAGCCGTACGGGCGTCTTCGCGGGCGTCATGTACCACGACTACGGCGCGCGCTTCGGCACGGGCGCGGGTGCGGTCGCGCTGCCGGAGGGCGTCGAGGGCTACGTCGGCAACGGCAGCGCGGGCAGCATCGCGACCGGCCGTGTCGCCTACACCTTCGGCCTGGAGGGCCCGGCGGTGACCGTGGACACCGCCTGCTCGTCGTCCCTGGTCGCGCTCCACCTCGCCATCCAGGCACTGCGGCAGGGGGAGTGCAGCCTGGCCCTCGCGGGAGGTGTCACCGTGATGGCGACGCCGGACACGTTCGTCGAGTTCAGCCGGCAGCGGGGGCTCGCTCCCGACGGCCGGTGCAAGGCGTTCGCGGCGGGCGCGGACGGCACCGGGTGGGCCGAGGGCGCGGGCATGCTGCTCGTGGAGCGGCTGTCCGACGCCGAGCGGCTGGGCCACCCGATCCTTGCGGTGGTGCGGGGCAGCGCGGTCAACCAGGACGGTGCGTCCAACGGTCTTACGGCGCCTCATGGGCCGTCCCAGCAGCGGGTGATCCGGCAGGCGCTCGCCGCCGCGAGTCTGACGCCCGCGCAGGTCGACGTGGTCGAGGGACACGGCACGGGCACCACGCTGGGTGACCCGATCGAGGTGCAGGCGCTCCAGGCGACGTACGGGCAGGGACGTACCGACGAACGGCCGCTGTGGCTGGGGTCGTTGAAGTCCAACATCGGGCACGCGCAGGCGGCGGCCGGTGTCGGCGGGATCATCAAGATGGTGATGGCGCTGCGGGCCGGTGTGCTGCCGCGCACCCTGCACGTGGACGAACCGTCGCACCAGGTCGACTGGTCGGCCGGTGCGGTACGGCTGCTCACCGATCCGACGCCGTGGCCCGAGACCCGGGAACCGCGCCGGGCGGCGGTGTCGTCGTTCGGCGTCAGCGGCACCAACGCGCACGTGATCATCGAGCAGGCGCCGGAGCCGGCAACCGAGGCGGACAGTGACGAGACGCCTGTCGTCAGCCCCGCCCTCCTCCCCTGGCCGGTCTCCGCGCGCAGCGCCGACGCGGTGCGCGCCCAGGCGGCCCGGCTGTACGCGCACCTGCTCGCCCACCCCGATCTCACCGCCGCCGACGTCGCGTACTCGCTCGGCGCCACCCGTTCCGCGCTCCCTACCCGTTTCGTCGCGTTCGGCACCGACCGCGACGAACTCCTCGACGCCGTCGCACGGTTCGCCACGGGCGCCGAGGGCGTGACGGGCACGGCGACGCCGGGTGCGACCGCGTTCCTGTTCTCCGGGCAGGGTTCGCAGTGGGCCGGCATGGGGCGCGAACTCCGCGACCGGTTCCCGCGGTTCCGGCAGGCCCTCGACGCGGTGTGCGCCGTACTCGACCCGCTGCTCGAACGGCCGCTGCGCGAGGTGATGTTCGCCGCGCCGGGCACCGCGGAGGCCGCGGCGCTCGACACCACCGGCTGCACCCAGCCCGCAGTCTTCGCCCTGGAAGTCGCCCTCTTCCGGCTCCTGGAGTCATGGGGCATACGGCCAGACGTGCTCGCCGGGCACTCCGTCGGCGAGATCGCCGCCGCCCATGTCTCCGGGGTCCTCTCCCTGGAGGACGCCTGCACGCTGGTCGCCGCGCGCGGCCGGCTCATGCAGCGACTTCCGTCCGGCGGCACCATGGTCGCCGTCGAGGCCGGCGCCGACGAGGTCCTGCCGCTGCTCGCCGGACACGAGCACGAGGTCGGCCTGGCCGCCGTCAACGCACCCGGCGCGGTCGTCCTCTCCGGCGCGGACGCGGCCGTACGGGAGATCGTCGACGTCCTCACGGAACGCGGCCGCCGCACCAGGCGGCTCCGGGTCAGCCACGCGTTCCACTCGCCGCTGATGGAGCCGATGTTCGACGGGTTCCGGCGCACCCTTGAGGGCGTCACCTTCCACGAGCCGGGCATCCCGATCGTGTCGACCGTCACCGGCGCCACCGACCCGGAGGAGATGCGGACGGCCGACTACTGGGTCACCCATGTCCGCGCCACAGTCCGTTTCGCCGACGCCGTCACCGCCCTCCACGCGCAAGGCGTCGGCCGCTGGGTCGAGGTCGGCCCGTCGGCGGCACTGCTGCCGATGGTCCAGCAGACCCTGGACGCGATGGACGGGCCGGTGGGTCCGGAGGGTGGCGGTGGGGCCGACGTGGCCGCCCCCGGCGGTCCGGCCGTCGTCGCCGTGCTCCGCCGCGCCGAACCGGAGGAGAAAGCCCTGCTCACCGCCGTGTCCCGGCTGCACGCGGCCGGTACGTCCGTCGACTGGGCGGCCGTCCTCGAAGGGCTCGGCGCGCAACGGGTGGACCTGCCCACCTACGCCTTCCAGCGGCAGCGGTACTGGCTCGACGTCCCCGCCGGCACAGGCGACATGAGCGCGGCCGGACTCGGCGCCGCCCACCATCCGCTGCTCGGCGCGTCCGTCGCCCTCGCGGAGGGCGACGGCGTCCTGCTCACCGGCCGGCTGTCCCCGGCGGCCCAGCCCTGGCTGGCCGACCACGCCGTGGGCGGGGTGACACTCGTGCCGGGCGCGGCCCTGGTGGAGCTGGCGCTGCGCGCCGGTGACGAGGCCGGCTGCGGTCGCGTCGACGACCTCACCCTCGAAGCGCCGCTGGTCCTGCCAGCCGACGGCGCGGTGCAGGTCCAGGTCACCGTCGGGGCGCCCGACGAACGCGGGGCGCGCCCCGTCCACGTGTACTCCCGGCCGCAGCCCGACCCGCAGCACGCTCGGAGCGCCGACACCGGCTGGACCCGCCACGCCACCGGCCTCCTCACCCCGGGCACACCCGCCCCGCCCCCGTCGGACGACTTCACCGTCTGGCCGCCGCACGCCGCCGAACCGGTCGGCGTCGAGGGCTTCTACGAGGGCCTCGCGGACCGCGGCTACGACTACGGCCCCGCCTTCCAGGGCCTCCTGCGCGCCTGGCGACGCGGAGAGGAACTGTTCGCCGAGGTCGCCCTGCCCGAACAGCAGACATCCGGCGTCGGCGGGTTCGGCCTTCACCCGGCCCTCCTCGACGCCGCCCTCCACCCGATCGGCCTGACCTCCCTCGTCGCCGACGGCGCCACGCGGCTGCCGTTCGCCTGGTCCGGCGTCTCCCTGTACGCGGTCGGCGCCACGGCACTGCGGGTGCGGATCACACCGGCCGGCCCCGACAGCTTCTCCGTGACCGCGGCCGACCCGACGGGCGCGCCGGTGGCCGCCGTCGAGTCGCTGAACGTGCGCGAGATGTCGCGCGAGCAGGTGATCGCGGCGATGGGCGCGGCGGCTGCGGGGACCGGCGCCGACTCGTTGTTCGAGGTGGAGTGGGTTTCCGCGGTCGGCGGTGGCTCGGCGGAGGCCGGGGCGTGGGCGGTGCTGGGTGCCGATGGTGGGCTTCTGGCCGATGGCGGTGTCGCGTTCGCGGATGTGGAGGCGCTGCTGGCTTCTGGGTCGGCTGTTCCTGGCACGGTGGTGTTGGAGTGTGCGCCCGTTGAGGGTGGTTCGGTGCCGGATGCCGTGCGGGGTCGGCTGGCGGATGTACTCGGGTTGGTGCAGCGGTGGGTCACTGATGAGCGGCTGGCGTCGTCGCGGTTGGTTGTGGTGACGCGGGGTGCGGTGGGTGTGTCGGTTGGTGAGGCTGTGGATGTGCGGACCGCGCCGGTGTGGGGTCTGGTGCGTGCGGCTCAGTCGGAGCATCCGGGTCGGTTCGTGGTGGGGGATCTTCCGGTGGGTGCGGGCGTGGAGGAGTTGTCTGCCGGGCTGGCGTCGGGTGAGGTGCAATGGGCGGTGCGGGACGGGGTGGTTCACGTGCCGCGGCTGGTGCGGGCGCAGGTCGAGGCCGACGGGGCTGCGGGGTTCGGGGATGGTCCGGTGCTGGTCACGGGTGCGTCTGGTGCGCTGGGTGGTGTCGTCGCCCGGCACTTGGTGGCGGTGCATGGTGTGCGGGAGTTGGTGCTGCTGAGCCGCCGGGGTCTCGCCGCCGGCGGTATGGACGTACTGCGTGATGAACTCACCGACCAGGGTGCGACCGTAGAGGTGCTGGCCTGCGATGCGGCCGACCGGGACGCGTTGGCGCAGGTCCTCGACGGCCGTCGGCTCACCGCCGTGATCCATGCGGCGGGTGTGCTGGACGACGGTGTGCTGGAGTCCCTGGACGCGGCCCGTTTCGACACCGTCCTGCGTCCGAAGGTGGACGCCGTCTGGAATCTGCACGAGCTCACGCGTGACCGCGAGCTGTCGGCGTTCGTGGTGTTCTCGTCGGCTGCCGGTGTGTTCGGCAACGCGGGTCAGGCCAACTACGCGGCGGCGAACGTCTTTCTGGACGCCCTTGCCCAGAGCCGGCGTGCCGAGGGGCTCCCCGGGCTGTCGCTGGCCTGGGGGCTGTGGGCCGGGGCGAGCGCGATGACGTCCGGGCTGGGTGAGTCGGACCGGCAGCGGATCGCGCGGCTCGGTGCGGAGGCGCTGGGTGAGGCGGAAGGGTTGGCGCTGCTCGACCGGGCGCTCGGCGAGGGCGCCGCGGGTCTGCTCGTACCGGTGCGACTCAGCCGTCCCGCGCTGCGTGCCCAGGCCCAGGCGGGCACCCTGCCCGCGCTGCTGCGGACACTGGTGCCCGCGACGGAGCGACGTCAGGCCTCGGCCGGGGCGGCGGGTGCGGTCGCGGGCGGTGGCGGACTGGCCGACCGTCTGGCCGGCCTGTCGCCGGCCGAACGGGAGGAACACGTCCAGGACTTGGTACGTCGAGAGGTCGCCGGCGTCCTGGGCCACGCCACCCTGGACGCCATCCAGGCCACGCAGTCCTTCAAGGAGCTGGGCTTCGACTCGCTGACTGCGGTGGAGTTGCGTAATCGGCTCACCGCTACCACCGGTCTGCGGTTGTCCGCCACCCTGGTGTTCGACTACCCGACGTCCGCTGCCCTGGCCGATCATGTGCTGACGCAGGTCGTCGGCGAGGCCGGCCAGGTCGCGACCGCCCTCGTGTCCGCCGCGGCCGGCGCCGAGGACCCCATCGTGATCGTCGGGATGGGCTGCCGCTACCCGGGTGAGGTCATGACGCCCGAGGACCTGTGGGACCTCGTCCTGTCCGGCGGCGACTCTGTGTCCGAGTTTCCCTCCGACCGCGGCTGGGACCTGGAGAACGTCTACCACCCCGACCCCGACCACCCCGGCACCACCTACTCCCGCGAGGGCGGCTTCCTGCACCGCGCCGCCGACTTCGACCCGGCGTTCTTCGGGATCTCCCCGCGTGAGGCGTTGGCCATGGACCCGCAGCAGCGGTTGCTGTTGGAGACGGCGTGGGAGGCGTTCGAGCGGGCCGGCATCGACCCCGCGACGCTGCGGGGGAGTCGGACGGGTGTGTTCGCGGGGGTGATGTACCACGATTACGCGTCGCGGCTGCGGGAGGTGCCGGGGCATCTTGAGGGGCTGATGGGGACGGGTAATGCGACGAGTGTGGTTGCGGGGCGTCTGTCGTACACGTTCGGGCTTGAGGGTCCTTCGGTGAGTGTTGATACGGCGTGTTCGTCGTCGCTGGTTGCTCTTCATCTTGCTGTGCAGGCGTTGCGTGCGGGTGAGTGTGAGATGGCGCTTGCGGGTGGGGTGACGGTGATGGCGACGCCGGAGGCGTTTGTGAATTTCAGTCGTCAGCGGGGGCTGGCGGTGGATGGTCGGTGTAAGGCGTTCGGTGCGGGTGCGGACGGCACGGGGTGGGCTGAGGGTGCGGGGATGTTGCTGGTGGAGCGGTTGTCCGACGCCGAGCGGCTGGGGCATCGGGTGCTGGCGGTGGTGCGGGGCAGCGCGGTCAACCAGGACGGTGCGTCCAACGGTCTTACGGCGCCCAACGGGCCGTCTCAGCAGCGGGTGATCCGGCAGGCGCTCGCCGTTGCGGGACTGGGGCCCGGGCAGGTCGACGCGGTGGAGGCTCATGGCACGGGCACGACTCTCGGTGACCCGATCGAGGCGCAGGCGCTCCAGGCGACGTACGGGCAGGAGCGGCCGGTCGAACGGCCGCTGTGGCTGGGGTCGTTGAAGTCGAACATCGGGCATGCGCAGGCGGCGGCCGGTGTAGGGGGCGTCATCAAGATGGTGATGGCGCTGCGTGAGGGCGTCCTTCCCCGGACCCTGCACGCCGACGAATCCTCCCCGCACATCGACTGGTCGGCGGGGCAGGTACGGCTGCTCAGCGAGCAGACCGCCTGGCCCGAGACCGGGCAGCCGCGGCGGGCGGCGGTGTCGTCGTTCGGGTTCAGCGGCACCAACGCCCACGTGATCATTGAGCAGGCCCCCGAGCCTGCCGAGCGGGCGGAGGCCGAGCCTTGGGACGGGGGCGCCCTGCCGTGGGTTCTGTCGGCGGCCTCCCCGCAGGGCCTGCGCGCCCAGGCGGAGCGGCTGCGGTCGTACGTCGCCGAGCGGCCCGAACTGCGGCCGGTGGACGTGGCGTTCTCCCTCGCCACCACCCGGAGCGTGCTGGAACACCGGGCCGTGGTGGTGGGGGCCGAGCCGAGTGAACTCGCCGAGGGGCTGGGTTGCTTGGCGGAGGTCGGCTCGGTGGCCGGTGGGCGTACCGGGTTCCTGTTCACGGGGCAGGGGGCTCAGCGGCTGGGCATGGGGCGGGAGTTGTACGACGCCTACCCCGCGTTCCGGGACGCGCTGGACGATGCCTGTGCGGTGCTTGATCCGTTGCTGTCGCGTCCGTTGCGGGAGGTGATGTGGGGTGAGGACGCGGAGGCTCTTTCGCGGACGGAGTTCACGCAGTCGGCGTTGTTCGCGGTGGAGGTGGCGCTGTTCCGGTTGCTGGAGTCGTGGGGGATCCGGCCGGATGCGGTGGCCGGGCACTCGATCGGTGAGATCGCCGCCGCGCATGTGACCGGGGTGCTCTCCCTGGCGGACGCGTGTGCGCTGGTTGCTGCGCGGGGCCGGTTGATGCAGGCGTTGCCCGCTGGTGGCGTGATGGTCGCGGTGCAGGCGGGCGAGGACGAGGTGCTGGCCCTGCTGGCGGAGGTGTCCGACCGGGCCGGTGTCGCCGCCGTCAACGCCCCTGAAGCGGTGGTGATCTCCGGTGCCGAGGCGGAGGTCGAGCAGGTCGCTGCCGTGCTCGCCGCCCAGGGCAGGCGGGTCAAGCGGCTCGCAGTGAGTCACGCCTTCCACTCCCCGTTGATGGAGCCGATGCTGGAGGACTTCCGGGCCGTCGTGGAGGGGTTGACCTTCCGCGACGTGCCGTCGGTGCCGTTCGTGTCGACCGTCACCGGCGCGGTTGTGGGCGCGGAGATCGCTGACCCCTCTTACTGGGTGCGGCATGTCCGGGAGGCCGTCCGGTTCGCGGACGGGCTGCGGGCGCTGCACGGGCTGGGTGTGCGGCGGTTCGTGGAGGTCGGCCCGGACGCCGTTCTGACCGGGCTCGTCGAGCAGACCCTGGAGACCGACGTGGCGGCCGTGGCCGTACTGCGCCGTGATCAGGCCGATGTGCGGGCGCTGATGTCGGCGGTGGGCCGGCTGCACCTGGCCGGGGTTCCCGTCGACTGGTCGGCGGCGCTGCCCGGTGGGCGGCGCGTGGACCTGCCGACGTACGCCTTCCAGCACGAGCGGTACTGGCTGGAGGAATCGGCCGGCGTCGGTGACGTCACCGCGGCCGGGCTGCGAGGTGCGGGGCATCCGCTGCTCGGGGCGGCGATGGAGCTGGCCGGGTCCGACCGGACGGTGTTCTCGGGCCGGGTGTCGGTCGCCTCGCACGGGTGGCTGGCGGATCACGCTGTGGGCGGTGTGGTGCTGGTACCGGGCGCCGCGCTGGTGGAGCTGGCGCTGCGCACCGGAGACGGGGTGGGCTGCGGGCGGTTGGAGGAGCTGACCCTCCAGGCGCCGCTGGTCCTGCCGGAGACCGGTGCCGTGCAGCTCCAGGTCTCCGTGGGCGAGGCGGACGTCGAAGGCCGCCGTCCCGTCGAGATCCACTCGCGTCCCCACGACCCGACCGGTGCCGTGACCGCCGAGTGGACCGCGCACGCGGACGGCGTCCTGGCGGCGGCCGACGCCGCTCCCGACAAGCACGACGCGCCCTGGCCGCCCGCCGGGGCCACGTCTGTCGACGTCTCCGACGTGTACGACGCGCTCGCCGACAAGGGCCTGGTCTACGGCCCGGCGTTCCGCGGACTGCGGGCAGCGTGGCGGCTCGACGACGAGGTGTTCGCCGAGGTCGCGCTGCCGGAGGAGGCTGCGGAGACGGCCGACGCGTTCGGGCTGCACCCTGCGCTGCTCGATGCCGCCCTGCACGCGATCGGGCTGCTGCCGCTCGCCGACGGCGAGGGGACGCGGCTGCCGTTCGCTTGGTCCGGGGTGACCCTGCACGCGGTGGGCGCGACGACGCTGCGGGTACGCATCGCGCCGGACGGACGCGGGGGCGTGACCGCGGACCTCTTCGACGAAGCCGGACTGCCGGTCGCCGGGGTCGAGTCGCTGAGCCTGCGGGAGGTGTCGCGGGAACAGCTGGCCGCGGCGGCTTCGACAGCGGGGGACGAGTCGCTGTTCCGGTTGGAGTGGGGGCCGGCGGTGGGTGGCTCGGCGGATGCCGGGACGTGGGCGGTGCTCGGAGACGGCCCTCTGGCCGATGGCGGTGTCGCGTTCGCGGATGTGGAGGCGCTGCTGGCTTCTGGGTCGGCTGTTCCTGGCACGGTGGTGTTGGAGTGTGCGCCCGTTGAGGGTGGTTCGGTGCCGGATGCCGTGCGGGGTCGGCTGGCGGATGTACTCGGGTTGGTGCAGCGGTGGGTCACTGATGAGCGGCTGGCGTCGTCGCGGTTGGTTGTGGTGACGCGGGGTGCGGTGGGTGTGTCGGTTGGTGAGGCTGTGGATGTGCGGGTGGCGCCGGTGTGGGGTCTGGTGCGTGCGGCTCAGTCGGAGCATCCGGGTCGGTTCGTGGTGGGGGATCTTCCGGTGGGTGCGGGCGTGGAGGAGTTGTCTGCCGGGCTGGCGTCGGGTGAGGTGCAATGGGCGGTGCGGGACGGGGTGGTTCACGTGCCGCGGCTGGTGCGGGCGCAGGTCGAGGCCGACGGGGCTGCGGGGTTCGGGGATGGTCCGGTGCTGGTCACGGGTGCGTCTGGTGCGCTGGGTGGTGTCGTCGCCCGGCACTTGGTGGCGGTGCATGGTGTGCGGGAGTTGGTGCTGCTGAGCCGCCGGGGTCTCGCCGCCGGCGGTATGGACGTACTGCGTGATGAGCTCGCCGATCAGGGTGCGACCGTAGAGGTGCTGGCTTGCGATGCGGCCGACCGGGATGCTTTGGCGCAGGTACTGGACGGTCGTGAGTTGACTGCCGTGATCCATGCGGCGGGTGTGCTGGACGACGGTGTGCTGGAGTCCCTGGACGCGTCTCGCTTCGACAGGGTGCTGCGTCCGAAGGTGGACGCCGTCTGGAATCTGCACGAGCTCACGCGTGACCGCGAGCTGTCGGCGTTCGTGGTGGTCTCGTCGGCTGCCGGTGTGTTCGGCAACGCGGGTCAGGCCAACTACGCGGCGGCGAACGTCTTTCTGGACGCCCTTGCCCAGAGCCGGCGTGCCGAGGGGCTCCCCGGGCTGTCGCTGGCCTGGGGGCTGTGGGCCGGGGCGAGCGCGATGACGTCCGGGCTGGGTGAGTCGGACCGGCAGCGGATCGCGCGGCTCGGTGCGGAGGCGCTGGGTGAGGCGGAAGGGTTGGCGCTGCTCGACCGGGCGGTGGCCGACGACGAAGGCGGCCTGCTGGTCCCCGTACGGCTCAACCTCCCCGCCCTCCGCACGCTCGCCGAATCCGGACGGCTGCCCGCGCTACTCGGCGGACTCGTCCGCACCCGGCCCCGGCGTGCGGCCGAGACGACGGTGGGCAGCGGCGTCGGCCTGCGCGAACGACTGGCGGGCATGAACGAGGCCGAAGCCGAACGGCACCTGATCCACCTGGTGCGCAGCGAGGTCGCCGCCGTCCTCGGACACGCGTCGCCGGACGTCGTGGGCGCGAAGAGGTCGTTCACCGAGCTGGGCTTCGACTCGCTGACCGCGGTGGAACTGCGCAACCGCCTCACCGCGGCCACGGGCCTGCGCCTGCCCGCCACGCTCATCTTCGACTACCCGAACTCCACCCTGCTCGCCGAACAGATCCGGCTGGAAATCGTGCCGGAAGGGGCCGCCGCAGAGCAGGACGACCCCGAGGAGAAAGCCTTCCGCGAGGCCGTCTCCGCCATCCCCATGTCCCGGTTCCGCGAGGCCGGCCTGCTGGACCGGGTACTGCAACTCGCCGATCCGGAGGGGCAGCAAAAGACCGCCGCGGGAGGGGAAGAGACGGAATCCATCGACGAGATGGACGTCGACAACCTGATTCGCATGGCACTCGACGGCAAAGACTCCTGACCCACCTCGTAATCCGGAGCACATCATGGCAACGCCCAACGAAAAGGTCGTCGAAGCACTTCGCGCCTCACTCAAGGAAACGGAGCTGCTGCGCCAGCAGAACAACGCCCTGCGCGCTGCCTCCAGCGAGCCGATTGCGATTGTGGGGATGGGGTGTCGTTTTCCGGGGGGTGTGGTTTCTCCGGAGGGGTTGTGGGAGGTGGTGTTGTCGGGTGCGGATGTGATTTCGGATTTCCCGTCGGACCGTGGCTGGGACGTGGAGGGGCTGTACGACCCTGATCCGGATCGTCCTGGGAAGACGTACGGGCGTCGGGGCGGTTTCCTGGACGCGGTGGCGGATTTCGATGCCGGGTTCTTCGGGATTTCGCCGCGTGAGGCGTTGGCGATGGATCCGCAGCAGCGGTTGCTGTTGGAGACGGCGTGGGAGGCGTTCGAGCGGGCCGGTATCGATCCGGCGACGCTGCGGGGGAGTCGGACGGGTGTGTTCGCGGGGGTGATGTACCACGATTACGCGTCGCGGCTGCGGGAGGTGCCGGGGCATCTTGAGGGGCTGATGGGGACGGGTAATGCGACGAGTGTGGTTGCGGGGCGTCTGTCGTACACGTTCGGGCTTGAGGGTCCTTCGGTGAGTGTTGATACGGCGTGTTCGTCGTCGCTGGTTGCTCTTCATCTTGCTGTGCAGGCGTTGCGTGCGGGTGAGTGTGAGATGGCGCTTGCGGGTGGGGTGACGGTGATGGCGACGCCGGAGGCGTTTGTGAATTTCAGTCGTCAGCGGGGGCTGGCGGTGGATGGTCGGTGTAAGGCGTTCGGTGCGGGTGCGGACGGCACGGGGTGGGCTGAGGGTGCGGGGATGTTGCTGGTGGAGCGGTTGTCCGACGCCGAGCGGCTGGGGCATCGGGTGCTGGCGGTGGTGCGGGGCAGCGCGGTCAACCAGGACGGTGCGTCCAACGGTCTTACGGCGCCCAACGGGCCGTCTCAGCAGCGGGTGATCCGGCAGGCGCTGGCCGCCGCTGGTCTCACCCCGGCCGGCATCGACGCGGTGGAGGCCCATGGCACGGGTACCTCGTTGGGTGACCCGATCGAGGTGCAGGCGCTCCAGGCGACGTACGGGCAGGAGCGGCCGGTCGAACGGCCGCTGTGGCTGGGGTCGTTGAAGTCGAACATCGGGCATGCGCAGGCGGCGGCCGGTGTTGGCGGGATCATCAAGATGGTGATGGCGCTGCGGGCCGGTGTCCTTCCCCGGACTCTGCACGCCGACGAGCCCTCCCCGCATATCGACTGGTCGGCGGGGCAGGTGCGGCTGCTCAGCGAGCAGACCGTCTGGCCCGAGACCGGGCAGCCGCGTCGGGCGGCGGTGTCGTCGTTCGGGTTCAGCGGCACCAACGCCCACGTGATCATCGAGCAGGCCCCCGAGCCCGCAGAGCCTGCCGAGGTCGGGCCCTCGGACGGGGATGTGGTGCCGTGGGTGGTCTCGGGCGCCTCGTCGGAGGGGCGGCGGGCGCAGGGGGAGCGGCTACGGTCGTATCTCGCCGAGCGGCCCGAACTCAGGCCCGTGGACGTGGCGTTCTCCCTCGCGACGACGCGCAGCGCGCTGGAGCACCGGGCTGTCGTCGTGGGCGCCGATCGGAACGAACTTCTCGACGGCCTCGGTGAGTTGTCCCTCACCGGCCCTGTGGCGGAGGGCATGTCCGCCTTCCTGTTCACGGGGCAGGGTGCTCAGCGGTTGGGCATGGGGCGGGAGTTGTACGACGCCTTCCCTGTGTTCCGCGAAGCGCTGGATGACGTGTGCGCTGGTCTTGATCCGTTGCTGTCGCGTCCGTTGCGGGAGGTGATGTGGGGTGAGGACGCGGAGGCTCTTTCGCGGACGGAGTTCACGCAGTCGGCGTTGTTCGCGGTGGAGGTGGCGCTGTTCCGGTTGCTGGAGTCGTGGGGGATCCGGCCGGATGCGGTGGCCGGGCACTCGATCGGTGAGATCGCCGCCGCGCATGTGACCGGGGTGCTCTCCCTGGCGGACGCGTGTGCGCTGGTTGCTGCGCGGGGCCGGTTGATGCAGGCGTTGCCCGCTGGTGGCGTGATGGTCGCGGTGCAGGCGGGCGAGGACGAGGTGCTGGCCCTGCTGGCGGAGGTGTCCGACCGGGCCGGTGTCGCCGCCGTCAACGCCCCTGAAGCGGTGGTGATCTCCGGTGCCGAGGCGGAGGTCGAGCAGGTCGCTGCCGTGCTCGCCGCCCAGGGCAGGCGGGTCAAGCGGCTCGCAGTGAGTCACGCCTTCCACTCCCCGTTGATGGAGCCGATGCTGGAGGACTTCCGGGCCGTCGTGGAGGGGTTGACCTTCCGCGACGTGCCGTCGGTGCCGTTCGTGTCGACCGTCACCGGCGCGGTTGTGGGCGCGGAGATCGCTGACCCCTCGTACTGGGTGCGGCATGTCCGGGAGGCCGTCCGGTTCGCGGACGGGCTGCGGGCGCTGCACGCCTTCGGAGCCAGGCGGTTCGTCGAGATAGGCCCGGACGCTGTCCTGACCGGGCTTGTCGAGCAGACTCTCGAGACGGACGCCGTGGCCGTACTGCGGCGGCGGGTGCCCGAGGTGCGGGCGGCGGTCGAGGCGGCCGGTGGCTTCTTCGTGCGGGGTGGTTCGGTCGACTGGTCGGCGTTGCTGGCCGGTGGGCGGCGCGTCGACCTGCCGACGTACGCCTTCCAGCACGAGCGGTACTGGCTGGACGCCCCCGTCGGCGTCGGTGATGTCACGGCCGTCGGTCTGAGCGCGGCGCGGCATCCGCTGCTGGGCGGTGCCATCACGCTCGCCGACCGCTCGGGCGTGCTGCTCACCGGGCGGCTGTCGCCGGCGACCCACGCCTGGTTGGCGGACCACGCGGTTCACGGCACCGTCCTCGTGCCCGGCACCGCGCTGGTCGAGCTGGCGCTGCGGGCCGGTGAGGAGGTCGGCTGCGACACCATCGAGGAGCTGACCCTCCAGGCGCCGCTGGTGCTCCCGGCGACCGGCGCCGGCGCCGTCCAGGTGCAGATCGTCGTCGGTGAACCGGACGCCCGGAACCTGCGCCCGGTCGACGTTTACGCCCGCATCGAGGACGACACGGTCGACGCCTCCTGGACCTGCCACGCCACCGGCCTCATCGCCCCCGGCACCAGGACCCCGGAGGAGGCCGCCGACTTCGCCGTCTGGCCGCCGCGCGACGCGGAACCGGTCGACATCGGCGGCTTCTACGACGCGATGGCCTACCGCGGCTACGACTACGGGCCCGTCTTCCGGGGCCTGCGCAGCGTCTGGCGGCGCGGCGACGAGGTGTTCGCCGAGATCGCGCTGCCGGCGGAAGCGGCCGACACGGCCCGGGAGTTCGGGGTGCACCCCGCCCTACTGGACTCCGCCCTGCACGCCGCCGCGGCGGCGGCCGACGAGCGGGTTGACGGCGCCCGCGTCCCCTTCTCCTGGCGCCGCGTCGCGCTGTACGCGGCGGGTGCCACGGCCCTTCGGGTCCACCTCACCCCCGCCGGAGAGAGCCTCGCCCTTCGCGCGGCGGACACGGAGGGCCAGTTGGTAGCCTCCGTGGAGTCGCTGGTATTCCGCGAGGTGAGCCGGGAGCAGATGGCCGCCTCCCAGGGCGCCGACTCCCTGTTCCGGACGGAGTGGGTGCCGGCGCAGGCGACTTCGAACGCGACCGACGAGGCTTGGGCGGTGCTCGGCGACGGGCTCCTGGCCGAGGGCGGTCGGGCGTTCGCCGACGTCGATGCGCTGCTGGCTTCTGGGTCGGCTGTTCCTGGCACGGTGGTGTTGGAGTGTGCGCCCGTTGAGGGTGGTTCGGTGCCGGATGCCGTGCGGGGTCGGCTGGCGGATGTACTCGGGCTGGTGCAGCGGTGGGTCACTGACGAGCGGCTGGCGTCGTCGCGGCTGGTCGTGGTGACCCGGGGTGCTGTGGCCGTGTTGGGTGACGAGCCGGTGGATGTGCGGGTGGCGCCGGTGTGGGGTCTGGTGCGTGCGGCTCAGGCCGAGCATCCGGACCGGTTCGTGCTGGCGGATCTTCCGGTGGACGTCGGTGCCGATGCGCTGGCGGCCGGGCTGGCCTGCGGTGAGGCGCAGTGGGCCGTCCGGGACGGTGCCGTACGCGTCCCGCGCCTGACCCGTGTGCAGGCTGCTGTCCCCGGTGTCCCGGCGTTCGGGGATGGTCCGGTGCTGGTCACGGGTGCGTCTGGTGCGCTGGGTGGTGTCGTCGCCCGGCACTTGGTGGCGGTGCATGGTGTGCGGGAGTTGGTGCTGCTGAGCCGCCGGGGTCTCGCCGCCGGCGGTATGGACGTACTGCGTGATGAACTCACCGACCAGGGTGCGACTGTCGAGGTGCTGGCCTGCGATGCGGCCGACCGGGACGCGTTGGCGCAGGTCCTCGACGGCCGTCGGCTCACCGCCGTGATCCATGCGGCGGGTGTGCTGGACGACGGTGTGCTGGAGTCCCTGGACGCGTCTCGCTTCGACAGGGTGCTGCGGCCGAAGGTGGACGCGGCCTGGAACCTGCACGAACTGACCCGTGACCTGGACCTGGACGCCTTCGTGGTGTTCTCGTCGGCTGCCGGTGTGTTCGGCAACGCGGGTCAGGCCAACTACGCGGCGGCGAACGTGTTCCTGGACGCCCTTGCCCAGAGCCGGCGTGCCGAGGGGCTCCCCGGGCTGTCGCTGGCCTGGGGGCTGTGGGCCGACGACAGTGCCATGACCGCCGGGCTCGCCGAGGCGGACGTGCGGCGGCTGTCGCGTTCGGGGGCCGGTGCGCTGTCGGTCGAGGAGGGGCTCGCGCTCCTCGACACCGCCGCCACGGCCGACCACGACGGCCTGCTGATCCCCGTACGCCTCGACCTCGCCGCCCTGCGCTCCGCCGACGCCGTACCCGAGCGAGTGCCGCCGATCTTGCGCGGACTCCTGCCCACCCCGGCCCGGACCCGACGCAGGGCCGTAGGCGCCGCGACCGGCGCGGCGGCCGATGGTGGTGAACTCGCCCGTACGCTCGCCGCGTTGGACGCCCCGGCGCGCGCGGCCCATGTACTGGACCTGATCCGGTCGGCCGTCGCGACGGTGCTCGGGCACGCCTCGCCAGACACGGTCGAGCCCGAGAAGTCGTTCCGAGACCTCGGCTTCGACTCGCTGACTGCGGTGGAGTTGCGTAATCGGCTCACCGCTACCACCGGTCTGCGGTTGTCCGCCACCCTGGTGTTCGACTACCCGACGTCCGCTGCCCTGGCCGATCATGTGCTGACGCAGGTCGTCGGCGAGGCCGGCCAGGTCGCGACCGCCCTCGTGTCCGCCGCGGCCGGCGCCGAGGACCCCATCGTGATCGTCGGGATGGGCTGCCGCTACCCGGGTGAGGTCATGACGCCCGAGGACCTGTGGGACCTCGTCCTGTCCGGCGGCGACTCTGTGTCCGAGTTTCCCTCCGACCGCGGCTGGGACCTGGAGAACGTCTACCACCCCGACCCCGACCACCCCGGCACCACCTACTCCCGCGAGGGCGGCTTCCTGCACCGCGCCGCCGACTTCGACCCGGCGTTCTTCGGGATCTCCCCGCGTGAGGCGCTGGCCATGGACCCGCAGCAACGGCTGCTGTTGGAGACGGCGTGGGAGGCGTTCGAGCGGGCCGGTATCGATCCGGCGACGCTGCGGGGCAGCCGGACGGGTGTGTTCGCGGGGGTGATGTACCACGATTACGCGTCGCGGCTGCGGGAGGTGCCCGGCCACATGGAGGGTCTGATGGGCACCGGCACGGCCGCCAGTGTGGTCTCCGGCAGACTGTCGTACACGTTCGGGCTGGAGGGCCCGGCGGTGACCGTCGACACGGCCTGCTCGTCGTCGCTGGTCGCGCTGCACCTCGCTGTGCAGGCGTTGCGTGCGGGTGAGTGTGAGATGGCGCTCGCCGGTGGGGTGACGGTGATGGCGACGCCGGGCGCGTTCATCAACTTCAGTCGGCACCGCGGACTTTCGCCCGACGGTCGGTGCAAGGCGTTCGGTGCGGGTGCGGACGGCACGGGGTGGGCTGAGGGTGCGGGGATGCTGCTGGTGGAGCGGTTGTCCGACGCCCAGCGGCTGGGCCACCCGATCCTGGCGGTCGTGCGGGGCAGCGCGGTCAACCAGGACGGTGCGTCCAACGGTCTTACGGCGCCCAACGGTCCCTCCCAGCAGCGGGTGATCCGGCAGGCGCTGGCCGCCGCTGGTCTCACCCCGGCCGGCATTGACGCGGTGGAGGCCCATGGCACGGGTACCTCGTTGGGTGACCCGATCGAGGTGCAGGCGCTCCAGGCGACGTACGGGCAGGGGCGGTCGGTCGAACGGCCGCTGTGGCTGGGGTCGTTGAAGTCGAACATCGGGCATGCGCAGGCGGCGGCCGGTGTAGGGGGCGTCATCAAGATGGTGATGGCGCTGCGTGAGGGCGTCCTTCCCCGGACCCTGCACGCCGACGAATCCTCCCCGCATATCGACTGGTCGGCGGGGCAGGTGCGGCTGCTCAGCGAGCAGACCGTCTGGCCCGAGACCGGACAGGCGCGGCGGGCGGCGGTGTCGTCGTTCGGGTTCAGCGGCACCAACGCCCACGTGATCATTGAGCAGGCCCCCGAGCCTGCCGAGCCGACCGACACCAGGCCTTGGGACGGGGGCGCCCTGCCGTGGGTTCTGTCGGCGGCCTCCCCGCAGGGCCTGCGCGCCCAGGCGGAGCGGCTGCGGTCGTACGTCGCCGAGCGGCCCGAACTGCGGCCGGTGGACGTGGCGTTCTCCCTCGCTACCACCCGGAGCGTGCTGGAACACCGGGCTCTCGTCGTCGGCGCCGACCGCGACGGCCTCCTCACCGCCCTCGACACCCCGACGGAGACCACCGACACCCCGACCGGCCGCACCGCCTTCCTGTTCACGGGGCAGGGTGCTCAGCGGTTGGGCATGGGGCGGGAGTTGTACGACGCCTACCCCGCGTTCCGGGACGCGCTGGACGATGCCTGTGCGGTGCTTGATCCGTTGCTGTCGCGTCCGTTGCGGGAGGTGATGTGGGGTGAGGACGCGGAGGCTCTTTCGCGGACGGAGTTCACGCAGTCGGCGTTGTTCGCGGTGGAGGTGGCGTTGTTCCGGTTGCTGGAGTCGTGGGGGATCCGGCCGGATGCGGTGGCCGGGCACTCGATCGGTGAGATCGCCGCCGCGCATGTGACCGGGGTGCTCTCCCTGGCGGACGCGTGTGCGCTGGTTGCTGCGCGGGGCCGGTTGATGCAGGCGTTGCCCGCTGGTGGCGTGATGGTCGCGGTGCAGGCGGGCGAGGACGAGGTGCTGGCCCTGCTGGCGGAGGTGTCCGACCGGGCCGGTGTCGCCGCCGTCAACGCCCCTGAAGCGGTGGTGATCTCCGGTGCCGAGGCGGAGGTCGAGCAGGTCGCCGGCGCCTTGGCCGCCCAGGGCAGGCGGGTCAAGCGGCTCGCAGTGAGTCACGCCTTCCACTCCCCGTTGATGGAGCCGATGCTGGAGGACTTCCGGGCCGTCGTGGAGGGACTGACCTTCCATTCCCCTGCGCTGCCCGTCGTGTCGACCCTCACCGGGGCCGCCGTGTCGGGCGAGATGGGCGCCGCCGACTACTGGGTCTCCCACGTCCGTGCGACCGTCCGCTTCGCCGACGGGGTGCGCGCCCTGCACGCCCTGGGCGTGCGGAACTTCGTGGAGGTCGGTCCGGACGGCGTGCTGACCGGGCTCGTCGAACAGGCCCTGGAGACGGACGTGGCCGCCGTGGCCGTACTGCGTCGCGATCAGGCCGATGCGCGGGCGCTCATGTCCGCGGTGGGCCGGCTGCACCTGGCCGGGGTCCCCGTCGACTGGCCGGCGGTGCTGCCCGGCGCCCGGCGCGTCGAACTGCCCACGTACGCCTTCCAGCACGAGCGCTATTGGCTGGACCCGGAGGAGTTGGAGGCGGCCGACGGCACGGTGGCTCCGGTCACGTCCCAGGACAGTGCAGAGATGCCGGACACCGACGCCCGTTTCTGGCTGGCCGTGGCCGATGAGGACCTGGGCTCGCTGGCGGCCCTGCTGGGGGTCGACGGCGAGACGGGCGGCGCGCGGGAACGCGCGGCGGTCGAGGCGGCGTTGCCGGTCCTCGCGTCGTGGCTGAGGCGTAGGCGGGCCGACGCCCCCGCGCCGCACTATCGCGTCGGCTGGACCGCCGTGGCCCGGCGTCCGGACGACGCTACGGCACGGCTGCGGGGCACCTGGCTGCTGGCCGTACCGGCGCGGCTCGGTGCCGAGGACGCCCTGGTGACGCGCCTCGCCTCGGCGCTGGGAGCCGCGGGAGCCGACGTACGGGTCGTCGCCGGTGACCCGGAGGCAGCGTCGCACGACGACCTCGCCGCCGAAGTGTCGTCCCTGGCGGCGGACGGCGGTGATCTCGCCGGTGTCCTGTCGCTGCTCGGCCTCATGTCGGCGGACGGCCCCGGGGCCGCTCGGGAGGCGGCCGCCGGCACGCTGGCACTGCTGCGTGCCCTGTCCGGCGCCGGTGCGTCCGTGCCCGTGTGGTCCCTGACCGCGGGGGCCGTGTCGACGGGCGGCTCGGAGCGGGTGACCGCGCCCGCCCAGGCCGTGCTGTGGGGCCTCGGCCGGCTGCTCGCGGAGGACACCGAAGCGCGCTGGGCCGGTGTCGTCGACGTACCAGCCCGGTGCGGTGACCGTGTGCTGAGGCGGCTGACCGAGGTGCTGGCGGCCCCGGCCGAGGAGACCGAGCTGGCCGTGCGTGACGCGGGTGTGTTCGCCCGGCGACTCCTGAAGGCGGCCGGTGCGGCCGACGGCCCGGCCACGGCCACGGCACTCGCGCCGCGCGGCACGCTCCTGGTGAGCGGCGGCATCGACACCTGGCGGGACCGCGTGGCCCGCCGTCTGCTGGCCTCCGGTGCGGCGCACGTCCTTGTGGCCACCGCGCCGGACGAGCCGGAGCCGGCGGGCACGCCGGAACCCGCCGTGGACGGGATCACCCACGTCGTCTGCGACGTCTCCGACCGCCCTGCGTTGGCCCACCTCGTCGCATCGCTGGCCGACGGGCCCGACGGGCGTCCCCTGGGCGGCGTGGTGCACGCCCCGCGCGTCGCCGCGGCCGACGGCCCGCTGGACAAGGCGCTCGACGAAGTCCTGGGCGCCGAACTCCCCGCTCTGACAGGACTTTCCGGCACCGCGGACCCGGTCGCCCTGTTCCTCGCCGTGGACGTGGACGCCCTGGTCGGCGCCCCGGACACCGGTGCCGTCGCGGCGCTGGCCGGCTGGTGGGAGGCCGTGGTCCGGGAACGGGCCGCCGACCGGGCGCCGGTACGGCTGATCGCCGCCGACCCCGATGGGCTCGACCTCGCCGTGCTGGACCGGGCCCTGGAGCGGGAGGACGGGCTGCTGGTCGTCACGGGACGGGACTGGGCGCAGTACGCCGGCACTCGCGCGGACACTCGCGGCAGGCGCCTCCTGGAGGGTCTCCCCGAGGCGCGGGCGGCGCTCACCGCGGCGTCCCCCGCAGGGGAGGCGGGGGAGTCCGGCCGGCTGGCCGGGGTCGACGGCCCCGAGTCGCTGCGCCGCGTCCTCGCCGCAGGGGACGCCGGCCAGCGGCTGGAGACGCTGGTGGAGCTGGTGCGCGGGCAGGTCGCCGTCGTCCTCGGGCACGCGTCGGCCGACGCCGTCTCCGCCGACGGCGACTTCATGGACCTGGGGTTCGCCTCGCTCACCGCGGTCGAGTTCGGGCACCGCCTCACCGCGATCACCGGGCTGAAACTGCCCACCACCCTGATCTACGACCACCTCAACCCGGTCGAGCTCGCCGAGTACCTCGCGGACGAACTCGCCCCCGAACTCACCGCCGCCTGACGGCACGGCCGGCGCCACCCCTTTGATCCGACAGAAAGTGGGACCCGATGACCTCCGCAGTGGACACCGGAGTCTGGATACGCCGTTACCGGCCCGCCCCCGACGCGGGCGTGCGACTGCTGTGCCTGCCGCACGCCGGCGGCGCGGCCAGCTACTACGTGCCCGTGGCCGCCGCGCTCGCGCCCGCCGCCGACGTGCTCGCCGTGCAGTACCCGGGGCGTCAGGACCGCCGCTCCGAGGAACCCCTCGCAGACCTGCGGGAGTTGGCGGACCGGGTCGCCGACGCGGTCCGTGACGGCGACGAGCGGCCCCTCGCGGTGTTCGGCCACAGCATGGGGGCGCTCCTCGGCTACGAGGTGGCACTCCGGCTGGAAGAGTCCGGACGCGGCCCGGTGGCACTGTTCGCGTCGGGGCGGCGCGCCCCGAGCGCGGTCAGGCCCAGCGAGGACATGCACAAGCACACCGACAGCGCCCTGCTGGACGGGGTGCGCCGGCTCAGCGGCACCGACGCTCAGGTCTTCGAGGACGAGGAGCTGGTGCGGATGGTGCTGCCCGCGATCCGCGCCGACTACCACGCAGTGGAGACGTACGAGCTGCGTCCCGGCGACCGCGTGCGCTGCCCGGTGACCGTGCTGACGGGCGACGACGACCCCATGACGACGGTGGAGGAGGCCCGCGCCTGGTCCGCCCACACCGAGGGCCCCACCGACCTCCACGTCTTCCCCGGCGGGCACTTCTATCTCAACGACTGCGCGGCGGAAGTCCTCGCCGTCATCCGGGCCCACTTGGGGTTGTGACACGCCGACGAGGCCGGGCCGGCCCCCCGTGGGGAACCCGCCCGGCCTCGTCGTGGGTCCGCGGCCGGTGCCTCAGACGAGGGCGGCCGGACGGTACGACGCCGTGTAGCGGACCAGGAGCCGTTCGAGGTACGCGGGCCCGCCGGCCGGGGCATGATCGCCGACGTGGTGGCGCAGCCGGTCGACGCGGACCGTGGTGCGCCCGCCCCGGTCGCCGGCGTCCACCACGTCCCAGCGTGCCGTCCGCCCCAACTGCCGCTCCACACCGCGCACGATGTCCTCGACGGCGTACGGCGTCCCCGCGGCCACGTTCAGCACCTCCCGACGCGTGCCCGAGGCGAGCAGCGCGTCCAGGCAGGCGACGACATCGGCGACGTCGACCAGGTCGCGGTGGGCACCCGCGAAGACGCGGACCTCGCCGGAGGCGATCTGCGCGACCAGCGCGGGCAGCAGCTGGTGCGGGCGCTGGTGGCTGCCCACGACGTGGCTGAGCCGCAGCACCAGCCAGGAGGCGTCCGAGTCGGCCAGATCCTGCGCCAACCGCCGTTCCAGGTCCAGCTTGTGGCGTCCGTACGGGGTGACGGGCGCCGCGGACTCCTCCCCTGCGGGGGTGTCGCAGGTGCCGTAGAGGGCCTGGGACGCCGTGGAGAGGAACACCAGCGTGCGGCCCTCGGCCCCGCAACGGCGGGCGGTGTCCCGCACCAGGGCGGCCTCCCGTGCGAGGGCGTCCGGCGAGGCGACTGCCGTGCTCGACACCCCGGCGGCCAGCACGGTCACGTCCTCGTGTGCCCCCGCGAGGGCGGACAGATGGCGGGCGAGGAACCCGCGTCCGACGATCTCCACCGCACTCACCACCCCTTCCCGTGCGCGATCGCGGCGACGGATGCCTCGGAAGCCGCCGAAGCGGCAGCGGCCGTCGAGGTGGTCGGCGGGTCACCGTGCGGCTTCTCGGCCCTCGTGGCGGCGTTCCGTACGTCGGCCAGGAGCCGGGCCAGTTCCACCGCGGCGGACGCGCCCCGCCGGGCCGTGTCCACGCCGCCCGGCAGGCCGAGCGCGGCGGCCGCGAACGCCCTTACGGTCGCCGTGACCTGGTCCTCGGCCGGGAGCCGCAGGACCCGCTCCTCCTGGCCGGTGCGCAGATGGACGACGGGTTCGTGGTCGGCGGGCGGGGTGAAGGCGCGGTCGAGGCGGATCCGGCCGTGGCTGCCCCACAGTTCGTACGACGACTCGTACGCGTGGCGCATGCCGAACGTCAGGTGGGCGGCGACCGGGCGGGGCGCGGACGGCGGGGTGCGCAGCAGGACGGCGCCGGCGATGTCGACGCCGTGGCGGGGGTCGTCGACGAGGGTGGCGTCCCCGACGCGCAGGCCCTCACCGAGGACGTGGGCGGCGAGGCGCAGCGGGTAGACGCCGGTGTCCGCGAGGGCGCCGCCGCCCAGGTCGGCACGGTGCCGGATGTCGTCGGCGGGCAGCTCCGGGATGGTGAACGTGGCGTTCACATGCCGGAGTTCGCCGATCGCGCCCTCGTCCAGCAGTGCGGTGATCCGGGCGTGGGCGCCGTGATGGACGAACATGACGTTCTCCATCAGCACCAGCGAGCGGGCGGCGGCCAGGTCGGCCAGCTCCGCCGCCTCCCCGGGGTTGCCGGTCAGTGGCTTCTCCACCAGCACGTGCTTGTCGGCGAGCAGCGCCCGGCGGGTCCAGTGGGCGTGCAAGGAGAACGGCGTCGGGATGTACACGGCGTCGACGTCGGTCCGGTCGAGCAGCGCGTCGTAGGGCGTGACGGCGGCGCAGCCGTACTCGGCGGCGAGGCCGTCGGCGCGGCCCGGCGCGCGGCCGGCGACGGCGGTGACGCGGGTCTCGGGCACGGCGGCGAACGCGGGCAGCATCCGGCGCCGGGCGATGGCCGCCGCGCCGAGCACCCCGATCCGGAGCGGGACGATGACCTTCTCCGCGCTGCCGGTCATGAGGGCCGGGCGACGGAACGCAGGCACGCGAGCAGGGTCCGCGCCTGGACGTTGACGCTGAGCCCGGCGCTGGTGAGCCGTTCCAGCTGGCGCGGGCTCAGCCAGGCGTACCCGGGCGGCAGGGGCTCGGCGGCGAGGGCGCCGTCGGCCTCGACGAGGAGGTAGCGGCTGACGGCGTTGCGGAACCGGCCGCCCTCCTCGGCGTGCACGGCGCTGTAGCGGACCCGGGCGGGCGGCGCGGCCAGCACCTCGTCGAGGTAGCGGGGACGCTTGTCCTCGGGGTAGTTGGCGGGGACGCACTGGACGGTGGGCGCCACCTCGACCACCAGGGGCAGGCCGCCCTCCATGCGGGCGTGCGCCAGGACGTGCGGCATGCCGTCGAACTCGTGGAGCAGGAACGCGGTGACGCCCTCGCCGTGCGGTTCGATCAGCGGCTGCGTCCAGCTCGGCACCTCACGGCTGCCGGCCTCCACGGCGACCGCGACGACGTCGAAGAAACGCCCGTCCTCGCGGGTGATCTCGCGCTCGGCGCGCCGCCAGCCGGGCAGCCCGCTCAGTGGGACCGTCTCGATCGTCCAGTCGTGGGTGGAGCGGTGCTCGGTGAGCCAGCTGAGGACTTCCGCGTCCGGGATGAACGCCAGCCGGCTGTCCGGCTGATCCGCGAGGGAGGGCAGGCAGGACAGCACGGTGCGGGAGTCCATGTTGACCGTGTTGTCCCGGCGGAGCAGTTCGTACAGCTGGCCCAGGGTGAGCCAGCAGAAGTCGGGGTGCGGGGGCACCTCGTCACGGGTCTCGACGATCATGTTGCGGTTGTGCTTGCGGTAGAACCACGAGCCGTGCTCGGACTGCAGCACGTCCGCCAGGACCCGGCCCCGGCACGGCCCGGCGAAGTACTCCACATACCTGACGGGCGCGCCGCGGTGCGCGCGCGTGTAGTTGCTGCGGGTCGCCTGCACGGTCGGCGACAGCTGCAGCAGATTCGGATTGCCGGGTTCCATCTTCGCCTGCATCAGAAAATGCAGAACACCGTCGATTTCCTTCGCCAGGATTCCGAGAATGCCGACCTCGGGCTGCCGGATGATCGGCTGATGCCATTCGGGGAAGGGCCCGGCCGTGGTGCGGACCCGCAGTCCTTCCACGGTGAAGAATCTGCCGGACTGGTGGACCAGGTTTCCGGTGGGCTGACGGAAATGCCAGCCCTTCAGTTCGGTGAAATCGATCCGCCGCACCCTGAAGGCGTGTTCGCGCCCACGCTCGGCCAGCCAGTCGGCGAACTCCGCGGTGGCCAACTGGACGCCCCGGTCGGTCACCCGCGCCGATCGGGCGAGCAGATCCGTCGTCCGCCGGTCCCAGCGCGGACCGGTCCGCGAGCCGGTCCGCTGGGGCTCCACGAGTGCCGCCGCCCGGTTCTGCGCGGTGGAGTCCACCGTCGCTGCACGTGTCGTCATTTCCGACAGCGTACGGACGCCGGGCCCCCCTATTGGCCCCCTAATATCCCCTGACAGAAAGCAGCGGACCGGAATTGTGCGGGGGTTTTCCGGGGTCGGCGTTCGGCAATCTTCTGCGACGGCCGTGGGCTTGCTAGTTTGCCGGATGTAATCGACTCGACTCGGCCGCCTCCGGCCGCGACGGCAGGAAAACGAATTGTTGAACGAAACGCAGAGTGCGCAGAATACGCACGGCGGGCAAGGGCCGCAGGGCATACGGGGTTCGCAGAGCGCGGTCGCGGGCACGCCCGGTGGCGCGGCGGACGACGCCACGTTCGCCGTCGGTCTGCTCGCCGAGGCGGCCCGGCTCACGGTGGCCGAGGAACGGTGGGCGGATCTCGAGGCACGGCGCGGCCGGCTCCTCGGCGCCGGCCGGGCGCTGGAGGCCCTCGACCTGGACGGGCAGCGGCTGCACCCCGCGTTCCGTCTCGAATGGAAGTGACACAGACGTGAACCCGATGGCAGAGACCGGGACCGGCACCGAAACGGCCGCTCCCGGTCACGAGTTGAGCGCGGTGGAGGCGGCGGCCCGCATCGCCGACGGCAGCCTGAACCCCGTCGACCTGGCCCAGCAGGTCCTCGCCCGCATCCGCGAGGCCGACCCAGAGGTGGGCGCGTACACCGTCGTCCTGGAGGAGTCGGTCCTCGACGAGGCCGAGCGGGCCGCCAAGCGCATCGCCCAGGAGGGCCCGCGCGGCCCGCTGGACGGGGTGCCCGTGTCGGTCAAGGACTTGTTCGACGTGGCCGGCACGCCCACCTGGGCCGGTTCGGCCGCGCTGCGCCGGGCCGGCGGGACATCGGCCGCCGCCGACGCCGCAGTGGTCGCGCGGCTGCGGTCGGCGGGGGCGCTTGTCCTCGGCAAGACGCAGATGGACGAGTTCGCGTTCGGCACCGTCACCCCGGGCACGCGCAACCCGCGCTGCCCCGAACGCTCCGCCGGCGGCTCCAGCGGCGGCGCCGCCGCGGCCGTCGCGGCCGGCATGGGCCCCCTCGCCCTCGGCAGCGACACCGGCGGCTCGGTGCGCATCCCGGCCGCCATGTGCGGGGTGGTCGGGCTGAAGCCCACGTACGGTGTGCTGCCGGGTGAGGGCGTGGCCCCGTTGTCCTGGTCGCTGGACACACCGGGCGTGCTGTCCCGCAGCGTGGCCGATGCGGCACTGGCGTTCGCGGCACTGACAGGAGCGGACACCGACGCGCACTCGGAGCCGGGGGCGGCGTCGGAGCCCGCCTCGGCGGAGGGTCTGACGCTCGCCGTCCCGGACGACGCGCTGTTCACGCGCTGCGCGCCGGACGTGGCGGAGCGCGTCGCCGCCGGGGTGGACCAGCTCGCCGCGCAGGGCGCACGCATCGTGCGGGTGAGCCTTCCGATGGCCGACCTGGTGTCGCCCGCCGTCGCGCTGATCATGGCCGCGGAGGCGAGCGCCCACCACCGCCGCGCCCTGCGGGACGGCGCCGAGCTGCACCCGACGACCCGCGACCGGCTGGAGGAGGGCGCGCTGGTCCCGGCCAGCGACTACATCGACGCGCTGCGCACCCGGCAGCTCCTGCACGCCAAGTGGCAGGAGGCGTTCGAGGGCGTCGACGCGTTCGTCCTGCCGACGGTTGCCATCACCCCGGTCGCGCACGGCGAGTTCTTCCTGCCGCAGCCCGACGGCGGCATGGACGTCGTCCCCGTCGCCAGCACCCGCTTCGCCCACCCGGCGAGCCTGACGGGCCTGCCCGCCCTCTCCGTGCCCTGCGGCTCCCCCGAGGATGGCCTCCCGGTCGGCCTGCAGTTCATGGGCCGTCCCCACGGCGAACAGACCCTCCTGCGCCTCGGCCGCCTCTACGAGCGCTTGACCGGCGGCCCCTGGCCGGTGGCCGAGGTGCCGGCCGGCGCCTGAACAGACTCCCGGCCGGACGGGACCCGGGCCGCCGCCGACCCGACCGCCCGGGCCGGACCGGCCCAGCGAAACCCGGTGGCCGCGCGCGGGGGCGCTGTGCCGGTCCGACCGCAGACGGGGAGGTGTGGACGCCGGCGGAGCCACGGCCCGGCAGATCCGACGGGCTCGACAGACCCGTCAGATTCGGCAGACCTGATGGGCTCCCCAGTTCCCATGGGCTCGCCAGGACCGATGGCTCGCCAGGACCGGTGGGCTTGCCAAGTCCGGTGGGCTTGCCAAGTCCGGTGGGCTTGCCAGGACCGGTGGGCTTGCCAAGTCCGGTGGGCTTGCCAGGACCGGTGGGCTCGCCAAGTCCGATCGGCTCGCCAGGACCGACAGGGGCGCCGACCCGGCAGGCTCAACCGGCCCGGGGATTTCGCGGCCTTCCCCGGCCCGGTCGGGGACCACCGACCCCCGCGATGCCACCGGCTCGGCGGGTTCCACCGGCTCGCCCCGATTGCCCGGACCGCCGGGCTCAGCCGACTCGCCAGGCCCACCGCCTACCTGCCTACCCGGCCCACCTGGCAGCCCACCTGCCCACCGCCTGCCGCACCTGGCCACCTGGCCACCTGTCCCACCTGGCCCACCAGCACCGCCGTACCCCGTCCCCTTGCCCTTCGGCGTCTGGCTCTGCGTGGCCTTCCCCGTGCCGCATATGCCTGTCCCCGTGTCTGGCGGCCTGGCCCGGCACGTCCTCCGCAGCGATCCGCCCGCGCCGCGACCGCACCACCTCTTCCGGGCCGACGGGTGGGTGCTCCAGGAGACCCTGGCCCGGTTGCCGGCCCTCCGGAGCCCCTGGCTGCGAGATGCTGAAGGACCTCACGCAGCACCAGTACGCCCGCGTCTTCTGGGGGCGCTGCCCACCGTCCCCCGGCGGCCTCAGAGCTGGTCGGCGACGAACGCGGCCAGGGCCTCCGCCGTGCGGTGTTCGAAGACGTCCTGGAGGCGCAGGGGCAGGCCCTCCTCGCGGGCGGCGGCGACGAGGCGGATGGCGCCCATACTGTCCCCTCCGTGCAGGAAGAAGTCGTCCTCGGGCCCGATCCCGTCGGCGTCGGCGTCCCCGAGACCGAGGATGTCCGCGAACAGCCGGCACAGCAGCTTCTCGCCCGGCGTCCGGGGCTCGCGCCCGCCGCGCGCCGGTGCGCCGAAGTCGGGGGCCGGCAGGGCGGAGCGGTCGAGCTTGCCGTTGGGGGAAAGGGGAAGGGCGTCGAGGACGACGACGGCGGACGGCACCATGTACGCGGCCAGCGACTCGGCGGCGAACGCCCGCAGTTCCTCCGGTACACAGCCCTCGCCGACCACGTAGGCGACGAGATGCTGGGCGCCCGGGGTGTCCTCACGGAGCAGCACCGCGCACTGCGCGACACAGGCGTGGCCCAGCAGCACCTGCTCGACCTCGCCCAACTCCAGTCGCTGGCCGCGCAGTTTGACCTGGTCGTCGGCGCGGCCCACGAAGACGACGGTGCCGTCGGGGGACTGCCGTACGAGGTCGCCGGTGCGGTACATGCGGGCGCCGTCCGGCTGCCAGGGGTCGGTGACGAAGCGTTCGGCGGTGAGGTCGGGCCGGCCGAGGTAGCCGCGGGCGACTCCCGCTCCCGCCAGGTGCAGTTCGCCGGTCTCGCCGGGTGCGCACGGCCGGCCCCGCTCGTCGAGAACGTAGGCGCGCGTGTTGAGGACGGGCCGTCGGCCGATCGTCGGCGAGGGGTACTGCGCGAGCAGGGCGACGAACGCGTCGACAGTGCACTCGCTGGGCCCGTACAGGTTGAGCGCGAGCAGGTGCGGCAGGGCGCGCAGCCGTTCCCACTGGACGGGCCCGATGGCCTCGCCGCCGAGCGCGAGCACCCCGAGCCGGTGGGGCAGGCCGGTGTCGAACAGACCGCTGCGGTCGAGCTGTTCGGCGAAGGTGGGGGTGGTCTCCACGACGTCGATGCGGTGCTCGGCGATGTGCCGGACCAGGAGGGACGGGTCCCGGCGGACGTTGTCGTCGACGAGGTGCAGTTCGTGCCCCTCGAACAGCCACAGCAGCGGGTCCCAGGCCGCGTCGAACGACTGCGCGGCGGTGTGCGCGACGCGCAGCCGCTCCCGCCCGAGGTGCCGGGTCGCGGGCCCGAAGAACAGCTCGCGGTGCGAGGCGACCAGGTTCATCAGGGAGCGGTGCTCGACGACCACGCCCTTGGGGCGGCCGGTCGAGCCCGACGTGAACAGCACGTACGCGGCGTCGTGCGGCGTGAGCGGCCGGGTGCGCTCGGCGTCCCCGACGGGGTCGGGGGACAGGGCGTCCGTCGCCGCGGCGCTACCGGGGTCGTCCAGGCACAGCGCGGGGACGTCCGGCGCGAGCCGCGCGGCGAGGTCGCGGGTGGTGAGCAGCAGGCGGGGGCGCGCATCGGCGAGCATGCCGGTGATGCGCTTCTCCGGGTAGCCGCTGTCCACGGGCACGTAGGTGGCGCCGGCGGTGAGGACGGCGAGCAGCGCGACGATCGAGTCGGCGGTGCGCGGTAGCAGTACGGCGACCAGGTTCTCGGCACCGACGCCCTCCGCGAGCAGCCGGCGGGCCAGCCTCTGCACGCGGGCGTGCAGTGCGCCGTAGGTGTACGTCGCGTCGGGCGCGACCAGGGCCGTGGCGTCGGCCCGCGCCGTGGCCGCAGCGCCGAACAGGTCGGGCAGCGGAGTGCCGGGCACCGGTCGCACGGGCCCGGTCAGCGCGTGCGCCGCGACCTCGGCCGTGCTTGCCGGGCAGGCGTCCTCGCTGGCCATGCTGTCGTCCTCGCGGTCGGGGGCGGTGCTCACTGCAGGAGGGCGGAGACGGCGGCGGCCACCTCGTCGGTCGCCAGCAGGTCGACGTGCGCGACGTCGGGGAAGGGGATCTCCTTGGCGACCAGCCGGCCCGCCTCGCCACTGCCTGCGGAGGTCACGGCGGTGGCGGCGGACCAGGTGGAGACCAGCGCCTCGGGCTCCTGCGCCGCGATCTGACTGGAGCCGCACACGAAGGACACGTACGTGGTGAAGCCGCCGAGGAATTCCGCCGTGCGCTCGTCGTCCAGACCGGCGCGGCGGCACGCGGGCTCGCCGTACTCGCGGAAGAGACGGCTCAGCTGCATGCCCAGGGTGGTGAGGCCGTCGGCCTGCTCGCGCGCCTGCTCGCCGCGCTGCCGCGCTGCGGCGGTTTCCTCAGCGGTCAGCTCCGGCAGGAAGCGTTCCATGATCTGCTGGTACTGCCAGTAGAGAAAGAACTCCTGCGGGATGTCCGGGTCGAAGAAGACCGTGTCCGGCGCCTCGCCCTGCACTGCCCCGATGCGGTGTGCCAGGACGGCCGCGTACGGACTGGCGGCGCAGAATCCCATCACCGCGCGCACCGGACGCCCGCTCGCCTCGGCCCCGGCCATCCAGCGGTCGATCCACTCGGCACCGGTCAGCGTGGTACCGGAGGCCAACGGTGGCGGCAGCGTTTCCCAAAGGGCGTACGGAATGTCGAGCCGCTCGGCGAGATCCGTGAAACCGGCTTCTCGCCGGCCCGTACCGGGAAAGTCGACGGCGAGAACGATGCCGTCCGCCGTCCCGCCGGACCGGACTGCCCAGGATCCGCTCCCGCTCATGATGTGCCCGCCTCCCCCAAGAGTCGCTGAAACGCCCGTCAACAGCGTTCGAACGCAGACCCTAGGCGCGCCGCACCCGTGGACAAACCCCAGTCGGCCCCCTATTGGCCCCTGTCCGTACGGACCTCATCGGCGGCCTGCCGTCGGTCAGGTGCGGGACGAGTTCGGTGAGCTGTTCCCGGACGCGGAGTTCATCGAAGGGTTCGGAGTGCGCGGCAAGGTACCGAAAGCGGCCGCTCCCTCTTCCCGCGGTGCGATGCCCGAGGTTCCGCCGGTGATCAGGATCGTGTTGCCGGTCATCTTCATGAGGGTCTCTCTCCTTCGTCACGGCGGGCCGGTGAGCGCTCGCGGCCTCGACCGTAGGAGCGCCCCCGCAGGGGCGGGAGAGGAAGGTTTGTCCATGGATCGGCGGTCCCTGCCCGGTGGAGGTGGAGTGGGCCAACCCAGCGGATCCGGTGTCGCTTCGGCGTCGGGGCATCCGAGGACAGCCCTGCACGCGCCCACACTGGCTCCCCCTTTCCTGGCCAGGACTGCCAGGCCTGCGTCAGGCGGCGGGAATGAATCCGGCGGTGGGCGGGTTGTACGGGGCGGTCGTAGTTTTTGTGTCTGTGTTTCATCGCACGCTCGCGAAGAACGATGTCGCGGGCGCCGCCTTCCTTCAGGGAACTGGAGAAGTAGCGTCCAGGCCGGCCCGGGGCACCGCACGGTGCGGGTCCCGTACCCAGCCCCTGCAAGGAGCAACAAAATGACTCAGGGAACCGTCAAGTGGTTCAACGCCGAGAAGGGCTTCGGTTTCATCGCCCAGGCCGACGGCGGCCCGGACGTCTTCGTGCACTACTCGGAGATCGACAGCTCCGGCTTCCGTAGCCTCGAGGAGAACCAGCACGTGGAGTTCGAGATCGTCCAGGGCCCCAAGGGCCCGCAGGCCTCGCACGTCCGCGCCATCTGAGACCCGGCGAGCAAGACCTGCCGGACACCTCTTGATGCGAGGGCCGGCGCCGGATGGCGCCGGCCTTCGGCACATCCCGGGCCGCCCAGTGCGCTGAGCCCCGGGGTAAAGGCTGGTACGGCCACATGACCTCGCAGATCGTCATATGGCATACCGGCCGCGTTCCCTGCCGCTGTAAGACAACGCGCCGGCGAACCCGGTACCGACCTGTCCGCGAACAGCGTGCATGCCCTCGGGCAACGGGTCCGGTCGCTGTCCGGGTCCTGGCCGGCGCTTGCCGCACGGCGATCAGCGTGAGCGGCATCGCCCGGCAGGCCGGGGTCGACCGCGCCTTCCTCTACCGCCACCGCGACCGGCTTGCCCTCATCCACGCGGCCGAACGGCAACCCTCTGCCTCTGGCCCCGGGGCCGGGCCTCCCGGTCAGCCTCGCCTCGCTCCAGGCCGACCTCGCCCACGCACACTCCCGCAGCACCCGGCTCGTCACCCAGACCCAGCGCCCGGAGCGACGGCTGGCCGAGCTCCGAGCTGTTGGCGTGGCTGGGGGAGAGGGACACGGAGCCGGAGGCTGCCCGGGCGGCCAACCGCGAGCTGACCCGGGCCCTGAATCAGTGGGGAGCCGCGCGGACCGCCAGGGTCTGGCCGGCTCGGTCATCCAGTTCCCGGTCGGGACAGTCCCTGGCCGCGCAAGGCGCGCTCCGGCGGGCGCCCCCGCCTCGGCCGCCGCCCCGAGGAGACCAACACGACCGCGACCGAGCTTGCGCGGCCGAGTGGCCGCAAATACTTGGCTAGCCACGTTTTGACTGCTACGGTCATTACGTGGCCAGCCACCTAAATGGGTGGTGGTGCGAGAGGAGTCGTCATGAAAGCCATCCTGTTTGACCGTTTCGGTGGTACGGAAGTGCTGCACGAGGCGGACATCGAGGTCCCGCAACCCGGCCCCGGCCAGGTCCGTGTCCGCGTGAAGGCGTCCGGAGTGAACGGGCTGGACGGCAAGATCCGCTCGGGGATGCTGGAGGCTGTGTACCCGACGACCTTCCCGTCCGTCCCCGGTGGCGAGCTGGCCGGCGTGGTGGACGCGCTGGGTGAGGGTGTGCGGGACGTGCAGGTGGGTGACGAGGTGCTGGGCTGGGCAGACACCGGCTCGTACGCCGAGTACGCGCTGGCCACCATCGTGGCCCCCAAGCCCGCCGACCTGGAGTGGCAGGACGCGGTCGCGCTGCCGGTGGCGAGTAGGACGGCCGAGCGGGTCCTGAACCTGCTGGGCGTCACCGCCGGGGAGACCGTACTGATGCACGGCGCGTCCGGAGGGGTCGGAACGCTGGCGGTCCAGCTCGCCACGGCCCGCGGAGCGCGTGTCATCGGCACCGCGGGCCCCGCCAACCAGGACTACCTCACCTCGCTCGGTGCCACCGCGACCGTGTACGGCGAGGGCCTGGTCGAGCGGGTCCGGGAGCTGGCCCCCGACGGCGTGGACGCGGTGTTCGACCTGGCCGGCAAGGGCGCCCTGGAGGACTCGATCACACTGCGGGGCGGCACCGAGCGCATCGTCACCATCGCCGACTTCCGCGCGCAGCAGCTCGGCATCACCTTCGCCCAAGGTTCCGCGCAGGCCTCGCCCGAGCGCCTGGCCGCCCTGGCCCAGGACGCCGCGGCCGGAAAGCTCGTCACCACCGTCACCTCCTACCCGCTCGACCAGGCTGCCACCGCCCAGCAGGTCAGCGACGCCGGGCATGTGCGGGGCAAGCTCGTCCTCACCGTTGCCTGACCACACCTTCTTGCCACTGCCACGCCCTACCCACCCGCTGTTCTCGATGACCGCCCGGTCATCGCCCTGTCGAGAAGGACCATTCATGTTGAATTCCCTGTGGACGCAGACCGCCGTCGGCGGCATGTCCCTGCCGCACCGCCTGGTCATGGCCCCCATGACCCGCGACCGCTCCACGCCCGAGGGCGTCCCGACCGAGCTGAACGCCGAGTACTACGCCCAGCGGGCCTCGCACGCGCTGATCATCACCGAGGGCACCCAGCCCTCCGCCGACGGCCAGGGCTACCTCCTCACCCCCGGCATCCACAATGACGAGCAGATCGCCGGCTGGCGCAAGGTCACCGACGCCGTGCACGCGGCCGACGGCCGGATCGTCATCCAGCTGATGCACACCGGACGCATCGCCCACCCCGACAACACCCCCCACGGACGCCGGCCGGTCGCCCCTTCGGCGATCCGGCCGAAGGGCCAGATGTTCACCGCGTCCGGGCCCCAGGAGATGCCGACACCCCGTGCTCTGTCGACGCAGGAGGCCACGGCGACCGTCGAGGACTTCCGCCGCGCCGCAGCGGCCGCCGTCGCGGCAGGCGCCGACGGCGTGGAGATTCACGGCGCCAACGGCTACCTGGTGCACCAGTTCCTGTCCGACAACTCCAACCAGCGCACCGACCGCTACGGCGGTTCCCTCGAGGGCCGCATCCGCTTCGCCGTCGAGGTCGCCGCTGCCGTGGCCGACGAGATCGGCGCCGACCGCACCGGCCTGCGCATCTCCCCCGGCAACCCCTACAACGACATCGCCGAGTCCGACACCGCCGAGCTGTATCCGGCGCTCCTGCGCGCCCTCAGCCCGCTCGGCCTCGCCTACCTCCACGTCCTCCACGCGGGCGACGAGGAGCTGCTGGGCACCCTGCGCGCGCTGTGGCCGACCACGCTGATCCTCAACCGGGGCGGCACCGACCTGCCCACCCGCGCCAAGGACATCGACAACGGCACGGCCGACCTTGTCTCCGTCGGCGCCCTCGCGCTCGCCAACCCGGACCTGGTCGAGCGGCTACGCTCTGACGCGCCGCTGAACACCCCCGACCCGGCGACCTTCTACGGCGGCGGAGTGGCCGGCTACACCGACTACCCCACCTACACCGTCTGAGGAACCAAACCATGTCCGCCCCCACACCCCGCACCCCCACGACGGCCAGCGAAGGGCCGATGAGCTACGCGATCTTCCAGCTCGCCCGTGCTCACCGCGCCCGCGCCGCCGCCATGCTCCGTGAGATGGACCTGCATCCCGGACAGGAACTGCTGCTGATGCACCTCCTCGACCGGGACGGCCAGACCCAGTCCGAGCTGCTCGAAAGCGTGGGCCTGGACCACTCCACCGTCTCCAAGTCCCTGCGCCGCATGCAGGACGCCGGCCTGCTGATCCGCGAGCCGGCCGAACACGACCGGCGCGTCATGGTCGTCCACCTCACCGACAAGGGCCGTGCCATGCGCGAGCCCCTGGCAGCCATGTGGCGGGCCCTGGAGGAGACCTCCGCGCTGAACCTGTCGGCGCAGGAGGCAGAGTCCTTCGTCCGCACCGCCTACGCCATCGCCGACGCGATCAACAGCCGCACTCTTCCGCAAGAAGAGTCCGAGTAGCCCGCCTCGGCTCGCACCCCGGTTCCGGCCTGGAGCGCGGATCGTTTCCGGGCTCCCCGACTGTCGGAAGAAGCCCGGCGAGCCGAGCCGGCGGATGTGGCGGAACGGCCGTTCACCCCAGCGTCAGGGAGAACGGGGCTGAGCGGGGGTTCAGCGTCAGGGACAAGCGCGAGCTGTCCCGGTGGAAGCAGGACGGAACGCATTCAGGGGGCAGGGCAACACCCCCGCGGGGATCCGCCCACTGCTGGGGCGCGGTAAGAACGTCCGCGCCCTGGTCCGGCCGACCACCGACGTGAGCAGGCTCGAAAGCCGGGGTGTCGAGATCGCCCGCGGCGACATGCTCGACGGCGACTCGCTCGTCGCCGCCATGAACGGCGTCGATGCCATCATCACCATCGCTGCCGGCCACACCCGCGGCGGCAAGGACGCGCACGACATCGACACCGTCGGCAACGCCAGCCTCGCCGAGGCCGCCCACCGCACCATCCGGCGGTTCGTCCTGACCAGCATCCTCACCAGTGACCAGACACCCCAAGTCCCGCACTTCTGGCACAAGAAGATCGCCGAGGACAAGCTCGAACAGCTCGGTGTCCCGTTCGTCGCGCTGCACCCGGGGGCGTTTCTCGACCAGATCGCGAGTATGGCGGGCGATCCGGTCGACAAGGGCCGCCTGATCCGGGTGGGCAAGACCACCGTCCCGCTGACCTTCGTCCACACCTCCGATCTCGCGGCGTACCTGGCGGCCGCGGTCGACGCCGGCGACGGTGAGCGCATCGACATCGGCTGGGACCGTCCGGTCAGCATGCGCGAAGTGGCCGACGTGCTGGGCAGCCGGGCCGGAAAGAAGATCAAGGTGTGGGCCGCCGCCACGTCGCCGACACCCGCCGGCAGGGGCAGCTGTTCGGCCCGGTCCCCACGGCTGAGGACGTCCTCAGCCGGTACACCGACGAGCTGGGCAGCCAGCCGCGTTCACCGATGAGCGGCCAGCACTGCCGCGAGGCCCTCTTGCAGGTCCTTGACGAAATACTCGGGAACCTCCAGCGACGGGAAATGTCCTCCGATTTCCGGTGCCCTCCATCGGACGATCTGTCGGTACCGCTCCTGTGCCCAGGGGCGCGGACACTTCTCGACGTCGCGGGGATACATGGTGATTGCTGACGGGACGTCGACCCGAAGCCCGGGGTCCAGCGAGTTGTGGCTTTCGTAGTAAATGCGGGCCGCCGATGCGCCGGTCCGCGTCAGCCAATACAGGGTGACGTCGTCAAGAACGCGGTCCCTGGAAATCGTCTCGAACGGGCTGTCTTCGGTGTCCGACCACTCGGCGAATTTGTCGAGGATCCAGGCAAGAAGTCCGACCGGTGAATCGACGAGCGAGTAGCCGATGGTCTGCGGCCGGGTCGCCTGCTGCTTCGCGTACGCCGCGCGGTGGCGCCAGAAATCGCGGGTTTCCTCGGCCCACTTGCGCTCGACCGCCGTCAGCCCGTCCGTTGTCATCCCGGGCGGCCCCTCCGCGAACGTGGTGTGGATGCCGAGAACGTGCGCGGGGAACCTTCCGGCGAGAACCGTGGTGATATTGCCTCCCCAGTCGCCGCCGTGGGCCGCGAACTTGCCGTAGCCCAGCCTTCCCATCAGCTCCACCCATGCGGCCGCGATCTTTTCGGTTCCCCACCCGGTGGTGGCCGGCTTGTCGCTGTAACCAAAGCCTGGCAGCGATGGGACCACGACGTGGAACGCCGGCGCGTCTGCATCTTTCGGATCTGCCAGTTCGTCCACTACGTCGATGAACCGAGCAACGCTGTCTGGCCAGCCGTGCGTCAAGATCAGCGGAGTGGCATCCGCGCGCGCTGATCGGCGGTGCAGGAAGTGGATTCCCAGATCATCAATGGTCGTGCGGAACTGGCCGATGCTGTTGAGGCGCTCTTCGAACGACCGCCAGTTGTACCCGGTGCGCCAGTAGTTCACGACATCGACGAGGTCGGCGAGAGGAACGCCCTGTTCCCATCGGCGAGGGTCGGGCGCGGCGCGATAGACCGTCTCGGCCTCCGGTAGCCGCGCCGCGGCCAATCGCCCGCGCAGATCGTCGAGGTCGGTGTCAGTTGCGTGGGCTTCAAATGCTTGCACGTCGCTGGTTGGACGGGGCATGAGACCTCCTGGCGATCGCGGAACCGGCTAAGACGGTTCTAGCAGGCCTCCATGCCGACGGGCAACCAGCTAAGGTGGTTCCATGCGTGCTGGATTCCCTGATTTCCGCCTCGGCAACGTGCTGGCGACCAGCTTCACGGGGACTCTGTCGGAGCGTCATGGCGACGCTGTGGAGCGCATTCCCACGCCGCGCCGACTCGTCGACTGGCTGGCGGTGAACGGCCTCGCCGTGGACTCCTGCACCACTGCCCAACTCGACCTCGCTCGGGAACTGAGGGAGGCGATTCACGCCGCCGCGACAGCCGCCGCGCTCCAGGACGCTCTCCCTGCGTCTGCTGTCCAAGTCATCAATGACTGCAGCGTTCAAGGTCGGGCCGCGGCGATCCTGACGCCCGAGGGTGAGCGGCGATGGCGGCTCAGCTCGGCTTCCTGCGTGGAAGATGCTCTCAGCGTGATCGCCGCCGACGCGATCAGCGTCATCGCAGGCGAACGAGACGGCAAATTGGCCTTGTGCGCATCGCCGACCTGCCGAGCCGCCTTCTTCGACACCAGCCAAAGCCGTACCCGCAAATGGTGTGACATGAACACATGCGGGAATCGTCAGAAGAAAGCGCGCTTCAAAGCCAACCAGCGCAAAAACCCCAGATCAGCGGAGTGATCGTCACCTCGGCACGGTCTGGGCATGGTGGCGAAGTCGTGGGTGTACTAGATCCAGAACTTGACGTCCCTGCTGTCCGTACGGCCGCTGCTGTCGAGGTCACCGGCGTCACCTGCGGTGGGGAGGGCCTTCAGGCCCGAACGGACCGACAGCAGATGGAACTTGGTGAAGCCGTACAGCAGCTTCTTCGGCCCGAAGGCCCCGTAGGGCTCACGGGTCATAGTGCTGCACCGCCCTTCCGTGGGAGGTGTCGAGAAACCGCGCCACCCGGGCGTCGGCCTCCGCGAGGAGCGCGGGCTCGTCCACGGTGAGCAGCCGCCCGTCGCGCATCAGGACGCGGCCGTCGACGACCACCGTACGTACGTCACTGGCGTGGGCGCTGTAGACCAGGGCGGCGTGCGGGTCGTGCGGACAGGTCGGTGAGGCCCCGCATGGCCAGTCGCAGGGTGTCGGAGACGGTCATCCAGATGGCGTCGCGCACCGCCTGCTTCTGGGTGAGCGCGACCAGCCGTAGCGCCACCTACACGTCGAGGGTGTTGTGACCGGCGGCGCCGTCCGTGCCGACCGCCACCGTGACCCCCGCGCCGAGCAGCTCGCGGACCGGGGTGAGCGGAGACAGCGCGTGCTTGAGATGCGCCTTGGGGTAGCAGGCCACGGCGGTCGTACTCGCGTACTCGGCCGGCAGCGGCAGGTCCTGCTCGACGATGCCGCAGCCGTGCGCGATCAGCGCACCCGCCTGAAGCACCCCGGTCTCGTACAGCACCCGGATCGGGGTGATGCCGCGCCGCTCCGGACTGGACCGCGTCTGCTCCACATGCTCGGCGGCGTGGATGTGCATCCGCGGGCCGAGCTCCCGGGCGTGCCCGGCCAGGGGCCGCAGGTCCGCGTCATTCACCGTGGTACGGGGCATGCGGCCCGAGCGAGACGGTCACCCGGCCCGCCGCTCGCCCGTGCCAGGTCTCGGCGAACTTCACGCCGGCCTCAAGGGCTTCCTGGCCCCGCTGCTGAAGTACGTGGGAGCGATGTCGGCCCGCAGACCGGTCTCGGCGACCGCCTCGGCGATCTGCTCGGGGAAGAAGTGGTGGCCGGCGAAGGCGGTGACACCGGAACGGATCATCTGCGCGCCGGCCGGCCGCGCCCGGCCCGCACGTCCGCCGGAGTGAGGTTGGACTCCATCGGCCGGACGCGCTCGTTGAACCAGCCCTCGACCGTCACGTCCTCGGCCGCACCGCCCATCAGCACCATGGGGCTGTGCGTGTGTGCGTTGACCAGGCCTGGTACGGCGAGCAGCCCGCGCCCGTCGACGACCTCAGCCGCGCAGGCGTCAGGGGCCGCGCCGGTCGGCCGCACCTCCTCGATGACACCGTCCCCGACCACGATGTCCCGCGCCGGAAGGATCTCGCACGCGCCCTCCGGCGGAACCCGCAGCACATCGCAGCCCCTCAGCAGGAGACGCCCTGCGGACGGAGGCGTTCTGTCGCTCATGCGGCGACGGCAGGTGACAACAAGTCGATGCCTCAGCCCGCCGTTCGCTCCGAACTGGTAGAAGACGGGCATGACCACTTCACCCCACCCTCGTGGCGCTACCCGATGACCGCCGGCATCGACACCCCCGACTGCCGTGGCCGTACCGGACTCGACCGGACCGGCCTGGACTTGACCGGCAACCCGCGTGTGAAGGTGCGGGAGGTGACCCTGCTCTCCAGTCACTGGTACGTCGAGCGCGCGACGACCTTCGACTTCCAGCATGCCGACGGCACCTGGAGCACCCAGCAGCGCGAGACGCACGACCGCGGCAACGGGGCCACCATGCTGCTGTACGACACGGAACGCGAAACCGTGCTGCTCACCCGCCAGTTCCGCTACCCCGTCTACGTCAACAACCACCCGGACGGGATGCTGATCGAGACGCCCGGTGGACTGCTCGACGACGATGACGAGCACCCGGAGATCGCCGTACGGCGTGAGGTGGTCGAGGAGACCGGCCACACCATCGGCTCCGTCCGGCATGTCTTCGACGTCTATATGAGCCCGGGCTCGGTCACCGAACGTGTCAGCTTCTACGCCGCCGAGTACGGACCGTCGACCCGCACCCATGAGGGCGGGGGACTGGACGAGGAGGGCGAGGACATCGAGATCCTCGAAGTGCCCTTCCGCAGAGCCCTGGAGATGATCCGCACCGGGGAGATCGCCGACGCGAAGACCATCATGCTGCTCCAGTGGGCGGCGCTGGAGGGGCCGTTCGGGGGCTGAACCGGCGTACTGACTTGACTTGGAGCGCACTTCAAGCTGAAGACTCCCGTTCACGCGCCCCGAACGTGGGCGCGGAACGGGAGGCATCCACCATGGAGTACCGCACGATCGGCACCGATCCGAAGACCCGCCGCGAGGTGAGCGTGCTCGCCCTCGGTGCCATGCTGTTCGGCTCGCGCACGGACGAGGCGACCTCCTTCGCGGTGCTCGACCGCTATGTCGAGGCCGGGGGCACCTTCATCGACACGTCCGACAACTACGCCTTCTGGGAGGACGGAAGCCAGGGCGGGCAGAGCGAGGAACTGCTCGGCCGGTGGCGGCGCAGCCGCGGTGTCGGCGACGAGATCGTCATCGCGACCAAGCTCGGCGCCCGCCCCCTCGCCCCCGGCACGAGCTATGTCGACAACCCGGAGGGCCTGTCGGCGAAGGTGATCCGGGAGTCGGCCGAGCGCAGCCGGGAACGGCTGGGCGTCGCCAAACTGGATCTGCTGTACGCGCACATCGAGGACCACAGGGTCCCGCTCCAGGAGACGGTCGAGGCCTTCGCCGAGCTGGTGGCCGAGGGCACGGTCGGCCTGCTCGGAGTCAGCAACCACGCCATGTGGCGGGTGGAGCGAGCCCGCGCCCTCGCCGCCGCGGCCGGACTTCCCGGCTACGAGGTGCTCCAGTACGCGCACAGCCATCTGCGGCCCCGTACCGACGTACCCGATGACCTCTTCCCCGACGGCAGCCTCGGCCACGCCGGCGCCGAGCTGCTGAGCTATCTGCGGGCCGAGCCCGGATTGACCCTGATCGCCTACTCGCCGTTGCTGAAGGGGGCCTACACCCACCCGGACCGGCTGCCCGCGGACTTCGACCACCCCGGGGCCGCGGCCCGCCTGAAGGTGCTGCGCGAGGTCGCCAAGGAGACCGGCGCGACCGTCAACCAGGTGGTGCTGGCCTGGCAGATCGGCGGCGAGCTGCCGATCGTACCGCTGGCGGGGGCGTCGTCGGTGGCGCAGCTGGACGAGAACCTGGCCGCCGTCGACCTGGAGCTGACCGCGGAGCAACGGGCCCGGCTGGACGCCGCTCACTGACCGCGACGGTCGTTCGGCTCCGCAGTAGGCTGCTGGGAGAGCCGAAGGAGAGCGGGTCATGTCCATGCTTCCCACCGAGCGATCCATCCGGACCACCCCCGAAGGCCTCCTGTGGGAGCCCGGCGAACGCTGGGTGCGCGGCGTCAAGGGTGATGTCACCGTCGTGGACAGCCGGCATCCCGTCCTCGTCTGGGAGCCCGAACTGCCCGTTCCGCAGTACGCCTTCCCGCGCGAGGAGGTCCGCACCGACCTCCTCCGCCCGGCCAAGAACCCGCCGACCGGCACGCACACCGGCTCGCAGATCTTCTACGACCTCGAGGCCGACGGCGAGCTGGTGGAGAACGCGGCATGGACCTTCCCCGCCGAGGACCTGGCCGGGCACATCGCCTTCGCGTGGTTCCTGCGCTGGGACAGGGGTCTCGACCACTGGTACGAGGAGGACGAGGAGATCTTCGTCCACCCGCGCGACCCGCACAAACGGGTGGACGCGCTGCCCAGCAGCCGCCATGTCCAGGTCGAGATCGACGGCACGCTCGTCGCCGACACCCATCGCCCGGTGCTGCTCTTCGAGACCTCGCTGCCGACGCGGTACTACATCCCGCCCGAGGACGTCCGCCGCGATCTGTTCGTCCCCACCGACCACCACACGTCATGCCCGTACAAGGGCACCGCCGACTACTGGTCGTGGCGGGGCGAGGCCGACGTACCGCCGAACATCGTCTGGAGCTATCCGGACCCGCTGACCGCGGTGGCCGCGATCAGGGGACGCTTCGCCTTCTACAACGAGGCGATCGACATCACCGTGGACGGCGAACGCCTCGAGCGCCCGGTCACCCCGTTCAGCGCGTCGCTCGGCATCCGGCCGCGCACGTAGCGCGGGGCCGATCAGGGCCTGACCAGCAGGCGGAAGTCGAAGGCGTACCGGGACGCGCGGTAGATGTGCGTTCCGTACTCGATCGGCCGCCCGGTGTCGTCGTAGGCCGTGCGCTGCATGGTGAGCAGGGCGGCGCCCTCCTTCTCGTCGAGGCGGGCGGCCTCGTCGGGGGTGGCGGAGCGGGCGCCGACAGTCTGGCGGGCGCTGTGCAGGGTGATGCCGGCGGAGCGCAGCATGCGGTACAGGCCGGTCGACTCGAGCCGGGGGGTGTCCAAGGCGAGCAGGCCGGCCGGCAGGTAGTTGCGGAGGAACGCCACCGGCTGGCCGTGCGTGCGGCGCAGCCGCTCCAGGACGACGACCTCGGCGCCCTCCGCGAGACCGAGGGCGGCGGCGACATCGGCCGTGGCCGCGATCCGCTCGTTGCGCAGCACCTCCGTGGTGGGGCCCTGCCCGGCCGCCTCCAAGTCGTCGTAGAGACTGCTGAGTTCGAGCGGGCGCTTGACCTGGCTGTGCACGACCTGGGTGCCGACGCCGCGGCGGCGGACCAGCAGGCCCTTGTCGACGAGGGACTGGATGGCCTGGCGGACGGTGGGCCGGGACAGGCCGAGGCGGGCGGACAGGTCGATCTCGTTGCCCAGGAGGTTGCCCGGGGCGAGCACGCCGTGCTCGATCGCCGCCTCCAGCTGCTGGGCGAGTTGGTAGTACAGCGGCACCGGACTGCCCCGGTCCAGGGCGAAGTCCACCGCGTCGAGCCCGGGGGAGGGCACGGCACGCGCGGAGCCACCGGTCTTCGCCATGCTAGCCAACTCCCTGTGAGGGACGGTCGGTTGAGGCGGGGGATACGGCCGCGTACTGTACGGTCGTCGCCAGATCCCAGCCGGACAGCAGTCCGTGACACAGCGCCCCGCCGAACGCCCCGCCCATGCCATGGCCGTTGACCGGCCCGACAGTGGCGGGAGGAGCGGGAGGGGCTTCGGCCGTGCTGCCGTCGTGGTGCATGGCGAGTACGCCCGCGGCGCCCAGCCCGACCACCGCCGTCTCGACACCCGCGTCGAGCAACGCCCGTGCGCACGCGTGCGGTTCGCGCACGCCGGTCATGATCTCGCAAGCGTCGAGGGTGCCGACCGCGACCGTGGCGTGCCGCAGCGCCTCGGCGTAGTACGGGCGGGCCTCCTCGGGGTCCGACCAGGACTGCGGGCGCCAGTCGAGGTCGAAGACGGTGATGCCCGCCCTGCCGCGGGCCTTGAGCGCGGCGAGGACGGCGGACCGCCTGGGCTCGTGGCTCAGGCCGGTACCGGTGATCCAGAAGACGCGGGCCGCGCGGATGGCGAAACAGTCCATCTCGTAGGGGTCGTCGCCGGTGGAGGTCAGCACGGCCGCGGAACGGCCCAGGCCGGCGGCGGCGACCGCCACGTCAGCGGCGGTATCCCCGATTCCTGTGCGGCCCATGGTGATGAGATCATATGGCTGGGCTGACTCGGCCATGCGCGCTCCTCGTCGAGCTGGGGAAGGTGGTCCCACCCATGGGGCCTGCCGACTCTCAGGTTGTAGGGCGCGAAGACCGATGCTGTCAATGCTTTGTTCTTACATTCGGACCTGATTGTGAAATGATGTCTTGACAAAGTATTGACAGCGGCCCCGCCAAGGGATTTGATCCCGTCCCAGCAGACAAGCCACGTTCGGCGGCGCAAGACCCGGACCCGCGAGGGCCCGGACCCGGATCCCCCCGATCCGCCGCCTCCTGCGCCGTCGTTCCTCGTCGCACAGTGAGGTGCAGGAAAAGATGGACCGCTCTTCTCGCTCCCGCAGAATCGCCCCCGTAGTGGCCGTGGTGGCGGCAGCTGCCCTGACCCTCGCAGGCTGCTCCAGCAGTTCCGGCGGCAAGAAGGCCGAGGAGAACGCGGAAGGCGCCTCGGCGGGCAAGGCCACCACACCCCGGATGAAGGTCGCCCTGGTCACCCACCAGGCGCCCGGTGACACCTTCTGGGACATCGTCCGCAAGGGCGCCCAGGCCGCCGCGGCCAAGGACAACATCGAGCTGATCTACTCCGCCGACCCCAACGCGGGCAACCAGGCCAACCTGGTGCAGAACGCCATCGACCAGAAGGTCGACGGCATCGCCGTCACCCTCGCCAAGCCGGACGCCCTGAAGGACGTCGTGAGCAAGGCGAAGTCGGCGAACATACCCGTCGTCGGCCTCAACTCCGGTGTGAGCGAATGGCAGAAGCTCGGCCTGATGGAGTTCTTCGGCCAGGACGAGACGGTGGCGGGCGAGGCACTCGGCAAGCGGCTGAACGAGGACGGCGCCAAGAAGGCCATCTGTGTCATCCAGGAGCAGGGCAACATCGGTCTCACCCAGCGCTGTGACGGTGTGGCCAAGACCTTCAACGGCGACATCGAGCCCCTCAACGTCAACGGCACCGACATGCCGTCCGTGAAGTCGACGATCACCGCCAAGCTCACGGAGGACAAGGCGATCGACCACGTCATCACGCTCGGTGCCCCGTTCGCGCTGACGGCCGCACAGGCGGTCGACGAGACGGGCAGCAAGGCCAAGGTGGCCACTTTCGACCTCAACAAGGACCTGACCAGCGCCATCAGCAAGGGCACCATCGAGTTCGCCGTCGACCAGCAGCCCTACCTCCAGGGCTACCTGGCGATCGACTCGCTGTGGCTCTACAAGAACAACGGCAACTACATGGGCGGTGGCGAGCAGCCGGTGCTGACCGGTCCGGCCTTCGTCGACAAGTCCAACGTCGACGCCGTCGCCGCGTTCGCCGCGAAGGGCACCCGGTGATGAGCATGGCCCAACAGGCTGAGCCGGCGGTGACCACACCGCCGGCCCCCGGCCCCGGCAAGGAGAAGGACGGGCGGACCGCGCAACGCCCGCCGGCGCTACGGCTGCTCGCCCGCCCCGAGGTCGGTGTCTTCCTCGGCGCCGTCGCGGTGTACGTCTTCTTCCTCGTCGCGGCGCCGCCGGTGCGCGACGGCGGCTCGATGGCGAACATCCTGTACCAGTCGTCGACGATCGGGATCGTGACGATCCCGGTGGCGCTGCTGATGATCGGCGGGGAGTTCGACCTGTCGTCCGGTGTCGCGGTGATCACCTCGGCGCTGACCGCGAGCATGCTCGCCTACCAGCTGAGCATGAACGTCTGGGTCGGCGTGATCGCGGCGCTGCTGGTGTCGCTGGCGGTGGGGTTCTTCAACGGCTGGATGGTGGTCAAGACCGGGCTGCCGAGCTTCCTGGTCACCCTGGGCACCTTCCTGATCCTCCAGGGCGTCAACCTGGCCGTGACGAAGCTGGTCACCGGCAACGTCGCGACCGACAACATCAGCGACATGGACGGCTTCGACCAGGCCAAGGCCATCTTCGCCTCGTCCTTCGAGGTCGGCGGCGTCAATGTGAAGATCACCATCGTGTACTGGCTGGTCTTCGCGGCGATCGCCACATGGGTCCTGCTGCGCACCAAATACGGCAACTGGATCTTCGCGGTCGGCGGCAACAAGGACAGCGCGCGGGCCGTCGGTGTCCCGGTCGCCTTCACCAAGATCTCGCTGTTCATGCTGGTCGGCCTCGGCGCCTGGTTCCTCGGCATGCACCAGCTGTTCGCCTACAACACCGTGCAGTCCGGCGAGGGCGTCGGCATCGAGCTGATCTACATCTCCGCCGCGGTGATCGGCGGCTGTCTGCTGACCGGCGGCGCCGGCAGCGCCATCGGCCCGGTCTTCGGCGCCTTCATGTTCGGCATGGTGCAGCAGGGCATCGTCTACGCCGGCTGGAACCCCGACTGGTTCAAGGCGTTCCTCGGCGTGATGCTGCTCGGCGCCGTCCTGATCAATCTGTGGGTCAGCCGTACGGCGACCAGGAGGTGACCCCATGACATCCAGCAACGGAACCGGCACGCATGGCGCAGTCCTCGCGGACACCGTCCCCGAGAAGGACACGCCGATCGTCGAACTGCGCAACGCGGGCAAGTCGTACGGCAATATCCGCGCCCTGCACAGCGTCGACCTGAAGGTCTTTCCCCAGCAGGTCACCTGCGTGCTCGGCGACAACGGCGCCGGCAAGTCCACCCTCATCAAGATCATCTCGGGGCTGCACCAGCACACCGAGGGCGAGTTCCTCGTCGACGGCGAGCCGGTGCGCTTCTCCACCCCGCGCGAGGCGCTCGACAAGGGCATCGCCACCGTCTACCAGGACCTCGCCGTGGTCCCGCTGATGCCGGTGTGGCGGAACTTCTTCCTCGGCTCCGAGATGACCAAGGGCCCCTGGCCCATCCGCCGCCTCGACATCGAGCGGATGAAGAAGACGGCCGACGAAGAGCTGCGCAACATGGGCATCATCCTCGATGACCTGGAGCAGCCCATCGGCACCCTCTCCGGCGGCCAGCGTCAGTGCGTGGCGATCGCCCGAGCCGTCTACTTCGGCGCCCGGGTGCTGATCCTGGACGAGCCCACCGCCGCCCTCGGCGTCAAGCAGTCCGGCGTGGTCCTGAAGTACATCGCCGCCGCCCGCGACCGCGGCCTCGGCGTCATCTTCATCACCCACAACCCCCACCACGCCTACATGGTCGGCGACCACTTCAGCGTCCTGCGCCTCGGCACCATGGAGCTGAACGCCTCCCGCGACGACGTCAGCCTCGAGGAACTCACCAACCACATGGCGGGGGGCACCGAACTCGCCGCGCTCAAGCACGAGTTGGCGCAGGTGCGCGGCGTCGACGTCGAGGAGCTTCCGGAAGAGGGGGACCTCACCGCCCCCGTGGCGACCTCCTCCGAAGGGAAGTCCCTGAAATGACCCCTGCGCTGGACCGCATCCGGGTCGGCTCGGCCCCCGACTCCTGGGGCGTCTGGTTCCCCGACGACCCCCAGCAGGTGCCCTGGGAACGCTTCCTGGACGAGGTCGCGGAGGCCGGCTACTCCTGGATCGAGCTGGGCCCGTACGGCTATCTCCCGACCGACCCGGCGCGGCTCACCGACGAGATCGCCAGGCGTGACCTGAAGGTGTCCGCGGGCACGGTCTTCACCGGCATGCACCGTGGCCCCTCCGTCTGGGAGTCCACCTGGGAGCACGTCAGCCAGGTCGCCGCGCTCACCCAGGCCATGGGCGCCCGGCACCTCGTCGTCATCCCGTCCTTCTGGCGCGACGACAAGACCGCCGAGATCCTCGAACCGCCGGAGCTGACCGGCGAGCAGTGGGCGCACCTCACCAAGGGCATGGAACGGCTCGGACACGAGGTGAAGGAGGCGTACGGCCTCGACATCGTGGTCCACCCGCACGCCGACACCCATATCGACACCGAGGACCATGTCGAGCGGTTCCTCGACTCGACCGACTCCGAACTGGTCAACCTCTGCCTGGACACCGGGCACTACGCCTACTGCGGCGGCGACAGCGTCAAGCTGATCGAGACGTACGGCGAACGCATCGGCTATCTGCATCTCAAGCAGGTCGACCCGGAGATCCTCGCCGACGTGGTGGCGAACGAGGTGCCCTTCGGGCCCGCGGTGCAGCGCGGGGTGATGTGCGAACCCCCGTCCGGGGTGCCGGAGTTGGAGCCGGTTCTGGTCGCGGCCCAGAAGCTGGGCGTGGAACTGTTCGCGATCGTCGAGCAGGACATGTACCCGTGCGAGCCCGACAAGCCCCTGCCCATCGCTGTGCGTACACGGAAGTTCCTGCGGTCCTGCGGCGCCTGACCACGGGAAATGATCCTTGTTAGACGGAGCGTCATATTACTGAAGCGTAATAATCCGAGGGATACCGCGAGTAACTTACGCGTGAGTAGGGTCGCGGCAATCCGCTGTGGAGCGGTCCGGGGACGCCGTGGGACGACGTGCGGCCTCGACCCCACCCTGCCCGGCCTCGCCCCACGAGGCCGGGCAGGCCGCTCCGCATGCACTCCTCAGGAGGACGCATGTCTCTCGGAAGACGCCTGGTGATAGCGGTGTCCACCGCCGCCTGCCTCGGCGCCCAGGCCCTGCCGGCCGCCGCGGCGACGGACTCGGACACCGAGGTGGTGTCCCGTGGTGTCACGATCCCCGCGTTCTACAACCCGCCGGCCTCACTCCCGGCGGCCAATGGCGCGTTGATCCGCAGTGAGCCGCTGCACCTCGCCCTGAGCCTGCCCGGCCTGAACGGACCGTTGCCGGGCGAGGCGACCCGTCTGATGTACAAGTCCACCGATTCCAACGGCAGACCGGTGGCCGTCACCGGCGCCTACATCGAACCCTCCGCCGCCTGGAAGGGCTCCGGGCCACGCCCGCTGGTCGCGGTGGCACCCGGCACCATGGGGCAGGGCGACCAGTGCGCGGCCTCCATGGGCCTGGAGCACCCGCTGCGTCTCAATGGCCAGACCCTGTCCGTCGGTTACGAGAATCTGGCGGTCTATCGGCTGCTGGCCAAGGGTGTCGCGGTCGTCGTCACCGACTACGCCGGCCTCGGCGCGACGGACCGGCTGCACACGTACGTCAACCGTGTCGACGAGGCGCACGCGGTGCTGGACGCCGTCCGCGCGGCCCGTGCCCTCGCCGGAGCGTCGGTCACCTCCGGGTCGAAGGTGGGTCTGTACGGCTACAGCCAGGGCGGCGGGGCCTCGGCCGCGGCAGCCGAGCTGCAGCCCTCGTACGCCCCGGAGCTGACGCTCGCGGGCACCTACGCGGGCGCTCCGCCGGCCGACCTGAACGCGGTCACCGAGGCCATCGACGGCAGCGACCTGGCCGGGGCCCTGGGCTGGTCGCTCAACGGGTTCCTGCAGTCCGACCCGGAGCTGCGGCCGATCGCCGACGCCCACCTCAATGACAGGGGCAAGGCCGCGCTGAAGGACCTGTCGACGATGTGCGTCGGCGACGCGCTCTTCGGCTACGCCTTCGCCAAGAGCACGAACTGGACCAAGGACGGCCGGTCCATCAGCGAGATCATCCGCTCCGAGCCCAAGGTCCAGGCGTTCCTCGACGAACAGCGCATCGGCACGCATCTGCCGAAGAGCCCGGTCCGTCTCGCCACCGGCACCGCGGACAACCTCGTACCGCACGGGCAGGCCCGCGATCTCGCTGCCACGTGGTGCAAGAAAGGAGCCGATGTCACCTACAAGGCGGTGGTCCTGCCCAGTCTCGGCGACGCGCTGCTCAACCACTTCGCCCCCCTGCTCACCGATCAGGGTTCGGCGATCTCGTGGCTGACGGACCGCCTGGCGGGCGAGCCGGCGAAGTCCAACTGCTGGAGCATGCCCGTCCAGCCGTGAGAAGAGAGGGCTCGGCCCGTGCGAAAGAGGGGGCTCGGCGGTTCGATCACCGAGCCCCTTTCTCGTACGTCTTCTCGTACGTCAGACCGCGCGCACTTCCTGAATCGTCACCGGCCGGTGCTCGTGCAGCGACAGCGTGCACGCGTCCGCGATCCAGCCCGCTTCCAGCGCGTCCTCGATCGTGCACGGCGAGGGCCGGGTACCGGCCACGACCTCGGTGAACGCGGTGAGTTCGGCCCGGTAGGCCGCGGCGAAGCGGTCCATGAAGAAGTCGTGCGGGGTGCCGGACGGGAAGGTCACGCCGGGCTCCACCGAGCGCAGCGGCAGCTTGTCCTCCAGGCCGACGGCGATGGAGTCCGTGAAGCCGTGGATCTCCATGCGGACGTCGTAACCCCGGGCGTTGTGACGGGAGTTGGAGACCACGGCGATCGTGCCGTCGTCCAGGGTCAGGATCGCGCCGGTGGTGTCGGCGTCGCCCGCCTCCTTGATGTAGTCGGCACCCCGGTTGCCGCCGACGGCGTACACCTCCGTCACCTCGCGGCCGGTCACCCAGCGGATGATGTCGAAGTCGTGCACCGAGCAGTCCCGGAAGATGCCACCGGAGGCGGCGATGTACGCGGCCGGCGGCGGCGCCGGGTCGAGCGTGGTCGACCGGACGGTGTGCAGCTTGCCCAGCTCGCCGCTTTGCACGGCGGCCCGCGCGGCGACGAACCCGGCGTCGAAGCGGCGGTTGTAGCCGATCTGGATCGGCACGTCGCTGCCCTGGACAGCCTTCAGTACCCCGACGCCCTCGCTCATCGTCTTGGCGACGGGCTTCTCGCAGAACACGGGGATACCGGCCTCGACCCCGGCCAGGATCAGCGCGGGGTGGGCGTCCGTCGCCGCCGCGACGACGATGCCGTCCACACCGGCCGCCAGCAGGGCCTCGGGCGAGTCCACGACCTCGGCCCCGAACCGCTCCGCGGCGGCCTTGGCGGCCTCCGCGAACGGGTCGGTGACGACGAGGGAGTCGACCGCGTCGAGTCCGGACAGAGTCTCGGCGTGGAAGGCGCCGATGCGGCCGAGGCCGAGGATGCCGATACGCATGGGGTGTTGCTCCTTGGAAGGTACGGGTTTCTTGCAGAGAGGTCTTAGTCGAGTCCGCCGAGTACGTTCTGGTCCCAGTCGATCACCGAACCGGTGACCACGCCCGACCGGTCCGACAGCAGGAAGACCACGAAGTCCGCGATCTCGTCCGGCTGGCCCAGCTTTCCCATCGGCAGCTTCGCGGCAGCCTCCTCACGCCAGTCGTCGCCGGCGCCGTGGAAGGTCCTCTGGGTCGCGTCCTCGCCCTCGGTCGCGGTCCAGCCGATGTTCAGGCCGTTGATCCGGATCCGGTCCCAGCGGTGGGCGTGCGCCGCGTTGCGGGTCAGGCCGATGAGCCCGGCCTTGGCGGCGACGTACGGCGCGAGGAACGGCTGTCCGCCGTGGGCCGAGGACGTGATGATGTTGACGATCGTGCCGGGCGCCTTGCGCGCCACCATGTCCTCGACGGCGGCCTGCATGGTGAAGAAGGGCGCCCTGAGGTTGATCGCGATGTGCTGGTCGAACAGCTCGGGCGTGGTGTCCAGCAGCGTGCCCCGTGAGGTCAGTCCCGCCGAGTTGACCAGGCAGTCGATCCGGCCGTACGCGGCGACGACGTCACCGACGACGGTCTTCGCCTGCCCGGCGTCCGCCAGGTCGGCCCGGATGAACATGGCCTTCCCGTCGCCGGCCGTCAGCTCGGACACCAGCTCCTCACCGAGGGCCGGACGCCGGCCGGTGACGGCCACCACCGCTCCCTCGCGGACCGCGGCCCGCGCGATGGCGGCACCGACACCCTGGCTGCCGCCGCCCACGAGGACGACCTTGTCGTCGAGAAGTCCCATGTCTGGTCGGGTCCTTTCAGCTCTCGCGCCGCTCGGCGCCGGCCCGCAGCTCGTCACGCAGAGCCTCGGATGTCCATGCCTCACGCACGGCCCGCCGTACGACGTCGGCCTGCGAGGGCGGGGCCAGTCCGTCGACCGGCGGATCGCTGTCGAGGTTGGTGGGGAAGGGGTAGCCCTCGGCGCTCGCCGCGATGACGTTGTCCAGCCAGCGCTCGCCTTCGGACCTGCGCTTGAGCAGCACGGGGAAGAGGGCGTTCGCGATCGCCTCCCGGTCCACCGTCTCCATCGCCCGACCGAACGCGGAGGACACCTGGAGGAGATTGGCCATCCGCCGGATGTCCGCGGAGCGGTTGGTGCCGGCGGCGTGGAACAGGGCCGGGTTGAAGAAGACGGCGTCGCCCTTGGCGAGCGGGAGCTGGACGTGCCGGTCCGCGAAACAGTCCTGGAACTCCGGCAGTCGCCACGCCAGATAGCCGGGCTCGTACGACTGCGAGTACGGCAGGTACATCGTCGGGCCGGACTCCACCGGCATGTCGCAGTGCGCGACCGCGCCCTGAAGTGTGAGCACGGGGGAGAGGCGGTGGACGTGCGCCGGGTAGGCGGCGGCCGTCTCGTTGGAGAGGAACCCGAGGTGGTAGTCCCGGTGTGCGGTCTGGGCCGCGCCGCCCGGGTTGACCACGTTGACCTGTGAGGTGACCTGGTAGCCGGGGCCGAGCCAGGCCTGCGAGACGAGGGCCAGGATGTCGTTGGCGTAGTAGTCGGCGAACGCCTCGGGGTCGTACAGGGCCGCCTTCTCCAGCGCGTTCCACACCCGGTCGTTGGCACCGGGCTTCGCGAAGTGGTCACCGGCGCTCGCGCCCGAGGCGCGCTGCTCGGCGATCAGGGCGTCGAAGACGGTGGTCAGCCGGTCGACGGCGTCCAGGTCCGGGAAGGCCCGCCGGCAGACGACGATGCCGGGTCCGTCGGTCAGCGCTCGGACCAGCTCGGCCTGGACGTCCCGGCGGCTCGCGTCGCGCAGCCGGTCGCTGTCGTACACCAGGACGTTCCGCTCCACGGCCGCGGCGTGCCGGTAGTCGGCGGCCTCGGTCGTCCGCTCGACCAGCGCGCGGAAGGCGTCGAGGTCGCAGTCCTGCTCGGCCGGCCAGGAGGTGGAGGACATCGTCGTCCCTTCGGTGACAGCGGCGACTCAGCCCTGTCATTCTTGTCAGTACAAACCCTTCGAACAACCAGCAGGCAGCCATCAAAAACCCCTCAGGGCAACCGAAGGAGCCGTCCGCATGGGCCACCCCTTCCCGATCCGGGAGATCGCACGTCAGGCAGGGCTGAGCGAGGCCACCGTCGACCGCGTGCTCAACGGGCGGGGAGGCGTGCGGGAGAGCACCGAGCGCGAGGTCCGGCAGGCCATCGCCGATCTGGACCGGCAGCGCACCCAGGTCCGGCTGGTCGGCCGCACCTTCATGATCGACATCGTCATGCAGACGCCGGAACGGTTCTCCACCGCCGTACGCGCCGCGCTCGAGGCCGAGCTGCCGTCCCTGCACCCGGCCGTCGTACGCTCCCGGTTCCACTTCAGGGAGACCGGCCCGGTGCGGGAGCTGACCGCGACGCTGGACCGGATCGCCCGGCGCGGCTCGCAGGGCGTGATCCTCAAGGCGCCCGACGTCCCCGAGGTCACGGCCGCCGTCACCAGGCTCGCGGAGGCGGGCATTCCGGTGGTGACCCTGGTGACGGACCTGCCCGCGACGCCCCGCCTCGCCTACGTCGGCATAGACAACCGGGCCGCCGGGGCGACCGCCGCGTACCTCATGGGCCAGTGGCTCGGAGACCGCCCCGGCAATGTGCTCACCAGCCTCAGCAGCGGGTTCTTCCGCAACGAGGAGGAGCGCGAGATGGGCTTCCGCAGTGCCATGCGCGCCCGGCATCCGGACCGCACGCTGGTCGAGATCGCCGAGGGACAGGGCCTCGACGCCACGCAGTACGATCTCGTCCGCGCCGCTCTGAAACGCGACCCGGACATTCGCGCGGTCTACTCGATCGGCGGCGGCAACATCGCCACCCTGCGCGCCTTCGAGGACCTGGGCCGGGAGTGCGTGGTGTTCGTCGCGCACGACCTCGACCACGACAACACCCGGCTGCTGCGCGAGCACCGGCTGTCCGCCGTCCTCCACCACGACCTGCGCCAGGACATGCGCGAGGCCTGCCACCTGGTCATGCGGGCCCATGGAGCCCTGCCGCCCGCGGGACCGGCCCTGCCGTCCGCGATCCAGGTCGTGACGCCGTACAACATGCCTACGGCGTGACCCAGGCACCGCTCTCGGCCGATCGCGCCATCGCGTCGAGTACGGCCGCACTGTGCACGGCGTCCGCGAGCGTCGCCCCGTACGGTGTGCCCTCCGCGATCGAGCGCAGGAAGCGGTGGGCCTCGATGACCTTGAGGTCGTCGTAGCCCATGCTGTTGGCCGCGCCCGGCTGGAAGGCGGCGTACTCGCCGTCGCCCGGCCCGACGTAGACCGTGCTGACGGGCTGGTCCTGGTACGTCGTGCCGCGGCTGACGCCCAGTTCGTTCATACGGCGGAAGTCCCAGAAGACGGCTCCCTCGGTGCCGTGCACCTCGAAGCCGTAGTTGTTCTGCTCGCCGACCGCGACCCGGCTGGCCTCCAGGACACCGCGGGCGCCTGAGGCGAAGCGCAGCAGGCAGCTCACGTAGTCCTCGTTCTCGACCGGGCCGAGTGCGCCGCCCGTGGCGCGGGTGTGACCGGCGGTGGCGCCGAGGGGACGGGCCCGCTCGGGGACGAAGATCGCCGTGTCGGCGGTGAGGGACGCGATGTCGCCCAGCAGGAAGCGGGCCAGGTCGGCGCCGTGCGAGGCGAGGTCGCCCAGCACTCCGCTGCCGCCGCGTTCCCGCTCGTACCGCCAGGTCAGCGCGCCCTCGGGATGCGCCGCGTAGTCGCTGAAGAGCCGGATGCGGACATGGGTGACCGTGCCGATGTCGCCGGCGGCGATCAGCTCGCGGGCGGTCGCGACGGCGGGCGCGTTGCGGTAGTTGAAGCCGACCGCGCTCTGCACGCCGGCCTTGGCCACGGCGTCGGCGACCGACCGGGCGTCGTCGGCGGTCAGGCCGACCGGCTTCTCGATCCAGATGTGCTTGCCGGCCTCCGCCATCGCGACGCCGATCTCGCGGTGCAGGAAGTTCGGGGCGGTGATGCTGACCGCCTGGACGCGGGGATCGGCGGCCACCTCGCGCCAGTCGCGGGTGGCCGAGGCGAAGCCGAACTGGGCGGCGGCCTCCTCGGCCCGGCCGGGCACCTCCTCGGCGACGGTCACGAGTTCGGGCCGGAGGGGCAGTTGGGGGTAGTGGTGCGGGACTCGGGCGTACGCCTGGGTGTGCACCCGGCCCATCCAGCCGAATCCGACGACGGCGACACCGAGCGTATCCACCATGAGAGCCCCTCTTCGGCCCCCTTGGGCCTCTTTGGACCGGTCCATTCCCTGTCCAGGCCACCCTGAGCGGGGTTTCCGCATGGTGTCAAGGGCTTTGACAAGACGTCCACCTCGTGGAACGGTCCACTTCATGAGAGCGCCGACCATCCGAGACGTGGCCGAACGCGCCGGTGTCTCCAAGTCGCTGGTCTCCCTGGTGCTGCGCGGCTCCGCGCAGGTACGGCCGGAGAAGCGGGACGCCGTGCTGCGGGCGGTGCGCGAGCTCGGCTACCGCCCCAACGCCGCCGCGCGCAGCCTCAGCGAGCAGCGCTCCCGCACGGTCGGCGTCCTCCTCAACGACCTGCGCAACCCGTGGTTCGTAGACCTGCTGGACGGCCTCAACTCCCTGCTGCACGACAACGGCCTGCACATGCTGCTGGCCGACGCCCGCCTCAACCGCCGCATAGGCCAGGACCTCGCCCGTCCCTTCCTGGACCTCCAGGTCGACGGCCTGGTCGTGGTCGGCACGCTGCCCGACCCGGCGGCACTCGGGGCGGTCGCCGAGCGGATCCCGGTCGTCGTCGCGGGCGCGCGCGAGGCGGTGCCGGCCGGCGTCGACGTGGTCGCGGGCGACGACGAGAAGGGCGCGCGGCTGGTCACCGGGCACCTCATCGGGCTCGGCCACCGGCGGATCGCGCACATCGCGGGCTTCGGCGCGGTCGGCGAACTGCGGCGGCGCAGCTTCGAGGAGACGATGCGGGCGCACGGTCTCGTGGACGGTGCCGTGGTCGAGCCCAGCGACATGACCGAGGAGGGCGGCTACCGGACCACCGTCCGGCTGCTGAGCCGCCCCGACCGGCCCACCGCCGTCTTCGCCGTCAACGACATCGCGTCCGCCGGTGCCCTGTCGGCCGCCGACGAGCTGGGCCTGCGGGTCCCGCGCGATGTGTCCGTCGTCGGCTACGACAACACCAGCATCTCCCGGCTGCGCCACGTCTGGCTCACCACGGTGGACAGCGCCGGGCATGAGGTCGGCCGCCGGGCGGCCCGACGCCTGCTCGACCGGTTCGAGGGACGCGGGGGGCAGGGGGACGTCCACCTCGCCGTGCCGACGCTGGAGATCCGGGGGACGACGGGACCGCCGCACAGGTTGACGGCGTAGGCCTTGCGCAGCGTCTCGTGCACCGGGTGACGGGGACGCAGGTGCCGGGTGATCGTTTACGGGACACTCTGTACGGCCCGTGAGGGGGAGCACCCGTAGTGGCCAGACGGGCGTTCCTGCCCGAACTGCCCCCGCGCTCGCCTCCGCCCTCGCGCACGGCTGAGCGCACATCATCGCCGAGCGCGGACCGCACCGCGGCTGGGCCGCCCTGCGCTCGGTGCTGCGCACCCTCCTCGACGAGTGGCCCCTGGTCGCGGCCGTACTGCCGCTGCTGATCGGCGCGATGGACGCGACGCTCGGGCTGGTCGTAGTCGTGGCGAATGCGTTCATCAAGTAGGGCAGTCCCGTCCTTCGGTCTTACGGCCGTACACCGCCCACGCGCGGCCAGTGAGCCGGATGGAGCCGTCCGCCGAGTTGGGGACGGCGGCCCGGAAACCGTCCCGCAGGCGGTCACGGTCGGCCGGGGTGACGGCGGCCACATAGCCCGGGGCAGGGCCCTGGCCGGCGAGGAACGGCTGCCACAGGTCGGTGAAGTCGGCGAAGACAGTTGGCACTTCGACGGGCGCGACGGATACCTCCACGAGGCCCGCGCCCGTCCACAGCGTGCGGAGCGGTTCGGGCCGGCAGACGGGGAATCGGCGGCCCTCGTCGAGCATCGCCGCTGCCGGGTCCAGCGCGACGGCCGTGTCCCAGAACCGGCGCAGGAACTGCATGCCTTCGCCGTAGTCCCACACGTAGGCCGCGGCCAGACCGCCGGGCCGCAGCGCCCGCACCATCTCGGCGAGCGCCCCCGCGGGCGACGGAAGGAAGTTCAGCGTGAGACCGCTGACCACCACGTCGTACGCCGCACCGCGCACCGGAAGCGACATCGCGTCCGCCACGACGAAGTGCACCGGACCCGGAACCGTCGCGCGGGCCGAGCGCACGAACTCCTCCGACCGGTTGCACGCCACCAGCAGGCGAGGGCGGTGCCGGGCGGTCGCGACCGCCGACAGCGCGCCCGTACCGCAGCCCACGTCGAGCCAGCGCAGAGCGTCCGCGCAGTCGAGCCCCGCGACGAACTCCTCCGCCACCCGTCGGCTCCAGCGGCCCATGAACCGGTCATAGGCGGGCCCCGCCGCCCACACGTCGAACCGCCGTTCGTTCTCCATGGGGCCACCATCCCGCTCCATGGGGCCACCGTCCCGGGAATCCCGGTCGCCAGCACGACAAGGCTCCGAGCTGAATGAGTCATCCATGAATTGGTTGACTTTTGGCTGAGCGATCCAGAGGATTCCAGGGGTGACCCACACCGAGCGCACGCCCCTGAGTCCGGCTCTGCCCTCCGACCTGGACGACGCGGTCCACCGCTGCCTCGTCGCGGGCTTCGACGGCACCACGTCCGTCCCCGACACGCTCAAGCGGCTCATCGACCGTGGACTTGGCGGGGTCATCCTGTTCACCCGCAATGTGCGGGACGCGGCGCAGGTCCGCGAACTCACCGACACGCTACGGGCGTTGCGTCCCGACCTGCTGGTGGCCATCGACAACGAGGGCGGCGGCATCGGACACCTGGTGCGTGCAGGTGCCCCGGAGGTGCCCGGCTCCTACGCCCTCGGCGTCGTCGACGACCCCGAGCTGACCGCCCGCTGCGCCGACGCCCTCGCCGGACACCTCGCCTCGCTGGGCATCACGGCCTCGTACGCTCCCGTCGCCGACCTGCAGCACCAGCCCCTCAACCCGATCGTGCGGACACGTTCCTTCGGCGCCGACCCCGATGTGGCCTCCCGCCACCTGAGCGCCTGGATCGCCGCGACCGAGGCGCGCGGGATCGCCTCGTGCGCCAAGCACTTCCCGGGGCACGGCGGCACGGTCACCGACAGCCACCACGAGACGGCCGTCGATCCGCGGCCGTACGACGAACTCGACCTCGCGCCCTTCCGGGCCGCGATCGCCGCGGGCGTGCCGATGCTGATGAGCGCGCACGTCGTCTTTCCTGCGCTGGATCCCGACCGGCCCGCCACGCTCAGCCCGCGCATTCTCAGCGGGCTGCTCCGGGACGAACTCGGCTTCGAGGGCGTGCTGGTGAGCGACGCGCTGGAGATGAAGGCGATCGCCGACCGGTACGGCGAGGCTGCGGGGGCGCGGCTCGCTCTGGACGCCGGGGCGGATCAAGTCATCGTGGCTGTACCGGACTTGGGGGTGACGCTGGCCTGCCGGGACGCGGTGTTCGATGCGTTGCGGACCGGTGAGCTGTCGGAAGGGCGGGTGCGGGAGGCCGCGGGGCGGGTGCAAGGGCTCGCTCGGCGGTACGCGACTGAGGCCGCGGTGGTTTCCGGGTGGGACGCGGGGGTGGGGCTGGAGGCCGCACGGCGGGCGGTGCGGGGGCAGAGCGAGCCGATGCGGTTGCGTGGAGCGTTCGTCGTCGATCTGTTTCCGCCGCCGCATCCGGCGCTCAACTGGGGTGGGGAGGATCTGTTGAGCGAGGTGCGGGAGGTCGACGGTACGGCTTCGGGGGTGGCGGTCACGGGGGAGCCGGCGGATTCCGGTGCGCTGGTGGACGAGATCTCGCGGATGGCCGGTGAGTCGCCGTTGGTCGTCGCCACGTGTGATGCCGGGCTGTATCCCTGGCAGGAGCGGATGCGGGATGCGGTGGTGGGGCGGCGGTCGGACGCGGTGCGGGTGGATACCGGGCTGCCGGAGGGGGGTGCGTTGTGTTCGTTCGGGCGCGGGCGGGTCAATCTGCGGGCCGTGGCAGAGGTGCTGAGCGCATAGGCATGGCCCGCCATTGCTGCATCCTCGGGTCGTGCGTGGGATCGGCATACATGGCGGGGCAACCGTCATCGACGGCTTCGGGGCGCAGTTCGTAGTGCCAGGGCTCGTTGGCGTAGATCTGGCACAGGCCGTACTCGGCGCCGTGCTCGGACAGCCACGTCGTGGCATTGTCCTGCCCTATGTCGATCGCGTCCCCCGACACGTGAGGTGACGTGTCCGCTGTGGCCACCCATCGAGCGGCTTCTTCCTCCGAGCCGTACTTCGCGACCGCCTCACGAAGAAGCTGATTCTGCAGCTCCGCGGAACGCCAGCCGCTGTTGACGTAGAACTTGACGCCGTCGCCGGCGGCATCCGTCGCCGCCTCGCGCACGGCCTGGAGCAGCTCGGGGTCGAGCTTGGTGACGCCCGGATACCCGTCGTCGAACACGGTCACGCCGTCAGGGAGAGCGCCGTCAGCCTCGCCGAGCACACCCTTGTGGTCTGCACGCTTGCGGTCGCCCTGAGGAGCGTCGGTGGGTGATGCCGCTGAGGAGGGCGGGAACGCCGGCGAGGAGGGCAAGGAAGCCGGCGAGGAGACCGAGGACGCCAGCGACTGCCAGATGAGGACGTCGACAAGCGTCGCGCTGATGGCCACAAAGGCAGCGAGGACGGCCGATCGCGTACGGCGGGCTGCTTTTCGTGCTGATGCGCTGTATGTCATGCCCGCAGTCAAGGCAGCGCGGTGTTGCCGGCCCGTATGCGGTTTTCGATACGGCGACGATATGTGCCGACTCGTAGCCTTGGAGTATGCGTGTGTTGATCGTCGAGGACGAGCCCTATCTGGCAGAGGCCATCCGTGATGGCCTGCGCCTGGAAGCGATCGCGGCGGACATCGCAGGTGACGGCGACACCGCTCTGGAACTGCTGAGCATCAACGCATACGACATCGCCGTCCTCGACCGCGACATCCCCGGACCCAGCGGTGACGAGATCGCCAAGAGCATCGTCGACTCCGGCAGCGGCATGCCGATCCTCATGCTCACCGCCGCCGACCGTCTGGACGACAAGGCCACCGGGTTCGAGCTCGGCGCCGACGACTACCTCACCAAACCGTTCGACCTGCGGGAACTCGTGCTCAGACTCAGAGCGCTCGACCGCAGGCGTGCGCACACGAGGCCGCCGGTGCGGGAGATCGCGGGTCTGCGCCTTGATCCGTTCCGCCGGGAGGTCCACCGTGACGGCCGCTATGTCGCGCTGACCAGGAAGCAGTTCGCGGTGCTCGAAGTCCTCGTCGGCGCCGAAGGCGGTGTCGTCAGCGCCGAAGATCTGCTGGAGCGGGCGTGGGACGAGAACGCCGACCCGTTTACCAACGCCGTGCGCATCACCGTCTCGGCACTGCGCAAACGACTCGGCGAACCCTGGGTCATCGCCACTGTGCCCGGCGTCGGCTACCGCATCGACGCAGCACCCGGCACCGGACGCGAGGGACGAGACCGTGGATAGGCAGCCTGGTTTGAGCGTTCGCGTCAAACTCACCCTCAGCTACGCCGGATTCCTCATGGTTGCAGGCGGCTTGCTGCTCGCCGCCATTGGAGTGTTTCTCCTGCAACAGGGGTGGTTGCGAACCACCCCAGAGGGGGCATGGAGAGCAACTCCGGGCACCGAATTCGTGCGCGGTTTCGCCCCAACGGCAGCCGCAGTAATGACGTTCCTCCTGGTATTCGGCCTCCTGGGAGGCTGGTTCCTCGCCGGCCGGATGCTCGCCCCGCTTACCCGCGTCACCGACGCCACCCGCCTGGCTACGAGCGGATCGCTCTCCCACCGGATCCGGCTGCCGGGCCGCAGAGACGAGTTCCGCGAACTCGCCGACGCCTTCGACGCGATGCTCGCGCGGCTCGAAGCCCAGGTCGCGGAACAGCGGAGATTCGCCGCCAACGCCTCCCACGAACTGCGCACCCCGCTGGCGATCTCGAAGACCCTGATCGAGGTGGCCCGCACCGACCCGAACCACGACACCGGCGAGGTCATCGCCCGCCTCGACGCCGTCAACAACCGGGCGATCGACCTCACCGAGGCACTGCTCCTGCTCAGCCGCGCCGACCAGCGGTCCTTCACCCGCGAACCGGTCGACTTGTCCCTCCTCGCGGAAGAAGCCACTGAAACGCTCCTCCCTCTCGCGGAAAAGCACGGCGTCACCATCGAGACCTCCGGTGACATCACCCCCACCGTCGGATCCCAAGCGCTCCTGCTGCAGCTGACCACGAACCTCGTGCACAACGCGATCGTCCACAACCTGCCGGTTCAGGGCACGGTGTGGGTGACTACCGGCGTCCGCCCGCGGACCGTGGTGCTCACCGTCGAGAACACCGGCGAGAAGCTCACCCCCCAGCTGGTCTCCACACTCACCGAACCGTTCCAGCGCGGCACCGAGCGCGTTCACACGGACCACGAGGGTGTCGGCCTCGGCCTGGCGATCGTCAAGACCATCGCCCACGCCCACGACGGAACACTCACCCTCACCCCGCGCCCCGAGGGCGGACTCCGTATCGCCGTTCAACTGCCCGCCCCACCACCCCATACAGCTGGCAACGAGGACATCTGATCAGTGAGTGAAACAGTGCAGGACCTTGCGAGTGCGCGGCAGCAGGACGAAGCCGAGGGGCGGGCCGAGACCCTGAACGCGATCCGCCTCGTCTTCCGGCCGGCGCCGTGGAAGCGTGGCCCGGTGCTCGTGGCGCCGGCGCTGCTGCTCGGCCTGTTCATGCTGCTGCACGCGAAGATCCCGAACGGGATCGGGGGCCTCGGCAGCCTGGTGGAGACGTTCCTGCCATGGTTCGGCCTGTTCATCCCGGTGCTGCTGGCCGGCGCGCTGTGGCGCCGCTCCGCCTCCGCGGTCGTCGCGCTGCTGCTGCCGGTCACGGTGTGGCTGAACCTCTTCGGCGGGCTGCTCGGCGACAAGTCACACGCGGGCAGTGACCTCACCGTGGCCGGCCACAACGTCGGCGCCGACAACCCCGACCCGGCCGGCACCGCGCGCGACCTGGCCGCCTCCGGTGCGGACGTGCTGGCCCTTGAGGAGATCACCGCACAGGCGAAGCCGCTGTACGAGAAGGAACTGGCGAAGACGTACCCCTACCACGTGGTGCTGGGCACGGTCGGGCTGTGGAGCAAGCTGCCGCTGTCGGACACCCGGCCGGTCGACATCGAGCAGGACGTCGGGCCGCTGGGGGACACCAAGCCGGCCGAGGTCAAGCTGGCCTACAACCGGGCGCTGCGCACCACGGTGGCCACGGACCAGGGGCCGCTGGCGGTGTACGTGGCCCACCTGGGCTCCGTACGGGTAACTCCCAGGACGGGCTTTTGGACGGAGAGCCGGGACACAAACGCGCAGGCGCTCGCCGAGGCCCTCGCCACCGAGCGGAACGAGCGGGTGGTACTGCTCGGCGACCTCAACGGCACCATGGACGACCGTGCGCTCGACGGCATCACCTCGCAGCTGCTCTCGGTCCAGGACGAGGCCGGGGACGGCTTCGGCTTCAGCTGGCCGGCGTCCTTCCCGGTGGCGCGGATCGACCAGATCCTCGTCCGTGGCGTGGAGCCGCAGAGCTCGTGGGTGCTGCCGGCCACCGGGAGCGACCACCTGCCGGTGGCGGCCGGAATCAGCTGGTGAACACCGCTGGGAAGGGATAGGGCCGTACGGTCTCCTTGATTCCTCGCGCCGTCAAGTAGTCGCCGTCCTCCGCCCGTTCCGCCAGCACGACCGCCGGACGTACGCCCTCCCCGCGCATGTGCATCCACGCCTCGAAGTACGCGCCTCCCGGACCGGAAACAGAGCGTGTTGCCGCAGTGCACTCCAGCACCAGGGCCGTTTCGCGTGTCGGTGCTGAACGCGGGGCGGTACGGAGTTCGGCGACCGTGTCCGCGAGTGCCTTCGCGATCGGCTTCGCCCGGCCCGTCGCGTCGAACAGGCCCAGGGTGTATTCGAGTTCGGGGTAGTCGGCCAGGGCGCGGTCCACGTCGTGGGAGGACCACCAGGTCACGCCCCACAGGTCCGTGCAGTCGGCGGCGTTCCGCAGGGTTGCGCGGGCGAAGTCCGGGGCGTCGGCTGCGGGGATATGGGGCTCGGGGGCGCCTGTCTCCTGGACCCAGACCGGCCTCGCGGGGTCGGCGGCGTAGGCCTTGGCGAGTTCCGTGCCGTACTCGGCGAGGTGCAGGACCTGGGGGGAGCGGGGGCCGTAGCGGCGGGCGCAGTCGCCGGAGAAGACCCAGGGGTGGACGGTGGTGAGGTCGCCCTTGCGGGCGGAGGCCTCGGGGGTGAAGGGGTGGTCGTCGCCGTACCAGGCGGCGTCGTAGGCCGAGTGGGTGACCAGATGGTCCGCGGCTGGCAGGCCCTCCCTGGCGGCGGTCAGGAGCGTGTCGAGGTAGTGGTCCACCTCGGCGGCCGTCACCGGGTTGTGTTCGACCAAGTTGTTGAGCTCGTTGCCGAGTTGGAGGCCCAGGAGGTTGGGGCGGTCGGCCAGGGCTCGGCCCAGGGTGCGCAGGAGCTGAGCCTGGGCCTCGATGGCTTCGGGGTCGGTGAACACGTTGCGGTGATGCCAGCTGCGGGTCCACTCCGGATAGAAGTCGAAGCTGGACAGATGGCCCTGGACGCCGTCCACGAGGACTTCGAGCCCGGCCTCGGCCGCGAGGTCGACGAGGTGCACCAGCTGGTCCACGGCGGTGGTGCGGATGAGGGTGCGGTTGGGCTGGAGCAGGGGCCAGAGGTGGAAGACGCGGATGTGGTCGAGGCCCAGCGCGGCTATCTGCGCGAGGTCCTCGCGGGCGTGCTCCGGGTCGAAGTCGTGCCAGGAGTGGAACCAGCCGCGGCGGGGCGTGTAGTTGACGCCGAAGCGGGGCGTGGATGCGCTCATGGGTCCTCCTCGGACGGCGTCGGGCCTTGTCTCCGGCGAATGTATCAACCACCATGGTTGCCGATGAACAATAATTTGAACCAGGATCTCGTGGTCGGCCTGGACGTCGGCGGCACCCGGACCCGTGCCGTCCTGGCCTCCGCCCACGACAGCCTGCCGCACGGCGAGGGCACCGGCGGACCGGGCAACGCCCTGACCGTCCCGGTGCCGGAACTCACCGACCACCTGGCCGAGGCCGTCGCCCAGGCCGTGCCGGAGCCGCTGCGTGACCGGGTCGGGGCCGTCGCGGGCGGCTTCGCAGGCGCCTCGCGGACCGCCGCCGACGAGCCCGGGCGGCTCAGGGCGCAGTCCGCCCTCTCCGCCGCGCTCGGGCGGCTGGGCATCCACGCCGTGTCGGTCGAGATCTACAGCGACATCGAGGCGGCGTTCGCCTCCGCGCCGGGCTTCCCCGCCGACGGCCTCGCCCTGGTCGCCGGCACCGGCGCGGTCGCCGCCCGGATCACCCGACGCCGCTGCACCGCGACCGCGGGCGGCGACGGCTGGCTGCTCGGCGACGACGGCAGCGGCTTCTGGATCGGCCGCAGCGCCGTCCGGGCCGCCCTGCGCATGGCCGACGGACGCGGCGGGCCGACCCTGCTGGCCGCCTCGGTCGTACGGGAGCTGGGCCTGCCGGCCGAGGTGCTGCCGTACGGCGATCAGGAGTGGACCCGCGAGCAGCGCGAGGTCTACCGCATGCATGTGCTCCCCGCCGTGATGGCCGGCCCGCCGGTCCAGCTCGCCCGTCTCGCACCCCTGGTGGTGGAGGCGGCCGGCGACAAGGACGCCGTCGCGGAGGCGATCCTCCAGGAAGCGGCCGACCGACTGACCGACACCCTCCGCGCGTTGGACCCGCACCCGGGGGAGAGGATCGTCGTCACCGGAGGGCTGATCGACCCGCTGCTGACCCCCCTCAGCGACCGGCTGCCCGAGTTCACGATCGACCAGGTCGCCGACGGGTGTCCCGGAGCCGTCGCCCTGGCCCGACTGGGGCTCGGACGGTGACGACGTACCGGGACCCGGCCGCCTCCGTCGACGCCCGCGTCCGCGATCTGCTCGCCCGTATGACCCTGCGGGAGAAGGTCGGTCAGCTCAACCAGCGCATGTACGGCTGGGACGCCTACCGCCGCACCTCCGACGGCGCCTTCGAACTCACCGACGCCCTGCGTGCCGAGACCGAGCGTTTCGGCGGACTCGGCGCTCTCTACGGGTTGCTGCGCGCCGATGCCTGGTCCGGCGTCGATCACACGACCGGAGCCGGTGCGGCCGACAGTGCGGAACTCGCCGATCTGGTGCAATGTCACGTCCTCCAGGCCAGCCGCCTCAGGATCCCCGCCCTCTTCGTCGAGGAGGTGCCGCACGGCCACATGGCCCTGGACGGCACGGTCTTCCCGGTCAACCTGGCCGTCGGCGCCACCTGGGACCCCGGACTGTACGAGCGCGCCGCCGCCCATGCCGCCGCCGAACTGCGCGCCCGCGGCGGCCATGTCGCCCTCGTCTCCGCGCTGGACATAGCCCGCGACCCGCGCTGGGGCCGCACCGAGGAGTGCTACGGCGAGGACCCCTACCTCGCCGCCCGTCTCACCGAGGCACTCGTCCGCGGCATGCAGGGCCAAGGAGAACTCTTCGCCGCCGACAAGGCCCCCGTCGTCCTCAAGCACTTCGCCGGACAGGGCGCCACCGTCGGCGGACGCAACTCGGCCGAGTCCGAGCTGGGGCCGCGCGAACTCCACGAGATCCACCTCCCCGCCGCCCGTGCCGGAGTCCGTGCCGGAGCCGCCGCCGTCATGGCCGCGTACAACGAGGTCGACGGCCTGCCCTGCGCAGGCAATCGCGCCCTGCTCCAGGAACTCCTGCGTGAGCGCTGGGGCTTCGAGGGCCTGGTCATGGCGGACGGGCTGGCCGTGGACCGGCTGGCCCGGATCACCGGCGACAAGGTGTCCGCGGGGGCCCTCGCCCTCAACGCCGGGGTCGACCTGAGTCTGTGGGACGAGGGCTTCACGCACCTGGAGCAGGCGGTCGAACGGGGGCTGGTGACCGTGGCGGCCCTGGACGCCGCCGTGGCGCGCGTCCTGCGCCTGAAGTTCCGGCTCGGCCTCTTTGAACAGCCCTACGGTTCAAGCCAGTTGGAGCCACCAGATGGCCGCGAGCTGAGCACCGCCCTCGCCCGCTCCGCCGTCACCCTCCTCCACAACGACGCCGGCGTACTGCCCATACGCCCCACGGTCTCCCGTATCGCCGTCCTGGGCCCGCACGCCGCCACCAACGCCCACCAACTCGGCGACTACACAGCCCCGCAGCGCCCCGGCACGGGAACCAGCGTGCTCGACGGCCTACGCCGACTCGCCCGGCCCGGCGTCGACCTCCGCCACGCCCGCGGCTGTGCCCTGACCGGCGACGACCTGTCCGGCATCCCCGAGGCGGTCGCCGCCGCGGCCGCGTCCGACCTGGCCGTGCTGGTGCTGGGCGGCAGCAGCGCCCGCACCCCCGACACCGAGTTCGCCGCCAACGGCGCCGCCGTCACGGCCGTATCCGAGATGACCTGCGGCGAAGGCGCGGACCTCGCCGGACTACGGCTCGGCGCCGCGCAACACGCGCTCCTGGACGCCGTCGTCGCGACCGGCACACCCACGGTGGTCGTCCTGATCCAGGGCCGCCCGCACGCCGTACCCGAGGCCGGACATGCGGCAGCCCTGCTCACCGCCTGGTATCCGGGCCCGTGGGGCGGTGATGCGATCGCCGAGGTGCTGCTCGGGCTGGCCGAGCCGAGCGGCCGGCTCCCCGTCTCCGTCCCGCGCTCGGCGACCCAACTCCCCGTCTACTACAACCACAAGGACACCGAGTACGGCGGCTACGTCGACGAAAGCGCCGAGCCGCTCTACTCCTTCGGGCACGGGCTGTCGTACACGACCTTCGAGTACGGAGCACCACGCCTGTCGGGGCGCACGGTCGAGGTCGATGTCACCAACACCGGGGACCGGTACGGGCGTACGGTCGTGCAGGTCTATCTCAGACGCCTGATCACGTCCGTCTGGCCGCGCACCCTCGAACTGTGCGCGTTCGAGGGTGCGGGCCTCGCGCCGGGCGAGCGGCGTACGGTCACCCTGGACCTCGGTGCCGACCTGACCGGTGTGGTCGAGATCCGCGTCGCCGAGTCGTCGCGGGCCGCGCTGAAGGCCGTACCCCTACAGCTTCACTGCCCCTGACGACACGCCCTTGTAGAACCACCGTTGGGTGATGACGAACAGGACGAGCACCGGGATGACGGAGATCACCGACCCGGCCATGACCATCCGCTGGTCGTAGCCGAACGACGAACTCTGCAGCCGCGACAGACCCAGCGTCAGCGTCATGTTGCTCTCCGAGCGCAGCACGATCAGCGGCCAGAGGAAGTCGTCCCAGGCGCTGATGAAGGTGTTGATGACCACCACCAGGATCGCGCCCCACGCTGACGGCAGATACAGATACCGGAAGCGCTGCCACTCGTTCGCGCCGTCGAGCATGGCCGAGTCCTCGATCTCGCGCGGCACCGCCAGGAACGCGGCGCGCATCAGCAGGACGTTGATCGCGCCGACGAAGCCGGGCAGCCACACGCCCGCCAGGCTGTCGACGAGCCCGAGGTCGCGGATGCTCAGGAACAGGGACACCATGATCGACTCGAAGGGGAACATCATCGAGGCGACCAGCACGACCCAGACCGCTTTGCGCCCCTTCCAGCCGGGCTTGGAAAGCATGTAGCCGGCCGTGGTGGAGAAGACGAGCTGGCTGGTGACCGACAGGACGACCACGATCATGCTGTTGCGGATGTACGTGGCGACCGGCACCTGCTCGAAGATCGTCCGGTAGGCCCGCAGGGTCGGGTCGTGCGGCAGCAGGGTGGCGTTCGCGCCGAAGACGTCCTCGCCGGTGCTCTTCAGGGAGGCCAGGAGCTGCCAGAGGAGCGGTCCTACGGTGAGGCCGAGGACGAGGAACAACAGCAGGTAGCGGACGACCAGTTCCCGGGGGCGGCCGTAGTCCCGCCAACGGGGCATCAGACGGCGGCGCTTGGCCGGAACAGCGGCCGTGGTCATGCCTTGTCCTCCTTCGTCAGGCGCTGCGCCAGCAGGGTCAGCCCCAGCGTCAGCAGGAACAGGGCCACGCTGACGGCCGAGCCGTAACCGGCGTTGCCGGTGATCGGGTCCAGGCCGACGTCCCGGATGTAGAAGGGCAGGGTGCGGTCGGCGCCGCCGGGGCCGCCGGTGGAGCTGCCGAGCATGTAGATCTCGGTGAACACCCTCAGGGAGCCGATGCCGGTGAGCGTGCCGACGAGCATCATGGCGTGCCGGACGCCCGGCATGGTGATGTGCCAGAAGCGGCGGATCGCGCCGGCGCCGTCCATGGCCGCCGCCTCGTGCAGTTCCTTGGGCACGTTCCCGAGGGCGGCCAGGTAGAAGATCATGTACCAGCCGAGCCCCTTCCACAGCGTCAGGCCCATCGCGGACAGCAGGATCAGCCACGGATCGGACAGGAACGGGATGGCGTCCCTGATCAGATGGGCCTTCTCCAGCCAGGTGTTGACCAGACCGTCGTCGGCGAGCAGCCACTGCCAGCTCAGGCCCACGACCACGCTGGAGGCGAGGACGGGGGTGTAGAAGGCGGAGCGGAAGAAGCCGATACCCGGCAGGTTCTTCTCCACCAGGACGGCCAGCATCAGCGGCAGCAGCACCATCAGCGGTACGACGATCAGCGCGTACAGGACGCTGTTGCGGGTCGCCAGCCAGAAGTCGGAGTCGTCCAGCATGCGCGTGTAGTTGTCCAGCCCGACGAAGCCCGAGGCGCCGCCGAGCGGCTTGGCGTCGGTGAACGACAGCAGCAGGGTGTTGAGGAACGGGAACACCCCGAAGATCACCGCGCAGGCGAGCGCGGGAGCGGTCCACAGCCAGGGGAGCCACCAACGGCGGTACATCGCTGCCCCGTTGGCGTCGGCAGCCGGTCCCGGCAACAGGGCCCGGAGTCGGGAGGGTTTCGCGCCCGGTGCGGAGTCCGTGTGCTCCGCACCGGGCGCGGACACCGGCTTCGTGATCTGAGCCGTCACCGTCAGCCTGCCTGCTTCAGCAGCTGGTTGGCCTTCTCCTGGGCGTCCTTCACGGCCTGTTCGGCGCTCTTCTTGCCCTGCATGGCCAGCTGCACCTGGCCCACGATGGCGTTCTGCACGGCCGTGGAGATGTTGGTCTGGTAGGCGGTGGCCGTCTTGAGCTGCTCGGCGACCAGCTTGCGGGCCTCGGAGAACGGGTCGTTACCGCTGACCTTCTGGAAGAACGGGTCGTCCAGGGAGGCCGTGGTCGTCGGGAAGATCACCACGCTCGGGTCCTTGCACCAGGCCGTCTGGTTCTCGGTGTTGGTGAGGAACTTCGCGAACGCCAGCGCCGTGGGGGCGTTCTTGCTGGTCGCGGCGGTCGCTATGTACTGCGGGGCACCCGTGGTGTGACCGAGCGCGTCGAAGGGCTGCTGGCCGACGCCGGTCTTCGTGTAGATCGACGGGCTGTTCTGCTTCACGAACCGCACAAAGCTCGGGTTCGTCGAGCCGTAGGCGACCTTGCCCTGGCTGTAGAGCGTGGAGGGATCGTTGCTGGAGGACAGCGAGTCCTTCGGCATCGCGCCCTCCTTGTACAGCTTCGCCATCCATTCGACCCACTGGACGGTGCGCGGATCGTCGGCGAAGACGGCGGACTTGCCGTCTGCGGACAGCGTCTTGATGTTCATCTGGTCCCAGTCGGCGGGGATCCGCCACACCGGGTTGGCCATCGTCGCGTAGTACTCGCCGTCGGCCGCCTTGGCGATCTTCTCGTAGTCGGCGAAGAGCCCGAAGATGGTTGTCGGCGGCTTCGCCGGGTCGATCCCGGCCTTCTTCAGCAGATCGGTGTTGTACGTCAGCACGACGCCGCCGGTGTACCAGGGCAGCACGCTGTGCACCGAGGTGCCCGAGGAGTCCTTCATGGCGCTGGACTTCCAGAACGCCGGGACGAACGGCTTGGCCGCGTCCGGGTCCTTGACACCCAGGTTCAGCAGATAGCCGGCCTTGGTGAGGGCGGTCGCCGTGGGGGAGTCGACGTTGATCACGTCCGGCAGGGTGCAGGCCTGGGCGTCGGCGACGGTGCGCTGGCTGAACGTCGCGTCGCCGGGGTCGTCGATCCACTTGACCTTGGTGCCGGGGTGGGCCTTCTCGAACGCCTTGATGACGCCGTTGAAGAAGCCCCCGAAGTCCTTCTTCAGATTGGTGGTCTGGAAGGTGATGTCACCGTCGATCTCGCCGGAGAGCTTTCCCGGCCCGACGTTTCCCTTGTCGACCTTGCAGCCGCCCGCCGTGGCGTCCCCTCCGTCGGAGCCGCCCGACAGGCCGCAGCCGGCGGCGGTCAGGACCAGGGCGACGAGCCCCGCAACGGATCCGGTCAGTCTTGTAGCGCGCATTGCTGCCCTCCTGCGACCAGCCAGCTGCTGGTTCAATTAACCAACTTCGACTCCGATTGATGAAAATGTGGACCAGAATTCATCGGAGGTCAATGGGTTGCCATGTTGCTTTTAGGTTCCGCCGGTGATCAGTCGGGCGGTCAGTGCCGGTGCTCGTGGTCCGGATGGGAGGGGTCGCCGGGGTGTTCATGGCCGACGGCGTACTCCACGCCGGCGCGGGCGCGGTCGAACCAGTCGAAGAAGGCGCGGTGCGCTGCGGCGCGGCGCAACTCGTGCGTGATGCTGTCGCGGGCGTGGGTGTACGGCACGAAGTCGTCCGGTGCGGTCACGCTGAACGGGTCGACGCCGCGCCGCAAGGCCTCCGGCGTGAGGAAGCGGTCCCGGTTGCGGTGGTAGTAGTCCTGTACGGCCGTCTCCGGGACGTGTTGCTCGTCCTCCAGTTCGGCGAGGAGGGTGCGTGCGGCGGGGGAGTGGGCGAGGGTTGCCGCGACGATGCTGCCGAGGTTGGCTACGTCGGTTTCGGCGACGGCGAGTATCCGCGCCGGTGACACCTCGTCTGAGGTCGTCAAACCCCGTTCCTGGCACGCCCGTCGGGCCAGTTCGTCCGCGACGACCACTTGTGTTGCCCAGCGGCGTCGTTGTCGTTCGTGTGCGGATTCGTTGTGGCTGGTCGCGCAGTTCCCCGCGCCCCTGCGGGGCGCTTCCAACAGGGCGTTCACACGTTCCCTCGGGATCGCTTCGCCTCGCACGAGCGCCGCGTGTTCCGTCACGGCGTCACCTCCAGTTCCACGGCCTTCGTGTAGGCCACGCAGCCGTGCCAGGCGAGCTTTGCCATCAGCCAGTACGAGCCCGGCGGCACCGAGCCGCCGTCCACCTCGATCGCGCGCTCCAGGTGCTCCCCGGCGGCCACCGTGAAGCCCTGGCAGGCGGGGGTGACTCCGGCCCAGGTTCCCCAGGAGGACACGGCCCACAGGGTTGCGTTGATGGGGCCGCGGGTGGTGTTGTGCACGGTGACCGGGACTCGGACGCGCTCACCGCGGCGTACGGCGATGCGCTCAACGCCCAGCTCTGGCAGGAGAGTTGGACCCGGCTGGGCGCCTGGCACATCGAGGGCCACGACATCCTCGTACACCTGCCCGCCGTACGACAGCCGAGCCGCGAGCCAGTGCCGGCCCGGCTCGGCGTCGGGTGGCGGGGTCACCGTGACCTCGGTGAGGGTGAAGCCGCCGGGGCCCAGGGTGTAGGGCAGTTCGGCGGGGGTGGTGGACCAGCCGGGTGGTGCGTGCAGGGTCACGGTGCCCCACACGGGCGCGTCGGTGAGTTCCGAGCCGATGCGGACGGTGGCCGTGACCGGGCCGGTGGCGGTGAGTGCGGTGGGGGAGAGGAAGACCGAGACCGGCATGTTGCCGCGGGGGGCGGGGCCGGAGTTGTGGAGCCAGTAGCGGGTGTGGATCGGCTGGGCGGGCTCGTGGGCGGCGACGGCGGGGCCGCCGGGTGTGTGGACAGTGGTGGCCTTGGCCAGGACCGTGGCGACCTCGAAGCCCGTCAGGCCCAGATCGAGACCGCCGTCGTCATTCGGTGCCAGTGGTTCGCCCGGCGTCTCGAGTACGTCCGCCCGCGTGCCCTCCGCCCAGTCCCGCGGTCCCTGCACGCGCGCGTGCACCGGCCGTCCGTTGACCTCGTGCATCCGTACGACGACTCCGCGGCCCGGGTCCGCGGGTGCCGCGCTGCCGCGGGCGAGTGGGGAGCCGAGCGGCTTGAGGGCGTCGAGCAGTACCTCGCCCGCGGGTTCGAGGGAGAGCAGGGTCGCCTTCCTCGGTATCCCGGGTTCGTCGGAGGACCGCCGGAGCCGTGCGGTGAGCGGGTGGTTGAACTCATGACCGGCCCGGGGCAGTCCCTGTTCGCGCCAGTCGCCCTCGCCCGCGACGACGGCGTACTCGAACGTGTGGGACCAGCGCTGGAGTTGGAACGCCGAGCCGTCGGGGGCGGTGCGGCGGGGTGGGTCGACCCAGATGCCGGACGGCCAGCCGGTGCAGGAGCGCATCAGGGACATGTAGAGGTCGCCGGAGGCGGTGACCACACAGCCGGGTGTGCCCCGGTTGAGGACGGCGAAGCCATGCCCGTCCCAGGCGTCTCCCGGCGGCAGCGCCTCACCGCCGCCCGCCGCCGTGGCGTGTACGACGGCGTCGTCCAGGTCGGCGATCAGCGCGTCGACCGCCTTGGCGTCGTCCTCGGGGCGGGCGCCCGCCACCACGAGCAGCGGCAGCCGTTCGAGGTTGCGGAGGTCCGCTCCGGGCACCCACTCCTCGCGCAGCCCGGCACGCGGCGCCACCCACACGGCCGCGACACCGCGCTCGGCCAGCTGCCGCCGCAGCTCGCGTCCGGCGGCAGGATCCCAGCCGAGGGCTTCGGCGACGAGGGAGTTGCGGTCGGGGCCGCCGACGGCGATCCGGATGTCGGGCAGGTTGGAGTCCACCTCCAGGTCCCCGTACCGGGGCCCGCCTGCGATCGTCGAGGTCGCGGTGACTCCCGCGCGTACCAGGGCCGCCGCGAGCGGGGTGCCGAGTTCCCCGGCCTCGTCCCAGTCCGGGTGGACGAGTTCGGCGACTCCGATCGAGCGGTGCCCGAGGAACCTGCCGGTGTCGTCGCTCAGCGCCACGCGGGCCGTGGACCCCAGGCCGAACCAGGTGTTCGCCGGGTTGTCCAGTGTCCACGGGAACCGCTCGCTGTCCACCTCCACGAACCCGAACCCACGCCCGATCACGGCATCCGCCACCTCGTGCACCGGCAGCCCGCCCTGGACGTTCGACGGCCAGCGGACCCGGATGAGCCGGTCGGCGCCGTCGTATCCGTCGATGGTGGTGGACACGTCCAGCCGGTCGACGCCCTGCCACAGATACAGCCGCTGCGTGTACCGGAAGAGACCGAGGTCGGCGCTGACGGTGATCCGCGATCCGGCGGCGGACTGCTCGACATCGATGTCCGCGCGCACGTCCCCGCTGCGGGCGGCGGTGGTGCCGGTCGGGGTGAGATGCCAGGGGCCTTCACCGAAGCGAGGGTGCCTCGGGTACTCCTCCTGGACGACCAGCTCGTTGCCGATGTCGCCGGGGCGCAGCAACTCCCGGCCGCCCTCGGTCAGCGCGCGCAGGCTGCTGACGGCGCCGCCGCGCGCGGGGTCGACCGTCACCTCGTAGAACTCGTTGCGGATGGTGCTGCCCTCGCCGCTCGTCCATTCGGGCACGGTGCCCTCGGCGAGGGGGAGTGCCTTGAGGCCCATGCCGGGCAACTCCGATACGACGACGTGCAGTTGGCCGTCCTCGCGCACGGCGGGCAGGGGGCGGCCGGTGTCGTCCAGCGGGACCTGTCCGGGATCCGCAACCGTCAGGACGTCCCGCCGCTCCCAGGTCGCCGGGTTGAAGACGACCAGGTCCGCCGTCCCCTCGGCGGGCGTCACGGCGTCGGCGAGCGCCTGGGTCGCGTCGGCGTGCACCGTCTCGGCGAGGTCGTACAACTCCCGCCAGCCGGTGAGCAGATCGATGTAGACCTGGTCCGACTCCGAGCCGGTGATCGCGTCGTGATGGGCACCGTAGATCAGCTGCCGCCACGCCTTGTCGAGGGCCGCGTCCGGATAGGGGTGCCCGGTGACGAGCGAGGCGAGTGTCGCCCAGGCCTCCGCGTCGGTGAGGAGCGTCTCGCCGTACCGCTGGGCCTGCTTGGTGTCGATGTAGGAGACGTCCTTGCCGGTGTAGACGGGGTTCATGTCCCGGGTCTGCGGCGAGGCCTTGCGTCCTTCTGCGGCAAGTTCGTCCCGTACGGCGGCGAAGAAGTCGCGGGGCACGGCGCTGATGAAGCGCGGCCATACGTAACGGGCGTTCCAGTCCCGGTGGATGTCCATGACCCAGCGGCACGGCGGGGCGTAGTCGCCGCCGACCGGGAGCAGGACGTTGCGCGTGAGCGCGACCTTCTTGAGCCCCTGGAAGAGCTTGTACGCGGCTGCTTCCGCCTCCGGCAGCGTGGGCGCGTTGTCGATCGCCCAGCCGGCGCCGTAGTGGTTGACCATGTACGCCGTGAGAAGTCCGCGCCCGGACGGGGCGATCCAGTTGAACTCCGCCGGGAACTGCATCCGCCCGGGATCCCGGGGTTCCTCGCCGAACACGGAGAGGGTCGGTCCCCACTGATGGAACGGCCCGCGCGCCCAGGAGCTGGAGGAGATCCCCGCGTCCGCCATCAGCCCAGGGAACTGCGGATCGTGCCCGAAGGCGTCGAGCTGCCACGCCGTCTCGGGAGAGGCGCCGAGAATCCCGCGCTGGAAGCCGTCGCCGTAGACGGCGTTGCGGATGGTGGCCTCGGCGCCGGTGAGGTTGGTGTTGGGCTCGTTGTAGGTGCCGCCCATGATCTCGATCCGCCCGGTGCGCAGCAACTGCCGCAGAAAGGCGCGCTCTTCGGGGAAGGCGTCCCAGTAGGGCTTGAGGTAGTCGACCTCGGCGAGCACGAAGGTGTACGCCGGATCGCGTCGCGCCAGATCGCAGTGGGCCCGGACGAGGCTCATCCCGGACTGGCCGCGCGAGTCGAAGGTGCGGGCCGGAAGTCCGGTCGTCGCCGGGTCGTCGGCGACGTCCCAGGTCTCGGTGTAGGCGCCCTGGGTGTTCCACCAGACGGGGTCATAGTGGAAGTGGCTGACCATGAACATGGTCCAGCCGGGCTCCGTCGCCGTGAACTCGGCGGTATGCCGCGCCACTTGGTCCCCGTCGGAGGCAGTGACCGTGATCTCGCGGCGGTCGCCGGGCGCGAGGCCGTCGGTGGTCACGGGTATCTCGACGCGTACGGTGCCGTCCTCGCCGACGGCGGCGAGCGCCACCCCGCTCACCTCCGCACCCGCCACGGCGAGGCGGACCGGCCTGCCCGGGACGTGCTCGATCCCGGCGATCACGACCTGGTGCGGCTGCTCGGGGGTACCGACGAACAGGTCGGTGGACTCGACAGTGAGGACGCGCATGGGGCTCCTACGAGTGCTCGGCGGAGCCCCATCCTGGCATCGAGGGGATGATTCAAACAACCACCTTGACGTTTCCTCGGTGGTTCATCCATGCAAACCCGGTCACGCCGACCGATCACGCTCAGCGGGTGCGCCGGGACTTCACCGCATGCTGCGGAGTGATGTGGTCGGTCAGTGCCAGGGAGGCGCTGGCCCGCTGGTAGGAGAGCTGGGCGACGCGGACGTACAGGCAGTCGATGAGGAGCAGGGCGGAGTGCCGGCTGCCGATGCTCTCGGTGCGGAAACTGGTCTCCGAGGGCGAGATGATGAGCCGGATGTCGGCGGCTTTCGCCAGCGGGGAACGGGGGTCGGAAGTGACCGCCACGGTGGTGGCGCCGCGCTCCTTGGCCAGCTCGAACGGCTCGATGGTCTCCCGCGTCGCCCCGGAGTGCGAGATGCCGACGGCGACGTCCGCCGGGGTGAGCAGGGCGGCGGAGGTGGCCGCGCCATGCACCTCTGTCCAGCCGCGCACCGCGCAGCCGATGCGGAACAGCCGGGTCTCGGTCTCCTGCGCCAGGGCCCCGCTGCCGCCGACGCCGTAGACGTCGATACGACGGGCCCGCGCGGTGGCTTGGGCCGCGCGCTCGATCGCGTCGAGATCCATCCGGTCGATGGTCTGCTGGACCGCGCGCAGATCCGCGGTGCCGACGACCTGCACGACCCGTTCCAGGCTGTCGTCGGGGGAGATGTCGGGGCCGATCTCGGCGGTGCCCCAGTCCGAGACCTCGCCGCGGCCGCGCTCCTGGGCCAGTTCGATCAGCAGATGCTGGTAGGAGTCGAGCCCGATGGCCCGGCAGAACCGGGTCACCGTCGCCTGGGAGGTACCGGTCCGGCGGCCCAGCTCGGCGGCCGAGCAGTGGGTGACGGCGGCCGGATCCTCCAGGATCAGCTCGCCGACCTTCCGCAGCGAGCCGGCCAGCCGGGGCAGTTCGGTGCGGATCAGTGTGGTGACGTCCGTCGCAGGCATACGACGAAGGTAACAGCCACCATTCATGTCACCGATTGAATTCCAGGACCCATCCGCACGCGTCCACTCCCTCGTTGCCCGCACCCCACGGCGTGTGATTTATTGATTCATCTGTGATGTTGTGTGAGGTGGTTCAATCCACCAGTGGGGAGTGTCCCGTGTCCGTCGAGTCCGTGAGTGCCCAGGGCTTCGCCCGCGAGGGCATGGCCGCCCTCGACCGCATCACCGAGTCCGCCGGCGGAGAGGTGACACGCGCCGCCGAGCTGATCGCCCAGTGCGTGCGCTCGGACGGCGTCATCCAGGCCTTCGGCACCGGCCACTCCCAGGCCATGGTCCTCGAACTCGCGGGCCGCGCCGGGGGGTTGGTGCCGACGAACCGACTCAGCATCGCCGACCTCGTCCTCTACGGGGGTGACCCGCCCAGCGTCCTCGACGACCCGCTCCTGGAGCGCCAGGCCGGAGTCGCCCAGCGGATCTACGACCTCGCCGCCCCCCGACCTCAGGACCTCTTCGTCATCATCTCCAACTCCGGCGTCAACAACGTCATCGTCGAGATGGCCCTGCACGCCAAGGAAGCAGGCCACCGGCTCCTGGCCATCACCTCCCTCACCCACACCCGGGCCGTCTCCGCCGCCCACCCGAGCGGCAAGAAGCTCGCCGACCTCGCCGACGTCGTCCTCGACAACGCGGCCCCGCGCGGCGACGCCCTCCTCGAACTCCCCGGCGGCGGCGCCGTCTGCGCCCTGTCCACGCTCACCGGCGTGATGCTGGTCCAGATGGCGGTCGCCGAAACGTCCTCCCTCCTTCTCGCCTCCGGCGACCGCCCCCCGGTCTACGTCTCGGCGAACGTGCCCGGCGGCTTCGAGAGCAACCTGGAACTGGAGAAGCGGTACGCCGGACGAATCCGACGCACCGCCAGTTGAGCGCCCCGAAAGGGCGCGGGGCTGTATCGATATGCGGCTCCGCCGCGTGGGCGCGACCAGCCACAACGAACCCGCAGACGCTCAACGACCTAGCGCGGCACCCAGCGGAGCGCTACCGCACGGGTACCGGCGTCAGCGCCACGGCCAGCGGATAGGCGCCCGTGGTGAACGCCGCCCCCGCCGCCCCCGACGCCGTGTCGACCGGCACCAGCGCATTGCCGTCCGCGGTGGTGACGTACGCCGTACCGCCCTTCCAGTCCAGACCGACGTCGAAGGCGGACTTCCCGACCGTCACCCTCGCTCCGGGCGCGCCGGTCGCCGTGTCCACGGGCGTGACGCTGTCGCCGGTGCTGGGGCTGACCCACAGGGTCCGCCCGTCCGGCGACAGACCGAGTCCGTAGGCCTGGCCGGTGACCAGGAGTGTCGGCTCGGTGTCGTTCGTGGCGGTGTCGATGGGAGTGACGGTGGAGCCACCGGAGTTGGACACGTACACCGTCCTCCCGTCGGGAGCGGCCACGACGTTGAAGGGCCTGGGGCCGACCGGGATCGCGGTGCCGCTCTTCCGGGCGGCCAGGTCGACCGGACTGACCGTGTTGTCGTGGATGTTGGCCACATACAGCGTCCGCCCGTCGGGCGTGATCGCCATGTTCTCCGGACCGGAGCCCACGGGAACGGCCGTACCCGCCCGCAGCGTTGCGGTGTCCACGGGCTGCACCGTGCCGTCGGAGTAGTTCGCGACCCAGAGCGTGCCGCCGTCCGGCGTGAGTGCCAGCCCGGCCGGGACGCGCCCCACCGCGACGGTGGCGGTGACCTTGCCGTCCGCCACATCGATCACGCTGACGGTGTTCGAGCCCTGGTTGGCGGCGTAGGCGGTGCGCCCGTCCACACTCACGACCACCTCACCGGGGTTGTTCCCGACGGCGATCTCCGTGCTCTTGCCGGAGGAGAGGTCGACCGAACTGACCGACGCGCCACTGAAGTTGGCCGTCAGCGCTCTGGACGAGCCGGATCCGTCGGTGACCTGGACCGGGATCGCCCGGTCGAGGGCGCCGGTGCCGGTGGCGACCACGGACCGCACGCCTTCCCCGGCGCCCTCCTGCGCGGAGAACCTGACCGTGACGGAAGCGGCGCCGCCCGCCGGGACGGTGGCAGTGCCCTCGGCAGGGGAGGCTGTGACGCCCTCGGGAACGTCGAGCTTCCAGGAGACCGTCTTGGCGGTGGTCGAGCGCTTGTCGGACAGAGCCAGCGTGACCGTCTCGGACTCGCCCGGCTTCAGGGTGAGGGAACCGGGCTCGAAGGAGAGGTCGACGCCGGGATCGGGCGCGGTCCGAAGCATCGTCGTGTAGAGGAACTGGTCCATCACTCCAGGCGAGACCTGCTGGGGCACGGCGTCCAGCGCCTTGCGCTCGGCCCTGAGCCGGTTCCAGTACGTGGTGACCGCGTCGCTGTCGCCGCGCTTGCTCGCCAGCAGCAGGTCCACCGCCGTCCGACCCGCGGAGCCGTACCGGCCGAGCTTGTCCAGCCAGGGCGAAGTCTCTTCGAGGAAGCCGGGGTTGGCGAGGCGGGCGCGCAACTGTGCCGGTGTGGCGGCCATGTCCGTGAAGTACGCCCTGAGCGCGGCGGCGGCCCGGTCGAGAGCACTGTCCTGGTCATAGGCCTTGTGGAAGGCCGCGATCAGTCGGCTCAGCGTCGGCGACTCGGTGGGGTCGAGCTGTGACGAGTAGTTGTTCTCCGCGAAGATCCGCAGCCACTTCGCCGCAGCGGGCCCCGCCAGGTCACGGACGGAGGCGAGGAACGCGGCCCGTGGGTCGTAGCCCTGCGGGTTCCACAGATAGGCGGCCGAGGTGAACAGCGCGATCCGGCTCGCCTCGCCCTGGACCATCGGGTTGGCGGTCACGCCAACCGCCTCTTCGGCGACGCCGGGCTCACGGCCGGTGTAGGGGCCGAGCAGCAGACGGCTCGTGGCGTAGTCGTTGACGGGGTAGTTGTCCCAGACCAGGATCGGGTGGCCGTACACCTCGCGGGCCTTGCGCACCTGTTCGGCGGTGATGGTCGGGGCGATCACGCCGACGCCGGTCCACTCGACCACGACCGAGGGGTCCAGCTTCTCCCGCAGCGCGGTCTTGTAGGGGGAGTCGGTCAGGTCCGAGTACTCGGTGGGGACCATCTCCAGCGGTTCGAGGCCGGTGTGCGTGGCGGAGAACTCCTGCCAGACGCGGTTGAGCAACTGGGCCTGGGCGGTGCCGGCCGCGCCGCCTCCGGTGCCGAACGCCTCCTCGTCGGCGGCGCAGTTCCACTTCGTGTAGCTGATGTCGTCCAGCGGTATCGCGAAGGAACGGACGCCGATGGCGTACAGCGAGTCGAACTTGGCGGTGAGCGCCTTGACGTCGGCGTCCGAGGAGTAGCAGACCGACAGTCCGGGGGAGAGGGCGTAGGTGAAGCGGACGTGGTTGGCGTCGGCCCGGTCGACCAGTTCCGCGAGCCGGGCGAGTTCAGCGGACGGGTAGGTGTCGCGCCAGCGGGCGCGCAAGTAGGCGTCGTCCTTGGGGGAGTAGACGTAGACGTTCTGCTTCGTACGGCCGTAGAAGTCGAGTTGGGCGAGGCGCTCGGCGTGCGACCAGGGAGCGCCGTAGAAGCCCTCGACGACTCCGCGTAGGGGCGCCGTCGGCCAGTCCCGTACGGTGACCTCGGGAAGGGCGGCACGGGATCCGCCCGCCTTGACGACGAGTTGGCGCAGGGTCTGCGCGGCATAGAACGTGCCCGTGGTGTCGACGCCGGACAGGGCGACGAGGGCCCGCCCGTGCTTGCGGCCGGACGCGAGGACGTAGCCGCCGGACGGCAGACCGGCCGGGGACTGGGCGCCGAGAGCCTTGAGGGCCCGCCCGGTGGCGCCGCTCTCGCCGGGGCCGCCGACGTAGACGGTGAGCGCGGCCGAGGCGGGAGGCCGGTCGGTCGTGACGATCTCGTCGGCTCCGGCGTCACGCAGGACGGACTCGACGAGGCGGCGGGCCGAGGGGTCGGTTCCGGGGCCGACGACCTCGACGACCCGTTCAGGGACGGTGAGTTGGCCCCGTCCCGCGCTGAGGTGCTGCGGGGCGGGCCATATCTGCGGCACATCTCTTGAAGGCGTAGCCGTCGCGGTAGTGGGGAGCGTCAGGGTCAGGGCGAGTGCCAGGACGGCGGCCGGGCGTCTGAGGCGAATGGCTGGGAACACGGGGGAATCCCCTTCCGTAACCATGATGAGTGGATGAATGGATCCACCGCGCGATGGTAGATTCGCTGAATCAAACATTCAAGAGCGCCTCACGGGCTGATCAATACGCCCCCAGGCTCGGCTACTTGCTCGGCCGGGCGAGGATGCTGAGCGCGTTCGCGGCGACGACCGCCGTGATGCCCGCCCACTCCGTCCATCCCAGCCCCTGACCGAGGACGACCCATCCGACCACGGCGGCGAGCACCGGGTTGACGCTCATGAACAGGCCGAACGCCGGTGCCGGCACCCGGCGCAGCGTGAACAGGTCGGCGAGATACGGCACCGCCGAGGACAGCACCCCCGCGGCCACGGCACACCCGGCGGCCATCACGGTCGGCGGATGCTGGACCGCCACGACGATCCCGACCGGCAGGAACATCAGCGCGGACAGCCCGGCGGCGGCTGCCGAACCCTGCGCTCCCGGGATACGCCGTCCGACGGTCCGGTTGAGCAGGATGTACGACGCCCAGCACAGGGCCGCGAGCAGGGCCAGCCCCATGCCGAGATAGTCGGCCGACGGCTGCGGTCGCATCAGGACGACGACCCCCGCCGCGGCGAGCAGTGCCCAGCAGGCGTCCAGGCGCCGTCGGGTGGCCGCGAGCGCGATGCTCAGCGGACCCAGGAACTCCAGCGTCACCGCCAGCCCGAGGCCGATGCGGTCGATGGCGCTGTACAGGGACAGGTTCATCGTCCCGAACACCACGGCCAGCAGCAGCACCGGCCACCACTGCCGCCAGGTGAACGACCGCAGCCGCGGCCTGCCCACGGCCAGCAGGACGGCCGCGGCGACGTACTGGCGCACCGCGACGACACCGACGGGACCGATCACGGGGAACGCGAGGGAACCGATCGCTGCTCCGATCTGGTTGGACAGCCCGCTGCCCGCCATCGTGGCCACTCCGGCGAGCGGAGGCCGCTTCTGGGCCGGGAGCGGTGCGGCGGAGGACAGGGACGCGGCGGGGCGTGCGGGTGCTCCTTGCATGCTCCGATCGTGCGCCGGTTCCGTACTTGCGTAAAATGCATCCGGAGCGCGATCTATACGCTGGACGTATGGATGTGGAACTGAGGCAGCTGCGCTGTCTCGTCGCGATCGTCGACGAGGGCACCTTCACCGACGCCGCCCTCGCCCTCGACATCTCCCAGGCCGCCGTCTCCCGCACCCTGGCCTCGCTGGAAAAGGCCCTGGGCATACGGCTGTTGCGGCGGACCTCGCGCGAGGTGACCGCGACCGGGGCCGGGGTGCGGGTGGTGGCGCACGCCCGGCGTGTGCTCGCCGACGTGGACGACCTGGTGCGGGAGGCCGCGTCCGGCCATGCCCAGCTGCGGATCGGCTACGCCTGGTCCGCGCTCGGCCGGCACACCGTCGCCTTCCAGCGCCGCTGGGCCGACCTGCGTCCGGAGACCGATCTGCACCTCGTCCGCGTCAACTCGGGCACGGCCGGACTCGCGGAGGGCGCCTGCGATCTGGCGGTCGTACGGCGGCCCGTGGACGACCGGCGGTTCGAGTCGGCCATCGTCGGTCTGGAGCGGCGGCTGTGCGCGGTGGCCGGTGACGATCCGCTGGCCCGGCGCCGCTCGGTCCGGCTGGCCGACCTCGCCGGGCGCACGCTCCTCGTCGACCGCCGCACCGGTACCACGACCGCGGACCTGTGGCCGCCGGACTCCCGCCCGGCCATCGAGGAGACGCACGACATCGACGACTGGCTCACCGTGATCTCCGCGGGCCGCGGCATCGGCATCACGGCCGAGTCCACCGCCAACCAGTATCCGAGGCCCGGCGTCGTCTACCGCCCCGTGCGTGACGCCGAGCCGATAGCCGTACGCCTCGCCTGGTGGCGGGACGACCCGCATCCCGCCGCGCAGGCCGTGATGGAACTGGTCACCGAGCTGTACCGCACGGGCTGAGGCGCCGACCGGTACCGCGGGGCGTGTGGCAATACGCCGGACAAAATTGTTGACAATTCTGTCTGGCTAGATTTACGTTCGACAGGCACTCACTCAGGGAGGGCACGCGATGCCGAAACAGGCCCGTCCGAGCACCGGAGAGCAGGCCAAGCAGCATGCGCTCGCGCAGCTGCGGCAGGCGATCCTGCACGGCGAGATGGCGCCGGCGCAGCGACTGGTGGAGAACGAACTCGCCGAGCAGTTCGATGTGACACGGGCGAGCATCCGAGCGGCACTCATCGATCTGGAGTCCCAGGGCCTCGTGGAGCGGATCCGCAACCGTGGCTCGCGGGTGCGGGTGGTGACCGTGGAGGAAGCGGTCGCCATCACCGAGTGCCGCATGGTCCTCGAAGGGCTCTGCGCGGCGAAGGCGGCCGTCGCGGCGAGCGACGAGCAGCTGATGGAACTGACGGACCTCGGCACGGCCATGAGCAAGGCCGTGGCCGACGGCGAGCCGATGACGTACTCCGAGCTGAACCAGGAACTGCACGCCAGGATCCGGGAGTTCTCCGGCCAGCACACGGCCGTGGCACTGCTGGAGCGGCTCAACGCCCAACTGGTGCGCCACCGCTTCCAGTTGGCACTGCGGCCCGGTCGTCCGCAGCACTCCCTGAACGAGCATCTGGCGATGATCGAAGCGATCAGGGCCAGGGACCCCCAGGCGGCCGAAGCGGCCGTCCGCGCCCACCTCACCAGCGTGATCGACGCGTTGCGCGACTGACGCACGCGGGGCGGGCGCCCCTCTGTCCACCAGGGAGATTTCTGCAATGACGCATGCCGACGCGCCCGCCACCACCTCACCACCACGGTCGACCCTCGTCGTCACCGCGCATGCCGGGGACTTCGTGTGGCGGGCCGGTGGAGCCATCGCCCTGGCCGCCTCGCGGGGCGAGAAGGTCACCATCGCCTGCCTGACCTTCGGCGAGCGCGGCGAGTCCGCCAAGGCGTGGCGCGAGGGCAAGCAGCTGGAGGAGATCAAGGCGATACGCCGGGACGAGGCCGAGCGTGCCGCCGAAACCCTCGGGGCCGAGGTCCGCTTCTTCGACGCCGGCGACTATCCCCTGGTCCCCACTGCGGAGTTGACCGACCGGCTCGTCGAGGTCTACCGCGAGACGCAGCCCGATGTCGTCCTCACCCACCCGACGGAGGACCCGTACAACGGCGACCACCCGGCCGCCAACCGCATGGCGCTGGAAGCCCGGATCCTCGCCCAGGCCATCGGCTACCCGGGCGAGGGCGACATCATCGGCGCCCCGCCGGTCTTCTACTTCGAGCCGCACCAGCCCGAGATGAGCGGTTTCAAGCCCGAGGTCCTGCTCGACATCACCCAGGTGTGGGACACCAAGCGCAAGGCGATGGAGTGCCTCGGCGCCCAGCAGCACCTGTGGGACTACTACACCGACCTCGCCGTACGCCGCGGCGTCCAGCTCAAGCGCAACGCCGGACCCAACCTGGGCCTCGCCCACAAGACCCTGGCCGAGGCGTTCATGCGTCCCTACCCGCAGATAGCGAAGGAGCTGGCATGAGCGGCGTGATCGTCACCGACCCGCCGAAGGCCGACGCCAAGGACGTCGCGGCGCTCGCCGGATTCGGCGTGGCCACCGTGAGCGAGGCGCTGGGGCGCACCGGTCTGCTCGGCCCCGGCATCCGCCCCATCCAGCAGGGCGTGCGCGTCGCCGGTACGGCCGTCACCGTGCTCAGCTGGCCCGGCGACAACCTCATGATCCATGCGGCCGTCGAGCAGTGCGGTGAGGGCGACCTCCTCGTCGTTACCACCACCTCCCCGTCCACCGACGGCATGTTCGGCGAACTGTTCGCCACCGCGCTGCAACGGCGGGGCGTCCGCGGCCTGGTCATCAACGCCGGTGTCCGCGACACCCAGGAGCTGCGCGAGATGGACTTCCCGGCCTGGTCCCGGGCGGTCTCCGCGCAGGGCACGGTCAAGGCCACCGGCGGCTCGGTCAACGTACCGATCGCCATCGACGGCCAGGTGATCCGTCCCGGTGATGTGATCCTCGCCGACGACGACGGCGTGGTGGTCGTCCCGCGCGAGCGTGCCCACGCCACCGTCGAGGCGTCCGAGGCCCGCGAGGCCAAGGAGGCCACGTCCCGCGCCGCCTTCCTCGACGGTGAACTGGGCCTGGACCGCTACGGGTTGCGGGAGACGTTGCAGCGGCTCGGCGTCGAGTACCAGACGTACGAGGAATACACGGGGGAGCGGTCGTGAGCCGCGGGCCCGAGGAGGTGCGCTGCATGCTGATGCGCGGCGGCACCTCCAAGGGCGCCTACTTCCTCGCCGGGGACCTGCCCGCCGATCCCGGTGACCGCGACGACCTGCTGCTGCGGGTCATGGGCAGCCCCGACCCGCGCCAGATCGACGGCCTGGGCGGCGCGCACCCGCTCACCAGCAAGGTGGCCGTCATCTCCCGCTCGACCGGCCCCGAGGCGGACGTCGACTACCTGTTCCTCCAAGTCGCCGTCGAACGCCCCGAAGTGACGGACCGGCAGAACTGCGGCAACATCCTCGCCGGGGTCGGCCCCTTCGCCGTGGAACGCGGCCTGGTCGACGCGGACGACGCCGAGACGACCGTACGGATCCGGATGCTCAACACCGGAGAGCTGGCCGTCGCGACCTTCCCCACCCCTGGTGGCCGGGTCGATTACACCGGCTCCGCGGAGATCTCCGGCGTGCCGGGCACCGCCGCTGCCGTCGTGATCGAGTTCCCGCCGGGCGCCGGCCCGCTGCTGCCCACCGGTCACGTCCGCGACACCGTCGCCGGTACCGAGGTCACCTGCGTGGACAACGGGATGCCGACCGTGCTGATCCCCGCCTCCGCCCTGGGCGTCACCGGCTACGAGGCGCCCAAGGACCTGGAGGAGGACGTCGCCCTCGCCGGCCGGCTGCGCGAAATCCGGCTGGCGGCAGGGAAGTCGATGGGCCTCGGCGATGTGGACGGTGCCACCGTGCCCAAGCTCAGCCTGCTCGCGCCGCCCCGGGACGGCGGTGCGGTGACGACCCGCACCTTCATCCCCGTCCGCTGCCACACCTCCATCGGCGTGCTGGGCGCCGCGAGCGTGGCGGCGGGGCTTCTCGTGCCCGGCGGCGTGGGGGAGGGGATCGCGGAGCCTCCCAGGCAGGGCGACCGCGTACGCATCGAGCACCCCACCGGATTCCTCGACATCGAAACCTGCGTGGAGCCCGGATCCGCACAGACCGCTCCCGTGGTCCGCCGCACCGCCGTCGTGCGCACCGCACGGAAGATCTTCGACGGCACCGTCTTCCCCGCGCTGCCGTACCACCGCTCGGAGGCACACCATGACCCCGCCGCTCGGTGACATCGCCCATGTCGGCCACGCCCAGCTGTTCACCCCGGACCTGGACGCCAGTGTCGCCTTCTTCACCGACTACCTGGGCCTGACCGGCAACGGGCAGCAGTCGGACACCGTCTACCTGCGGACCTTCGACGACTACGAGCACCACAGCCTGGTGCTCACCGCCCGCGAGCAGCCGGGCCTCGGCCGGCTCGCACTGCGCACCTCCAGCGAGGAGGCCCTTCAGCGGCGCGTCAGCGCGATCGAGGACGCCGGGGGTTCCGGCACATGGGTCGAGGACGAGCCCGGCCTCGGCAAGCTCTATGTCACGACCGACCCGGACGGCCACGAGCACGCGTTGTACTGGGAGAGCCAACACTACGAAGCCCCCGAGGAGTTGCGGCCCGCGCTGAAGAACCAGCCCCAGGCCAAGCCCAACCGGGGCGTGGGCGTACGCCGGCTCGACCACATCAACTTCCTCGCCGCCGACGTACTGGCCAACGCGGAGTTCCAGGAACAGCTCCTCGGCGCACGACCCACGGAGCAGATCCGGCTCGACACGGGGAAGATCGCGGCCCGCTGGCTGACCTTCACCAACAAGTCGTACGACGTCGTCTACACCTCGGACTGGACCGGCTCCACCGGCCGACTGCACCACATCGCCTTCGCGACGGACACCCGCGAGGAGATCCTGCGCGCCGCCGATCTCGCCATCGACAGCGGTGTGTTCATCGAGACCGGCCCGCACAAGCACGCCATCCAGCAGACGTTCTTCCTCTACGTCTACGAGCCGGGCGGCAACCGCATCGAGCTGTGCAACCCGCTCACGCGGCTGGTCCTGGCTCCCGACTGGCCGCTGATCACCTGGACCGAGGAGGAGCGGAAGAAGGGCCAGGCCTGGGGTCTGAAGACCATCGAGTCGTTCCACACGCACGGGACGCCGCCGGTCGGCTGAGCCGACTGTTGGCCGTCGGCTCCTCAGCGTCTGGCGCACCACGTACGAGAAGTAACCACTGTGCCGGCTGGCCGTGCTCTTCGACGGCCTCGACATCTTCGTCTACGGCTCGGTGCTCCCGCACCTGCTGGAGACGAAGACCTTCGACCTCACCCCGGACCAGGCCGGCGACCTCGGCAGCTACGCCGCCTTCGGCATGCTGGTCGGTGCCCTGACCACGGGAACCGTCGCGGACCGGATCGGGCGCAAGAAGCTCATGGTCTCCTGCGTGGTGCTCTTCTCGCCGGCCTGCGGTGTGTGCGCCATCGCGGACAGCGTCGCCGTGTTCGGCCTCGGCCGGACCCTGGCGGGCGTCGGCCCCGGCGGACTGCTGCCGACCGCGATCAGCATGGTGTCCGACTACGCCCCGCGCGGTCGCGGCGCGATCATCATCGGCCTGCTGATGACCGCCCACCACGCGGGCGGCATCCTGTCGGCCTACGTCGCCAAGTGGCTCGTGGAACCGGTCGGCTGGCGTGCCGCGTTCTGGGTCTGCGTGCTCCCGCTGCTCTTCGCCCGGTGCTCGCCAGGTTCCTGCCCGAGTCGCTGAGCTTCCTCGTCGCCAAGGGCCGCAGCGAGGAGGCCCGCGAGCCGGCCGCCCGGTACGACGTCGCCCTGCCCGCCGTCAAGTCCGGCAAGCAGGGCGCGGCGGACCGCTGGACCAACCTGGTCAACCTCTTCGGCGGCGGCGAGTGGTTCCAGACCCTGCTCCACTGGCGGCCTCCTTCGGCGGACTGCTGCTCGTCTACGGCGTCACCACCTGGCTGCCCACCCTGATGCGCGCCGAGGGCTACGAGCTGGGCTCCGCCCTGTCCTTCGTGGTCGTCTTCAATCTCGGCGGCATCGTGGGCATAGTGTCCACATGCCGATGAGCGTGACGATGATCGTCGTCTTCCTCACCGGTGTCTTCCTCAACAGCGCCCAGACGATGATCTACGCGACCGTCTCCATCCGCTCCACCCCGGACAGCCGTGCCACCGCCGTCGGCTGGACCTCCGGCATGGGCCGCTTCGGTGCCGTCTTCGGCCCCTGGCTCGCCTCTCCTCCATGGTCTTCATCGGCATCGCTGACGTGCTCGCTCAGCGGCTCACGGCCTGCCCTGGCCGGGGGAGTGCTCAGTCCCTGGCCCGTACGCCGTCGAGCGCGACGGTCAGTACGCGGTCGCGCTGGGCCTCGTCGAGGAAGTTCGTCGCGGTGATGCCCGAGACCATCCGCAGCAGGTCGTCGAAGTCCATGTCCTTGCGCGCCTCGCCCGCCTCCTGCGCCCGCTGGAACAGCGGGCCGCCCGCCGCGTACATCGACTCCCGGCAGGCCAGGAAGATCTCCGACTCGTTGTTGAGGGCCTCGCGGATGGCCCGCTTGGTGACGGTGTAGTCGACGAATCGCCGCAGCCACGAGGTCAGCGCCTCCCACGGCCCCTGGCCGGCGACCTCCTCGGCGACCTGGCACAGGTCGTTCACTTCGCTCGCGTACACGCTCTCGAACAGATGGCGGCGGGTCGGGAAGTTCCGGTACAGCGTGCCGATGCCGACACCCGCCCGCCGTGCGATGTCCTCCAGGGAGGCCTCCGCTCCGTGCTCGGCGAACGCCTCACGGGCGGCCACCAGCAGCGCGTCGTAGTTGCGCGCGGCGTCCTTACGGTGCGGCCGGCGCGACGCGACGATCTCGCTGACGGGGTACGGCTGGGCCGTCACTGCTGCCTCCCGGGGCGGACAGGTTGAAGCGGAGGTTCGCCTCCGCTACAGTGGAGGGGTGCCTCCACTTTAGCAGTGCGGGGTCCGTTCGCCGTGGACGCGTGACGTCTCCGACGCGAAGACCCCTCACTCTCTTCCCCTCACACTCGTCCGCGACCGGACGCTCTCGGCCGCACCCTGTTCGGATTCGGAGAGGCTCTCCATGCCCCGCAAGTCCACCCGTCTCACCTTCGCGGTCCTCGCGAGCGGTGCCGGCGTGTTCGCCATGCTGCAGTCACTGATCGCGCCCGCCCTGCCGACCGTCCAGCACGCGCTCGACACCTCGCAGGCCACCGCGACCTGGGTGATGACGGCGTATCTGCTGTCCGCCTCGATCTTCACGCCCATCCTGGGCCGCGTCGGCGACCTGATCGGCAAGAAACGCACCCTCGTCGCCGTCCTGTCCATCGTGTCCCTCGGCTGTCTGCTCGCCGCCCTCGCGCCGACCATCGGCGTACTGATCGTCGCCCGGGTCGTCCAGGGCGTCGGCGGCGCGCTGCTCCCGCTCTCCTTCGGGATCATCCGGGACGAGTTCGCCCCGTCCCAGGTGAGCGGCATCATCAGCAACCTGTCCGCGGTGATCGCCGCGGGCGGCGGCGTCGGCATGGTCGCGGCCGGACCCATCGTGTCCGCGCTCGACTACCGCTGGCTGTTCTGGATCCCCGTGGCGATCGTGGCCGTCACCACGCTGATCGCCCTGCGCTACGTACCCGAGTCGCCCAACCGGGCTGCGGGGAACGTCAATTGGCTCGGCGCCGGGCTGCTGTCGGCCTGGCTGGTCGCTCTGCTGCTGCCGCTCAGCCAGGCGAGCGTCTGGGGCTGGGGCTCGGCCGGGGTGATCGGCCTGTTCGCCGCCGCCGTAGTGCTCTTCGCGCTGTGGCTTTTCGCCGAGGACCGCTCGCGCACGCCGCTGATCGACCTGCGCGTGATGCGGCTGCCCGCCGTGTGGACCACCAACACCGCCGCGCTGCTGTTCGGCGCGGGCATGTACGCGATCTGGTCCTTCCTCCCCGGTTTCGTACAGACCCCCGGCTCCGCCGGATACGGCTTCGGCTCCAGCGTCACCGCCGCCGGACTGCTCATGCTGCCGATGCTCGTCGCCATGTTCTTCTCCGGCGTGCTGAGCGGCCGCCTGGAACCGGTCCTGGGCGCCAAGACACTGCTCACAGCAGGTGCGTCGCTCGGCGCGCTCGCCTGCGGCTTCCTCGCCCTCTGGCACGACGAGCAGTGGCAAGTCGCCCTTGTGGCAGGCGTGTTCGGCCTCGGCATCGGACTGGCCTTCGCCTCGATGGCCAACCTGATCGTGGGCAACGTCCCGGCCGACCAGACCGGCGCCGCGACCGGCATGAACGCCAACATCCGCACGATCGGCGGCTCCATCGGCGCCGCGGTCACCAGCGTCCTGGTCACCGGCCGGCTCCAACCCTCCGGCCTGCCCTACGAATCCGGCTACACCCACGGCTTCGCCCTGCTGGCCCTGCTGTGCCTGGCCGCGGCACTGGCGGCCCTGCTGGTCCCGGTCGGACGGGCCTCCGGCCTGACCGCGCGGGCCCGCGCCGCCGAGGACACGGCGTCAGCACCCGTACGCGTGCGTTAGGGTTGACCTGCGCGTTCTCACGGGACACCGCGGGACGCGCAGCCGGGACGTGGCGCAGCTTGGTAGCGCACTTGACTGGGGGTCAAGGGGTCGCAGGTTCAAATCCTGTCGTCCCGACCAGCTTTGATGCAGGTCGGAGGCCGTTCTCTCGTTATGGGAGGGCGGCTTTTCGTCTTCCTGGAGGGCTGGTGGTCGCAGTGTGGTCGCGGGCCGGGTGTCGGGCCGGTTCGCGGTGGTGCAGGTGCCCGGCAAGTGGGCCGCAGTGCGCTCCGAGCTGGCGGCGGTGGGTGTCTCAACGGCCGCATCTGCGGTAGACGCGGCCGCGGTCGGTGGTGGCGCATGGGGATCGCCTACTGGAGGCGGAGGGAAGGGCCGACACCTCCATTCTCATGCGACCACACGCGACCACCACGCGGTCTCTGCCTGCCGAGACCAGAGTGTTTCCCTGGCCGCATGCCAAGGGCTGCGGTTCGGGAACCGCGTGAAGTTGTCCGACGCCGGTACCAGCGGATTCTTCGTCTGCTGGTGGTACACGGCCCAATCCGCCGCTGACCTGAGGAAATGAGTGAAATCGCCGGAGAAGAAGCGAAGTTGGTCCGTTCCTGGTCCGGATCTTGGTGGCGGGGGCCGTGCTGGGCGTCGATGCTGAGAGTGTCCCTGTGGCACCACATGGCGCAGGTTGTTCGAAGCGTCCTCTGGCGTCCACAAGGTCCAGGTCAGGGCCGTCTTTACAGGTGGAGGCCTTGTGATCCAGGCGCGTCGAGGCAATCCGCACAGGCAGGTCCGGCTGTCGTTCCTCGGCTGAGCGGCGCGACCACGGGAGCCCAGGGCGGTGTGCCCCGTGCTAACGTTGTGCGTTTGCAGCGTCGCTGTGTCGGTGCTCCGTTCGGTGTCTCTGGCTGGTGGCCGCGTCCCTGCCGCGCCTTCCTCGGTACGGTCCCTTCGGAGGAAGGCTTTCTGTGAGCGAATCAGCATGTGCCGATGCCCGGCAGCAGAACGATGTGTCCGAGGCGTCGGGCGCCACTTCGGCAGTGCCCGGGGCGGCGTCCTTCGCCCAGCTGGGCTTGCCGGCCGAGGTTCTGCGGGTGCTCGATGAGCACGGTGTGACTGTGCCCTTCCCCATTCAGGCGGCGGCGCTGCCGAACGCGCTCGCGGGACGGGACGTCCTGGGCCGGGCCCGCACAGGATCCGGCAAGACGCTCGCCTTCGGCCTGGGGATGCTCGCCCGGACGGCCGGGCAGCGCGCGCAGCCGAAAGAGCCGCTGGCGCTCGTTCTGGTGCCCACCAGGGAGCTGGCGCAGCAGGTCGGTGAGGCGCTCACCCCGTATGCCGAGGCGCTGCGGCTGCGGCTCGCGACCGTGGTGGGCGGAGTGTCCATCGGACGGCAGGCCGCCGTGCTGCGGGATGGCGCCGAGATCGTCGTCGCCACGCCCGGTCGGCTGCACGACCTCATCGAGCGCAAGGGCTGCCGACTGGGACGGGTGCGCATCGCGGTCCTGGACGAGGCCGACCAGATGTGTGACATGGGGTTCCTGCCGCAGGTCACCGAGATCCTGGACCAGGTACCTCCCGACGGGCAGCGGATGCTGTTCTCCGCCACCCTCGACCGCGACGTCGACCAGCTGGTGCAGTGCTACCTGCGTGACCCCGTCGTCCACTCCGTGGACCCCTCGTCCAGCGCGGTCTCCGCGATCGAGCACCACGTCTTCGTGGTGCACGGCCCGGACCGGTACGCCGTGACCACGGAGATCGCCGCTCGCGACGGCCGCGTCCTGCTGTTCCTGGACACCAAGCACGGCGTCGACCAGCTCACGCGGCATCTGCGGGCCAGCGGCGTGGCCGCCGCCGCCCTGCACAGCGGGAAGTCCCAGCCGCAGCGCATCCGGACTCTGGCCCAGTTCAAGAACGGGCAGGTCACCGCGCTGGTAGCGACGAACGTCGCCGCGCGCGGCCTGCACGTCGACGACCTCGACCTCGTGGTCAACGTCGACCCGGCCATCGACCCGAAGGACTATCTGCACCGCGCGGGCCGCACGGCCCGGGCAGGCCGCTCCGGCACCGTCGTGACACTCGTCCTGTCGGGACAGCGCCGCGAGACGAGCCAGGTCATGGCGGACGCCGACGTCGTCCCCAAGGTCACCAAAGTGCGGTCCGGCGAGGCGGAGCTAAGCCAGATCACCGGCGCCAAAGCACCCTCCGGGAAGCTTCTCGTCGGCGGGCCGGCCGTACCGCGTCCCAAGAACCACAACGCCCCGTTCCGCGGCCTGGGCAGCACGAAGGACGCGAAGGGCGGCTCCGGCGGCAGGTCGTCCAGCAAGAGCAGCGAGGCCCGCAAGCTCGCGGAAGCCCGCAAGGCGGCCCGGGTGCGGCGCGGCGGCTGAGCCCGGCTTCCCGGACTGCAGGGCGGTGTCTCCGTCTACGCTGCTGGACGGATACGCGGGACCGGAGATCGGCCGGGGTGCACCGGACGACGTCACGTACGGGTGACCGTGCGCAGGGGGAGGTGTGCAGGTGATGGAGCACGGCGCGGACCTGCCACAGCGGATCGGTGTCCACATCGTCGAGCGAGAGCCGGGCGCGGGCGGCATGGGGACGGTCTAGCCCGCCCGGTCACGGGGCGGTCGGGCCGTCGCGGTCAAGGTGGCCGCCCCGAGCTGGCGGCCGACCTGCACTTCCGTGACGGTTCCGCGCAGAGGTCGAGGCCGCCCGCAGAGTCGGCGGTTTCCACACGGCTCCGGTCGTGGACACCGATCCCGACGCGGAGGCGCCCTGGCTGACCATCGCGTACATCCCCGGGCCCATGCTCGCCGAGCTGATCAAGCGTCAAGGGCCCATCATGAAGAGCAGTTGAGGTCTCTCGGGGCAGCGCTGGCCGAGGCGCTCCAAGCCGTCCACGCCTGCGGGCTCGTACACCGGGATGAAACCGGGCAACGTCATCATGGCCGACGACGGCCCACGCGTCCTCGATTGCGAGTTCCGCCGTATACCCCGCGAAGTCTCCAATGGGTCGGACGCCAATGGCGCCGCTAGCGAATCCCAGGCCCCTTCGCACCTTTGCCAGATACGCGCCTGCCAGGTGCAATGCAAGGGGCAGCCCACCCAGCTTTGCGGCGAGTGTACGGGCGTCCTCGACCGGTCCGGCATTTCCCGCCAGGTCAGTGAGGATCTTTGCCCCGTCTTCGGCGGACAGCATGTCCACCGTTCGGCACACGGCTTCCGTTCCCCACAACAGAGGGTTGCCGACGCGACTCGTCACCACCGTGAGACCTGACCGACTCGGCCGGATCCACCCCGTACCGGCTCCCGGCCACCCGTGCTCCGAAGCGACGACCGAGAGGTCGTCCACGGCGTCAACGACAAGCAGCCGGCGCTCGTCCGCACGGTCCAGGCAACGCCACACGAGATCCAGCGCGCTCGACCGCCCCTCACATGCGCGGTTGAGGTCGTCGTCGGCCACTCCCAGTTCACGGGCGATCTGAGACATGCCTGTCAGCAACCGTTCGTTTGTCGTCGCCGAGACCCAGAACACCTGATGTCCGAGGTCCCGAGCGTGCCGGGCAAGCCGCAGTGCCGCTGTTGTCTTTCCGCATCCACCTGCTCGTGTCCCTCGACCAGCGCCCGTTCCAGATCGGTCAGCAGGCTGTCCCGGCCATGCAGACGGACAGGCAGCTCACCATACGGAGGGCGTACCGAGTGGGTGCCCGGCATAGGTCCGAAGGCAGTGGTGGGGCCCTTCACGGTCGTACGATGGGGGCGCTCCACGGTCTCGCGGTGATGTTCTTGGTCCGCGGCTCTCCGCATCGCTCGCCAAGCGGCCAGGCCCCGCCGTGATGTGCCGGATCTCTGACGCGCCCTGGCTTCCAGCAGTTCTACGAGGACGGCGAAGGCGCGGCCGTCCTCGGGCACGCTCTTGCCGCTGAATCACAGGCTGAGCTTGCTCTTGCCGAGGGTGACCGGGGGACGCTGCTGGGTCCCCCACCCCGCGATCTGGGCGAACGTAGGGGTTCCGGCGTTCGTTCGTAGCTGCCGCAGCTCCGCCGCGAAGCGTTCGGCTGCGGACTGGTCGTCCATCAATCCCCCGTTCAGTCAGAACTCTTGTTGAACACCCATTTCACCAGGTCTGAGCTGCGGAGACCTGGTGTTCAACGAGAAGCCAACCCGCTGAACCATGCGCGGATCCAGGTTTCACGGCGAAGTGGCGTGACCGGGCTTGGCGGCACGAAGTGCTGAAGACGGCAGGAGGGTGGGTGGTCTCAGGCCTTGTACGCGAACTCGTCAGCCGTGGCCTCTCCATGTGGTGGGGGCCGTGAGGTTCGGCCTCTTGGTACGGGCAGCCCCGCCCGTACCGAGAGGCCGAACGTCGGTTTTGAAACCGCGTCTGCAGAATTGGGCGCGGAAGGAGCCGATCGAGTGGCCCTTGTCGGCTGTCGGCCACGACTTGTGCGCGCCGTATCCGTGGTCGGCCCGGTCCGTTGCGAGGCGCAGGTGATGACGACCTCTGCCAGCTGCAGTCGCTGCGAGTACCCGGGGCGGGTTGGCCGCCTGGTGGGCAGAACGTGCGTGTGTGACGGGAACTCAGGGACGCGGCTTCCCTTGTGCCCCCACAACCGTATCGTCAGCCGTCAATTCGCCGAAGCGACGCTTCAGGTCCGCCACCGTGACGGCGTCGTCCTGTCTATGCGCAGGCCCAACTCACGTCAGGGGCAGGTCTGCCCAGGCAGTCCTGCCCGGCCTGCCTTCACACGGGGTGACCGCCCGGCGGGTCGCCGGCTCCGCGACGCTCACGGCGCCAGCACCCAGCAGGGCACGGCCCACATCAGGACGGGGCGATCAGGGGGATGTAGCGCATCAGGCGGTGCAGTCGGCTCTGCCGCGGAGCTTGCACCCGCTGTCGGCGGGTCGGGTGTCGCTGGTGTCGGTCACGCTTCCCCTCGCTGACCAGGCTGCCGTCTCGCGCACTGCATCCAACCGTCCTCGGGCCGGCCGGACGGGCGTTCATGGGTGCGGCCCCGTGGGGTGAAGGATTCTGGTGTGGTTGTGCCGCAGGAATGCGGATGCCTGGGTGGGGTTCCAGCGGATCCGGGGTGCGCTGCCCGCTTGACGCCTCGGACGTGGCGGTCCCGCCATCATTCAGTTCATGGCGGTGGGCGTCGTCAGCACGACGCCCACCGCTCGGTACTCGGACTCAGCTGCACTTACGTCCGGTGTTGATGCACTGGACCGCCTTGTTCATCAGCTTGGCGTCGAAGACGTTGATGAAGTCACCGTGGTCGGTGACCGGCTTGTGCTGCTGTTCGGGGAAGCTGTCCAGCGAGAAGAACGGACGGGTCTTGCCGTTGTCCTTGACGCTGGGCGCGTCCACGTCGTACACCAGACGCTGCACCAACTGGGGAATGGCCTTGAAGCCGGTTGGGCAGTTGCCGCCCGCGTCAGCGAAGGCCACGTGCGTACGGTGGTTGGCGCTGTCGATGTTCGTGCCGTCCCAGCAGCTCTGGAACCTGAAGGTGCGCACGACGTCGCTGCCTGACGGGCAGAGGGGGTACTTGTCCTTCAACTGCACCTTGTTCTCGAAGCCGGTGCAGCTCCAGGAGGCGTTGGCGTTGGCCGTGCCGTTGACGAACGCCTTGGCGTCACCGGTGATGATGCGCAGGAACTTGGGCATCATCACCACCTTGCCGCGAGGGTTGCCCACGAAGTTCAAGGTGGCCTTCTTGGCCGTCAGAATCCGGCCCGCGTTGCCCTCGGCGCCGCCGCCCTGCTTGTCGGCGTCGAACTCCTTGGTGCCGTCCTGCAGGCGCAGCACCGGCCAGTAGTAGGACGACTTGTCGCCCTTGTTCTGGCAGCTGGTCCTGGCCTTGGCGAAGTCCTGGTCGCTCGAGAAGGCGTCGTTGTCCTGGTTGCCGACGTAATCGTGTACGTGGTGCGCGCCGTTGGTGACACCGGGCGCGACGATGACGTTGTCGCTGTTGTACAGCTTGTTGGCGTTCACCCCGCACTTGCTGACGAAGACACCCTTTGAAGCCTTGGCCGACTTGGCCGGTGTGCGCACACTGGACTTCACCTTGGTGATGTCCACGAAGTCGGCGGCGACGGGGCCGTTGCCGGTCCCTCCGGCATTGGTGTTGTTGCCACCCTGGTTGTTGTTGCCGCCCTGACCGGCGGTGGGCTGGTTACCGGTGGCGCGCAGCGTGCAGGCCGCCAAAGCGTCAAGGCCCTGCGGCTTGGCTGCCACACGGCCGATGGCGATGGCGATCCGGTCGATCGTCGCCTTCCGCTTGTCCTTCAGCGGACCCACGATCGCGTTCTGGGCGAAGTTGGGGTCCTGCGCAATCGCCTTCTGGGAGGTGGAAAGGCGCTGGTATGCCTCGGATATCTGCTTGTCGAGGAGTGCCAGTTCCTTGTCGACCTGGGCCTTCGCCTTGGCGGGCACTGATGTCAACTGCTGGCCGACGTCGGGGCAGTCAATGGTGGAGGTTCCAGCCGCGAGTACCTGGTTCTGGGCAGTGCCCTTCGGCGCGCTGGTTTCGCCGGCCGAGGCGTAGATGTTGACCGCCACCAGTCCACCGGCCCCTATGGCCAGTGCGGCCGCCGCGCCTACCGCCCGGCGGGCAGTCTTCGATCTCTTTCGCGTGTTGCGTCTCATCAGGCCTCTCAAGGACATCTCCGGAGCCGGCAGAACTTCCGGCATGGGGGAAGCACGTCCTCAGATACGAATGTGCGCGCCGAATGCTCAGTGAATTCCCAGGTTTATAGGATTCTCCATCCACAAAACAGTGCATGAGGGCCTAATCCGGGCCGGGTCAGCTCCCAGTAATTGTTGTGACGGGCAGCGACGTCTCCCTCCCGGGCTCCGGAGGGCCGAGCCTTCCCGGCCACATCTGTCGCCGTCGCCCATGGTCCCCATGAACGCGTGGACTCGCCCAGGAGGCAGGGGATTACGATCCCTGTCCGCGGCCCTGTGCCCCTGCGTCTGCGCCGTCGGGCTGTTCGGCGAGGACCTCCTCCAAAGCGGCTACCGCCTGTGACCAGGCCCTGAAGGCGTTGCCAGCGGGTTGTCCAAAACGGCCCCGTTCTTCGGCCTTTTCGGGTGTCTACACACCGCATGGAGGAGTGGGGATGACAGCACGGGATCGCCCGGACGGGGCCTTCGCAGGCTGGCGCGCTCCCGGCCTGCTCGCGCCGTTCGCTCCACCGGGTAGCGCCGGAATCGGTGCTCGTCGGCGCCGTGTCAGGTGCTGGCATCCTCAACGCCTCGCGTCCGTCTGGTCGGTTGCCCGGCAAAGCCACCCGGAGGTGCTGATGATCGAGGGTTGGCTGCTGGTCGCGACCGTCGTGATCGCTGGCACCTATCCCTGCCAGGCCATTGCGTGTTGCTGTCCGGCCCGCCGCGCCGTAGGGGTGAGGCGTCTGCCGTGGGGCCGGCCGCCGCCATGATGTCGTCGCCGGAGGGTCTGTTGGCCGGACTGCTCGAAGTGGCGGGGTCGGTAAGTCGACTCTACCGATCCGGCGAGGCGTATGCCGTCGAGCCTGGTGTCTGTCGTCACGCGGCTGAAGACAAGACACCGACCGGTCCGGAGTCCGACCACGGACTGATCCCCAAGTCGGCTCGTCAGATGCCGTGCGAGCACCGCCCGGAGAGTGGGCGACAGATGCCGACCGCGATCGGTGTGGGCCGCTTCAGCGCTGTGATCGTCCTGGTCGATCCGTATGACTCCGACTGGGTTCCTGGCCTCACGTGGAGTGACTTCCTTGCTCGGTCCCGGCTGCGGTCCTTCCTCACACACAGTGGCGGCGAGCGAGGGCAGTGGCTCGACATCGGCAACCGCCTGGTGCCGGCCGGACCGTGTGGCGGGCCGGCCGCTTTTGACCGCGTCGCGTCACTCGTAGTGCCCATCCTCGCCGGGGCAAGTCCGAGGACGCCAGGTAGTTGCGGGATGGTGCTCGTAGCGAGGGTGCAGCCGACGACAGCCGGACAGTCAGGACATGGTCTGCTCGATCACCCTCCTGCGGCGGACCGGTCGTTGACCGGACTCGATGACCGCGCGGGCGATCCGGACTCCAACGTGCCCGCCGCGCAACCCTCTTCACTAGGCCCCGGCAGTCGTAGGCCGTGTCGGCGGCGTGCAGGCCTCGGCCTGCTCAAGAGTGCAGGCGGCCCCGGCGCTGCACGCTCGGATTTGCTGAGCGCCGACCGGCCGGATCAGCCGGTTCTCCGCGATGACCGCCCTTGGGAAACGTTCAGTTAGTGTCAGCCTGACCCTTGGCGTCCACGAAGGACGGAGCACGACGCGAAGTGACCGCTCGAAAGCGCGGTCCGACGCCATACAGTGAGCGGCCCACCGCGCGAGCTCGACGGGCGAAGGCAGTGGATTTGGTCGAGCGCCTTGTTGCCGAGGGGCGCGTCTGTTTCACCGACCTCCATGACGACGAGGTTGCGGAATTGCGGCGTGCGGTCGATTTCGCCAAGCGGCACAGCCTGGAACCGCAGGGCAAACGCATCGAGAAGGCCCGGATCGGCGCACGCGGGCTGGAGATGTTTCTTGCTGAAGGTCCGCATCCCAACGTGCGGAGTCGGCGGCCGGAGGCTGATGCATCGGTGGTGCCGGTGAGCACGCGGCAGAGTTCTCTTCATCCGGCTGGGGCCGCGCTCAAGGACGATGACGGACAGCTCTCCGTTCCCGCTGTGCTTCGCCGCCGGTCGCTCTTGCTGCAGGCGCTGGCTGCCGAGGCGGTGCGGCGAGGATACGAGGTCAGGCAGAGCCGATCGGCCTATTCGCTGTGCGAGGGCGGAGTGGACGTGGTGGTCGGCGGTTTCGCGTGCGCGGTTGGTGTCAGGCAGGAGTTCCCGCGACGAACGCAGAGCGCTCCGCGCGTGTTGTCGTCGCGCTTGGCCATGGCCGGTCCGGTCGGCCAGGGCGTCGGCGAGACCGGAAGAACAGGGCGCTCGAGGACGCCCTAGGGGTGATTCTTGGGGAGGCCGAAGCGCGAGCGTTGGACCTGATGAGCCCCGTCGACACCGGTGGCGCGCGCCCTTCAGGGAGGGTACATGCGGGCGCGAGCGGTCGAGGTCTGCCCCGATGCCATGGGCGCGGGCTCGGACGCCCCTGGCAAGGGGCCCCGGCGAACAGAGCACCCTGTCCACCGTCGGCCCGGGAGAAGTCAGGATCCCTCGGGCCAGCCGAGCAGCTGTGCGCCGAGGACAGCGACCTGCAGTGTGAAGCTCTGCTGTGGGTCGTGGACCGAGTATCCGGTCAGTTCCTCGACCCGATCGAGGCGGTAGGTCACGGTCCGCACCCCGACGTGCAGTTCGCGGGCTGCTGCGGTCGCCACTCTGTCCGCCGCGTAGTACGCCGCCAGGGTGTGCAGCAGCGTGGCAGGTCCGGTGCGTGCCTTCCGTATCGGTTCGAGGACGACCTCGACGAGGTCGGCGAGCGCGCTCCGGTCCCGGATCAGCACTTGGTAGACGAGAAGGTCGGAGGCCCGGTGCACGTGACCGGGAAGTTGCAGGCGTTGGCCGATGTGCAGTGCCTGCCGGGCCTGCTCGAAGGAGCGGACGGCGCCGCCGGGCCCGCGCTGCGGGCGTCCGATGCCGACCCGCCAGGCGCCGTCGGGCTTGAGGCTCTCCATGACACGCGTGACGAACTCCTCCACGGTGCCGCGCACGTCGGGCACGATGCACACCAACAGACCGTCCCTGGTCGTCACGAGCACGTCCCTGCTCGCTGGGCCAAGGCCGACCATGGACTCCACCTGCCGGGTCATCGGGCCGCCGTCGACGAACGGCTGCGGGCCCGCCGCCACGATCACCACATAGCTGCCGGCGAGCCGCAGGCCGTACCGCTCCGCGCGTCCCACCAGGGTCTCCACGTTGCGCCCGTCGAGCAGGTCGTCGACGAACTCGCGCCGGAACGACTCTTCCTGGCGCAGCGACCAGCGCTGGGCCTCTTCATAGCCTTCCGCCACCGCCGTGATCGTCGCGTCGGCAGCGCGGAAGACGGCCTCGCCGATCCGGCGCAGCGCATCCGCGCCCGCGGCCTCCCGCACACCGGGCAATGAGGGCCAGGCGAGCCACGTCGCACTCAGATAAAGGTCGACGACACCCCGCACGGGCACGTTCTGCTCGGCCGCGCGGACGCCGATGGCCCGCCGACGGCGGATCTCGTCCGGGCAGAGCCGTCCACCCGTGCTGACCTTCGCGAGCACAGGCAGGTATCCCTCCAGGAGATCCGCCGGTACGCCGCGCGCCTCCTCGCTCGCCCGTCCGGCGAGGTCGGCCACGTCCGGCGGCTCCACACCGGCGGAGTCCGACGTCGTTCCCCCGGTCATGACGAGCTTGATCCTCTTCTCATGCGGTGGCACACCAGACAGCTTGCTCTCTCTCGCGCCCAACCACTACCGGCTGTCCGGCAGGAGATCGGTGCTTGCGGCGTGGCGAAGCCCTTCTTGCCGGTCGTCGGCAAAGAATGTGGGCCACTGATTGACCACGTCGGACGTTGGCCATGTTCACGAAATACCAGATAATCGAGGTAATCGAGTTGCCCGCGCCGATGTTTCGATGACGGGAGACACTCATGCATGCCGCCGATGTCATCGAGACGTTGCCGACCGCGCTCCCGGACGACGACATCCTGTCCACCGTACAGATGATCTCCCGGCACGGTCTGCCCGGACTCGTCGTCGCCGACGGACGGGGTGAACTGATCGGCTGCATGTCGTCGGTCGACCTGCTCCGGGCGGTGATTCCCCACTATTTCCTGGACGATCCCGGCCTCACCCGCGTCATCGACGAGGGGCATGCCGACCGGATAGCAACGGCGATGGCCGGCACCCGCGTCCGTGACGTCCTCACCTGGGGTCCGTCGCGGATACCGACGGTCGGGCCGCGGGCGACGGCCGTCGAGATCGCCGAGTCGATGGTACGGCGACAGTGCCCGTTCGCCCTGGTCGAGCGGGAAGGCGGCGGGATCCTGGGGATCGTCACCGCCAACCGTCTGCTCGGGCTGCTCGCCACCGCGGCCGAGGGGGCTTCCTGATGACCAGGGATGTGCACCCCGAAGGGTCGCCGTTGCGAGAGCTCGCAGGCGGCTTCATCGGCCGGAGCACACCTGCGGTTCTCGATCTCCCGCCTCCTGCGGGGTATTCCCTGCCGTCTGTCGGCGTCCGGCGGGTGCGGGCCGGGCCCACCCGGCAGATCATCGTCCTCGGCACGTGGCCGACCGGTCGGCGCGACCTTGAGGGAGCCGTGTGAGCCTGCTCGACCGCGACTCCGTCGGTGCCGCGAGCGCTCAGCAGCGCCCCCGGTACAAGAGCACCCTGCGCTTCCTTCGGACTGCTCCGTTTGCCGTCGTGTTCTGGCTGCTGCTCTCCGGGCACTTCGAGCCGCTGCTGTCGGTGCTCGGCGCGCTCTCGGTCGCCGTGGTCTGCTGGCTGACGCGGCGGGCCGACCTCGATCACCAGAGCGTGACGGTAGCCTTCGCCCTGCGCCTGCCGCGGTACTTCCTGTGGCTGAGCGGGAAAGTGCTTGTCTCGACGTTCGCGGTGGCGCGGAAGGTCTGGTCGCCGCGACCGGCCCTGCGGCCCGTGGTGGAGCCGACTCCGGCGCCGCACCTGCCGGAGCTGTCGCAGGTGGTCTACGCGAACTCGATCACGCTGACCCCGGGCACGCTGTCGCTGGACGTCGAGGCGGACCACATCGAGGTGCACAGCCTGGAAGCGGCTGACGTCGAGGAGCTCCGCGAGGGACTCATGCTGAGGCGGGTGCGGCAGACGGAGGCGCGACGATGATCTTCGCCGTCATGGCGGCGCTGCTGGTCACCATGGTGCTCACGCTGCTGCGTGCGTTCATGGGCCCCGGCCTGTACAACCGCATCCTCGCGATCAACACGTTCGGTACCAAGACGGTGTTGTTCGTCGCTGTGGCCGGCTTCCTCTTCGGCCGGCCCGCGTTCCTCGACATCGGGATCCTCTACGCCCTGGTCAACTTCGTCGCCACCGTCGCCGTGCTCCGCCTGACTCACTACCAGGAACTGCTGAGCGAAACGGAGGGGGGCGAACGAGGGTGAGTGTCCTCGATGTGCTGAGTGGCGTGCTGCTGGTCGCCGGTGCCCTGGCCGTGCTCACCGGCGCGGTGGGCATGCTGCGCTTCCCGGACTTCTACACCCGTATCCACGCCGCCGGCATCACCGACTCCGCCGGTGCCGGGCTGATCCTGCTGGGCCTCATGCTGCGGGTGGACGCTTGGGACACCGCGGTCCGCCTGCTGATCATTCTGCTCTTCCTGACGCTGACCAGTCCGACCGCGACGCACATCCTCGCGCACGCCGCGCGACGGGACGGCGTGCCCATGTGGCGGGAGGGCGACCCGCGCCAGTGACCACGACGTTCACCCTGATCAACGTATCGCTGCTCGCCATTCTCACGGCGACCGCGGTGACCATCACGCGGCTGCGCGCGCTCTACGAGGCCACGATGCTGGCGGCGTTGTTCAGTCTGGCCACCGCGTGCCTCTTCGTCCTCCTCGACGCCGTGGACGTGGCGTTCACCGAAGCCGCGGTTGGCGTCGGCATCAGCACGGTGCTGCTCCTGGGCGTGCTCGCGCTGACCCGCTCCTCGGAGTCCGTCACACCACGCCGACGGCGCCTGCCCGGCGCCATCGCCGTGCTGCTGGTCGGCGGCACGCTCGGCTACGCCAGCCTCGACCTGCCCGAGTTCGGCAGCGCCGACAGCCCCGTGCAGCGCCACCCCGTCACCCACGAGTACCTGCACCGGTCCCAGGAGGACGTCGGCATCCCCAACACCGTCACCGCGGTACTGGCCAGTTACCGAGGGCTCGACACACTCGGCGAGCTGGTCGTCGTCTTCACCGCGGGCCTCGCCGTACTGTCGCTGCTCGGCCCGCTGGCACGCCCGGAGCAGACCAGGCCGACAGCGGACTTCCACCTCGCCGACTACCGCGTCATCCGGGTCGTCAGCGGCGCGCTCATGCCGTTCATCCTGCTGTTCGCGCTGTATGTGCTCTTCCACGGTGACTACGGCCCCGGCGGCGGCTTCCAGGCCGGCGTGATCTTCGCATCCGGCTTCGTGCTCTACGGCCTGGTGTTCGGACTGGACCGCGCGCAGCGCGTGGTGCCGCGTGGCGCCCTGTGGTTCCTGGTCTCGCTCGGCCTGCTCCTCTACATCGGGCTCGGCGTGACCACCATGCTGCTCGGCGGTTCCTTCCTGGACTACGACGTCCTCGCGAGCCACCCCGACACGGGGCAGCATCTCGGGATCCTGGTGGTCGAGACGGCCATCGGCATCACCGTCGCGTCGGTCATGACGACGATCTTCTTCGGCATCGCGGGCCGGGGGGTGGTGTCGCGATGATCGCGTCCCACTACGTCTACTGGACGTTCTTCGCCCTGATGCTGATCGGGCTCTACGTCGTCATCAGCCACGGCAACCTGCTGAAGAAACTGATCGGCCTCAGCCTCTTCCAGGTCGGGGTCTTCCTCTTCTACATCGGCCTCGGCAAGAGGGACGGGGGAAGTGCGCCGATCATCTCGGACGATGTCGAGACCTACTCCCACCCCCTGCCGCAGGTACTGATCCTCACCGCCATCGTGGTCGGCGTCGCCACCCTCGCCGTGGGCCTGGCCCTGGCCGTGCGCATCTTCGAGGCGTACGGCACCGTCGAGGAGGACGAGGTACTCGAACGCGACAGCGCCGACCGCGTCGCCGAGCACGACCGTGAGCGCGCAGCCGAGCGCGACGGCGGCGGAACATGACGGGTCAGCTGCCAGTGCTTCAGGTGGCGGCCCCCCTGCTCTGCGCGCCGCTGTGCGTGCTGCTGCGCTCCCGGCTCGTGGCGTGGCTGCTGTTCCTCGCCGCCGCCCTGGCCTCGCTGACCTGTGCCGTCTGGCTGGCCGAGCGCGTGGAGGAGACCGGGGCGCTCCGGTACGCGATGGGTGACTGGCAGGCGCCGTACGGCATCGAGTTCGTGGTCAACGGCTTCAACACCCCCGTGCTGCTGCTGGTGTCGCTGACCGCCGTGGTCGTCGCGGTCTACGGCCGTCGCAGTGTCGCGGCGGAACTCGACGCCAGGCGCGCAACGCTGCTGTACGCGTGCCTGTGCCTCGCCCTGGCCGGGCTGCTGGGCTTGGCGATCACCGGGGATGTGTTCAACGCGTTCGTCTTCCTCGAGATCAGCTCGCTGTCGACGTACACGATGATCGCCATGGGGCGTCGTCGACAGGCCCTGCTGGCCGGTTTCCGCTACCTGGTGATCGGCACCATCGGGGCGACGTTCATGCTGATCGGAATCGGCCTGGCCTACGCGGTCACCGGCACCCTGAACATGGCCGACCTGGCACAGCGGCTCACGGGCGGTCACGACAACCGCGCGCTGCAGGCCGCCGTGGTCTTCGTCTTCGTCGGTCTCGCGGTCAAGATGGCCGTCTTCCCGCTGCATGCCTGGCTGCCGGCGGCCTATGCCGAGGCGCCGTCCGTCGTGAGCACGTTCGTCGCCGCTACGGGAACCAAAGTCGCGGTCTACGTGTTCTGCCGGTTCGCGTTCACCGTCTTCGGCGCGTCGCTGGTGTTCGGGTCGATGCCCGTCGACCGGATCGGCCTGCTCCTGGCCTGTCTGGGAATTCTGGCGGGCTCCGCCGCCGCGTGCTTCCAGGACGACCTGAGGTATGTGCTGGCCTGGTCCAGCGTCGCGCAGGTCGGCTACATCGTGGCCGGAGTCAGCCTGGCCACCGCCGTCGGTGTTTCCGCCGCGTATCTGCACATGATCATGCACGCGGTGACCAAGGCCGCGCTGTTCGCGATCGCCGGGCTGCTGTTGCTGCGGCTCGGCTCGGTCCGGCTTTCGGCGCTGGCCGGAATCGGCCGCCGGATGCCCTGGACGTTCGCCGCTTTCGTGGTGGCCGGTCTCGGCCTGGTCGGAGTTCCACCGACCGCGGGCTTCGTCAGCAAGTGGGCGCTGGTGACGGCGCTGGTCGAGCGGGACCAGTGGCCCGTGGCCGTGGCCATGCTGGCCGGCTCGCTGCTCGCCCTGGTCTACGTCGGTCGCGTCGTCGAGGTCGCCTGGTTCCGCGAACCGCCCGACGGGGCCGAACCGCCGCGCCCGCCGGCGTCGATGGTCGCGGCCATCTGGTTCCTCGTCCTGCTGTCGGTCTACTTCGGGATCGACGCGTCCCTGCCGGCCCACCTTGCCGACGCCGCGGCCGAGGCGCTGCTCGGAAACGGGGGTGGCTGAGCTGGCCACCGCCTGGACCTCCCCCGACCAAGCCGCCGCCCTTCCGGCCGTGGTGGCCATTCCCCTGCTGGCCTGCGGTGCCGTACTGCTCCTGCGGCACCGGCCGATCGCACGTGATGCCGCTTCGGTGGCCTTCGGCCTCGCGCTGGCGGGCGTGGTCCTCGCCCTGTGGGCCGTGGCCGACGACGGGCTGCGGTTCGAGCTGTGGACGTGGCTGCCCGGTCTGTCACTGGAGTTCGCGCTCGAACCGCTGGGCCTGCTGTTCGCCTCGGTCGCCGCCGTGCTCTGGCCGGTGACCACGGTCTACGCCGCCGGTTACCTGCGCGCGGCGGGGGAGCCCGCCCTGGACAGGTTCTTCGCCTTCTTCGCGCTGACGATCGCCTGTGCGATGTGGATCGCGCTGTCCGCCAACCTGGTCACCCTGCTCATCGGCTACGAACTCATGACCCTGGCGACCTGGCCCCTGGTGGCACACCACGGCGGCGCACAGGCCCGGCGCGCGGCACGCACGTACGTGGTGGTGCTGCTGGTCACCTCCGTCGGACTGTTGCTGCCCGCGATCGTCTGGACGTGGGTCCTGGCCGGCAGCACCGACTTCCGGGCCGGGGGCATCCTGGCCGGTGAGGCCGGTTCGGGGGTGCTCACCCTGCTCTTCGCGCTCTACCTGTTCGGCATCGGCAAGGCGGCGCTGATGCCCGTGCACCGCTGGCTGCCCGCCGCGATGGTGGCCCCCGTCCCGGTGTCGGCGCTGCTGCACGCGGTGGCCGTGGTCAAGGCCGGGGCCTTCACGGTCCTCAAGGTCACCCTGTACGTGTTCGGCCTGGACACCCTGCGCGACACGGGTGCCGCGGAGCCGATGACGTGGGTGGCCGCGTTCACGCTGATCGCCGCCGCGATCGTGGCGATACGGTCGGACGACCTCAAGCGCCGACTGGCCTACTCGACCGTCAGCCAGCTCGCCTACATCGTGCTGGCCGCGACGCTGGCCCACGAGATCGCCACCGCGGGAGGCGCCCTGCACATGGTCACCCACGCGGTCGGCAAGATCACCCTGTTCCTGTGCGCGGGCGCGATCGCCGTCACGGCCGGGAAGACCCGCGTCAGCGAGCTCGACGGGCTCGGCCGCGCGATGCCGTGGACGTTCGCGGCGTTTCTGACGGCCTCGGTCTCGATCATCGGCCTGCCTCCGACGGGCGGAACCTGGAGCAAGTGGCTGATGCTCCTCGGCACGGCCGAGGCGGACCAGGTCGTGCCGCTCGTGGTGCTGCTCGTCGGCTCGCTGCTCGCCGTGGCGTATCTGATGCCGATCGCGGTGCGCGCGTTCCTGCGACCGTCGGCGGACTTGCCGGCGCACGGCGAGGCCCCGCCCGTGATGACCGGGCCGCTCACCCTGACCGCGCTCGGCTGCGTCGCGCTGTTCTTCGGCGCGGACGCCGTGCTCGAACCGCTGGCCAGGACGCTGGAGGTGCCATGAGCGACGACCGCCGCCGGGCCGACGGCGACCGCGAGCCCGACGACCGCCACTGGCTGGACGAGCCGCGCAACGTGACCCGCATCGTGTACGGCCTGGCCGCGCTCTGCGCGCTGGCGCTGTTGGCCGACCTCTTCTACAGCAAGCACCCCTACTTCTCCGTCGAACGATGGCCCGGGTTCTACGCCGTCTTCGGCTTCGTGGCCAGTGTGACCCTGGTCCTCACCGCCAAGGGGCTCAGGCGGCTGCTGCGACGCGACGAGGACTACTACGAGCCGCCGGACCCCGACCGTCACGAGGCGCCGGAACGGGGCCCCGATGACTAGCCCTGCTCTGCTGCTGATGCTCGGCGCGGCCGGTGTGCCGTTGCTGCGCGGCCGGCTGCGCAGCGTCCTGATGCTGCTGCTCCCGGTGGCGGGCCTGGTCATGCTGTGGCTGCTGCCTGAGGGCCCCGGCGCCGACTTCGCTGTCTTCGGCCTGGAGCTGACCCCGGTACGGATCGACGCCCTGTCCCGCCTGTTCGCCACCGGCTTCCTGGCCGCCGCCCTGCTGATCTCGATCTACGCCCTGCACCTGGGGGACCCGCTGCAGCAGGCGCTCATCCCGCTCTACGCCGGCACCGCGATCGGCGGAGCACTCGCCGGTGACCTGGTGACCCTGTTCGTGTTCTGGGAACTCGCCGGCCTGTCGTCGGTCTTCCTGATCTGGGCAGGCCGCACCGAACGCAGCTACCGCGCGGGGATGCGCTACCTGGTCGCGCAGCTGATCTCCGGGCTGCTGATGCTGGCCGGAATCGCGCTACGGGTCCAGGCCGGCGAGGGCATCGAGTTCGGCTACCTCGGGCTGAACGGCCCCGGAGACGCCCTGATCCTGCTCGCGGTAGGCATCAAGTGCGCCTTCCCGCTGCTGCACGCCTGGCTGACCGACACCTACCCGGAGGCCACGGTCGTCGGCGCGGTGGCACTGTCGCCGTTCACCACCAAACTCGCGGTCTACGTACTGGCACGCGGCTTCCCGGGCACCGACCTGCTGATCTGGGTCGGCGCCGCCATGACGGTCTTCCCGATCTTCTACGCCGTGATCGAGAACGACCTGCGCCGGGTGCTTGCCTACAGCATGATCAACCAGCTGGGGTTCATGGTCGCGGGTGTCGGCGTCGGCGGCGCTCTCGGGATCAACGGCGCGAGCGCGCACGCCGTGGCGGACATGGTGTTCAAGAGCCTGCTGTTCATGGCCATGGGCGCGGTGCTTCTGCGTACGGGCACCACCAAGGGCTCCGAACTCGGCGGCCTGTACAAGTCCATGCCCCAGACGGCGGCCCTGTGCATGGTCGGTGCGGCGTCCATCTCCGCGTTCCCGCTGTTCTCCGCGTTCGTCACCAAGTCGATGATCATGGAGGCGGTCGGACAGGAACACCTGACCGTGGTCTGGCTGCTCCTCCTCTTCGCCTCGGCCGGCGTGTTCCACCACGCCGGCATCAAGATCCCGTACTTCGCCTTCTTCGCCCAGGACCGGGGCCACCGAGTGGCCGAGGCCCCGCTCAACATGCGCGTGGCCATGACGCTGGCCGCGCTGATCTGCGTAGGCATCGGGGTGGCGCCGAACCTTCTGTACGAGCTCCTCCCGCACCCGGTGGACTACGTGCCCTACACCACCCCACACGTGATCAACCAGCTGCAACTGCTCCTGCTCGCCTCGATGGCCTTCACGCTGCTGGTCCGCACCGGCCTTTACCCACCGGAACTCCGTTCCGTCAACGTCGACGCGGACGTGGTCTACCGGCGTGTGCTGCCGCACACCTGGCACGTACTCTCCCGCGCCGTCTCCCACCTGCGCCGCAGCCTGGGCCCGCCGCTACGCGACCGCAGCGGCACCTTGTGGAGCGCGACCACCCGCCCGCTGCGACCGGAGGCAAAGCTGACGACTCCGTGGTCGACCCACCTGATGGTCTGGTGGGCTGTCTTCCTGGTGGGGACCGTGCTCTTTCTGACACTGCTGTAGTACATGGGCGCTACGGCGCATGCGGGGGCGCGGGGGCATGTTTGCCTACGCCGAAAGCTCTCATCCAGCGTCGGCCGGATCGGACCGGCTGTCGATGCTGTAGCGAGCGATTCTGCGTGGCGCACGGCCAACGCGCCGGGTGCCACGTGGGCGACATGAGCGTCCTGGACTCCTGGACTGCGAGGGTCTGTCCAGGCTTGTACGACGCGGCTTCCGCAGACCTGTGCCCGCGGCGTGCTGGCCCAGCTTTGCGGCTCGGCGGTGTCTCGCGGCATGGTGACCGAGTCCTCCCCGGCTGGCGCACTCATGCCATCTGGCCTACCTGTGATCCCGCGGCCTGCGCGGCGCCGGACGGGCGGAGAGAGAACAGGAGGGCATCCCGGCGCGCTGAAGGCGGTGGTGAACCATGGTGCAGCCTTTGGCTGTGGGTGTCGATGGCTCGGAGCCCAGCCTCCACGCCGTCGACTGGGCCGTGGACGAGGCGGTCCGCCACGGGCTTTCGTTGCGGATCGTGCACGCCTCACTGTGGGAACGGTACGAGGGTGCGGCCTTCGCGGGCGCACCCGAGGCCGTCTCGGTAGACGTGGTGACCGAGCATGACCTCGCCGAGAGCGTGGTGGCGCTGGCCGCGCAGCGTGCTCGGCGGCGTGCGCCGACGCTGCTGCACGAGGCCGGCCGTGCCGGTGCCGTTGTGACCGGGGTACGAGGCAGGGGCCCGATCAGGGAACTCCTGCTGGGCTCGGTCAGTCTCTCCCTGGCGGCCCGGTCTCCCCGTCCGGTCGTTGTCGTACGCGGCCGGGCGGAGAACAGACAAGCCGCCCACGACCGTATCGTCCTGGGTGTCGGAAGCGGTGCCACGGCCCCGGCAGCGGTCCCGTACGCCTTCCGGGAGCGCGGTGCGCGGGTGCGAGATCGAGGCCGTACGGGCCTGGCGGCGCCCGCCGCACCGGACCGCGCCGCATCCGCTGCTGACCGGGGAGCCCGCCCATGCCGAGGAGGCGCATGCCTCAGTTCTGCTCGACGAGGCATTGGACGGGCGTCGCCGAGGAGAATCCGGGCGTGATCGTGCACCGCGCTCTTGTCGAGGGCTCCACACGTCATGCGCTGGTGGTCCGGTCGTCGGCGGGTGATCTCCTGGTCATCGGGGCTCGTCGGCGTCGCGGCCACCTCGGACCGCAGCTCGGCCTGGTGGGACACACGGTGCTGCACCACTCCGAGTGTCCCGTGGTGGTGGTTCCGCAGCAGGAGTGAGAGACCTGGGCCGGGGCACGTCGGCCGGTGTCAGCCGCCGGTGGGCCAGGCGGCGAGCTGCGACCGCGGGCTGGGAGCCGTGGCATGAAATCCAACCCGGGATCGAGTTTCGCGCGGCATCCGTGCAATGCGTCGGTCTGCCCGAGCCCACCGCCTCCTCGCGCGAGCCGGAGCGCGTGGTGGGTAAAGCCCGATGGCACGTCAGCAGAGCCCAAATGGCGATCTTTGGTCTTGTCTTGACGCGTTCTATACGGCATCTTTACCCGAGGAGTGCCGGGAAGCCTGGTCGGCAGCTCGGTCCGCCGTGGGCCGAGATGATCATGCTGTCGACCGAAATGGGGCCGATGTTTCAGCGCGTCGCCAAAGAGATCCTTTCCGGCCTGACCGTGGCGATAGTGGCACTGCCGCTGGCCATCGCCTTCGGCATCACCGCGACCGGCACCTCCGAGGGTGCGCTCGTCGGGCTGTACGGCGCAATCTTCGCCGGGTTCTTCGCCGCAGTGTTCGGTGGTACGCCCGGCCAGGTGACTGGCCCCACAGGCCCCATCACCGTCGTCGCCACCGGAGTCATCGCCGCTCATGGACTTGAGGGTGCGTTCCTCGCGTTCATCATGGCCGGCGCGTTCCAGATCCTGTTCGGGCTGTGCAGGCTCGGATCACTGATCCGCTACATCCCCCACCCCGTGGTGTCGGGTTTCATGGGCGGGATCGCGCTGATCATCATCCTCGGCGAACTGGACCAGGTGCAGAGCAGTTTCCTGGTGGTGACCGGCACGATCGTGCTCATGCTCGCGTCCGCACGAGTGATCAAGTCGATTCCGGCGAGTCTGATCGCGCTCGTGCTCATGACCGTGGCCCTGCGGTTCATGGACTCGCTCTTGCAAGACGTACACGTCGGACCGGTCCCGCTCAACACGGCGATCGACTACATAGGCAAGATCCCGGAATCGATACCCTCAGTCACCGTCCCCGAGATCAGCGGGTCGTTGATCCTCACCCTCGTCCTGCCCGCGCTCAGCATCGCCCTGCTGGGCTCGATCGACTCTCTGCTGACCTCAGTCGTCATGGACAACATCACCGGCAACCGGCATCGCAGCAACAAGGAACTGATCGGCCAGGGACTCGGCAACGCCGCCAGCGGCCTGTTCGGGGGCCTGGCCAGCGCCGGCGCGACCGTCAGGTCCGTCGTCAACGTCAGAAGCGGCGGCCGCACCGCGCTGTCGGCGGCCACGCACAGCGCCATTCTCCTCGCTCTTGTGGTCGGCCTTGGGAGCGTGGTGCAGTACATCCCCCTCGCCGTGCTGTCAGGGATCCTGATGGTGACCGCGTTCGGGATGTTCGACTGGGAGGGCCTGCGCAAGGCGCATGTCTCTCCGAGGGGTGACGTCGTGGTGATGCTCGCGACGATGATCATCACTGTCGTCGTCGACCTGACCGTGGCGGTCGCCGTGGGAGTCGCCCTGGCGCTGGTCGTTCACGTCCTGAAGTCGCGTCGGCGGAAAGCCGCGGTCGTCCACGACGGCGCCGACACCTACCGCGTCGACGGGCCGCTGTCGTTCCTCTCCGTCGACCATGTCTTCACCACGCTGCGCGACGATCGGCCGGCCCTGTCGCTGAGCCTGAAGGACGTGGATTACATGGACATGTCCGGGGCGAAGGCGCTGCTGACCTTCATCGATCACTCGCACGAGTCCGGCGTCGAACTCGGCATCAAAGACCTGCCTCCGCATGTCGAGAGCAGACTGATCGCACTCGCGGACGAGGAACAACGTCACCGGCTCAAAACCGTCGTCAACAACCGCCTGGCCACTGAGACTTCCTGAGAAGCTCATTCTTACCGGGTGACCGGTCACTTCAGGGACCCATGGTGGACCGCCCCTACGACTCGGTGGGTGGGCGGGCGGCGGCGCCGGGTGTGTACGGACACTCCTGGAGCGAGACCCTTCGGAGGTCCGGGGTCCTTGTCCGCCTGACGCGGATCGCTGTTGAGCACGGCGATGAGGAAGAGGCCCAGGAAGGCGATGACGGCGAACACGGTGACGGCCGTCAGCCACCGGTTGTGCTGCTTCCCCCTCTTCCTCTCCTTCTCCTCTTCCTCATGGCCGTCGGCGGACTGCGCTTCGGGCTTGTCGGAGAACTGCTCGTTGAGCGCGTCCATGGTCGCGGCCAGGGCGGGATCGTCCTGGGCAAGGCGTCGTTCAAGCTGTGCGAGGACGTGTTCCTCGTCCCTCCCGGGGCTCATGCCGACCACCTCGAAGCCTTGTAGGGGCCGCGCCGAAGCGTGTCGGCCGGTTCGACGGCGCTAGTTCTTTTCGGTACCTGGCCTTTCCGTGCCCGGCTTGTCTGCGCCGGTTGGGACCTGCGGCTGACGGAGCATGTCTATGAGGCGGAAGATCTCCATCGGTGGAAAGGATCCGCAGGTGAAGGGCGGCGGGATGGCCTTCGAGGCGGTCCGCGGCGTCCGCCAGTGTCTCGGCGGCCTCGTACTCGTCCTTGGCATGGATGACCTTGGCGCGCCGGTCGCGTTCCGCCTCGGCCTGACGGGCGACGCCCCAGGGATTGGTGACGTCGTCGATGATCCGCTGGAGCCGCTGGTTGATCTCCTCCCGGTTGATGAGCAGTTCGTCGAGGTCGACCGGGCCGATCGGCGTGAAGGGGGACTTCTGGTCGTGGACGTCCATCGCGGTGGTGGGTGGTTGGCGGGTGTCAGGCCGCGGGAGTACGTGCCGTCCGGCGTCGAACTCAGTCATGTATTTCTCCGATGCGATGCCCGGCGGGTAAATGTCGCACGTTCTTCGCGCGGCCGAATTGTCGGCGCAATAAAGCTGGTTTGAGGGCCGGTCCGGGAATCTCGCCGACTTTCGTGGAGCAAAAGTGACAGTCACTGCGGACAGCGGTCAACCAGCCGACTTGAATACCCCTGAACCGGTTTTGAATGGGGGCCGTAGACAACTTCTATACCGGCAGTGGGGTTCAGTCCTCGGCGGGCCCGACCGCCAGACCAGTCGGCCGTGGCGCACCAGCCGTGGCCGGTTGGACAGCGTCCGGGCCCCGCGCAGCGCGGCGTCCCGGGCCATGGAACCGGGCAGGAGTGAGGCGCCGACGCCCGAGAGGATCAGCGGAACGATCATCGCGCGGTGCGCGGTCTCGACCACGATCCGCGGGGTGAGGCCCAGCGCGGTGCATACGTCGTCCACCGCCGCCCGGGTCTCGGTGTCCGGTGTCACGATCAGGTCCAGCGCGGCCAGTTCGCGCGAGGTGATGGTGTCGCCCGGCGGATGCGGGTGGTCCGGGGGCAGCACGATGTGCATCTCCTGCTCGGGCAGGTCCATCCCGCGCAGGTCCGTCGTGGGTACCGAGGCGTCCACCAGACCCAGCTCGCACTGACCGGCGGCGACCATGTGCGCCACGGCAGGGCCCTGCTCCGGGTCGACCACACGCACGGAGACCTTCGGATGCGCGCGATGGCAACGCCCCAGCATCCCGGCGAGCGGATCGACCGAAAGGGTCGTCTGGGAGACGATGTCGAGCCCGCCCGCCGCTGAGCCCGAGGACGTCACGGACCAGGGAACCGGCCGTGGTCGGATCGCGCAGCACCTGCCGGGCCGGCTGGACGAGCGCTTCGCCCGCCGCGGTGAGTGCGACACCGTGCGGGAGGCGGTGAAAGAGTTTTCCGCCGAATTCGCGCTCCAGGATGCGGATCGCATGGGAAAGCGAGGGCTGCGCTACATGGAGCGCAATGGCCGCGGCTGTGAATCCGCCGTGCTCGACCACGGCGATGAAGATTCCAGCCGGCGTCGTCCCATCGGGTCCCCGTAAATTCCGGGCAACGCTATCACCGGCCGGCCGGCCGCAGTGCGCCGACGGCTTCGTCCGTCCCTCCGCGTCGCGGAGCCTTGACCCCCCAGGTTCCCCTCCCCGATGCTGTGTTGCGGCACGCGAGATGCGTGCCGCAATGAGCAACATTCGACTCAGGTCTCGTATCAGCCGAGGAGTGACCATGACGCATCAGGTCCGTGCTGTCGTCGCGCGGGGCAAGGGCGCCCCCGTCAGCCTGGAGACGATCATCGTGCCCGACCCGGGTCCGGGGGAGGCGCTGGTGAAGATCGAGGCCTGCGGGGTCTGTCACACCGATCTGCACTATCGCGAGGGCGGCATCAACGACGACTTCCCCTTCCTGCTGGGCCATGAGGCCGCGGGCGTCGTGGAGTCGGTGGGGGAGGGGGTCACCGACGTCGCGCCCGGTGACTTCGTCATCCTGAACTGGCGGGCCGTGTGCGGGCAGTGCCGGGCCTGTCTGCGCGGACGCCCCTGGTACTGCTTCAGCACGCACAACGCCAAGCAGAAGATGACCTTGCTCGACGGCACCGAACTGTCTCCGGCGCTGGGCATCGGCGCGTTCGCGGAGAAGACGCTGGTCGCGGCCGGGCAGTGCACCAAGGTCGACCGGGCCGCGTCCGCGGCTGCCGCCGGACTGCTCGGCTGCGGGGTGATGGCGGGCATCGGCGCGGCCATCAACACCGGCAATGTCGGCCGGGGCGACACCGTGGCGGTCATCGGCTGTGGCGGAGTAGGGGACGCGGCGGTCGTCGGGGCGGACCTGGCGGGCGCGGCGAAGATCATCGCCGTCGACATCGACGACCGGAAGCTGGCCATCGCCAAGAAGCTGGGGGCGACCCACACCGTCAACTCCAAGGAGGCCGACGCCGTCGAGGCGGTCCGCGAGCTGACCGGCGGCTTCGGTGCCGATGTCGTCATCGAGGCGGTCGGCCGGCCGGAGACGTACCGGCAGGCCTTCTACGCCCGCGATCTCGCCGGCACGGTCGTCCTCGTCGGTGTCCCCACTCCGGAGATGAAGCTCGAACTGCCCCTGCTGGACGTCTTCGGCCGGGGCGGGTCGCTGAAGTCCTCCTGGTACGGCGACTGCCTGCCCTCCCGTGACTTCCCGATGCTCATCGACCTCTATCTCCAGGGCCGCCTCGACCTGGACGCCTTCGTCACCGAGACCATCGCCCTGGACGAGGTCGAGAAGGCCTTCGAGCGGATGCACGGCGGCGACGTCCTGCGCTCGGTGGTGGTCTTCTGATGGCCGCCCGTACAGAGCGCCTCGTCACCTCGGGCACGTTCTCGCTGGACGGCGGCACGTGGGACGTCGACAACAACGTGTGGCTCATCGGCGACGACACCGAGGTGATCGTCGTCGACGCCGCCCATGATGCCGACGCCATCGCCGAGGCGGTGGGCGACCGGCGCCTCAAAGCCGTCGTGTGCACCCACGCCCACAACGACCACATCGACGCCGCCCCCGAACTCGCGGCGCGCACCGGAGCCCCGATCCTGCTCCATGCGGACGACCTGCCGCTGTGGAAACAGACCCACCCCGACCGGACCCCCGACGGCGAACTCACCGACGGCCAGGTCCTCACGGTGGCGGGCGTAGAACTGACCGTGCTGCACACCCCCGGCCACGCGCCAGGCGCGGTCTGTCTGTACGCCCCTGCCCTGACGGCCCTCTTCAGCGGCGACACGCTCTTCGCGGGCGGGCCGGGGGCGACGGGGCGGTCGTACAGCCATTTCCCCACCATCATCGACTCGATCCGGGACCGGCTGCTCGGCCTGCCGGGCGACACGGTCGTATACACCGGGCACGGGGAGACGACCACCGTCGCAGCCGAGGCCCCGCACCTCCAGGAGTGGATCGACCGGGGCTTCTGACCGTCCGGCAGTCCCTGAGACTGTTCTTTATCGCGCACACAGTTGCGCAACAAGCAACCATCACTGACGCGTCTCCAGGCCCTTGAATGCCTTGACAAGGGTTCAGGGGCGACCTCAGACTGATGTTGCGCTTACCGCAATCAGTTTCGCTATACGCACCGAGGTGGTCATGATGATTCCCGCGTGCCCTCTGGCGGATCTCCCGCGAGGAGAGGCTTTCCGGCTCGAGATCGACCCGCCCGTCACGGTGTTCCACACCGAGGACGGCGAGCTCTTCGCCATCGACGACACGTGCACCCACCAGGACGCCTCGCTCGCCGACGGCTGGGTGGAGGACTGCTGGGTGGAATGCCCCCTGCATGCCTCGAAGTTCAACCTGAAGACCGGTGAGGTCGACGCCCCGCCGGCCAAGCTCCCCGTCCGGACCCACGAGGTCGTCGTCGACAACGGCATGGTCTACGTGCAGCTGTCCACGACCGCCCCCAACCTGCCGCACTGCGTCGTGCGCAAGCTCGCCGGATCCGTCACGTGAGGACGGTGGCCGTGGTGGGCGCCTCGCTGGCCGGCCTTTCGGCGGCGCGCTCGCTGCGGAAGCAGGGCTACGGCGGGCGGCTGGTCGTCATCGGAGACGAACCCCACCGCCCGTACGACAGGCCGCCGCTGTCCAAGGAGTTCCTGGCCGGCACTGTCGGCGAAGCGGAACTCGTGCTGGAGATGGACGACGAGGACCTGGGGGCTGAGTGGCTGCTCGGCGTCCGCGCCACCGGACTCGACCGCACCGAGCGTGCCGTCCGGCTCGCCGGCGGGCGGGAGATCCGCGCCGACGGCATCGTCGTCGCGACCGGCGCCGCCGCGCGCACCCTGCCCGGCTCCGAGGGCCTGGCCGGAGTGCACGTCCTGCGAACCTTGGACGACGCCCGCGCGCTACGCGAGGAACTGGCGGGCGGCGGACGGCTGGTGGTGATCGGCGGCGGATTCGTCGGTGCCGAAGTCGCCTCCACCGCCTACACCCTCGGGCTCGACGTGACGGTCGTCGAGGCGGCCCCGACACCGCTCGCCGGACCGCTCGGCGAGACCATGGGCGCAATCGTCTCCGCTCTCCACGCGGACCACGGTGTACGGCTCTTGTGCGGCGTGGGCGTCAAGGGGCTGAGCGGCGAGCGCCGGGTGGATGCCGTCCTGCTGGAGGACGGGCGCAGCGTCCCCGCCGACATCGTCGTGGTCGGTGTGGGCGCACGGCCGTGCGTCGAGTGGCTGGAAGGCTCCGGCGTCGAGCTCGACAACGGCGTCAAGTGCGGCGCCGACGGCCGCACCAGCCTGGCCGGGGTGGTCGCGGTCGGCGACTGCGCCAACTGGTACGACCCCCGCCTGGGCGCTCACCGCCGGGTCGAGCACTGGACCGGTGCGCGTGAACGCCCCGACGCGGCCGTCGCCGCACTGCTGGCGGGCGGTGCGCTGGAACCGGGCGTGCCCAGGCCGCCGTACTTCTGGTCGGACCAGTACGGCGTGAAGATCCAGTTCGCCGGTCACGCGGCCGGCGCCGACAGCGTGACCGTCGAGGAAGGCGCCGTGGACGACCGCAACGTCCTGGCCGTCTACCGGCGGGCCGGAGTGCCGGTGGCTGTGCTCGGCATGAACCAGCCACGGCTGTTCATGCGCTGGCGCAAGCAGCTCGCCGCCACGTCTTGACACCGCCGATACGGCATCCCATGCTGCGGTTGCATATGGCACGCAGCGTTGCTCCATACACAACGCCGTCCGGAGTCGCTCTTCCCGGCGCGCTGATGACCCCTCCCCGACGTATCCCGAGGAGTGCACCGTGACCTCGACCAGCCTGCCGGACAGCCTGATCGCCACCCTCCCCGGCTCCTCCTACACGGATCCGGCGATCTTCGCCCAGGAGCAGGAGCGCATATTCGAGACGATGTGGTTCTGCGCGGCCCGCGCCTCCGATCTGGCCAAGCCGGGCGCCTTCCGCACCGTCGACGTGGGCCGCGAGAGCATCCTCGTCACCCGCGCCAGGGACAACAGCATCCGTGCGTACTTCAACGTCTGCCGGCACCGGGGCGCCAAGCTCTGCACCGAGGAGGCCGGCGAGGTCAAGCGGGCCTTCCAATGCCCCTACCACGCCTGGACGTACGGACTGGACGGCAAGCTCGTCGCCGCGCCCAACCTCACCAGGATGCCCGACGTCGGCCGCGCCGAGTACGGCCTGGTGAGCGTGGCCGTCCGCGAATGGCTCGGCTATGTCTGGGTCTGCCTGGCGGAGAACCCGCCCGACTTCGACGAGGACGTCATCGGTGACGTCGTCGCCCGCCTCGGCGACGTCGAGTCGATAGAGCGCTACGACATCGAGAACCTCTCCGTCGGCAAGCGGATCGTCTACGACGTGCGGGCGAACTGGAAGCTCATCATCGAGAACTTCATGGAGTGCTACCACTGCGCGACCATCCACCCCGAACTGACGGAGGTGCTGCCGGAGTTCGCGGACGGTTACGCCGCCCAGTTCTACGTGGGTCACGGCGCGGAGTTCGGCGAGGACGTCCAGGGCTTCACCGTGGACGGCTCCGAGGGTCTGGACCGCATCCCCGGGGTCGCCGACGACCAGGACCGCCGCTACTATGCGATCACGGTCAGGCCGCAGGTGTTCATCAACCTCGTCCCCGACCATGTGATCTTCCACCGGATGTATCCGGTGGCCGTCGACCGCACGATCGTCGAGTGCGACTGGCTCTACCTCCCGCACGTCGTCGAGAGCGGCAAGGACGTCAGCCGGTCCGTGGAACTCTTCGACCGGGTCAACCGCCAGGACTTCGACGCCTGCGAGCGCACACAGCCCGGAATGAGCTCTCGCATGTACGCCAAGGGCGGTGTGCTGGTGCCCAGCGAGCACCACATCGGCGCCTTCCACGACTGGGTGCAGGAGCGTCTGGGCGCCGGCGGGCAGTGGCCGGGGTCGGTCAGCCCAGGTGGCCCATCCGGTGGCTGATCTCCTCTGCGCCCTTGCGCAGCACCGGGGAGACTTCGTGCATGCGCTCCTCGGTGAAGCGGTACGAGGGTCCGGAGGCGCTGAGCGCCGCGATGACCTGGCCGTTCCGGTCGCGGACCGGCGCGGCCATGGCGTGCAGGCCGACTTCCAGTTCTTCCATGGCCAAGGCGTAGCCGCGCTCGCGGGCCTCCGCGAGGTTCTTCTCGAGCTTCGTCTTCGCGGAGATGGTGCGCGGGGTCACCTTGTTCAGGCCGGCCCCGGCGAGCAGTGCGGCGCGCTCCTTGGCGGGCAGGTGGGCCAGCAGGATCTTGCCGCTGGAGGTCGCGTGCAACGGGGTCAGCTGGCCGACCCAGTTGTACGCGCTGACGGCTCCCGGGCCACGCACCTCGTAGAGGTTGACGGCGTAGTTCTCCTGCAGCACGGCGATGTTGACGGTTTCGCCGAGCTCCTCGGCGAGCCGCTCGCAGACCGGGCGGCCCTGCTGGGTGATGTCGATGCGTCCCGTGACCGCACCGGCCAGACGTACGATGCCGAATCCGAGGCGGTACTTGCCGCGCTCGCCCGCCTGTTCCACCAGGCCGCGCGCCTCCAGGGCGCCGAGCAATCGGAACGCGGTGGACTTGTGTACATCGATCTCGGCCGCCACCTCGCTGACCCCTGCCTCGCCACGCTGGGCCAGGATCTCCAGGACGCTGATGGCGCGGTCGACCGACTGCACTCCGCCGGCCTGCGAACTTGACGTTTCGGTGTCTTGGCTGTGGTTGCTCACAGTAAAACTATACGCGTAGTAAACAACAGCGTTGCAAGCAACGGAGCCGAAACCCAGGATCCGTAAGTTGCGTGTTTCGCAACCTGGTGCGTATGGCGCTACTGGTACTAGCATGCGTCGCGTAGCTACGGCGCGAGCGAGACGAGGCATCATGGCTCCCCTGCAATACGACTTCGTCATCGTCGGCGGCGGATCGGCCGGCAGTGCACTGGCGAACAGACTCTCCGCGGATCCGGCGAACCGGGTACTGGTTCTGGAGGCCGGCCGCTCCGACTACCCGTGGGACGTCTTCATCCACATGCCCGCGGCGCTGACCTATCCGATCGGCAGCCGCTTCTACGACTGGAAGTACGAGTCCGAGCCCGAGCCCCACATGGGCGGCCGGCGCGTGTACCACGCACGCGGCAAGGTGCTGGGCGGCTCCAGCAGCATCAACGGCATGATCTTCCAGCGTGGCAACCCCATGGACTACGAGCGCTGGGCGGCCGATCCGGGCATGGAGAGCTGGAACTACGCGCACTGTCTGCCGTACTTCCGGCGGATGGAGAACTGCCTGGCGGCCGATCGGGACGACGAGTTCCGAGGTCATGACGGCCCCCTCGTCCTGGAACGCGGCCCCGCGACCAACCCGTTGTTCGGCGCCTTCCTCAAGGCCACCGAGGAGGCGGGCTACGCGCCCACGGACGACGTCAACGGCTACCGGCAGGAAGGCTTCGCCAAGTTCGACCGCAACGTCCACCGCGGACGCCGGCTGTCGGCCTCGAAGGCGTACCTCAAGCCCGCCAGGAAGCGGCCCAATCTCACCGTCAGGACGCGCGCCCTCGTCACGCGCGTCCTGTTCGAGGGCAAGCGCGCAGTCGGTGTCGAATACCAGCGCGGCAAGGGTGCCCTCCAGCAGGTCCGCGCCAAGGAAGTCATCCTGTGCGGCGGCGCGATCAACTCCCCGCAGCTGCTTCAGCTCTCCGGCGTAGGCAACGCGCAGGAGCTGACCGCCCTCGGCATCGACGTCGTCCACGACCTGCCGGGCGTCGGCGAGAACATGCAGGACCACCTGGAGGTCTACATCCAGTACGCCTGCAAGCAGCCGGTCTCCATGCAGCCGTACATGGCGAAGTGGCGTGCCCCCTTCATCGGGCTGCAGTGGCTCTTCCGCAAGGGCCCCGCCGCGACCAACCACTTCGAGGCAGGCGGCTTCGCCCGCAGCAACGAGGATGTGGACTACCCCAACCTGATGTTCCACTTCCTGCCCATCGCGGTCCGCTACGACGGCTCCTCGCCGGCCGGCGGTCACGGCTACCAGGTGCACGTGGGCCCCATGTACTCCGACGCGATCGGCTCGGTGAAGATCAAGAGCAAGGACCCGCGCGAGCACCCGGCGTTGCGCTTCAACTACCTCTCCACCGAGCAGGACCGGCGTGAGTGGGTCGAGGCGATCCGCGTCGCCCGCAAGCTGCTCAACCAGCCCGCGATGGCCCCGTACAACGACGGGGAGATCTCGCCCGGGCCCAAGGTGGATTCGGACGAGGAGATCCTCAACTGGGTCGCCAAGGAGGGGGAGACGGCTCTGCACCCGTCCTGCACCTGCAAGATGGGCACCTCCGCTGACGAGATGGCTGTCGTCGACCCGGAGAGCATGCGCGTGCACGGTGTCGAGGGCCTGCGTGTCGTCGACGCGTCGGTGATGCCGTACGTCACCAACGGCAACATCTACGCCCCGGTGATGATGATCGCCGAGAAGGCCGCCGACCTGATCCTCGGCAAGGAGCCGCTGCCTGCCTCCAAGGCCGCGTACTACCGACTCCGCGACGCCGAGAAGCAGGCCGGGTAGGCCTTCGACTGTCGTATACGACAGAGGCGGGGCCGGAATCCGGTCCCGCCCCTCGGTCGTGTACGGCTCAGCGGAAGACCACCGTGCGGTTGCCGTCCACCATCACGCGGCTCTCGCTGTGCCACTTCACCGCGTGCGCGAGGACCTGCGCCTCGACGTCCCGTCCGACCGTGACCAGCTCCCCGGGGTCGAGCGAGTGGTCCACCCTGACCACGTCCTGCTCGATGATCTGCCCCTCGTCGAGCTCGGGCGTGACGTAGTGCGCGGTCGCGCCGACGAGCTTCACCCCGCGGTCGTAGGCCTGCTCGTAGGGGCGCGCGCCCTTGAAGCTGGGGAGGAAGGAGTGGTGGATGTTGATGGCCCGGCCTTCGAGCTGCTTGCACAGGTCGTCGGAGAGGACCTGCATATAGCGGGCCAGCACCACCAGGTCGATGTCCAGCTCGCGCACCAGCTCCAGCAGCCGCGCCTCGGCCTCGCCCTTGGTGTCCTTGGTGACCGGGACGTGGTGGAAGGGGATGCCATAGGTCTCCGCCAGCGACTCGAAGTCGGGGTGGTTGGAGACGATCGCGGGGATCTCGATGTTGAGGGAGCCCGTGCGTTGGCGGAAGAGCAGGTCGTTGAGGCAGTGGCCGAACCTGGACACCATGATGAGCGTACGGGTCGGCGTCGAGGCGTCCCACAGGGTCCAGGAGAACCGGTGGGCCTCCGCCACCGGACCGAATCGGTAACGCAGAGTTTCCAGATCGGCGTTTGGGTCGGAAACGTCGAAGTGGACCCTCATGAAGAAGCGGCCCTGGAGTCGATCATCGAATTGCTGGCTTTCGAGGATGTTGCCGGAGTTCCGGACGAGGAAGCCGCTCACGGCGTGGACGAGTCCCACGCTGTCGGGACAGGAGAGGGTGAGGACGTACTCACGGCCAGGCTGTGATCGAGGGGACTTGGGGGACACGTCGGCCTCCGTCGGTGCGTATTGCACAACATGGTGAGCGATACGCAACATAGTTCAGCCGCACAGGCGTCTCGGTCAAGAGCGAAGGGGCCGATGGGCCCGTGCGGAATCGTCATCCTTCAAACCCTTGACGTATGTCTGCACATTCGCCAAGGTGTTCCACCACAAGCAATTGGATGCACAATGCGCAACGCATTTCAGCTGAAGGGCTTGGCGCGTGGCACATCTGTATGTGGACGGTTCATGGCGGGATCCGGTGGCCGGAGGCCTCCGCGAGATCCGCTGCCCCGCTGACGGCACGCTCTCGGCGACCGTCGCGGAAGGGACGCGTCCGGACGCCGAGGCGGCGATCGCCGCGGCTCGCCGCGCCTTCGACGAGGGGCCCTGGCCGCGCACCCCCGAGCGCGAGCGTGGCGCGCTGCTGCTGCGGACCGCCGACATCATGGAGCGCGACGCGAAGGAGTTCGCCCGCGCCGAGTCGCTGGACACCGGCAAGCGGCTGGTGGAGAGCGAGTACGACATCGCCGACGTCGTCTCCTGCTTCCGTTACTACGGAGGGCTCGGCGGCACCGATGCCGGCCGGGTGATCGACACCGGACGGGACGACGCCGTCAGCCGCGTCGTCTACGAGCCCGTCGGGGTGTGCGGGCTGATCACCCCCTGGAACTATCCGCTGTTGCAGGCCAGTTGGAAGGTCGCCCCGGCCCTCCTTGCCGGCAACACGATCGTCCTCAAGCCGAGCGAGCTCACCCCCTCCACCTCGATCCTGCTGATGAGGGCCCTGGAGGAGGCCGGGATCCCGGCCGGCGCCGCCAACCTCGTCCTGGGCACCGGGCCCGAGGTGGGCGCACCGCTCTGCGAGGACCCCGCCGTCGACCTGGTCTCCTTCACCGGCGGCCTGGAGACCGGAAAGCGGATCATGGCCACAGCCGCGGCGAGCGTGAAAAAGGTGGCGCTGGAGCTCGGCGGCAAGAACCCCAACGTGGTCTTCGCCGACGCCGACTTCGAGACGGCTGTGGACTTCGCGCTCACGGCCGTTTTCCTGCACTCCGGGCAGGTCTGCTCGGCCGGCGCCCGGCTGATCGTCGAGGACTCACTGCACGACCGCTTCGTCGACGAGGTCGTCCGCCGGGCCCGGCAGATCCGCCTGGGCGGGCCCTTCGACACCGAGGCCGAGACCGGTGCGCTGATCTCCGCCCAGCACCTGGCGAAGGTCGAGGCGTACGTCGCCGCGGGGATCGCCGAGGGTGCCGTCCTGCGCTGCGGCGGCGAACGGCCCGACGACCCGGCCCTGGCCGACGGCCACTACTACCCGCCGACCGTCCTCGACGAGTGCCGGCAGGACATGCGCGTGGTGCACGAGGAGTCCTTCGGGCCCGTGCTCACCGTGGAGCGCTTCACGGACGAGGACGACGCCGTACGTATCGCCAACGACACCGAGTACGGACTCGCCGGGGCCGTGTGGACGCAGGACGGCGGGAAGGCCCAGCGGGTCGCCCGGCGGCTGCGCCACGGCACGGTGTGGATCAACGACTACCACCCCTATGTGCCGCAAGCGGAATGGGGTGGCTTCGGGCACTCGGGCGTGGGCCGGGAGCTGGGACCGACCGGCCTGGACGAGTACCGAGAGCCCAAGCACATCTGGCAGAACATCCAACCCCGGCCGCAGCACTGGTTCAGCGGCTGAACGCCGAAGAGAGGTCGATCGTGACCCCAACACAGACCGAGGTGCCGCAGCGGCGCGGCACCCCCCAGGACTCGGATGGCACTCCGGTCATATCCGTGCGCAATCTGTGGAAGGTGTTCGGGCCGAAGGCGGACCAGGTACCGGCCTCCGAGGAGCTGCGCGGGCTCACCCGACGCGAGCTCATGGACCGCGCCGGATGCACCGCCGCCGTACGCGACGTCAACTTCGAGGTCGCGCCCGGCGAGGTCTTCGTCGTCATGGGCCTGTCCGGCTCCGGCAAGTCCACGCTGGTGCGATGTCTGACCCGGCTGATCGAACCCACCACCGGTGAGATCGTCTTCGAGGGCGAGGACATCCGCGACGCGGACGCGGGGCGCCTGCGCGAACTGCGCCGCAGCAAGTTCTCCATGGTGTTCCAGCACTTCGGGCTGCTGCCGCACCGCCGGGTCGTCGAGAACGTGGCGTTCGGGCTGGAGATCCGCGGCATGAGCCGGGCCGAGCGCACCAGACGGGCGTTGGAGGTCGTCGAACTCGTCGGGCTCTCCGGGTACGAGAGCTCCTACCCCGACCAGCTCTCCGGCGGTATGCAGCAACGCGTGGGTCTCGCCCGCGCGCTGGCCGGCGATCCGGACGTACTCCTCTTCGACGAGCCGTTCTCCGCGCTCGACCCGCTGATCCGCCGTGACATGCAGAACGAGGTCGTCCGGCTGCATCACGAGGTCGGCAAGACCATGGTGTTCATCACCCACGATCTGTCGGAGGCGCTGCGGCTGGGCGACCGCATCCTCATCATGCGCGACGGCAGGATGGTCCAGTGCGGCACCGGCGACGAACTGGTCGGGGCCCCCGCCGACGACTACGTACGCGACTTCGTCAGGGACGTGCCCCGCGGTGACGTACTGACCCTGCGGTGGATCATGCGCCCGGCGGAGCCCGACGACCCCCTGGACGGTCCCGAACTCGGCCCGGACGTCGTGGTGAAGGAGGCCACGAGGGCGGTGCTCGCGGCCGACAAGCCGGTCAAGGTGGTGGAGGACGGCAAGCTGCTCGGCATCGTCGGAGACGAGGAGATCCTCGCGGTGGTCGCCGGGCAGGAAGGCGACGCGTGATGACCGTCGTGATGGAGAAACCGGAGACGACCGGGACCGCGGAGACGCCCGCTCCCGCCCGGCGCGTGCGCACGGTCAACCGCGGCGTGGTGGTGGCCGGGATCCTGCTGGTCTGGCTGGTGCTCTTCGCCGTGCTGCGCGGCAAGCAGACCCTGTCCCTGGCCGCGGCCGACTTGACCGATCTGCACCGGTGGTTCAACGACGTCAACGACTCGATCGGAGCCAACCGCAACTCCAACCCGCTCTTCCTCTACTTCTTCAACGAGATCCGCCTGGTCATCGACTCCCTGGTGACCTTCGTGCAGGATCTGATCTCGCAGCCGACCGCGGGCCGCCCGGTTCCGCAGATCGGCTGGCTCGGTGTCGTCGGCATCGCCGGCTACGTCTCCTGGGCCATGGGCAACTGGCGGGTCGCACTGCTGGCCGTGGCCGGCTTCACCTTCCTCGGCCTGCAAGGGCTCTGGCAGGAGAGCATGGACACCCTGGCGCTGACCCTCTCCGCGGTCTTCGTGGCGCTGCTGTTCGCCATTCCCCTGGGCGTGTGGGCCGGGTTGTCGGACCGGTTCAACCGGATCGTGACGCCGTTCCTGGACTTCATGCAGACGATGCCGACCTTCGTCTATCTGGCGCCGCTGACCCTGTTCTTCCAGATCGGTCCCGCCTCCGCCACGATCGCCACCACGATCTACGCGGCACCACCGGCGATCCGTATCACGGCGCACGCCATCCGCTCCGTGCCACAGACCACGATCGAGGCGGCGGACTCGATGGGCGCGACGCGGCGGCAGGCTCTGCTGAAGGTCCTGCTGCCGATGTCCAAGCGGACCGTGGTGATGGGCATCAACCAGACCATCATGGCCGCCCTGGCCATGGTGACCATCGCGGCCCTGATCAACGCGCCCGGCCTTGGCGCGACCGTCATCCAGGCCCTCCAGTCGCTGGACGTCGGCACGGCCTTCAACGCCGGTCTGGCCATCGTCGTCATGGCCATCGTGCTGGACCGGGTCACCACCGCGGCCAGCGGCCGGGCGGAGACTGCCCGGGGCTCGGACAGTCCCTTCCTCAAGTGGCGGCGGCAACTGCTCGCGGCAGGCGCGGTGGTGGCGGCGGTGCTGGTGTATCTGTCGCACACATATATATGGGCGGCCGAGTTCCCCGGCGCGGGCGGCATCGGCAGCGGCATCGCCAGGACGGCGGACGATGTGACCACCTGGGCGCAGGACAATCTGTCGGGCCTGACCAACGCCTTCCGCGACGCCCTCACCAACGGTCTGCTCAATCCGTTCCAGACCCTGCTGACCGAATCCCCGTGGTGGCTCGTCGGTGCCGTCCTCGTCGCGGCCGGGGCGGTGCTCGGCGGGTGGCGTGCCGGCGCGACCACCGTCGTGTGCGTGGGCCTGCTGGTCGGTACCGGTGTCTGGTCGGACGCCATGACGACGCTGGCGTCCACCGCCGTGGCGACGGTGCTGGTGATGCTGCTCGGCGTCGTCCTCGGGGTGTGGATGGGGCGCAGCGCGCTCGTGGACCGGCTGCTGAGGCCCTCCCTGGACGCGGCACAGGTCATGCCGCCCTTCGTCTACCTCGTGCCGTTCCTCGCGCTGTTCGGCCCCACCCGCTTCACGGCCATCGTCGCCGCGATCGTCTACGGGGCCCCGGTCGCCATGAAGATCATCGCGGACGGGATCCGGGCGGTGCCCGAGACCACCGTGGAGGCGGCGACCTCCGCCGGGTGCAACACCTGGCAGATCATCACCAAGGTTCAACTGCCGATGTCACGCAGTGCCCTGACGCTTGCGACCAACCAGGGCCTGATCTACGTGCTGTCGATGGTTGTTGTGGGCGGCCTGGTAGGTGCGGGCGCCCTCGGCTACGACGTCGTGGCCGGATTCTCACGGGGGGAGCTGTACGGGAAGGGGCTTGCCGCGGGTCTGGCCATCGTCCTTCTCGGAGTCATGTTCGACCGGATCACTCAGGCCGCGGCGCGCCGCGCCACCGCTTAAGGAGCACGACACCATGGCAAGACACTGGCGAGCCGGCGCGGCCGGCCTGGCCGTCCTCGGCCTCACCCTCACCGCGTGCGGCGGGGCGAAGGTCGGAGACAGCTCCTCCGCGGGCTCGGGAAGCTCGGGCAAGTGCGGCACCTTCAATCTGGCCGTCAACCCGTGGGTGGGCTACGAGGCGGACGCGGCGGTCGTCGCGTACGTCGCCCAGCACAACCTCGGCTGTACGGTCAACAAGAAGAACCTCAAGGAAGAGATCGCCTGGCAGGGCTTCGGCTCCGGCGAGGTCGACGCGGTCCTGGAGAACTGGGGCCACCCCGACCTGGTGAAGAAGTACATCGACCAGCAGAAGACCGCCGTGGACGCCGGCCCGACCGGCAACGAAGGCCTCATCGGCTGGTACGTGCCGCCGTGGCTGGCCAAGGCGCACCCCGACATCCTCGACTACAAGAACCTCAACAAGTACGCGTCGAAGTTCAAGACGTCCGAGTCGGGCGGCAAGGGCCAGCTCCTCGACGGCGACCCGTCGTACGTCACCCACGACGAGGCGCTGGTGAAGAACCTGAAGCTGGACTTCAAGGTGGTGTACGCGGGCAGTGAGACGGCGCTGATCCAGGCCTTCCGCACCGCCGAGAAGAACAAGCAGTGGTTGATCGGCTACTTCTACGAGCCGCAGTGGTTCCTGTCCGAGGTCCCGCTGAAGAAGGTCAGCCTGCCCCCGTACAAGGACGGCTGTGACGCCGACGCGGCGAAGGTCGCCTGCGACTATCCCGTGTACAAGCTCAACAAGATCGTCAGCGCGAAGTTCGCCAAGTCCGGCAGCCCCGCCTACAACCTGGTGAAGAACTTCAACTGGACGAACGACGACCAGAACGAGGTCGCCAAGTACATCGCGCAGGACAAGATGACGGACGAGGCGGCGGCCAAGAAGTGGGTCGAGGCCAACAAGGACAAGGTCGACGCCTGGCTCAAGTAGCGCCGGCGTCCGCCGCTGATGTGGTTGTTCTCCGGCCAAGGCTCCGTGGGTGTGTTGCGTGAACTGCCGGAGAACAACCTATTTCGCCCCGCGATTCCTCCCGAATTCCAACATGAAACCCTCACCTGGAGCATGGCTGCCGGTAAAATGGTTCAAGCTGCGGCAAAAATGATTTCCGAGGCCCGCGGTGAAGGCATCTCCCCGGTAAGATCTCGTCCGGAATGACACACGGTTACGACCAAACCCAAATTCATTCGGAAACGGGGAGACATGGGGATTCGCAAATACACGCGGAGCGTTCTGATTGCCGGGATGCTGCTTGGGGCATCCATCTTCACGCCAGCCACTCAGGCTGACGCTGCAGCTGGGCAGTACCACTTGAACATCGGTCAGAAGCTGACCGTCGGGAAGTGCATCGTGTCCACTAAGGGGCAGCGCGGGGCTGTCGCAAAGCTTTGCATGGGCAAGTATGCCAACGCGCTCATCTACTACAAAGGTGTTCTAAAGGCTGAGTTCGGACCGAATCACGTGACGTCGGCTCAGCCCAAGGCCTACATCACGCTCGCGTCCGACCACAACGTCAAGATTTATAGGTACTCCGGTGGGCCACTGCTGTTCAACAGCAAGACCGCCGGGAAATTCCCGGCGACCCAGCTGTGGATCGACTCCTGCGCGGCTCTTCCCTACTGGAACGTCGCCCTGGTCAAGCCTGGAAGCTTCAACTGGCCCTGGAAGGGCGAACACTGCGTCGGCTAGTTGTACCCGGCCAGTCGGGTAGGACCGCCGCATTGCTGCGGCGGTCCCTCCTCAGAACCGGCCGTGCGGGCTTTCCCCGCAGCTCGGTTCAAGCAAGCCCGAGAGGCTCACAGGCGTGCAGTGCAGGACGAGTGGATGAGGCGGAGTTGCACCCCGTCCGACGTTTCGATCCCGCGATAGGTGATTTTCCTGGTGGTGATCGCCTGTCGGGTGCCTCGCAGCCATTGGTCCCACTCGGTGGGGCTGGACGGCGGAGCGTCGGCGTGCAGCAGCGGTCCCCGGCAGATCAGAGACTGCCCGTTCTGCGCCTGGAGCAGGCGCAGGGTGGCACGGTTGATCGGCGGTGGTGGGCTGGTGCGGCGCCGTTCGGCCCAGTAGGCCGCCAGGGCAGGGTCGTCCGGGGACGCCGAGCCGTGGACCATCTGGTGTCGGACGATCTTCGTCCAGGCGTATTTCAGGAGGTAGGCGCCGCTGTCGCGGTCACCGAACACCCACTGGTCCTGCCGGGACTTGTTGAACGTGCCGTAGTACCGGGTGGTGACCCAGTGCATGGGCTTGTTCGGGTGCGCGCGGGTCGCCCACTTGTAGGTGAGCTTCCACATGTAGTCGTCCAGCGCGGTGAAGACCTCGCCGGCGACCACGCTCCGGTAGTAGGCCGACCAGCCCCGGATGATCGGTTGAGTCGTTGCAGCACCGCGGCAGCGTTGGCCCCGTGCAGGGACCGCACCTCGGCGCGCAGCCTGTTCCGGATCCGTCTGACGGCCTCACGGCTGGGCTTGATCAGCAGCTTGCCGTGATAGCGGCGGATGGTGAAGCCGAGAAAGTCGCAGCCTTCTTCGAGGTGGACGACGCGCGTCTTGTCCTCGTTGAAGACCAGTCCCCTTGGCCTCAGCCACTCGGCAAGCCGGGCCTTGACCTGTTCGGCCTGTTCCCGTGAATGGCACAGGGCGACGAGATCGTCGGCGTATCTCACCAGCAGCGGGGAGCCCGGCATGGTGTCACCGGCACGGCGTCCGGTCTGCCGGTACTGGACTCCCGCAGCCGTCTCCATCCCATGCAGGGCGATGTTCAGGAGCACAGGGCTGATCACGCCGCCTTGAGGAGCTCCCTCCTCGGTTGGCGTGAACCGGCCTTCCTCGACCACACCTGCTCGCAGCCACTGCCCGATCCGTTCCCGCGCGGGGAATGTGCCGAGCTGCTGAAGCAGGTGGTCGTGGTCGATTCGGTCGAACGCCGCTGCCAGATCCGCGTCCAGTACCCACCGGCGGCGGGCCTTGTTGCCCTTGGCCGTCCAGTAGATCGCCGCGATGGCGTCCTGACAGCTGCGGCCGGGCCGGAAGCCGTACGACTTCGGCTCGAACCGCGCTTCCCACTGCGGTTCCAGTGCCTGGGAGACGCGGGCTTGCTCGACCCGGTCCAGGATCACGGGAATGCCGAGCGGGCGTCTCCTGCCGCCTGGCTTGGGGATATACACCCGCTTGACGGGCCGGGCTCTGTCCGGGCTGATCCGGTGCTGAACCCGAAGGGCCAGTTCCGCTTTGCCCGAGGCGGTCAGGACGACCTGACCGTCGATCCCGGCCGTCTTGCGTCCTGTGTTGATCTCCGTCACCCGTCGCGCGCTGACCAGCGTGCTGGACAGAGAGCGGAGCATCAGTTTCTGTAAGTTGCGGACCCTTTTGAGGTCCCCTGCCTGCGATGCCGTGAAGATTCTCTGCCGCGGTCGCCGTACTGACTCCTCCTGGACCTGCCAGTCGACGCCGCTTCTCAGCGGCCAGCCCTGCACCCCGCTCATGCCTCCCATCTGCGAGGCTTGCCATCACGGAGCATCGTTGAGGGTTCAGTGGGCTTCACCCGTCCGGTCTTCCCCTTGCCTGTGACCCCCGGATGGAACGGGAGCCCTTGGGCTTCTTCCCCGAGCTTCGCACCCCGCCGTTACCAGCGACGCACGTCGGGGAGGGGACGGGCCTTGGACACTGGCCCGGGTTACGTCCTCGGCGTCATGCCGACCTCCTCCATGCGTAACCACTCACAGCGTGCGACCTCGCGTCGCACCCCCGATCTGACAGTTGTCAACCCAGCCCAGGGCGCCCGTATTTCAATAGGTACTCGGCAGAGGGGTGTTGGTGGGAGTCTGAGATATGACTTCGTGTCTGTCAGGCCGCGTTGCCGCTCGTGCTCTGCGGGTCAAGTTTGATCAGATCCTGCCGCACTTCGATGAGCGCCGCCGTCGGTTGTACCTGGCCAGTGAGGCGACGGCCCTGGGCCGCGGCGGGATCGTCCGGGTCGCCGCTGCCTCAGGCACCAGCACTGCAACCATCGCGCGAGGTATGGCTGAGTTGGCCGGTTGCCCCTCGCCGACCTTGCGGGTCCGGGTTCCAGGTGCGGGCCGCAAGCGGGTGACAGACACCGACCCTGGTCTGTGGCCCGCGCTGGAGTCGCTGATCGAGCCGCACACCCGAGGTGACCCCGTCCCCGTCTCCCCGTTGCGGTGGACCACGTTGTCGTTACGGGCCCTGGCCTCGACCCTCGCCGCACAGGGCCACCCGGTCAGCGCTTCAACCGTCGGACACCTGCTGCACACCCTGGGCTACAGCCTGCAGGGAACCGCGACGACAACAGAGGGCATCAGCCATCCGGACCGCGATGCCCAGTTCACCCACCTCAATGCCACCGCCGCCGCGTTCCTCAACGATGCCCAGCCGGTGATCAGCGTGGACACCAAGGCCAAGGAATGGCTCGGCAACCGGGACCGGCCGGGTCGCACCTGGCGGCCGGGCAAGAACGCGATCAAGGTGGACTGCCACACGTTCACCACCAACGAGCAGCCCATGGCGATCCCCTACGGGATTTACGACATTGCCAACAACAGCGGATGGGTCAACGTCGGCACCGACCACGACACCGCCCAGTTCGCGGTGGAGTCCATCCGACGCTGGTGGCAGCACCGCGGACGGGCGGACCACCCGAATGCCGGCAGGCTCCTGATCACCGCCGACTCCGGCGGCTCCAACGACCCCCGCCGCTGGACCTGGAAAAGCAACCTTGCCGCCTTCGCACGAGAGAGTGGCCTGGAGATCACGGTCTGTCACCTACCGCCGGGGACTTCGAAGTGGAACAAGATAGAGCACCGGATGTTCTGTCACATCACCGTGAACTGGCGGGGGCGGCCGCTGACCAGCTACCAGGTCGTCCTCGAGACCATCGCCGCCACAACCACCAGGACCGGCCTGACCATCGGGGCCGAACTGGACACAGGCAGCTACGACCTCGGCATCAGCGTCACACCCGCCGAGTTCCACGCCCTTCCGATCACACCCAACGCCTTCCACGGTGACTGGAACTACACGCTGTCTCCCGTTCCAGCGCGAGCGCCAGACGCGCCGGCAACGACACACCGGATCGACCCGGCCCTGACCGCGATGCTCACCGATCCGGCGCTGACCGGCATGTCACGAACCGCCTTCGAGCATCTGGTGGCGGTCTCGGAGCCTTTCTGGGACGCCTTGGCCGAGGCGGCATTCCAGCGACGCTTCCACCGCCCGCGCAGCTACCGCCACCCACAGACCAGCAGCGTGGACCACACCCACCGGCTCCTGGCAGCCATCCTCCGCCGCCGCAGAGCGGTGACCATGACGTTCCTGGCGCAACTACTGGGCGTCAACCGCACCAACTTGTCCATCCAGTACCAGGACGCAAAACGAATCCTGGACCTGCACTGGATCCTCGTCACACCAATACCCGGATCGCCCGCCCGCACATGGGAACAACTACACGCCCGAACAACCCCCGCGGAAACCCGTCGCTGACAGTTATTGAAATACGGGCCCTGGGCGGAAGTGAGTCCGCGCACCGGCACGCCCCGAACGGTTTTGGGCCCACTGGTCATCCGCTTTCGCATCCCGGGCGGAGACACGGATCGTGTCCGTGGTCCGAGCCGAGAGGGCGGAGTCCCTCACGACCTGGCCATGTGAATGCGGCCAGAGGCGACGGAGAGGCCCTGAATCATCTCTCTGGTGGAGCAGAGGCCCCGCACGCTGGCGCCGCACTCGGCGTCCCAGATCGCGCTGCCACGCTAACTCGTTCGCCGCCCAGTGCCGCAAGCCCGTAAGCCCGTAAGCCGACCATCACACGATCGAGCTAAACGTCCCTGCGTGCTGAGCTCTTGACACCCCTCCCCGAGGCGGGCACATTGAGTTGCGCAACCTGAAGCACGTTGCGCAGAAAGCAACTCAACGGTTTTGAATTTCGGAGGTGCGGCGATGGCGGGACCCCGAGTGGTGATCATCGGAGCGGGCGTCGTGGGAGCGGCCCTCGCTGACGAGATCTCCGCACGAGGCTGGACCGAGGTGACCGTGGTCGACCAGGGCCCGCTGCCCGCCACCGGGGGATCGTCCTCGCACGCCCCGGGCCTGGTCTTCCAGACGAACTCCTCCAAGACCATGACCGAACTGGCCCGCTACACGGTCGAGAAGTTCTGCTCCCTCGACGTCGGCGGCAAGCCCTGCTTCCTTCAGGTCGGCGGTCTCGAAGTGGCGACCACCCCCGAGCGCCTCACGGAACTGCGCCGCCGCCACGGCTGGATCACCGCCTGGGGCGTCGAGTCCCGGCTGCTGACCCCCGAGGAGTGCGTCGAGCAGCACCCCCTGGTCAACCCGGAGAGGGTCCTCGGCGGCCTCCTGGTGCCCACGGACGGCCTCGCGAAAGCCGTCCTCGCCGTCGAGGCCCAGATCCGCCGGGCCACCGAGCGCGGCGTCCGCTTCCTGGCCCGCCACGAGGTCCTCGACGTCCTGCGGGCCGACGGCAAGGTGACGGGCGTCCGCACCGACCAGGGCGATCTGGAAGCCGACATCGTCGTGTGCTGCGCCGGCATCTGGGGCCCGAAGATCGCCCGCATGGTGGGCATGAACCTCCCGCTCACCCCGCTCGCCCACCAGCTCGCCTGGACCGGCCCGGTACCGGCCCTCGCCGGCCAGGCCGAGGAGGCGGTCCGCCCGATCCTGCGCCACCAGGACGCCGACCTCTACTACCGCGACCGCTTCGACGCCATCGGCATCGGCTACTACGGCCACCGCCCGATGCCGATCACCGCCGACGACATCCTCTCCGTCGACGAGGCCGACCAGATGCCCTCGGTCCTGAAGTTCACCGAGGAGGACTTCGCGGACGCCTGGACCGAGACCCAGTCCCTGCTCCCCGCGACGAAGGAGGCCAAGGTCGAGGAAGGCATCAACGGCCTGTTCTCCTTCACCACCGACAACTTCCCGCTGCTCGGCGAGTCCCCGGACGTCAAGGGCTTCTGGGTCGCCGAGGCCGTCTGGGTCACCCACTCCGCGGGCGTCGGCCGGGCCATGGCCGAATGGCTGGTCGACGGCCACTGCTCGTCCTTCGACCTGCACGAGTGCGACGTCAACCGCTTCGAGCCGCACCAGCTCACCCCGGAGTACGTCCTGGCCCGCGACTGCCAGAACTTCGTCGAGGTCTACGACATCCTCCACCCCCTCCAGCCGTCCGGGAAGCCCCGCCCGATCCGCACCAGCCCCTTCCACGCCCGCCAGCAGGAGCACGGCGCGTTCTTCCTGGAGGCGAACGGCTGGGAACGCCCGCAGTGGTACGAGGCCAACGCGGGCCTGGTGGAAGGCCGTTCCATACCCACCCCGAACGACTGGGCCGCACAGTACTGGTCGCCCATCGTCGGGGCCGAGGCCCAGGCCACGCGCGAGACCGTCGCGATGTACGACATGACGGCACTCAAACGCCTCGAAGTCAGCGGCCCCGGCGCCGCCGCCTTCCTGGAGCGCCTGTGCACCGGCAAGGTCGCCAAGTCCGTCGGCTCGGTGACGTACACCCTGCTCCTCGACCACGACGGCGGCATCCGCAGCGACATCACCGTCGCCCGCCTCGCCCGCGACCTCTTCCAGGTCGGCGCCAACGGCAACCTCGACCTCGACTGGTTCACCCGCCACCTCCCCGCCGACGGCACGGTCCAGGCCCGCGACATCACGCCGGGCACCTGCTGCATCGGCCTGTGGGGCCCGATGGCCCGCAAGGTCCTCCAGCCCCTCACCAACGAGGACTTCACGAACGACGGCCTGAAGTACTTCCGCGCCAAGCGCGCCCACATCGGCAGCGTCCCGGTGACGGCGATGCGGCTGTCGTACGTCGGCGAACTCGGCTGGGAGATCTACACCACCGCCGACCTGGGCCAAAAGCTCTGGGACACCCTCTGGGCCGCCGCCCAGCCCCTCGGCGGCGTCATCGCCGGCCGCGGCGCCTTCAACAGCCTCCGCCTGGAGAAGGGCTACCGCTCCTTCGGCACCGACATGACCTACGAGCACGACCCCTACGAGGCCGGCGTCGGCTTCGCCGTCAAGCTCGACAAGGACGACTTCATCGGGAAGGCGGCCCTTGAACGCCGTAAGGCCGACGTACGACGCAAGCTGACCTGCCTCACCATCGACGACCCGCGGGCGGTCGTCATGGGCAAGGAGCCGGTTTACGACGGCGACCGCTCCGTCGGCTACGTCACCAGCGCCGCCTACGGCTACACGATCGGCAAGGGCATCGCCTACGCCTGGCTGCCCACGGAACTCACCGCTCCCGGCACCACGGTGCACATCGGCTACTTCGACCAGCGGGTCGAGGCGGTCGTCGCGGAGGAGCCGCTGTTCGACCCGACCATGTCCCGTCTCCGTGGCTAGCCGAGGGGTACCACCAGTGACCGCACAACTCCTCGACGGCAAGGCGACCGCTGCCCGGATCCGCCGTGAACTCACCGATCGAGTGGCCAAGTTGACCACCGGCGGTGGCCGCCCGCCGGGCCTCGGCACCGTCCTGGTCGGCGACGATCCGGGCAGCCGCGCCTACGTCGCCGGCAAGCACCGCGACTGCGCGCAGGCGGGCATCGCGTCCATCCGCCGGGACCTGCCCGCCGACGCTTCCCAGCGGCAGGTCGAGGACGTCATCGACGAACTCAACGCCGACCCGGACTGCACCGGCTACATCGTCCAACTTCCGCTCCCGGGACACCTGGACGCGGGCGCCGTACTGGAACGCATGGACCCGGCCAAGGATGCCGACGGTCTGCACCCCGTCAACCTCGGCCGGCTCGTCCTCGGCGTCGAGGCCCCGCTGCCCTGCACCCCGCGCGGCATCGTCGAACTGCTGCGCCGGTACGACGTCCCGCTCGCCGGCGCCCGGGTGTGCGTGATCGGACGGGGCATCACGGTGGGACGGCCGATGGGGCTTTTGCTGACCCGCCGTAGCGAGAACGCCACCGTCACCCTCTGCCACACCGGAACCAAGGGCCTGGCCTGGCATGTGCGCGAGGCGGACATCGTCATCGCGGCCGCCGGCTCGCCCGGCCTGATCACCAAGGACATGCTGCGCCCCGGCGCGGCCGTCCTGGACGTAGGCATCACCCGCACCGACCGCGGACTCGTCGGCGACGTGCACCCGGAGGCCGCCGGGGTCGCCGGATGGCTCGCACCGATGCCCGGGGGCGTGGGCCCCATGACCCGCGCCATGCTGCTCGCCAACGTCGTCGAGGCCGCCGAGAGGAACGCGAACGCCGTATGAACACGCCGACTCCCAACTGGGGGTCAAGGGGTCGCAGGCCTCACCGCAGGTTCTTCAGACGCGGGCGGATTGCTCAGTTCTCCTGAATCACGGACAGGACGTTGCCCGCCGGATCCTTGAACCAGGCGATCGCCGTCGGACCGCCCTCGGGGCCCCGGACGATGCCCTTGGCGTCGGACCCGAACTCCGGGTAGCGCTCCATGCTCACGCCGCGCTGCGCCAGCCCGTCGACGGCCGCCTCGATGTCGTCCACGGGGAAGTTCAGGATCGTGAAGCTCGCGGGTGTGTGGTTGTCCTTGGGGTAGACAAAGACACTGGCGCCGCTGCCCAGCTTGATCGTGAGCATCCTCATGTCGCCTTCCCCGCTCTCCTCCACCTGGAGGCCGAGCGTCTCGCCGTAGAAGTGGCGGGCCCTGCCGAGGTCGTCGACCGAGAAGCCGCTGAACGCCTTCGACTGTCCGAACATGCCGTTGTCTCCTTCGCGTGGTCCGCCCCGGATTTCCGAGGCCACCCCAGCGGATCACCACGGGGCCACCCCCCTCGCGCGCTCGCGTCCGGATGGTTGCCATGCGTCACCCCCTGGGAGCTGTCCCTGCCCACGGCCGGTCACCGGCACCCTGGGTTTCGCATCAGAGCCTGACCGTCCCCAACGGGATGGTCCGGCACATCATCGACCAGGCCAACTGGTCCCATGGCGACCTCGACGCGGGCAGTGCCGAGAACGTCCGGGCCAACCGGCGGGGTTTCCGTGCCCATGTCGCCCTCGTGGACCTGGTGGAGGACTATCTGCTGCAGAACAGGTCGATGACGACCGTGCTGGACCTGCTCGGCTGAGCCGGGCCCCTCATGCGGGGTCGGTGGGCGGCGGTGGGGGAAAGGCCGTGCCGCCCAGCCACACCGGGGTCACCCGCACACCGCTGATGCGCCACTGGCCGCCCTCGCGGAGGTAGGTGTTGTCGTACCAGCCGCCGACCGACCACCAGTGGGTGGGATCGGCCTCTTGAGGCAGGTGGACGGCCTGGAGGTACGAGCGGGAGGCCGCCTCGTCATCGTCCACGGTGATCTGATGGTTCGTGCTGATGTGGTGGGTGCGGTGGTAGCGGCCGAGGTCCCTGGCCACCAGATCGGCGAGTCCAGCGCGCCCCTGGTGCACGACCCCGGGCAGTTCCAGGGTCCCCTTCTCGGTGAACAGGGCCGCGTAGCCCTCGAAGTCCTTCTCGTCGAGGCGACTTGCGAAGGCCACCAGAAGGTCGCCGATGGCCATACGGTCGAGGAGCAGGCGCACGTCAGCGTCGGAGGGCATCGTCAGCGAGACCTTTCGGGAAGGTGGATGTGGAGGTGAAGGCGGCGGGGTCAGGCGCCGCGGAGCAGGGCGGCGTAGAAGGTCAGCCCGGGGCCGAAGGCCATGGCCAGGCCGTACTGCCCGTTGGCCAGAGGTGTGTGGATCTGCAGTTCCCGTATCACCAGGGGCAGGCCGGCGGAGGCGCAGTTGCCGTACTCGCGCAGGACGGACCGGGAGGCGGCGACCGCGTCGGAGGTGAGGCCGAGGCTGCTTTCCACGGCGTCGATGATGCGCCGCCCGCCCGGGTGCACCGCCCACCAGCGGACGTCGGCGAGGCTCAGCGAGTGGCGCGCCAGCAGCCCGCCGACCGCGTCCGGCACCAGGCGTTCGAGGACGTCGGGCACCTCCGGCGACAGGCCCATCCGGAAACCGTGATCGCCCACGGTCCACAGCATGTGGTCCTCGTGCTCGGTGTCCGTGTGCGCCAGCACGTCCACGATCCGCAGACCGGCGCCGTCCCCGGCCGGTGCGTCCGGCTGGACGACGGTGGCGGTGACCGCGTCGCCGAACAGGACGTGCACGACGACCTGGTCGCCGTCCCACGGGGGTGGCTGGAGGTGCAGCGACGACAGTTCGGCGTTGAGCAGCACGGCCGGGCGCCGATGGAGGCGTACGTAGTTGGCGCAGGCGGCCAGCGCGGGCAGCGCCGCGAAGCAGCCCATGTGGCCCACGAGGAGCCGTTCCACGTGCGGTGACATCCCCACGTCGCGGGAGACCCGGGTGTCCAGGCCGGGCGCCGCGTAGCCGGTCGAGGACGCCACGCACAGCAGGCCCACGTCGGCCGGGTCCACCCCGGTGGCGTCCAGGGCCGAGGCGACGGCATCCTTGCCCAGCGGCAGCGCTTCCTGCAGATAGCGGCGCATGCGCGCGGCCGTGGACCAGTCGCTGATGTCCTCCAGCAGCGGGCTCACCGCCAGGTGACGCCGCGCGACGCCGGAGTGCGCGGCGATCCGTGCCGCGACCCGCTGGTTCGGGCTGCTTGCCCGCAGCAGGTCGACGACGTCCTCCTGACGGCAGGCGATCGCCGGCAGTGCCGCACCGAATCCGGCGATCACCGATGACTCCGACATGCGCACCAGGTCCTTCCGCCGGCGACTGATCGAACAGCCTAGGGCGAGCGATCGCGGTGGCGGAGAGGCGCGCGGGGGCACTGTGGATCAGGGCGCACTGGGCGTGTGCCGGAGTGAAGGGTGCGCTTCCGGCGTGCGGGCGCATCACCGCGCCCGGTCGGTCAGCTGCCGCGCAGCTCCTGCACGATCGGCTCCCACACCTCGGCGTCGATCTCGTACGCTGCGGGCCGGTGGGGCCTGGTCACGCAGTTCCCCGCGCCTCTTTGAGGGCGCTGCCGCGCGGCGATTTCAGTTACGGGCGCGGCGTCCCGCCTCGGCTTCGCTGCTGCCTGCGCTTGCCAGGATCGCGCTCGCGACCACGTCGAAGAGGCGATCGGCGCGTGGCGCGAGCGAGGGTTGATCACCGAGCCAGGCGAGCGCCGCTACCAGCGCGAACAAGTCGGTGCCATCGATATCGCTCCGCGCTGTGCCGGCGGCCTGGGCACGGGTGAGGAGCCGCGCACCGGCTGCGCGCAGGGTGACGCACGAGGCGTGGAGTGCGGATTCGGGGTCATCGATGGCGGCTGCCATCAGTACCGTCACGCCCCGGTACTCGGTGGTCCACGCGACGCAGTCGCGCAGCCACGAAACGAGAGCGTCTTCGGGCGAGCGCGACGTCTCGAACTCGCCTGCCCTTGCCGTCAGTTCGTCGAAGCTCGTGTGGAGCAGGGCCTCGAGCAGCGCCTCGCGCGTCGGGAAGTGCCGCAGCAGCGTCGCGAGCCCGACATCGGCCCTGCGCGCGATGTCGCGCAGTGACACATCGACGCCTTGCTCGGTGATGGCGGTGCCCGCGACTGCGAGCAGGTGGTCGCGGTTCTTCCTGGCGTCGGCCCGCATCTGCCCCTCTTGACTATCCGGATCAGTGGTCCATATATTCGGATCAGTGGTCCACTTATGTGGATCGCTGATCCGAATAAGCCTATCCCGCTGTGCGGGCAGGAGAAGACGATGCCGACACACACGATGAGGGCGGTCCGGCTCCATGAGCACGGCGGCCCTGACGTTCTGCGCTACGACGAGGTGCCGATCCCCGAGCCGGGGCCGGGCGAGGTGCTCGTTCGCGTGCACGCGGCCGGCGTCAATCCTCCGGACTGGTACCTGCGCGGCGGGCTGACCAGGATGCCCGGGGAGACGGAGTCGACGGTCAGTCTGCCGGTGATTCCGGGGACGGACGTGTCGGGTGTCGTCGAGGCCGTCGCCGCGGACGCGGACGGCCTCGCCGTAGGTGATGAAGTCTTCGGTCTTCTGCGTTTTCCCAGCTTCGACGGCCGCGTATACGCCGAGTACGTGGCCGCGCCCGCGTCGGACCTCGCACGCAAGCCGGCCGGTATCGACCACGTGCACGCCGCCGGGGCGCCCATGGCCGGGCTGACGGCGTGGCAGTTCCTGATCGAGGTCGGACACGATCACCCCTCGCCCTTCCAGGAGGCGCGGCATCGCCCGACGGCACTCGACGCCGGCACGACGGTGCTCATCAACGGCGCCGCGGGCGGCGTGGGGCACTTCGCGCTACAGCTGGCGAAATGGAAGGGTGCACGGGTCATCGCGGTGGCATCGGGCGCGCACGAATGGTTCCTGAACGAGCTCGGCGCCGATCAGCTCGTCGACTACACCAAGAACCGTCCCGAGGAACTCGTGCACGACGTCGACCTCGTTCTCGACACCGTCGGCGGCCCCCACAGCAGCCGCCTTCTGCGCACGCTCAAGCGCGGCGGGGCCCTCTTCCCGGTGTTCCCCGGCGAATTCGACGAAGAAGAGACCGCGAAGCTGGGCGTCACGGTCTCGATCGCGCAGGTCCGCTCCAGCGGCGCGCAACTCGCTGAACTGGGACGCCTGCTCGACGCGGGCACGGTCCGCGTCGCGATCGACAGCACGTTTCCGCTCGCGGATGCCCGAGCCGCGCACGAGCGCGCCGCCCGAGGGCATATCCAGGGCAAGATCGTGCTCACGGTCGCTTAGGTGCAAGGCGGTTCACGGACGCGTCAGGGCCTTCAGGCAGGTGGCCGGCTCCGCAGGGCACATGTCGGCCACCTGCTGGAGGTCGTCGCGGGTGGCGCCGCCGGCGGCTTGGACGGCGATGCCGTCACTGCACCAGCAGGTCGATCACGCCCGTCAGATCCTCCTCACCGCTGCCTTCGGCCAGGCGGCGGCGCATCAACTCGAAGTAGGGGCTGAGCAGTTCAGGGCTGACGCCCTGCTGCTCGGCCGTGCTCAGGAACGTGGGCGTGCCGGCCACCTGCATGGCCAGATTCGAGACGACACCCTTGGTGTAGTCGCCGCTCTTCAGCTGATCGGCGGTCGTGTGCACGGCCGGCGCCATCGCGACGAGCCAGTCCGCGAGCAGCGGGGCGAGCGACGCGGGGTCGATGTCCTCCTTGCGGATCAGCGCGAAGGCATGCGCGGCCCCGGCGAACATCCCGTACATGGCGCTCAGCAGGGCCACGTCGTGCAGGGCCGCGAAGCCCGCGTCCGTGCCCACGTAGTGGGTGCCGACCGGGACGCCCAGAGCCTCCTGGTGCTGCTCGAACAGTTCCCGCGAGCCGCTGTAGAAGACGTAGCCGCCCGCTTCCGGGACGCCGATCATGGGCGGGACTGCCATGATCCCGCCGTCCAGGTAGCGGGCGCCGCGCTCGCGGGCCCACTCGGCGCGGGCGCGGGCCTGGGCCGGAGTGCTGGTGGTCAGGTTGACCAGGTCCCGGCCGGCCAGATCGGTGCCGCCCAGCACCTCCTCGACCGAGGCGTCGTCCAACAGGCAGACGACGACCAGCATGTTCGCCGCGACCGCCTCGGCGGCGGTGTCGGCGACCCGCGCGCCCCCGGCGCCGAGCGCCGCCGCGCGGGCCGGGGTGCGGTTCCAGACGGTGAGCGGGTGCCCGGCGGCCATCCAGGCTCGGGCCAGTGCGGTGCCCATCGCCCCGAGGCCCAGCAGCGTGACGGGGGTCTTCTCAGCAGTATTCTGTGTCATGCCGATCAGGCTGGTCGCAGCCCCGAAGGTGATCAAGTACGCACTTCGGAGTGGGTGGTTACTCTGGGGTGAGCAAGCACGTCAGAGGGGTGGGGCATGACGACGCTGAACCGGCCGGGCACACCAGACGGACACGTCTGCGGCATCGACACCGTGATGGAGGTCATCGGCGGCAAGTGGAAGGTCCTGATCCTCTGGGCCCTCCACGAACACCCCCACCGCCGCTTCGGCGAACTGCGCCGCCTGCTCCCCGGGATCACCGAGAAGGTCCTGGCCTCCCACCTGCGCGAGATGGAAGCGGACGGCGTAGTACACCGCGTCTCCTACGACGAGGTGCCGCCCCGCGTCGAGTACTCACTGACGGAGGACGGCACACGCCTCAACGTGGCGCTGCAACCGTTGGCTGTTTGGGGCCGCGAGCGGCAACGCCCTTAAGGGGCGCGGGGCTGTATCAAGATGCGGCTTCGCCGCGTGGGCGCGACCTAATAGCAACGCCCCGGCCAACGATGAAAAACCCCACGCGTCCCTTCAACTCCATCGCGCGCACCAGGTGGCACCCCGTGACCGATGAGAAGCCCCACCCCCACGTGGGGCCCCTCACCGACTCCCAGCGAACCCGCATCGAGTTCGCCCGACGTGACTTCGAATCCGCCCGCGCGGCCGACCTGTCCCAACTGGACGCGGCCGGGCTCATCCTCCTCGTCGAGCGCCTGAGGACCCGCCTCGACGACGTCCTGAACCTGACCGACGAACTCACCGCCGAGCCGCCGACCTCGCGCGCATAACCAAGCAGGAAGCCCCGCACCTCCCTCGTAGTGCGGGGCTTCCTGCTGCCTGCGGTGGCGGAACGCCCCCGACGTCAGTGTCTAAGCGACACTGTCCCCCGAAGGTGGCGTTCCGCCACCGCTCCCCCGGTGCCGGACAGTGGTCCGACCGTCCGTGAGGGGCGGTCATGTGCTGTCACCAGCACATGACCGCCGTATCCCCCGATCCCCACGTCGAGTGGAGGCGCACACGGACGAAGTAGCGGCGGCCCTTGATGAGCCGGACCTTGATGGCTGCGTTGTGCGGTGTGCCGCCGTCGTCCTGGCCGGAGAGGTAGCGGGGTTCACCGTCCCGCTCCTCGAAGACCACGACGACGGTGTCGCTGTCGCCGAAGGTGCCCACGCTGTACTCGCGGGTCTCCGGCGGGTCGACGGTGAAGTCGGCCTGCTCGCCAGGGGCGAGGCGGAGCGGCGCCGAGCGGAAGGGCTGCAGCGCGGGTGGCTGCTGCACCTCGGCCGGCGGGTACCAGCGCAGGACGAACTCCTTGTCGGCGGGGGAGAGGATGCCGGGCGGGTTCAGGCCCGCGCGGTACTGCTCCGGCTCCAGGATCAGCCCGTCCGAGAAGGGGTACTCCATGATCGACTGCGGGTCCCAGACGGAGCCGTTGACCTCGTCCGGGTCGAGCTTGCGCAGGATGTTGAAGAAGGTCCTGTCGCGGCTCCAGAAGTTGGGCGGGCCCGCCAGATCGGCGTACACGGCCTCGTCGTCCCAGTGGATGCCCGCGAACGGGTTCTGGTGCTCGTGCAGCATGCCGAGCGCGTGCCCGATCTCGTGCAGGGCCGTCCCGCGCTCCCCGGGCGCGGTCAGGTCCCAGCCGAAGTTCATGGTCCGCTCACCACGGCCGACCCGCAGCGCGTCCTTGCCGACCGTCGACCAGGACCCGTCACCGAGCTGGAACCCGATGCGCAGCTCGGCCTCCGAGCGGTCCCCGACCTCCACGAAGTGGAGACCGATGCCCAGGTCTCCCCACTCCTGGAAGCACTCCCGCACGACGTCCTGCTGCTCCTTGGGGCCGACCCAGGACACCCGGCGGCTCTCCCCGGTCCCCGGCACGGCGATGACGGAGTCGTCGCCGTCTCCGTCGAAGAAGTAGTAGTACAGCACCGTGCCGTTGACCCACATCTGGCGACCGCTGATGAGCGCACTGAGCCGCTCGGCGGTCAGCCCCGGTGCGAAGACGGGAGCCGACTGCTGCGCGAGGGAGCAGTAGCGTGCGGTCATGCGATCAGGTTGCCGTCGACCGCCCCCGGGCGCCTGAGTCGGGGGCTACTCAAGTCCCCCTGTATCAGGTGTGAGTAACCGTGCTCTTGTTCACGTGACGACTTACGAACGGAACGCGAAGACCCTTGAGCTGCCCTGGCCGTTCACCGGCCGGGAGAACGAACTGGAACTGATCCGCCGGTCCTTGGGCGCGAGCCGGCACGGCATCGTGGTGACGGGACCCGCGGGCTGTGGCAAGACCCGGCTCGTCACGGAGGCGGTCCGCGGCAGCGACCGCGCCAAGGCGGCCGGCACGCCCGAGGCCCGGCACATCCCCTTCGCCGCGTTCGCGCACCTGCTGCCCGAGACGGTCACCCTGCACAAGGCGGTCCAACTGCTCTCCGCCGTACGGACCTTGCTCGTCGACGACGCACATCTCCTCGACGACGCCTCGGCCGCCCTGGTCCACCAGCTGGCGGTGCAGGGCCGCACCCGGCTGCTGGTGGTGGCCACGGACGACGTACCGGTGCCCGGCGCGGTGTCCCGGCTGTGGACCGGTGAGCTGCTGCCGCGCCTCACCCTGGAGCCGCTGCCGCGCGAGGAGACGGACCGGCTGGCCGCCGCGGGCGCCGGCAACCGACTGGAGCCGCTCACCGTGAACCGGCTGCACCGACTGTGCCGCGGCGACCTCCGGCTGCTGCGCGACCTGTCCGGTGCGCTGCGCGAACAGGGCTTGCTCACCGCGATCCCGGGCTCGGACGAACGGGCCTGGCGCGGCCCGGTACCCCTGACCGCGACCGTGCGCGAACGCACCGCTCACGTCATCCACCGCGTCGACCCCGACGAGCGCGAGACCCTCGAACTCCTCGCCTTCGCCGACCCCCTGCCGCCGCCCGCCGACGACTTCGATCTGCGCGTCCTCGAACGCCTGGAGACCGACGGCCTGATCGACATCGACGACCATGGCGCCGTACGACTCGCCCACCCCCTGCACGGCCCGGTGCTGCGGGCCATGGCCGGCCGGCTGCGCGCCCGGAGACTGGCCCGCACCCCGGACCAGTGCGGCCCGGCCCTCAAGGACGAGGCGGTCGAGCTGGCACGGCAGATCGACGAGGCCGACGTACGGACGCTGTGGTCACCCGTGGGGGAGTGGCTCGTCGAGGAGGGGGAGCCGGTCCCCGCCGATTACGCGGCCGTACGCGCGCGTGCCGTGCGGCTGCGCGGCGAACTGCGCGAGGCCGCGGCCTGGGCGCGCGAGGGCCTGCGGGAATCGCCCGACGATCCCTCCTGCCTCCTCGAACTCACCCTCGCCGCCGCCCAGTCGGGCGAAGTGACGCCGGCGCACGAGGCCCTCACCGCACCTCCGGCAACGGGTGAGGCGGCGACCTGGCTGGCGGCGGCACGCGGCGACATCGACTCCGCCGTCCGGTCGATCGCCGGGGACGATGTCTTGGCGCTGTACGACGCCGTGCGCCTCGGCGCTCCCGGAAAGACCGCCTCCCGGCTGCCCGTGGACAGCGCCTTCGCAGCCCACGCGGACGCGCTCACCCGCGGCGACGGACCGGCCCTGGACCGTGCCGCCGAACGCCTGCAGGAGCGCGGCCTGATGCTCTTCGCGGCCGAGGCGCACGCCCAGGCCGCACGCTCCCACCGCGACCCACGCGCCGCCCGCACCTCCCGCACCCGCGCCGTCGCCCTGGCCCGGCGCTGCCAGGGCGCCCGTACCCCGGCCCTGTCCGGCCTGGTCCTCGGCGAACTCACCGCCCGCCAACGCCAGATCGTCACCCTCGCGGCGGCAGGCCTCACCAACCGCCAGATCGCCGACCGCCTCACCCTCTCCATCCGCACAGTCGGCAACCACCTCTACAGCGCATACGCCAGACTGGGCGCAAGCGACCGAGCAACTTTGCCATGCCTGCTGGACGCTCAACCGGCGTGAGTGCAGCGCCCCGTAAGGGGCGCGGGGAACTGCGCGACCAGCCCCCACTCACCCGCAGCCGAAGAACAGCCCAACCAGCGGAGCTAAGCCGCCCCGAACGCCGAAAACGCCCACCCCGTAGCCTGATGCACCGCATCCCCCGGCAGCGCCCCGCGAGCATCCCGCAACGCCTCGGCCAACGACAGCCCCACGCTCAGCCCCTTATGCAGCGCGAGCATCAACGGCACCACCGCCGCGTCATTGACAGGCGCACTGCTCGCCACAACACCCGCCGTCCCCAGCGGCAGCAGCGCCGTGACGAGACCGAGGAGTTCGTCGGCGCCGACGGAGGCCAGCCGCGCGGTGTCGCAGCTGGACAGGATGATCCGGTACGGGCTGCGGTCCAGCCGCTCGAAGTCGTGCACGATGAGCGGCCCGTCGGCCATCCGCAGCGAGGAGAACAGCGGACTGTCCGCACGGAAGGTGCCGTGCGCCGCGATATGGGCCAGCGCCGCCCCGTCCAGTTCCTCCAGGACCCGCGGCACGCGCGCGTGGTCGTGCTCCAGGACCGTCGACTTGCCGTACCGGTCCGCCAGTTCCGGCACTTCCGCACCGCCGGTGGCGAGCCCCGGCCCGCGCACCAGGACATGACGGCCACCCGGCGGCGGCTCGGTCTCCCTCGCCCGCAGCCAGCTGCTGGCCGACGGCGACACGCTGAGCACCCGCTCCCGCAGCGACGGCAGCAGCGCCCACGGCACCCGGTGCAGCCGGCCCGGCGGCACCACCACGACCGGGCCGGAGCCCAGATGCGCGGCTGCCGGGCCGAGCAGCAGCTCCTCCAGCCGCCGCCCCGCCGCCTCCACCACCGGCAACCGGCCCTCCGCCCCCGGATGCGCCAGCCGCCGCAGCCCGGCCTGCACATGCTCGGCCTCGACGACCGCGTCCGTGAGCAGCCCGGCCTCGTACCGCCTGACCCGCCCCTGCCCGCACAGCAGCACATGCACGCGCCCGTCGAGCACCACGAGTTCGACCAGCCGTACCTCGCCGAGCCGCGCCAGCAGCCGGGCCGGGTCGAAGGAGGACTCGTCGCAGGGCGCGTCGCCGCGGATGTGCAGGGTGCGAGATCGGATCTCCCGTTCCAGCCGCCGCTGTTCACGCTCCAGAGCCGGGACAGGCCGTGCTTCCATACGGGCGGCCTCCGCGCGTGCGGCGATCTCCCGGTAGGCGGTGAGGCCGCGTTGCAGCGTCGGGTCGGCGGGCGGGCGGGTGGGTGGCGCCGACAGTACGGTGGACCGCCAGCGTTCGCTCCACACCAGCAGTTGCCGCGGCCCGCCGGAGAGCAGACTCGCCTGCTGGGCGAGCGCGGCCAGCTCGGCGCCCTGCTCGGTGGCGCGGGCCCGCAACTCCGAGGCGCCCAGCGTCATCCGGTGGTCGTCGAGTACGTCGAGCCCGCGCCGGCACGCCTCCAGCACTCGTCGGCCGGAACCGGCGGCCTGCGCCCGCAGCGCCTGCGCCGCCCAGCCCGTCAGCCGCGCCAGCGGCGGCCCGCTGTGCCGGCTGCGGGCGGCGACGGTCAAGTGCCGTTCCGCGTCGGTCCGCCAGCCCAGCTCGAGGGCGATCCGGCCCGCGAGCAGCGCAGCCTCGGGCGCGGCCGGCGCGCCGAACGCGGCCAGCCGGTCCGCCACCGCGGCGGCGTCCGCGACGAGACGGCCCGAGCCCCGCCCGGCGGCAACCCGCGCCTCGATCAGCACCAGCCGGGCGTGCGTCTCCCACCAGGTGCGCCGCTGCGCCGCGAACAGCCGTACGGCCAGATCCGCGCGGGCGATCGCGGTCTGCGGATCGCCCGCGAGCCGTGCCGCGCGAGCGGCGGCCAGCAGCAGCTCCGCCTTCCGCGTGGACTGCCCGCCGATGCCGTCGAGCACGCCTATGGCAGTGTCGGCCTCGGCGAGCGCCTCGGGGGCGAGGCCGGCCGCCATCAGGACCTCGCAGCGCCGGATGTTGAGCATGAACGTCGGCGTGCCGAGCTTGGCGTACCGCTCCTCGGCCTCGTCCAGCAGCCGCAGCGCGGCCGGCACGTCCCCCGACCGGAACGCGGCCAGCCCCCGGCTCTCCACCGCGTCCGCCTTGTCGTGCTCCTGGCCGGTGGTGTCCCACAGCGCCTCGGCTGCGGTGAAGTCGGCCTCGGCCCGCTCCACCGCGCCCAGCGCCAGATGCACGGTCGCCCGCAGCGTCAGCGCCCGCGCCGTCCAGATGACGTCGTCGGCCTGCCGCAGCACGGGTATGGCCCGGCGTACGTCCTCCAGCGCCTCCCGGTGATGGCCCAGCACCCACCAGACGTAGGCCCGGCGGTACAGCACACGCGCCCGGGTGAGTCCCGTACCGCGCGCGACACCCCGCTCGAACGCCTCCAGGCCCTGCCGGGTGCTGCCCGCATGGACCAGCGCCACGCCGAGGGTGCCCAGGACGTCGGCCTCCCGGTCGGCCGATCCGGCGCGTGCCGCCAGATCGCGGGCGCGCCGCAGATGCCGCAGGGCGATCCGCAGGTCGCCGAAGTCCCGCTGCCACATGCCGATCACATGGTGGGCGACACTGGCGTGCAGCGGTGAGGGATCGTCGGCGAGCACCTGTTCCGCCCGCGCCAGAGCCTCTTTCGGTGAGGCGAACACCATCGGCAGCAGTTCGAGAACCGAGTCGCTTCCCGCTGTCACCCAAAGGATGGTAGTGGCCGCGGACACACGCCACACGGGTTTGGTGCTGTATCAAGCGACGGCTCAGTGACTCTGACTGACGACCGACGCCTCAGTGGGAGGGGACACGCATGGCACCACAGCGATTCCATGAGCAGTTCGACCAGATCCAGCGCTCCATGCCCGACGTGCCGCTGGCGATGGGGCCGGACGACTCTTCCGAGTTCTTCTACGAGAAGGGCGTGGTCCTCGCCCGCAACGGGGAGGAGGCCCGGGTCGTCGAAGAGACCGTGCGCACGCACTTCACCGAGGCCACCGGCCTCACCTCGGACCGGGTACGCCGGGCGGGCCCGGAGACCAACCGGTCAGGCATCACCCGCATCCGGGTCGGCGACCCCGGCCACGGCAACCGCAGCGGTGACCGTGCCGTCGCGGGCGCCCTGCGTGCCCTGCGGGCGGCGGAAGAGCGCACCGGGCGCAAACTGGTCAGCCGTAACCACGTGGTGTCCACGACGGTCAACGCCTGCAATCCGGCGGAGCCCGTGCCCGCCCTGCTCACCCAGACGCCCAACCCGTCCGCCGCCGAGGCGTCGTACGACCCGGACACGGCCGTCGGCGTGCTGGTCATCGACACCGGCCTGGTGCACGACTACCGCTCCTACCCGCTCATGGCGCATGTGCAGGGGGACGCCCAGATCAAGGAGTGCGACGAGAACGGAGTCCTCCAGCAGTACGTCGGCCACGGCACGTTCATCGCCGGACTCGTCGCGGCCCTGTCGCCCAACACGGACATCGACGTCAGCAACACGCTCAACGACGCGGGCGCCATCCTGGAGTCCGAGTTCGGCGAGAAGCTCTTCGACGCCGTCGACCGGCACGGCTGGCCGGACATCATCAGCCTCTCCGCGGGCACGCCGAACGGCAGCGCGACCGGGCTGCTCGGCGTGGAGACCTTCATGCAGGCGCTGCGGAACCAGCCCCGCACCCTGCTCGTCGCGGCCGCCGGCAACAACGCCAGCGCCACGCCGTTCTGGCCCGCCGCCTACGCCGACCTGCCCGAGTACCAGGACGTCGTGCTGTCGGTCGGCGCGCTGCGCAGCGACGGCGAGTTCGGCGCCTGCTTCACCAATCACGGCTCCTGGGTCAAGGTCTACGCCCCCGGCGAGCAGCTGACGAGCCCGCTCATCGGCTTCGACACTCCTGTGCCGTACGTGTACCAGCACACCACGTACGACGCCTGCCGGTTCGGCTTCTCCTACCTGTGCACCTGCGTGCACCCCAGCCACACCGGCGAACTGACCTCCGGTTCGGCCAAGCCCGACCAGGTGATGTTCGAGGGGTTCGCGCACTGGAGCGGGACCTCGTTCGCCACCCCCGTGGCCGCCGGTCTGGTCGCCGCCCATATGACCGCGCACAAGGAGGCCGACGCCCGCGCCGCCCGACGGCAGCTGCTCGCCGCGAACACCGAGTTCGCCGAAGTGCGCGGGGCGCACGTACCGGCGCTGCGGCCGTCGACCTGGCGTCCGGTTCCGGTCGTCCAGCGCCCGGCAGGCGCATGACTGCCGGAACCGCCCCTTCCACGGCGTACGATGACGTGCCGTACACGAGGGGTGGGGCCGTGGACCGTGCAGATGTCGGCGCGCTCGTCCAGTCAGCCGTCGACGGCGACGCGGCGGCCTGGAAGGCGCTGGTGGAAGGGCTGAGCCCACTGGTGTGGTCCGTTGTGCGCGCGCACCGGCTCTCCGACGCCGACGCGCACGAGGTGTACCAGACCGTGTGGTTCCGCTTCGCCCAGCATCTCGGACGCATCCGAGAGCCCCAGAAGGCAGGGGCGTGGCTGGCCAGCACCGCACGGCACGAGTCCCTGAAGGTGCTCAAGAGCCTGAGGCGGCTGACTCCCACGGACGACGCCCAGCTGCTGGACCGGGTCAGCGAGGACCGTACGCCCGAGCAGTCGGTCATCGACTCGGAGGACGCCGCGGCCCAGACCGAGCGCATCCGGCGGCTGTGGCAGGAGTTCGAGGAACTGGGCGAGCGCTGCAGGCAGTTGCTGCGGATGCTGATGGCCACGCCGCCGCCCAGCTACCAGGAGGTGTCCGCCGCACTGGGCATCGCCGTGGGCAGCATCGGGCCGTTGCGCCAGCGCTGTCTGCGACGCCTGAGGGCCCGACTCGAGGGAGCGTTGTGAACGAGACCGACGACGAGCGCTTCGGCGACGAAGAAGGGCTGGACGAGGACCTGGTCGACGGCCTGCTGGACGAACTCCGCCAGGCCGCCGCCATCCTCGACCCCGTCCCGGCGGAACTGCGACGCAGCGCCGTCGAGGCGTACGCGCTGCGCGACCTCGACGCCCGGCTGGCCGAGCTGACCTTCGACTCGCTGATCGACGCGATCCCGGTCAGAGGGGTCACGGACGCGCCGCGGATGCTGACCTTCCGCTCGGGGGACGTGACCGTCGACGTGGAGGTGACCGGGCAGGGGCTGCTGGGTCAGGTGCTGCCGCCGCAGTCGGCGAGCATCGAGGTGCTCAGCGGCCCGCCGACGGCTCCGCCCACCACGCTGACGTCCGACGACATGGGCCGCTTCGCCGGCGACGCACCCCCGGCAGGCCCGTTCGCCCTGAGGCTGCGGACCGGCGGGGAAGTCGTCGTCACGGAGTGGCTGCGGGCCTGACACCGGTGGGGCGGGCGGGCCTGGGGAGTCCGGGTGCCGCCCGACTCACCAGGCGCACGGCAGGGTCTGTGGCCCGCGGATCATCGTCTTGCGGCGCCAGAGAACCTGGTCGGCGGGGACGGCGAGCCGTAGCCCCGGCAGCCGCTCCAGCAGTGTGCCGATGAGCAGTTCGGTCTGCAGGCGGGCGAGGACGGCACCGGTGCAGTAGTGCGAGCCGTTGCCGAAGGCCAGGTGCGGGTTCGGGACGCGGTCGAGGTCGATCCGGTCCGGCTCGGGGAAGACCTCCCGGTCGCGGTTGGCGGCCAGATAGGAGACGTAGACGGCGTCGCCCGCGGCGATGCGCTGCCCGCGCAACTCGACGTCTTCCAGGGCGATACGGGCCAGGCCGACGGAGCTGCGGTGCGGGATGTACCGCAGCAGCTCGTCCAGGGCGGCGTCCCGTACCTCGGGCCTGTTGCGCACCCCCTCCATGAGCTCGGGCCGGGTGAGCAGCAGGTAGAGCATCTGGCCGCAGTTGTGGGTCACGGCCTCGCCGCCGATCTGCAGCGGACCGGCGAGGCCCACCGCCTCCGTCTCGCTGATCTCGCCTCGCCCGACGGCGGCGCCCAGCAACGAGTACACGTCGTCGCCTCCGCTGCCCCCGCCGCGGATCGTCTCCGTGATCCAGGCGTACATGCCGTTCTTCGCACGGCCGGCGGCCTCGGCGCCACCGGAGGTGGAGATGATCTGTCGCGTCCAGGCGTGCACCTGCTCCCGGTCGGCGGCGGGTACGCCCATGACCTCGCTGACCAGGTTGATCGGGAAGGGCTCCAGCACCCGCTCGATGAGATCCGCGGGAGGCCCGTCCTGCACGACGCCGTCCACCAGGCCGTCCAGGATCTCCTGCGCCCGGGGCCGCAGCCGCTTCATCGCACCCACGGTGAACGCACCGGCGACGGCCTTGCGCAGCCGGTTGTGGTCGGGCTGGTCGGCGAAGGCCAGCGAACCCGGCCGCGGCTTGAAGTGCGGGGCCATCCGCGTCACCTGACGCTTCGTCACCTCCGCACGGCCGAACCGTGGATCGTTGGTGATCATCTTCACGTCGTCGTAGCGAGTGGCCAGCCACGCCCACCCCTCGCCGTGCGGCAGCCGGATCCGGGTCAGCGGGCCCTCGCGCATGAGGTCCGCGAGGAACGGGTCGAACTCCGTCCCGTCCAGGTCGAGCGCGGGCCAGTCCCGTACCGGCGGCGGGGCCTGGTCGATGAGCGTGGTGGTCGTCTCCTCGGTCATGCCCCCACCCTCACCGCCCCCGCCCCGTCTGTCGCGCGGGAGTGCTCCAGCCGGAGGGCCGGACGGCCGGAGGGTCAGTGCGGCACGGCGTCGACCAGCCGCGCCAACGCCGAGGCGAGCCGGGACAGCCCGCTCCCCGCGGGCCCGCCAGGCTCCGTCATATACGTGTCCCGGCGGATCTCCACCATCAGTGCGCTCACCCGCGGCTCGGCCCGGTAGAACTCCAGCGGCACATACGTACCGCTGAACGGGCTGTCCAGCCCCACCTCCCCGAAGGCCTCCCGGGCGGCGGCCACCAGCTCCGGCGGCGTGTGGAAGGAGTCGGTACCGAGACAGACGGGCGGCCGAGGCCCCGAGCCGTGCAGCTCGTACGGCAGCGGGGCGCTGGGATAGGAGTGCACATCGATGATCACGGCCCGCCCGGCGGCCTCCAGCCGATCCGCCACGGAGTCCGTCATGGCTTGTGCGTACGGCCGGAAGTACGCGTCGATCAAGGGCTCGGGGTCGGTGCCGTCCGCCCGCAGCACCCCCCGCTGAGTGGTCCGCGTATACACGGCACCCATCCCCACGGCGAGCATCTCCTCCCGCTCGTCCGGAAACCGCTCCGGGTCGACGACCAGCCGGGAGAGCCGATTGACGAACCGCCAGGGCGTCACGGCGCACAACTCGGCCGCCACGTCCGCGAGTTCAGCCGTATGCGCGTCGGTGATGCGGTCGAGCTCCCGCTCCAGCGCGTCGTCGTCCAGCACGATGCCCGAGCGCACGTGAGGCGGCATGTCCCGTGCTCCGTGCGGCACATGGAGGATCACGGGGGAGTCTTCGGCGCCGGGCAGCAGCTCGAAGGAGGGCGGTGAGTGGCGGGACATCGGGAGACTCCTCACAAGCTGCGGGCATGCGTGCCGCCTGGGGCGGCACCGCGTACGGCTCCGCCCCGGCCGGGCAACCCGACCGGGGCGGACAAGACGAGCGGGCCGTAAAACCCCGCCCCTACGTCAGCTCAGGGACGCGAGCGCCTCGTTCCACGTGGTGGACGGGCGCATGACCGTGGCGGCCTTCGCCGCGTCGGGCTGGTAGTAGCCGCCGATGTCGGCCGGGTTGCCCTGCACCGCGTTCAGCTCCTCGACGATCTTCTGCTCGTTCGCGGTGAGCGTCTCGGCGAGCGGCGCGAACGCCTTCGCCAGGTCGGCGTCGTCGGTCTGCTGGGCCAGCTCCTGCGCCCAGTACAGGGACAGATAGAAGTGGCTGCCGCGGTTGTCGATGCCGCCGACGCGACGGGTCGGGGACTTGTCCTCGTTGAGGAAGGTCGCCGTGGCGCGGTCGAGGGTGTCGGCGAGGACCTTCGCGCGGGAGTTGCCGGTGAAGTCGGCGTACTGCTCCAGGGACGGAACCAGCGCGAAGAACTCGCCGAGCGAGTCCCAGCGCAGGTAGTTCTCCTTGACCAGCTGCTGGACGTGCTTCGGCGCGGAGCCGCCGGCGCCCGTCTCGAACAGGCCGCCGCCCGCCATCAGCGGCACGACCGACAGCATCTTGGCGCTGGTGCCCAGCTCCAGGATCGGGAACAGGTCGGTGAGGTAGTCGCGCAGGACGTTACCCGTCACCGAGATCGTGTTCTCGCCGCGGCGGATACGCTCCACCGACAGCTTGGTGGCCTCGACCGGGGCGAGGATGCGGATGTCCAGACCCTCGGTGTCGTGCTCCGGCAGGTACGCGTCGACCTTGGCGATCAGGTTGGCGTCGTGCGCGCGGGTCTCGTCCAGCCAGAACACCGCCGGGTCGCCGGTGGCGCGGGCGCGCGTGACGGCCAGCTTCACCCAGTCCTTGATCGGGGCGTCCTTGGTCTGGCAGGCGCGGAAGATGTCACCGGCGGAGACGGTCTGCTCGATGACGGCGTCGCCGTTCTGGTCGACCAGGCGGACCGTGCCGGTGACCGGGATCTCGAAGGTCTTGTCGTGGCTGCCGTACTCCTCGGCCTTCTGCGCCATGAGGCCGACGTTCGGGACCGAGCCCATGGTCGACGGGGCGTAGGCGCCGTTGGCGCGGCAGTCGTCGAGCACGGCCTGGTAGACGCCCGCGTAGGAGGAGTCCGGCAGCACCGCGAGGGTGTCGGCCTCCTGGCCGTCCGGGCCCCACATGTGGCCGGAGGTGCGGATCATGGCCGGCATGGAGGCGTCGACGATGACGTCGGACGGCACGTGCAGGTTGGTGATGCCCTTGTCGGAGTCGACCATCGCCAGCTCCGGGCCCTCGGCGAGCTCGGCGTCGAAGGAGGCCTTGATCTCGGCGCCCTCGGGCAGGGACTCCAGGCCCTTGTAGATGCCGCCCAGACCGTCGTTCGGGGTCAGACCGGCGGCGGCGAGCTTGTCGCCGTACTGTGCGAACGTCTTCGGGAAGAAGGCGCGGACCACATGGCCGAAGACGATCGGGTCGGAGACCTTCATCATCGTGGCCTTGAGGTGCACGGAGAACAGCACGCCCTCCGCCTTGGCCCGGGCGACCTGCGCGGTCAGGAACTCGCGCAGCGCGGCCACGCGCATCACGGAGGCGTCGACGACCTCGCCCTCGAGGACGGGTACGGACTCACGCAGGACGGTGGTGGAGCCGTCGTCGCCCTTGAGCTCGATACGGAGCGAGCCGGCCTCGGAGATCACGACGGACTTCTCGGTGGACCGGAAGTCGTCGACGCCCATCGTCGCCACGTTCGTCTTGGAGTCGGAGCTCCAGGCGCCCATGCGGTGCGGGTGGGTCTTGGCGTAGTTCTTGACCGAGGCGGGGGCTCGGCGGTCGGAGTTGCCCTCACGCAGGACCGGGTTGACCGCGGAGCCCTTGATCTTGTCGTAGCGGGCCTGGATCTCCCGCTCCTCGTCGGTCTTCGGGTCGTCCGGGTAGGCCGGCAGCGCGTAGCCATGCGCCTGCAGCTCGGAGATCGCGGCCTTGAGCTGCGGGATGGACGCCGAGATGTTCGGCAGCTTGATGATGTTGGCCTCGGGCGTCTTGGCCAGCTCGCCCAGCTCGTGCAGGGCGTCCGGGATGCGCTGGTCCTCGGTGAGGTACTCCGGGAACACCGCGAGGATGCGGCCGGCCAGCGAGATGTCCCGCGTCTGAACGGCGACACCCGCCTGCGAGGCGTACGCCTGGACCACCGGCAGGAAGGAATACGTTGCCAGGGCCGGGGCCTCGTCAGTGTGCGTATAGATGATGGTCGAGTCAGTCACCGGGTGCTCCGCTCCACGTCTGCAACATTGCTCGACATCAAGATATCTCGTGACCGACCGCGGCTCGACAGGGGTCCTCGCACGGTTTCGCGGATTCGGTGCATCTTCTGAGGGTTTCCAAGCGTCTGATCTTGTGGTCGTGCACCTTGATCGCACTTCATCCGACGGCCGGATCTGACCACCCGGCCGCCCGAGCGAAAGCGGACCATGAGATATCGCAGCAGAGTGACCGCCCCGGCCGCCCTGATCGGCACCGCCGCGGCCCTGTCCGTAGGCGCCCAGGCGCACGCGGCTCCGGCAGCCACGGGCACGCCCGGCCCGGAGACGTTGGGGGACCCCGTCTACCCGAGCCTCGGCAACGACGGCTACCGCGTATCGGCCTACCACCTCGACCTCGCCTACGACGCCACGACGAAGCTCGTCGACGCCACGGCCACCCTGAAGATCACCACCACCCAGGAGCTGACCCGCTTCTCCCTGGACGCCCTCGGCCTGGACATACGCACCGTCACGGTGGCCGGCCGCACGGCCGCCTTCGAGCAGGCCGACGAGAAGCTGCGGATCACGCCCGCCCGATGCCTGCCCGCAGGCAAGAAGGTCGCCGTCGCCGTGACGTACACGGCGGACCCGCGCCGCACCCTCGCGCACACGGCCTGGGTCCCCACCCCCGACGGCTTCGCCATCTGCCCCCAGCCGGACTCGGCGCACACCGTGTTCCCGTGCAATGACCACCCCTCGGACAAGGCCGACTTCACCTTCCGCATCACCGTCCCGGACGGCCTGCGCGGCGTGGCCAGCGGCCGGCTCGTCCGCACCGAGGAACTTGCCGGCGGCCGGACCGCGTACACGTACCGCTCCCGCTCGCCCATCGCCACCGAGATCGTGCAGATCACCGTCGGCGACTATGTGATCAAGGAACGCCAGGGGCCGCACGGGCTGCCGCTGCGGGACGTCGTCCCCGTCTCGCGGGCCGCCGCGCTGGAACCGGCGCTCGCGCTCACGCCCAACCTGGTCGGCTGGCTCGAGGCCCGACTCGGCGCCTACCCCTTCGAGACGTACGGTCTGCTGCCGGTCAACGCCGACATCTCCGAGCTCCCCGGTGGGTTCACCGGACTGGAGACGCAGACCCTCACGGTGTACCGGCCGGGTTACCTCCTCCAGGAGGAGCCCAGGATCGGCTCGCACATGATGCACGAGCTGGTCCACTCCTACTTCGGCAACCTGGTCTCCCCGGCCACCTGGGCCGACCTGTGGATCAACGAGGGCCACGCCGACTTCTACGGGCTGCTCTACCGCTACGAGCGCGGCTGGCCGGACTCCATCGGCATGACCACGATGGCGGCCCGGATGAAGCACACCTACGCGCAGGGCGACCAGTGGCGCCGCGACTCGGGTCCGGTCGCCGCCCCGGACGCGGCCAACCTCTTCGACTCCCAGCGCTACCTCGGCGGCGTCCTCGTGCTCTACGCCCTGCGCAACGAGATCGGCGAGACCGCGTTCAACGCCGTGGAGCGCGCCTTCCTGGACCGCTTCCGCAACGCCTCGGCGTCCACGGACGACTACATCGCCGTCGCCTCGGAGGTCTCCGGCCGCGACCTGTCCGGTTTCCTGCGGGACTGGCTCTACGGCACGAAGACCCCGCGGATGCCCGGCCACCCCGACTGGACGGTGACGCCGCCGAGCTCGTCACTGCGGCGGCCGGAGAACCGGACGGACGGGCACCACGACAACTCGGCCACCCTGTAAGGGATCAGCCGAGGTAAGGGATCAGTCGAGCCGGGCGGAGGGGATTTCGCCCGGCTCGACCACGATCTCCGCGCCGCGCTGCTGCGGAATCGACACCGCGCCCTGCTGCAGGGCCACCGTGCGGGTCGGGGAGGGGATGCGGATACCCTCCTCGCGGTAGCGCTTGTGCAGGCGCTTGATGAACTCGTGCTTGATCCGGAACTGGTCGCTGAACTCGCCGACGCCCAGGATGATCGTGAACCCGATGCGCGAGTCGCCGAAGGTGTGGAAGCGCACCGCAGGCTCATGGTCCGGCATGGCGCCGGTGATCTCGGTCATCACCTCGGCGATCACCTCCATGGTGACCCGCTCCACGTGCTCCAGGTCGCTGTCGTAGGCGACCCCCGCCTGGAGCAGGATGGTCAGGTCCTGCTCGGGGCGGTTGTAGTTGGTCATGTTCGTCCCCGCCAGCTGGCCGTTGGGGATGATGACCAGGTTGTTGGAGAGGTTGCGGACGGTGGTCTGCCGCCAGTTGATGTCGGTGACATAGCCCTCCTCGCCGCTGCTGAGGCGGATGTAGTCACCGGGCTGGACGGTCTTCGAGGCGAGGATGTGGATGCCCGCGAAGAGGTTGGCGAGCGTGTCCTGAAGCGCCAGGGCGACCGCGAGACCACCCACACCGAGGGCGGTGAGCAGCGGGGCTATGGAGATGCCCAGCGTCTGCAGCACCACCAGGCAGCCGATCGCCAGGACCACGACCCGGGTGATGTTGACGAAGATCGTGGCCGACCCGGCGACCCCGGAGCGGGCCTGGGTGACCGTGCGGATCAGTCCGGCGACCATTCGGGCCGCCGCGATCGTCACGACGAGGATCAGCAGGACGGTCAGGCCCTGGTTGACGTTGCGATGAACCGTCCTGGTGAGCGGCAGCGCCGCCGCCGCGGCCGCCGCGCCGGCCACCACCGCGGCCCACGGCACCACGGTCCGCAGCGCGGCGACGATGACCTCGTCGCCCGTCCAGCGGGTGCGGTCCGCGTGCTTGCCCAGCCAGCGCAGCAGCATCCGCAGCAGGAACGCCGCCAGCAGTCCCGCGGCCATCGCGATACCGGCGATGACCAGGTCGTGCATGGTGAGTTCGCGGTTCACCGGTCACCTCCGGTGAGAAGATCCGCGGGGACATTCCTCGCCGACAGCCGGATGTGAAGTCTCGTCACCTGGTCACCTGCTCGCTTCCGTGATGTACGCCTCGCGCCGGACAGGTCCTTCGATGTCCGGCGCGAGGGCTCATCCTGCCGTATCGGGCACAGGAGTTCGTACCTGGACCGATGCCCGGATCGCGCAGCTCAGACGATTCCCTCGGCCCGTTCGGCCTGTTCCCGGTCGTCGCCGTACGCCGCTGTGGTGGGCGTTCCGTACGAACGCCGGGCGACGAACCACCACACCGTGGCGAGGACGAGTACGACAGCGAGGGCGACGGAGGCGTAGTTCATTGTGTCGACCGTCACCGGAGACGACTGGGGCAGGCAGAACAGCACCGTCACACAGGCCACCCACGCCACCGCGATCCAGCCGATCGGCCTGCTCCACCGGCCCAGATTCCAGGGCCCCGGCTGGAAGCGGTCGCCCGCCCGCAGACGCAGGAACACGGGGATGACGTAAGCGGGCGTGATGCCGATGACGTTGATGGCGGTGACCGCGCCGTACGCCGTCGCCGAGTACAGGGATGGCAGGGCGAGGAGGCAGGCGACCGCCACCGACAGCCAGACGGCGGCGACCGGGGTCTGAGTGCGGCTGCTGACCCTGCGCCACAGATGGGAGCCCGGCAGCGCCCGGTCCCGGCTGAACGCGAACACCATGCGGCTGGCCGCGGCCACTTCGGCGTTGCCGCAGAACAGCTGGGCGACGATCACCACGAGCAGCAGGGCGCTCGCGCCGTCCGTGCCGAGGCCGTCGAGCAGGATCTGCGCGGGCGGCACCCCGGTCTCGCTGGCGCGTGTGGCGTCGTAGTCCTGGATGGCGAAGGTGAGGCCGGCGAGCAGCACGAAGCCCGCGATCCAGGAGACCCAGATGGCGCGCACGATGCCGCGGGCCGCCGACACCGAGGCGTTCGAGGTCTCCTCGGAGAGGTGGGCGGAGGCGTCGTAGCCGGAGAAGGTGTACTGCGCGAGCAGCAGGCCGATCGCGGCGACGTAGACGGGGTTGGACCAGCCGGTGTCGTTGACGAACTCGGTGAAGACGAAGGACGGCGACTGGTGGTGGTCGGGGACGATGGCCAGCGCGCCGACGATGACCGCCACACCGGCGAGGTGCCACCACACGCTGATGGAGTTGAGCACACTGACCAGCCGGACGCCGAACAGGTTCAGCGTGGCGTGCAGCAGCAGGATCACCATGAAGATCAGGAACGTCTTCTCCGGCGTCGGCTCGAAGCCCCACTGGAGGTTCATGAAGGCGCCGGTGAACAGGGCGGCACCGTAGTCGATGCCGGCGATCGCACCCAGCAGACCGAGCAGATTCAGCCAGCCCGTGTACCAGCCCCAGCGCCGGCCGCCGAGCCGGTCGGCCATGTAGTACAGGGCGCCTGAGGTCGGGTACGCGCTGGTGACTTCCGCCAGCGCGAGTCCGACACACAGCACGAACAGGCCGACACCGGCCCAGCCCCACAGCATCACGGCGGGTCCGCCGGCGCCCATGCCGAAGCCGTACAGGGTCATGCAGCCGGACAGGATCGAGATCACGGAGAAGCTGATGGCGAAGTTGCCGAAGCCGCCCATACGGCGGGCGAGCACCGGGCGGTAGCCGAGTTCACGCAGGCGCTGTTCCTCGTCGTGGGGCGGGACGCCGGACGGAGCGGGGGTGCGGGACATGCGGAACCTACCTCCGGGAGAGGACGGGGTCAGGGGTGTGGGCGTAAGTCGTCCGCGGCCGACCGGGTGCGGGTGCGCGCCTGGAGGAAGACGTCCACCGCCTGGCTGCGGTCGCCCGCGTCCGAGGTGCGGTAGGCCCAGGGGACGGGCGTCCAGGGAGCGCTCGGCGGGACGGCTGAGCTCGAACCAGGAGTCCGGTGCGCATACCCGGACGCCTCCGCCGGCCGCCCGTTGGCGCCGCGCCCGTAGAGGAACTGCAGCATCCGGTGATGGGCCTCGCGGTTGTACGGGTCACGCTTGTCGGCCTCCGCGAGCAGCCCCACGGGCCCGGCGGCAGCATCGGCTCGGGCGGTCCCCACCGGCGCTCGGACCAGCGCTGGTGCCGGTCCAGCTGGGCCGGCGTCAGCAGGCACGCCCAGGGGACCGGGTCGTGCGGTGCGGTGCGCGTCGTCGTCTCGCACGCCTGCCTCCTGCCACAGCTCGTGCGTACGGCGGTGCTCCTCCCGGTGTGCCCGCAGGGCGCGTTCCACGGTGACCCGGGCGTGCATCACGACGGCCGGGACGCTGTGCGGCTCCTCGGACAGCCAGGCCCGCACCACGTCGGTACCGGCCGCCGCGGTCGCGAGGACCTGGGTGCGCTGGGTCCACTGCCACCACTCTCTGGTCTCCAGCAGGAGACCGCGCATCGCCATCCAGCGGCCGGTACGCAGCTCCTGGAGGGCAGGTCGGGACGGCGGACGGAAGTAACAACAGCCTCCTCCGGGCGGCGGTTGAGGAGTCGCGCGGTCGGCGGTCACTATAGAGGCGGAGCTTTTGCATCGCTGTCGGTTTCCTGGTCCTTTCGAACTCCTTTGCGGGGGTCGCCGGTTGAGCGTGCGTCTGCCTTGCTTGACGGGGCGTGCGAAGCGGCGGCAGGCTGGCGCACGGTGATCGCCCAGGGGCTTCGACGGGAGAGGTGCGATGACAGGTCCGGTGCTCGCCGTCGACCAGGGCACCTCCGGCACCAAGGCCCTGGTGATCTGCCCCGAACGCGGCGTCATCGGCACCGGCTTCGCCGCCGTACGGCCCCGCCATCTGCCCGGCGGGCTGGTCGAGGTCGCCCCCGGCGAGCTGTACGCCTCCGTCGTCGAGGCCGCGGGCCGCGCCCTGGCCGAGGCACGGGAGCCGGTCACCGCGCTGGGCCTGGCCAATCAGGGCGAGACCGTTCTCGCCTGGGACCCGGACACCGGCCGCCCGCTGACCGACGCGCTGGTCTGGCAGGACCGCCGCGCCGAGAGCGTGTGCGCCGAACTCGCCGACCACAACGAGGAGTTGCGGGAGCTGACCGGGCTGCCGCTCGACCCGTACTTCGCCGCGCCCAAGATGGCGTGGATACGACGGCACCTGACCGCCGAGGGAGTCGTCACCACCTCCGACGCCTGGCTGGTGCACCGGCTCACCGGCGCGTACGTCACCGACGCGGCCACCGCGGGCCGCACCCAACTGCTCGACCTCGACCGCACATCCTGGTCACCGCGCGCCCTCGACCTCTACGGGCTGTCGGACGAACGGCTCCCCGAAGTCGTCGACGTCGCCGGACCGGTGGGCACGACCACCGCCTTCGGCCAGTCCATGCCGCTCACCGGCCTCGTCGTCGACCAGCAGGCCGCCCTGCTCGCCCAGCGCATCACCGAACCCGGCGGCGCCAAGTGCACCTACGGAACGGGCGCGTTCCTGCTCGCCCACACCGGCGACACACCGCGCCGGGGCACCTCCGGGCTGGTCAGCTGTGTCGCCTGGCGCCTCGGCGGACACACCAGCTACTGCCTCGACGGCCAGGTGTACACGGCCGCGTCCGCCGTACGCTGGCTCGCCGACCTGGGCGTCATCAAGGGCGCCGCGGACCTTGATCCTGTGGGCGGTTCGGCGCCCGACAGCGGTGGCGTCACCTTCGTCCCGGCGCTTGCCGGACTCGCCGCCCCCTGGTGGCGCGGCGACCTGCGCGGCTCGCTCACCGGACTCGGCCTCGACACCACCGCCGGGCACCTGGTGCGCGCCCTGTGCGAGGGCATCGCCGCGCAGGTCACGGAACTCGCCGAGGCCGCCGCGCTCGATCTGGGCGAGTCCCTCTCGGTACTCCGCGTCGACGGCGGCCTGACCCGCTCCACCCTCCTCATGCAGACCCAGGCCGACCTTCTGCAACGCCCCGTCGAGGTGTCCGCGCTGCCGGACGCGACCGCGCTCGGCGTGGGCGCGCTGGCCAGGCTGGGCGCCGAGCCTGGCCTGACGGTCGCCGAGGCGCTGCCCGACTGGAAACCGTCGGCCGTGTACGAGCCACGCATCGGCGCGGACGAGGCCGCCGCCCGCCTCTCCGGGTTCCGCCGCGAAGTCGCGGCACTGCTCGACAGGGCGCCGACGTGAGCGAGCCTGACGCCCGCACGAAGCGCTCCGCGGGAGTGCCGCGAATGGCCGTCGGTCATCTGCGGGGCCGTTGTGGCTGGTCGCGCAGTTCCCCGCGCCTCTTCGGGGTGCTGCCGAGCCGCGGCCGGCTTCGCCAGAGTCGCTTGGCGAGGGTGACGTCGGCACTGAGCGCTCCGCGGGAAGTGCTGCGATTGGCTGTCGGTCATCTGCGGGGTGGTTGTGGCTGGTCGCGCAGTTCCCCGCGCCTCTTCGGGGTGCTGCCGAGCCGCGGCCGACTTCGCCAGAGTCGCTTGGCGAGGCTGACGCCCGCATCAGCGAGCAGAGCGCCCGTATGACCGGGCCGCTGCCTTCAGTGACGTACGACATCGCGATCGTCGGTGCCGGCGTGGTCGGCTGTGCCATCGCCCGCGCACTCGCCCGTCACCCGCACCTCCGCATCGCCCTCGTAGAAGCGCGGGACGACGTCGGCGACGCCACCTCGAAGGCCAACACCGCGATCCTGCACACCGGGTTCGACGCGGCGCCCGGCTCCCTCGAAGCCCGGCTGGTGCGCGAGGGCTCCCGTCAACTCGCCGCGTACGCGGCCGAGTCCGGGATCCCCGTCGAAACGACCGGCGCCCTCCTCGTCGCCTGGGACCAGGAACAGCTCGCCGCGCTGCCCCGACTCGTGGAGAAGGCCGAACGCAACGACTACCACGACACCCGCATCCTTGGCCCGACGGACCTCTACGAACGCGAACCGCACCTCGGCCCCGGCGCGCTCGGTGCGCTGCACGTGCCCGGCGAGAGCATCATCTGTCCCTGGACGACGACACTCGCCTACGCCACCCAGGCCGTCCGGCACGGAGTGGACCTGCACCTCAACTGCCGTGTGGAGAACGTGAGTCGGCAGGACGACACGCACGTCCTCGGCACCGACCGGGGCACACTGCGCACCCGCCTGCTGGTCAACGCGGCCGGACTGCACGCCGACACACTCGACCGGCGGCTCGGCCACGACGACTTCACCGTCACCCCGCGCCGCGGCCAGCTCATCGTCTTCGACAAGTTCGCCCGCGGCCTGGTCAACCACATCCTGCTGCCCGTCCCCACAGCGCTCGGCAAGGGCGTGCTGGTCGCCCCCACCATCTACGGCAACGTGCTCCTCGGCCCCACCGCCGAGGACCTGGACGACAAGCGGGCCACGCACTCCACCGCGGACGGGCTTCAGCTGCTGCGCGACAACGGCCGCCGCATCCTGCCCGAACTGCTCGACGAGGAGGTCACCGCCGTCTACGCCGGGCTGCGCGCCGCCACCGAGCACGACGACTACCGCATCCGCGCCCACCCAGAGCGGTCCTACGTCACGGTCGGCGGCATCCGCTCCACCGGCCTCACCGCCTCGCTCGCCATCGCCGCTCATGTCACCGCTCTGCTCACCGACATCGGCCTCGACCCGGGCCCGATACGGGAGTTGGAGCCGGTGCGCATGCCGAACCTCGGCGAGGCCTTCCCCCGCCCGCACCAGCGGCCCGAACTCATCGCCGCCGACCCGGAGTACGGCACCCTCGTCTGCCACTGCGAGCGAGTCTCCCGCGGCGAGATCCGCGACGCCCTCGCCAGTACGATCCCGCCCCGCAGCCTCGACGGACTGCGCCGCCGGACCCGGGCCAGGGCGGGCCGCTGCCAGGGCTTCTACTGCGGTGAGGCCGTACGGGCGCTGTTCGAGGGAGCCGGCGCATGACGCCCGAGCGCCGGATCGACGTCCTGGTCGTCGGCGCGGGCCCCGCCGGACTCGCGGCAGCCGCCCGTCTCGCCACCGCCGGCGTCGGCCACGTCGAGGTGCTGGAGCGCGAGCAGCAGGCGGGAGGCGTGCCCCGGCACTGCGCGCACGGCGGCTTCGGCACGATGCTGCGTCCGCTGACGGGACCGGCGTACGCCCATCTGCTCACCGACGCGGCGACCAGAGCCGGAGCCGTCGTACGAACCGGCGTGACCGGCCTCGACTGGACCGGCCCGCTCACGCTCACCGCGGTCGGCCCGCAGGGCTCGGAGACGATCACCGCGCGGGCGATCGTGCTGGCCACCGGCGCCCGCGAACGCCCGCGCAGCGCACGTCTGGTGCCCGGCACGCGGCCCGCCGGCGTCTGCACGACCGGCGAACTCCAGCAGGCCGTCCACCTGTACCGGCAGCGGATCGGCACCCGAGCTGTCGTGGTCGGCGCGGAGGACGTCTCGTACGCCGCCGCCGACACCGTACGGGCCGCGGGAGCCGACGTCGTTGCCATGGTCACGGAACTCCCGCGCGCCCAGACGGCACCCGCCCGCGCCCAGCACAGCCGGCTCCGCCACGGCATCCCGCTCCTCACCGGCACCACGGTCACCGAACTCCTCGGCCACGGGCGCCTGGCAGGCGTCCGGATACGCCACCGCGACGGCCGTACGGCCGTGCTGCCCTGCGACACGGTCGTGTTCACCGGCGACTTCGTGCCTGACCACGAACTCGCCCGGCGCGGCGGAGTGCCGCTCGATCCCGGCACGCGCGGGCCCGCCGTCGACGGGGCGCTGCGCACGCTACGCCCGGGTGTGTTCGCCGTGGGCAGTGTGCTGCACGCCGTGGAGAGCGCGGGTATGGCGGCCCGCGAGGGTGCGCATGCGGCCGGTGCCGTCCGGTCGTGGCTTGCGGGCGAGGAGTGGCCCGAAGGCGTCCCCCTGGTGGTCGCCCCGCCCCTGCGCTGGATCGCCCCGAACCGCGTCACCCCGGCAGACCGCCTCCCGTACGTCCTGCGCGCGACGGTCCTGCTCACCCGCCCGACCCTGCACGTCACGCAGGACGAACGGATCCTGCACCGAGCGGTCCTCCTGAACCGCCGGCTGACCCTCACCGCACGCTGGACACACCGGATCGACCCGAAGGGCGGCCCGGTGCGCGTCAGAGTTCAGTGAACGAGCCGTACCGCGCCCATGCCGGGCCGGAGTTCGCAGACAGCCCTCAGATGACCTTCATCCGCACCAGCGCGCCCAGCGTCAACGCCCCCGGCAGGATGGGCACCCAGACGGTGATGATCCGGTAGGCGAGCACCACGGCCGTGGCCACGGCGACCGGTCCGCCCGCTGCGACCAGGGCGACGATCAGGGCGGCCTCGACGGAACCGATGCCGCCGGGTGTCGGTATCAGCGCGACCGCGACGGTCGCCGCCAGATACGCGACCACCATGTACGCGGGCGGCACCGGCAGCCCCAACGCCAGCCCCACCGCGACCAGTCCGGCCGCCTGCAGGGCCGGGAAGGCCAACGAGCCGCCCCACAGGGCCACCGCGCGCCAGGGCCGGGTGTGCACGGCCCTCGCCTCGCCCAGCGCGGTCCGCAGGAAGGTGAAGACGATGGTGCGCAGCTTCCGTACGAGCAGCAGGACCAGCAGCGCGACGGCGGCCACCACGCCGATGCCGAGCAGCAGCGGGCCCACCGCGCCGTCCGGCAGGAGCGAGCCGAGCTGCAGCGCGTGCGGGAAGGCGATCAGCAGGGCCGCCAGCATGCCCACACGGGCGATCGACTCCGCCAGCAGATAGAGGGCGACCGCGGCCGATGAGCGGGCCAGCGGAACCCCGCACACCGCCATGAACCGCAGATTGACTGCGCTGGCCCCGAGACCGGTCGGCAGCAGGTGGTTGGCGGCGCCCGCCGCGAACTGCGTGGCCAGCAGCCGCCGTACCGGCAGCCGCTCGACGAGCGCGCCCTGCCGGGCGGCGGACGCGGCGACCCAGGTGCCGCAGGTGGCCGCGCCGGCGGCCAGCAGCCACGGCCACTCGGCATGGCGCAGATGTCCGAAGCCCTCGACGAGCACGGACCAGTGGCGCACGGCGACCCACAGCACGAGCGCGAGCGGGACCAGCATCAGTATCTGCCGGTACGGGAGGCGCTTGAGGCCTCGGGGAAGACGCACGACCATCACATCGTGAGAGGTTTTCCGCGCCAGATCAACGGCAGGTTGCGGGAGTGGGGACGGAGGCTGACACGCCGGGCACGGCCTCGCATCCATCGTGTGCCCGGACGGTGCCGATTCGGCGTTGACCTCAAGGATGGTTGAGGTCCTACGGTCCCTCTCATGAGTATGGAGATCACAGCCTGGACACAGCTGCAGAGTGTCATGAGCGCCCAGCAGGAGCGCCGTCCCCTCGCCCGCGCGACGCTGCGCCGCATCGGCGCGTTCGCCCGCCCGCACCGTGTGCGCATCGCTCGCTTCGTGGGGCTCGGGGTGGTCACCGCCCTGCTCGCCGTCGCCACACCCGTCCTGGCCGGCTACGTCGTGGACGCGATCGTGACGGGCGACGACGAGGGAACCGTCGTACGACTTGCGCTTCTCATCGCGCTCATCGCGGTCGTCGAGGCGGCACTCGGCATCCTCGGCAGACGGTTGTCGGCGACGCTCGGGGAGGGACTCATCCTCGATCTGCGGACGGCTGTGTTCGATCATGTGCAGCGCATGCCGGTCGCGTTCTTCACACGCACTCGTACGGGGGCGCTCGTCAGCCGTCTCAACAACGATGTGATCGGCGCGCAGCGGGCGTTCAGCAACACCCTGTCCGGCGTGGTCAGCAACTTCGTCACCCTCGTGCTCACCCTCGCCGTCATGCTCACCCTGTCCTGGCAGATCACGCTGCTCTCGCTCGTCCTGCTCCCGGTGTTCGTCGTCCCCGCGCGGCGGATGGGCAGCCGCATGGCCCGGATGCAACGGGAGGCGGCGACGCTCAACGCGGCGATGGGCACCCGGATGACCGAGCGGTTCTCGGCTCCGGGCGCCACCCTGGTCAAGCTCTTCGGCCGCCCGGAGGAGGAGTCCGAGGAGTTCGCGGCCCGCGCCCGCCGGGTCCGGGACATCGGAGTACGGACGGCCACGGCCCAGTCGGCGTTCATCACCGCCCTCACCCTGGTGTCGGCCCTCGCACTCGCCCTCGTCTACGGCCTCGGCGGCTGGTTCGCCCTGCGCGGCACGCTGGAGCCGGGCGCCGTCGTCGCGCTGGCGCTGCTGCTGACCCGCCTCTACGCGCCGCTGACCGCCCTCGCCGGCGCCCGCATCGAGGTGATGAGTGCCCTGGTCAGCTTCGAGCGGGTCTTCGAAGTCCTCGACCTGAAGCCGCTGATCGAGGACAGGCCGGACGCACGGCAGGTGCCCGACGGCCCGGTCGCCGTCGCCTTCGAGAACGTCCGCTTCGGCTACCCGTCCGCCGACAAGGTCTCCCTGGCCTCCCTGGAGGAAGTGGCCTCCCTCGACACCCGCGGCGGCGACGAGGTCCTGCACGGCATCTCCTTCCGCGCCGAACCCGGCCAGACCGTCGCCCTCGTCGGCTCCTCCGGCGCCGGAAAGTCCACGATCGCCCAACTGCTGCCGCGCCTGTACGACGTCGACGAGGGCGCCGTACGCATCGGCGGCGTCGACGTCCGTGACCTGACCGCCGACTCCCTGCGCTCCACCCTCGGCATGGTCACGCAGGACGGCCACCTCTTCCACGACACCGTCCGCGCCAACCTCCTCCTCGCCGCCCCCACCGCGACCGAGGACGATCTGTGGGACGCCCTGCGCCGCGCCCGCCTGGCCGATCTCGTACGATCCCTGCCCGACGGCCTCGACACGGTCGTCGGCGAGCGCGGCTACCGTCTCTCCGGCGGCGAACGCCAGCGCATGACCATCGCCCGGCTCCTCCTGGCCCGCCAGCGCGTCGTCATCCTCGACGAGGCCACCGCCCACCTGGACAACACCTCCGAGGCAGCCGTCCAGGAGGCGCTGACGGAAGCCCTGGAGGGCCGAACCGCGGTCGTCATCGCCCACCGGCTGTCCACGGTGCGGGCGGCGGACCTGATCCTGGTCGTCGAGGCGGGCCGCATCGTGGAACGCGGCACGCACGAGCGACTGCTGGCGAAGGGGGGCGCTACGCGGAGCTGTACCGGACCCAGTTCGAGTCCGGGGATGTGACGCCCGTAGACGCAACCGGTGATGTTGTAATGAGCGTCCGGCTGTAGTGTCACGCTGAACAGGGGGACGAAACGATCATGGAGAACTTGCGGCCGGGCGATCCCGCGAAGGTCGGGGAGTACCGGTTGCTCCGACGGCTCGGGGCCGGGGGCATGGGGCAGGTGTTCCTCGGCCGGTCGCAGCGGGGGCGCACGGTCGCCGTGAAGCTGGTCCATGCGCAGTTGGCGTACGACGCGGAGTTCCGCAGCCGGTTTCGCGCGGAGGTGGCCGCAGCACGGCGGGTGGGCGGGGAGTGGACGGCTCCGGTCCTGGACGCCGACACCGAGGCGGACACCCCCTGGGTCGCCACCGGGTATGTCGCCGGCCCCACGTTGCACCAGGCGGTGACCGAGATCAGCGGGCCGCTGCCGGAGCGGTCGGTGTGGCACCTGGCCTCCGGTCTGGCGCGTGCGCTGCAGAGCATCCACGGCTGCGGACTGGTGCACCGGGACCTCAAGCCGTCGAACGTCATGCTGACGGTCAACGGTCCCCGGGTGATCGACTTCGGTGTCGCCCGTGCGGCGGACGCCAGCGTGCTGACCCGTACCGGTGCGATGGTCGGCTCTCCCGGGTACATGTCGCCCGAGCAGATCCTGGGCAGCGAGATCACCGGGCTGAGCGACGTGTTCAGCCTCGGCCTGGTGCTGGTGTTCGCCGCTACGGGCCGACAGGCATTCGGTGGCCCGGACAGCGGCGCCCACGCGCTCATGCTGCGGGCCACCGAGGACGACCCGGACCTGGAGGGGATGCCCGAGCCGCTGGCCGAGTTGGTGGGACGGTGCCTCGCCAAGCAGCCCGAGGACCGGATTACGCTGCCCGAGATCGTGGCGACGGCAGAGGCGGCGACGGCGGATGCCCACTCGGACGCGTGGCTTCCGGGCGACCTGATCGCGGAGCTCGGCCGGCACGCCTCCAGCCTCCTCGACCTCGAGGAGCCGCCGCCGACCCAGGTCGACAACCCGGCCGCGGGCCGGGGCGGGGACAGCGTGCACGCCCTGCCGACCATGCAGGGCGGACGCGTCCCGTCTCCGCCGCCGGGCACTCCGACGCCGGCACCGATGCCCCCGGTACCCACGCCGACCTCGACACCCATGCCGCCGATGCCGACACCACGGATGACGGTGACCACACCGCCGATGCCGCCGCTGCCGGGCGGCTTCCAGCCGGGCGGCCGTCGCAAGAGGCGGGTCGGCCCCGTGCTGCTCACTGTGGCCGCCGTCGCCGTACTCGCCGTCGTCCTGGCCGAGGCACTTCCCGGCGAACGGAACGAGAACTCGGCCAACTCGGGGGCGTCCGGGGCAGGTTCCTCCGCGGAGTCCCCGAAGGCGTCCCCAGCCGACTACAAGGGCAAGTGGACCGGGAACGTGCGCGAGGGGGACGGCGATCTCTACTCGATCAAGGTGAACTACACGGGCGGGAAGCTCAGCGATCAGGTGGCCACCGTCGAATACCCCTCGCTGGCGTGCAGCGGCCGATGGATCCTCACCATGGACACCGGGAATTCGGTACAGGTCCGAGAGGAAATCACCGAGGAGAGCAGCCCGTTGAACTGCGTCGACGAGGTCGACATCATCCTGACCCCCTTGGACGACGGCACCCTGCGCTACAAGGTGACGAGTGTGGAGGACACTGGAACGCTGCAGCGCAGCAAGTGACCGGCAGAGCGTCCAGGTTGCCGCAGCTCAGTCCGGCAGGGGCAGTGGAGGAAGCTGCTGGTACTCGGACCGGCCCCGGTTGAGCACAGAGATCGTCGCGGCCGTCAACCACGGCACGGTCGGCCCGGCCAACCGCATCGGCTCCCACTGCTGGTAGTCGGTGAACAGCGCCCACTGTTCGAGCACGGGAAGAAAGCTGATGATCTCGTGGTGCCACACCGTCACCCAACGGTTCTCGGCCGCGACATGCAGCAGCATGCGACGGTCGGTGAGGATCGCGCGGCAGGGGGAGAAGTCGCGCCATTGCGCCTGAGCCATCGCCTGCGCCCGGTTGCGGGCGCTGTTGTTGGCGAGCGCGTCTCCGACCAGCCCGGCGGCGACGAACATCGGTGACCCGAAGTAGAAGCCCGAGCGCTGGTTGTAGGTCACATTCGTGCCGTAAAAGCGCGAGTAGTCCGCCGATACGTCGCCGTATGCGATCTCACCCACTTCGAGCAGCACGCCTGGAGTTGGAATCGGGGCCAACTCTCCTCCGCTGCTCAGGTGCCGGTGCAGAGAACACGCGGCCTCCCAGCCCTGCTGGTGAAGGGCCTGCAGCTGATCGTCACCTGAATTCGGACGTGCCAATGCCTCTCGCCCCCACTGCGACCCGGAACGGGTGGATCTCCGTTCGCCCTCATAATGCCAGGTGACGACGGATCGTGAGGGCGAGCCGTTGTAAGGTGAGAGAACAGCCCTTGACCTGCAAAGGCAGGCAGGGAGCGAACTCTGGGAGTGCTGAATGCTGCGTACTCTGTTCAAGTCCAAGATCCACCGGGCCACCGTCACCCAGGCCGACCTGCACTACGTGGGATCGGTGACCATCGACGCCGATCTGCTCGACGCCGCCGACCTGTTGCCCGGCGAGCTGGTCCACATCGTCGACATCACCAACGGCGCCCGGCTGGAGACATACGTCATCGAGGGGGAGCGCGGCTCCGGAGTCGTCGGCATCAACGGGGCCGCCGCTCATCTCGTGCACCCGGGCGACCTGGTGATCATCATCAGTTACGCTCAGGTCTCCGACGCCGAGGCGCGGGCGCTGCGGCCGCGGGTCGTGCATGTGGACCGCGACAACAGGATCGTGGCCCTGGGCGCCGATCCGTCCGCACCGGTGCCGGGCTCCGACCAGGAGCGCAGCCCGCAGGCCGTACGGGCCTGACCGCGTCGGCCGTACATTTCGGACCAGGAGCGTGCCCATGAGCGAGACCGAGATCCGCGACGACCGGGCGGCGGGCCGCCTGGACGCCCTCGGCGGCGACGGTGAAGTCGTCGGCCACATCGAGTACTTCGTGCTCGATGCGCCGGGGCGCGCCCTGGTCCCCGTGCACACCATCGTGGAACCGGCCCACGAGGGACAGGGCATCGCGGGCTCCCTGGCGCGCGAGCTGTACGCCATGGCCAAGCGCGAGGACATCGCCGTAGCCCCGCTCTGCCCGTACGTCGTGAAGTGGGCGGAACGCCACCCCGAGGAGGCCCCGGCGGCCGACCCGGACTTGCTGCGGGCGGCGATGGACTGGCTGGCGGCACACTCCGACCGTTTCTGAGGCCCGGCACCTTGCTCGCACTCCTGCACACCTCACCCGTCCACATCCCCGTCTTCGACGCCCTGCGCGACTCAGACCACCCAGGCCTGGAGCTACGGCACTTCGTCGACGAGTCGCTCCTCGACCGCGCCCGCGCCGAAGGCCCCGAGGCGGTGGCGGACGACGTGCGTGCCGCCCTGCAGCGGGCCGCCGCCGACGGCGCCCGGGCCGTACTGTGCACCTGCTCGACCCTCGGCGGCGTCGCAGAGTCGGCCGGCGCCGGGATCGGGGTACCGGTGCTGCGCGGCGACCGTCCGATGGCGGCCGCCGCGGTGGCCACGGGACCCCGGATCGTCGTCCTCGGCACGGTGGAGAGCACATTCGGGCCCACCGTGTCGCTGATCGAGGAAGAGGCCCACCGCGCAGGGCACCCCACGGACGTACGGACCCGTCTGGTGGCGGACGCCTGGCGGCACTTCGAAACGGGCGACCTGGGCGGATACGCCCGACTGATCGCCACCACGGCCGACGAGGTGACCGACGCCGACGCGATCGTCCTCGCCCAGCCGTCCATGGCTCCGGCCAGGCAGTTGACGACGACCTCGGTCCCGGTCCTGTCCAGCCCCCGCCCGGCCCTCGCGGCCGGGGCGGAGGCGGCGGGCCACCTGGACCCCTCGGTTGACTCCGGCGAGTGAGTGGCCGTACCGCGCCCGGGTACGCGGGGGAGTAGTCCAGAGCCGACGTTTCACCACTGGCCGGAGGACACCATGACCAACCCGAACCCCGACCCCGTCCCCCCGGGTCCGACCCCTGGCCCCACGCCCGGCCCGGACCCTGCACACCCCGAGCCACCACCGTCCCCGGTCCCGACACCGGAGCCCCCGCCGGTACCCGGTCCCCCTCCACCGTCCCCGGGCCCACCCCCAGGCCCCAGCCCGGTCCCCGGCCCGGACCCGTCCCCGGTCCCACCGGGCCCAGAACCAGTACCGAACCCGGAACCGGGCCCACCACTCACGTGAGGCGAGAATGAAAAGGTGATGGGCGGCGCCACAAGACGCCGCCCATCACAACGCGCCCCTTTAGCAACGCGTCCCTTTAGGGGCGCGGGGAACTGCGCGACAAGCCCCCACGCACCCGCACCCCCGAGCGAACCGCTCTCCCCGAGCGACTAGGCGGAAACCTCCGACCGATCCCCACCCCACAACGTGTGGAACGACCCCTCCCGATCGACCCGCCGATACGTGTGCGCCCCAAAGAAGTCCCGCTGCCCCTGCGTAAGCGCCGCCGGCAACCGCTCCGCACGCAGCGCGTCGTAGTACGCGAGGGCCGCGGAGAAGCCGGGCGTCGGCACGCCCTGACGGGCCGCGGCGATGATCACCTCGCGCCAGTCGTCCTGAGCCGCGCCGATCTCCTGCGCGAACGTGTCGTCGGACAGCAGGCTCGGCAGATCGGCTCGAACGTCGTACGCGGCACGGATACGGTCCAGGAACGCCGCGCGGATGATGCAGCCGCCGCGCCAGATGGAGGCGACGGCACCGAGGTCGATGTCCCAGCCGTACTCGTCGCGGGCCGCGTCGATCTGATGGAAGCCCTGCGTGTACGACACGATCTTCGAGGCGTACAAGGCCTGCTCCACCCGGTCGGCAAAGGCCCCGGCCTCCGCCTCGCTCAGCGGCGACGCCTTCGGCCCGGCCAGCCCGCGTGACGCCTCACGGAGTGCCTCGTGCCCGGACAGCGACCGCGCGAAGACGGCCTCGGCGATACCCGACACCGGAACACCCAGGTCGAGCGCGATCTGCACGGTCCACCGCCCCGTGCCCTTCTGCTCCGCCTGGTCCACCACCACGTCCACGAACGGCTCGCCCGTCGCCGCGTCCACGTGCGACAGCACCTCGGCCGTGATCTCGATCAGGTACGAGTCCAGCCGCCCGGTGTTCCAGGTGCGGAAGATCTCCGCGATCTGCGCGGGCGAGTACCCGGCGACATCGCGCAGCAGTTGATACGCCTCGCCGATCAGCTGCATGTCGGCGTACTCGATGCCGTTGTGCACCATCTTCACGAAGTGCCCGGCACCGTCGGGACCGACGTGCGTGACACAGGGAGCCCCGTCGGCGGCCTTCGCGGAGATCTTCTCGAGCATCGGGCCCAGCGAGTCGTACGACTCCTTCGGCCCGCCCGGCATGATGCTCGGTCCGTGCAGCGCGCCTTCCTCGCCGCCGGAGACGCCCATGCCGACGAAGTGGATGCCCTGCTCGCGCAGGTCGCGCTCGCGGCGGCGGGTGTCGGCGAAGTGCGCGTTACCGCCGTCGATGATCATGTCGCCGGGCTCCAGGAGCGGGGCGAACTCCTGGATCACCGCGTCCGTCGGCTCACCGGCCTTCACCATGATGACCAGGCGCCGCGGCCGCTCCAGCGCCGCCACGAACTCCTTCGCGGTCTCGGCCGCGACGAAGTCGCCCTCACTCCCGAACTCCTCGACCAGGGCGTGCGTCCGCGCCGACGTCCTGTTGTGCACCGCGACCGTGTAGCCGTTGCGCGCGAAGTTGCGGGCGAGGTTGCGGCCCATGACCGCGAGACCCGTGACGCCGATCTGGGCTGAAGTGCCGGACATACCCTTTGACCTCCTGTTATGCCGCTATCTCTATTGCAGAGGGCACATTCAGGGCAGTCTGCGGAGGTGTGGCGATACCGGCCATACCCGCAGTCACTGCGTCCCGAGTCGTGTCTTCCGCCGCTTCCCACAGATGTACGTAGTGATTCAGCGTTGTACTCGGCTTGGAGTGCCCGAGTGCACGCTGAACACCCTTGATGCTCTCACCCTGGGCAATCAGCACACTCGCACAGAAGTCACGGAGGCTGTGGAGCGTCGCACCGTCGTTGCCCCGTGGAACCCGGTACGGCCTGATCGCCTCGACGACGAACGGCGCAAGGTGGACCGTACGGACGCTGTGACGGCTGATGGCCGAGCGCTTTGCCAAGCAGCCGACCGGAGGGACGGCGTTGCCTCCGGGACGCGGCCAGCTCCTGCGTCGAACCTGTTCACACCGCTGCCGGATGGTCACTCCCCCGTGATCTTCCGAAGCAGATCGAGGAAGCTGTCTCGAACCTGCCCGCCGGCCCCGGAAAGCGGATCCGCCGAACGCCGAAAGTAGACAGCGCAGGAGACCGCTGCGGGCGCAAGACGGGAGTCCTCGGCAAGGCTTCCACCGGGAGTCACAGGCCGCATGCCTTGGACGATCGCATCAGCGAGAGGGCGCACGGCGACAGCTTCCACGATTCGGATGGCACAGGCGTGCTCAGCCGGGCTCGGCTCCCACCCGTTGCTGTCGAACGCGGCATGCAGATCACGTATGTGTGTCGCCAACTGCTCGATGTCGGCTGCCATGAGCCGACCATACGGAGTAGGACCAACAGGAGTCGAGGCGCCGATCACGCCTTGGTCGGATCCGGTGCCTCGATTGGGGAGAGGCGGAGTCCTTGGCCCGCTCCCAGTAGCAGTTGTCGATCGCGCTGTCCTCGGCGGGGCCGGCGCTTCACATGAGCACGGCGCTGACCGGCACGGTGCCGGATGAGTCCGGGAAGAAGGACTCCGACCCAGTAGGACCAGACGCCTTCGACGGGATTGAGGTCGGGTGCGTAGGGCGGCAGGTGGACGGCGGTGATCCAGTCGCGGGTGTCGATGAAGGTTGTCCCGCACCAGACCATCGGGGCGCCGAGTTGTTGGTGGGCAGCGGACAGCAGGTCGCGGTAATCGGTCCAGGTGAAAGTGCGCCGACGGGTGCGCTTGTGATCGCCGTGCCGGATCAGCCGGTAGATGAGGCGGGATCGGCTGCCCGGCCGGTAGCAGGCCAAAGCGGCCAGAGAGATTCGGCGTTGGGAACCTCCGCGGACCCGGATAACGGGGGCGCGGCCACACTTGGACCAGGTGCGGGAAGTCGGCGGCGTAAGCGAGAACCCTGCCTCGTGCTCGAAGACGACGAACGCCCTCAGCGTCGCCGCGGTGCTCCCACCTGGGGCCAGGTCTCCTTCACCCAGCCGGTCACCCTCTGCTCGTCGCGCTCCACGGCCCGCCGGGCGGGCACCCGGTGGCTGAAGCCATGCCGGTGCAGCATCTGAGCGATGCCGGAGAGGGTGAAACTCTTGTGGATCCGGCGCCCGATGAGCGTCTTGATCCGGGACAGCGTCCACCTCTGGTCCGGCCAGCCGTACGCCGCCGGCCCCTGCGAGCGCAGGCCCCTCGGGCCAAGGTTTTCCCAAGTCCGGCGCCACCGCTGCACCGACCGCACACTCACTCTTGACCGCCGAACGTGATCACTTGATTTCTGCTGGTCAGGCATGGTTTCGCTCGGGCTGAGGGAGGCATGCCGACGTCTGGTGTCCGCTTCATGGGCGAGGGGTGCGCGGTGGCGTCGGTGCTGGGAATGCTGGAGGAACGGGAGGCGGCTGCCCGCGTGCGGGTGGAGGGCTTGCGGGAGGAAGCCGCGCGGCTGGCTGAGGTGTTGGAGGCCGCGGAGATCGAGCTGGACCGGCGGGTGATCGCGCGGGAGGAACTGGTCGAGGCCCTGGCAGTCTCTGCGGCCGAGTCCACTGCCGTGACCACGACCGAGGCGGGGGAGAAAGCGGCGCAGTCGCTCGCGCCGGTGCCGGGCTCGACGGTGCCGCCCTGGCGGGAAGGGTTGCCGGTGAGGGTTCTGGCGCCGGACCATCAGCGGATCCTGGGCGTGCTGGAACAGCAGCGATCCATGGGGCGCGGACTCTCGTCCAGCAGAGGCGCTTCGCGCAGCCAAGCCCTCCCTCCGCTCGAGCTTCCCGACGTCGCTGCGACGTGTGCCGAGCCCGCAGGGTCTACGGGCGCCGCACACCGCGGGAAGATCGGTGATCCTGCGAAGGTCAAGAGACAAGCTGAGGCGTCGGTGCCTTGTCAGGTTCAACCGGTCTTCGGGACATGCGTGACGTCTCGTGCGACGGCCACGAAGTTCGCGGCGACGGGTGAGACGCCGTGGCGCGGGACCGCCACGGCGAGTTCGGTCGGTGACGTGGTGGGGAGCAGCTCGGCGAATACCGCGCCCAGGCCGCTCAGGGCTCCGACCGAGCCCGGGACGATGCTGACGCCGCAGCCGGCCGCCACCAGGCCGACGATCGTCTGCATCTGAATCGCCTCCTGCACCACCCTCGGCTCGAAGCCGCCCGCGTGCCGGCAGAGGGTGGTGATCCGGTCGTAGAGGCCCACACCCAGGTGCCGGGGAAAGCGTACGAAAGGCTCGTCGGCCAGCGAGCGGATGTGCAGGCACTGTCGGTCGGCCAGCCTGTGGTCGCTGGGCAGCACGACGAGCAGCGGTTCACGGGAGACCGGAAGGAGAGCGAACTCCGCGTCGGCGGGTGAGGGGAGCGGTGGACGGACGAAGCCGACATCGAGCGCGTGTGCGCGCAGTCGCTCGATCTGAGTGGCCGTGGGGAGTTCGCTGAAGCGTACGACCACGTCCGGGTAGCGAGTGCGGTAGGCGCGCAGTACGGCGGGCAACGGGTGCAGCGCGGCGGAGCCGACCATGCCGACGGAGAGCTCGCCGATGTCGCCGCGCCCGGCGGAACGCGCGCGGGTCTCCGCCCGCGCCGCCAGAGCCAGCGCGCCGCGCGCGTCGGCGACGAAGAGCTCTCCGGCCACGGTCAGCCGCACGTGGCGGGTGTCCCGGTCGAACAGCGAGACGCCCAGCTCACGCTCCAGCGCCTTGATGGCCTGGCTCAACGGCGGCTGTGCGATGCCCAGTTCGGCGGCTGCGCGGCCGAAGTGGAGATGGTCGGCGACGGCTACGGCTGCCCGTAAATGTCTCAGTTCCACGCAGCCCACGATATGCACCGCGTATTACTGGCGGTCAATTGTGCTATGGATGCGCAAGAAAGCGTCCGTCTCCGACAACCTGGCGCAACAGTGCCGTCTGCCGTCAGGAATGAGCGAGGGACGTTATGTGTGCGGAGCATAGGGATGGGGTCTCGTCGGCGCCGAGTCGTCGGCGTGTGCTGAAGCTTGCCGGTGCTGCGGCGGCAGGCAGTACGGGAGTCGCAGCGGCTGGTGGGACGGCTGAGGCGGCTGAGGTACGGGACGCCGCTCACCCCGTACGGCCCTCCGGCGGCGTGCGGCGCGTGGTGCTGTTCCACATCGACAGCCTGCACCACGAGGCATCCCGGCGCCTCGGCCTGGAGAATGTCCAGCGTCTGGCGGAGCGGGGCACCCAGGTGAAGGAGTCCCTGGTCATCTCGCCCTGGCATCCCACCGTCAGCGGCTATCTACCGCTCTCCACCACGTCCTTCCCGAACCCGACCACCTTCGCGGGCTCGCTGTTCCTCCGCCCCTCGCATGAGCAGCGCTATCTCCAGCACGGCTTCGCGGGATTCACAGCGCATATCGCCAACAGCGAGGCGTACCGCTCCCTCAACCCCGGCTTCGACTTCACCCGCCTGAGCGGCGACGACAGCGATGAGGACAACGTACGCCTCGGCCTGCGTCTGCTGCGCGAGCACAACGACCTCACCTTCATGCGGCTGCTGCTCCAGGACACCAATACGGCCAGCCAGGAGGTTGCCAACGCCCCGGCCGGCGAGCCCTGGGCGCGCGACATCTACGCCAAGGGATCTCCGTACCCCGCGGTGGTGCGCACAGCAGACGCGCTGCTCGGTACGTTCCTTGACGGCCTGGAGCGGCTCGGCATGACGCACGACACGCTGCTCGTCCTGCTCTCCGACGGCCAGTCACGGCACGGCTGGCACCCCGTCCAGGCTGAGGACTCCTGGCGCATCCCGCTCATCTTCGCGGGTCCCGGGGTGGCGAAGGGCAGGAGCATCCCGTACGCCGAGAACATCGACATCGCCCCCACCGTGGCGGCTCTCGCGCAGGTCCCCGCGCCCAGCGACGACGGCGGCTCCGGGCGGGTGCTGGATGAGATACGGACGGACGACCGCTCGGGCGCCGCGCCCGGCGTGCCCCATCGCGTCGAGCGGATCAACCGACAGATCGCCGAGTACCTCCGCCTGGAGGGCTGGCTGCGCGCCCACGCCCGCGACTACCCCTACCTGGACGTTCGCCTGATGCGCGCCAGCAACGGCTCGCTGTCCGACGCGCAGTTCTGGGGCCTCGACCGGATCGACGAGTGGCCCCAGGCCGAGTCGATCGACCGGATGATCGAGGACAACGACTCCGTACTCGACACCCTGCGTCAGGCCCTCCGCGACTCCGGCGCCCCCGTGCTGCCCTGAGTTGTTGTTGCTGTCGATGAGTCTCCGCGTGATCCGCAGTCAGAGTTCGTGGTTGGTGCGCCGCAGCCGCGAGTGTGGGCGCAGCGTGCGCCCACGCCCACCGAACCTGCTGAGAACCGGTCACGAGACACCGAGGAACCCTGATGCGTACGTTGATCAGCACCGCTTTCATCTCGCTCGACGGCGTCGTGGAGGCCCCGGGCGGCGAGCCCGGCTACCGCAACGAGTTCCTCCCCGAGGCATACGAGATCAAGGGCCGGGAGCAGAAGGAAGCCACCGCGATGCTGCTGGGCCGGACCAGCTACGAGGCGTTCAGCCCGGTGTGGCCCGACATGGAGGACTTCCCCGGCTACAAGGTGATGCCGAAGTACGTCGTCTCCACCACCCTCACCGAGGACGACCTGGTGTCGAACTGGGGCGAGACCACGATCCTGCGCTCGCTCGACGAAGTCGCCGCGCTGAAGGAGACCGAAGGCGGCCCGATCATCGTCCACGGCAGCGCCACCCTGAACCAGGCCCTGTCGGACGCCGGCCTGATCGACCGCTACCACCTGCGCGGCGATGACATGACACCGCTTTGACGCCCTCGCCTGACGCCCTTTGGGCTCCGCTCCGACACCCTCTGCGACGTCGCAGTGGTCATGATCCGAAACGCGGCATGAGGCGCATGGCTGACCCGACGAAACCCAGGGCGTACCCCAGTACCCCTGTTGAACTTCCCGTGGGGTTCGAGGCGTGTCTGCTCGACTGTGTCCCTGCTCCCGGCTGCCGGATCTGTGCTGCCAACCGCACCGAGTCCGGGGCCCGTTGCCTGGTGGACGTTGTGGTCTGGCAGTCGGACGCACCAGCACGGCTGGATCTTGCGTTCACGAGTCTGGTGCGAGCCTGCCCGGCCTGGCTGTAGGGCTGCCGGAGCTGGACCGGACGGTGGTACGGCTGAGCTTGTGACAGAGGGGTCTGTACGCATACGGGTGCGTTCCTTCGGGTGGCAATAGCTGCTCGCATATGTGAACTCTGTACATGATGTAGAAGCGCAAATCGGCAATTCTGCTGATTTCAGGCTGCGAAGGGTCTCTGACGGTCAGCCTGCTGAACCAAACCCGGGAGGCCTGGTGCCTCTGGTCCACGCTTTGCGCGCGACACATTCGGACACCCCTGCTCAGCGGGGGAACAGTCGCAGACGCCGCAGGGGAGCGCCTGCACGGCGGCTGTGTGCATGCCGCGGTGCGTGATGCTCCCTCAGCGATTCTCTGCTGATCCCCTGTCGACAGCCCCACGATCCGCCACTACGAAGGGATGACCACCTTGCCTGCCACCACCAAGCGCAGACCACTTCGCACCATGCTCGCCGCACTCTGCGGAATGCTCGCGGCAGCGCTCATCACCGCACCCCCGGCCGACGCCCGCGTCGACGAGCCCACCGCGGCGCTCACCGAGGTCACCGGCTTCGGCGAGAACCCCAGCAACCTGCAGATGTACCTCTACGTACCGGACAACGTGGCCGACAAGCCGGCCGTCGTGGTGGCCCCGCACTGGTGCGGGGGCTCCGGCCCGGCGATGCACTCCGCCACCGAGTACGCCTCGCTCGCCGACCAGCACGGGTACATCGTCGTCTACCCGTCGGTCACCCGTGACACCAAGTGCTTCGACGTCTCCTCACCCGAGGCCCTGCGCCGCGGCGGCGGCAGCGACCCGGTCGGCATCAAGTCCATGGTCGACTGGGTGACCCGGATGTATGACGCCGATACGAGCCGGATCTTCGCCACCGGCATCTCCTCGGGCGGGATGATGACGAACGTCCTGCTGGCGGTCTACCCCGACGTGTTCAAGGCGGGCGCCTCCTTCGCCGGTGTGCCGTTCGGCTGCTTCGCCAACGCCGACGGCACCGGGTGGAACCATCCGTGCGCGAACGGCGACATCGACCGCACCCCGCAGGAGTGGGGCGACCTGGTGCGCGCCGCGTATCCCGGCTACAACGGACCCCGGCCGCGGATGCAGGTGTGGCACGGCACCGAGGACGACGTGCTGTGCTACCCCAACTTCAAGGAACAGATCGAGCAGTGGACGAACGTGCTCGGTGTCGGTCAGACCCCGGCTGCCACGGACTCGCCGCAGTCCACCTGGACCCGCACCCGCTACGGCGGTACCGGTGACCAGGCTCCCGTCGAGGGCATCAGCCTCCAGGGCGTCGGCCACCACGACCTGTACGCCCCCGGTATGGCCGCTCGCGTGCTCACCTTCTTCGGCATCGCAAGCAGCTGACCGCGCCCCAGCCTGGCGCCTGCGTTGGTGACGGTCAGCCGGTGTTTCAAGCGCTGGTGGCCACCGTCACCTTGCAGGCGCCAACGCGGTCAATGGCCCAGGACGGGTTCCGCAGCAACACACGCCGATTCCTCGCCACTTGGCGTGACCAAGAGGCTGATTGCTGTCTTGTCATGGCCTGTTCGGGGCGCTTACTTTTGGCCCTCCTGACGCATGTCGAGGGGGCTTTCATGGCCGTACGCGGCCGGCACCGCCGGTATCAGCCGAACAGGATCAACCGCGCCTCACTGACCGTCACGGCGGGCAGCGCCGGAATGGCGATACCGCTCATCGGCACCGGTACCGCACACGCCGCGGACGTCGACACCTGGAACAAGGTCGCCGCGTGCGAGTCGACCAGCAACTGGAGCATCAACACCGGCAACGGCTACTACGGCGGACTGCAGTTCGCGCAGTCGACCTGGGAGGCCTTCGGCGGCACCCGGTACGCTCCGCGCGCGGATCTGGCCACCAAGGACCAGCAGATAGCCGTAGCCGAGAAGGTGCTCGACGGACAGGGGCCCGGCGCCTGGCCGGCGTGCTCGGTCAAGGCCGGGCTGACCCGGGGCGGCGGCACACCCGACATCAGCCCGGGCGGCACGGCAGCGCGCACCACCAAGAGCTCCCTGGCCGACGTCCAGCCGCAGACCACGCCCCAGTCCCGGGCGGGCACCGCCGAGATGTACACCGTCCTCAGGGGCGACACCCTCTCCGGGATCGCCGACAAGCAGGACGTACGCGGCGGTTGGCGCGGGCTCTACGCCGCCAACCGGAAGACCATCGGCGCGGACCCCGACCTGATCCTGCCCGGCCAGCGGCTCAGCCTGCGCGGCAAGGCGGCCACGACGACGAGGCCGACGGCCGAGCCGGCACCCAAGGCGCCCGCCCCTGAGAGCAAGCCCCCGGACAGCAAAGCCTCGGAGAGCAAGCCCAAGACCGAGACACGCACGAGCGGCCTCGTCGCGCCGGTGAGCGCCGCGACCGGTACGCCCTACCACAAAGCGGGCTCCGCCTGGTCCTTGGGCTATCACACGGGCGTCGACTTCGCCGTCCCCACCGGGACCTCCGTGAAGGCCGTCGCGGACGGGCGGGTCGTCAGCGCCGGCTGGGACGGCTCCTTCGGCTACCAGGTGGTGATCCGGCACGCCGACGGCCGCTACTCCCAGTACGCGCACCTCTCGGCGATCTCCGTGAAGACCGGTCAGGGCGTGGGCGCCGGACAACGCATCGGCCGCTCCGGATCCACGGGCAACAGCACGGGCCCGCATCTGCACTTCGAGGTGCGGACGGGGCCCGGCTTCGGCACGGACATCGACCCGGTGGCGTACCTCCGGGCCGGTGGCGTCAGGATTTGATGCGGGTGCGCTGCCGGTCCAGGACCGGCCTCGGGATGTACGGGCCGATGTAGAGGGGGCCGTACAGCAGCGGGGGCACGTCGGTGTGCGGCTGGTCCTCCTTCTCGAGGTCCGGCGCCGACGCCTGCGTCGGGATCAGGGCCTCCGCCGGGAGTTCGGCCGCGGGCTGCTCGAGAAGCTCCTTGACGGCTTCGGGGGAGTCGCCGGAGTGCTGTGCGAGCAGCTCCTCGACGGGCGCCGGTTCGGCGGCGGGTGTGGCTTCCTGCTGCGTCCGCCCGATCCGCTCCGTCGTCAGCAGGATCAGCCCGCCTGCCGCCACGACGCCGCAGCTCAGGGCGAGCGCGGTGCCCGTGGTGCCGTAGCGGAAGGTTTCGCCGAACATCGTGATGCCGACCGCTGCCGCCAGCACGGGGTTCACGACCGTCAGGGTGGCCAGCGGGGCCGCGAGTCCGGCGCCGCGGTAGGAGGCCTGGGAGAGCATCAGTCCGGCCGTGGCGAAGACGCCGATGGTGGCCAGGGACGGCAGGTCCGACGCCGAGACGCCGCCGCTCCAGTCGACCGCGACCGTCTTGGTGAACACCGAGGACATGCCGAAGGCTATGCCGGACGCCGTGGCCAGCAGCACGCTGCGCACCGCCGGATGCCGGTGCGCCGCCCGGCCCGCGATCATCAGCGCCACGACCGCACCCGCGGTGACCAGAGCCACGCCCACCCGCGCGGCGGAATCCAGCGACTGCGTGTCGGCGGTGCCGACCAGAGAGAGAAGACCCGCGAGTCCGACCGTCGCCATGATCGCGCCCCGCCAGGCGGTCGCCCCGGCCTTGCGGCCCACGAACAGCGCCGCCATCGGCAGCGCGAACACGATGGTCAGCGCCCCCAGCGGCTGGACCACGCTCAGCGGTCCGTACGCCAGGGCCACCACGTGCAGCAGACCGCCCACGCCGTTCAGCGCCACCGCCGCCCACCAGCTCGGCCGGCGCAGCGGCGCGTAGTCGGGGGAGGACTCCGCGACGCGCTCCTGCACGATCGCGCCGCCCGCGTACGCCACAGCGGAGATCAGCGACAGCACCACGGACAACGCGAGGGCACTCATGAGCCGCTCCTCTGCGTGAGGCGGGGGCCCGGGGCCCGACGCGGCGATCGGTCGTCTTCCATAACCAACACGATGCCGCGAAAAACCCTTCCCGTCGTCGTACCTGAGCACTCAATGGGTCCTACTGCCGATGGAGTACGACCGGACCTCCGTCCTCCCTCAGGCGGGTGACACCCCTGGCAGACCCCCTGGTGGCGCCCCCTACGGGCCTTGGTACTACTGCTCTTCGTGGAAATCGACCCCGATCTCGCCGCGCTCCGCCCGCTCGGCGGGTTCTTCGTACTACGCACCACAGGAGTGCCGCACCGGCCACTGCCGACACTCGCGGAGGCGTACGCCGGAACAGCATCGGACGTTTGCCGGAATCCCCTGACTTTCCGCATCCGCAAAGTCGCCGACGCCCTGCACGCCCCCGAGCCGCGGATCGCCGCCTCCGTGGCCCAGCAGGGACTCGCGGCCCAGCTGTGGTCGGCGGCGCTCGGCTGCGCGGCCCTGTACGGCCGGGTCCCCGACCTCGATCCGCGGCTGCTGCGCTGGGACCCCGACGGCAGCGCACCCGACGACCTCTGGCTGACGGAGGTGCGCCCGCTGCCCGCAGACGCGGCGACCCTCGCCGAAACCGTGCTCCACGCCCACCTGGAACCGCTGACGGCGGCCCTGCACACCCGTCACCGCGTCGCCCCCGGCCTGCTGTGGGGCAACGCCGCCTCCGCGCTGGCGGGAGCCGCCCGGCAACTGGACCTCTGGGCGCGGTCCAACGGCCGCCCCGAAGCCGCCGCCCGGGCCCGCACCCTGACCACGGCGCTTCTCGGCCACCCCCGGCTCGCGGGCACCGGAACCCTCACCGGCACCGCCTTCCGGCGCCGCAGCTGCTGCCTCTACTACCGCGTGCCCGGCGGAGGCCTCTGCGGCGACTGTTGCTTCACACGACCCCCGCGCTCTTCCCCGGACGCCGCATCTGGGTGACCATGAAGGGGCCGGGCGCTGAGACAGGGGGTTGCGGGTGCGAGTGGGACTGCTGACCCGGGAGTACCCCCCGGACGTGTACGGCGGTGCGGGCGTCCATGTCGAGTTCCTCGCACGGGAGTTGCGCGACCTCGTCGACCTGGACGTGCACTGCTGGGGCGAGGGCCGCGCGGAGGGCGTGCTGCGGCACCGCCCCTGGTCCGGCCTCGACACCGCCAACGACGCGCTGCGCACCTTCTCCGTCGACCTCGCCATGACCGCCGCCCTCGAAGGCCGCGAACTCGTCCACTCCCACACCTGGTACGCCAACCTCGCCGGCCACCTCGGCAAGCTCCTGTACGGCATCCCGCATGTGATGACCGCCCACTCCCTGGAACCGCTGCGCCCCTGGAAGGCCGAGCAACTCGGCGGTGGATACGCCCTGTCGAGCTGGGCAGAGCGCACCGCGATCGAGGCCGCCGACGCGGTGATCGCCGTATCCGGCGCCATGCGCGAGGACATCCTCGGCTGCTACCCGACGCTGGACCCGACGAAGGTCCACGTCGTCCACAACGGCATCGACACCACCCTCTACCGCCCCGACCACGGCACCGAGGCCCTCACCCGCATCGGCCTGGACCCCGACCGCCCGTACGTCCTGTTCGTCGGCCGTATCACCCGCCAGAAGGGCGTGCCCCATCTGCTGCGCGCGGCACGGCACATCGACCCGGCCGCGCAGGTCGTGCTGTGCGCGGGCGCCCCCGACACTCCGGAGATCGACCAGGAGTTCCGCGACCTGTTCCAGGAGCTCAGCAGCGTCCGTGCGGGCGTGCACTGGATCCCGCAGATGCTGCCGCGCGCCGACGTGATCCAACTCCTCACCCACGCGGCCGTGTTCGTCTGCCCCTCGGTGTACGAACCCCTCGGCATCGTCAACCTTGAGGCGATGGCCTGCGGAACTCCCGTCGTGGCCTCCCGGGTCGGCGGCATCCCGGAGGTCGTGGAGCACGGGGTGACCGGTCTGCTGGTGGACACCGACGGGTCCTTCGAGGCGGACCTGGCCGGCGCCCTGGACTCGGTGCTCGTCGACCCGGAGAAGGCCGCGCGCATGGGCGAGGCCGGACGGGAGCGCGCGGTCGGGGAGTTCGGCTGGGACGCGGTCGCCCGCAGGACGGTCCGGCTTTACCGGGAGATCCTCAAACAGGCGTAGGACGGCGGAAGATCCTCGAACAGGGTCTTCAACTGTTGGCGGCTTTCCAGCGTTTCCCACCATTACCATGCCCTCGCGGACCGGCTGGGCGCCCCGCACCGTGCCTGGGCCGAACTGCACCGGCGGGCCGACGTGCTGGAGCGCGAGCATGCGCGGGTGTGCGCCCGTATCCGCCACCTGAACCAGGCGCTGGCGTGGTCAGCGGCCCGCTGGGCCGTCGACCAGACCGTCGCGCTCGGCGCCACCGTCATCTACCTCGAAGACCTCGCCACCCTGGAGGCCCGCGGCAGACGCCGGGGCAACGCCCGGCTGTCCGGGCAGGTCCGCGGCATCCTCGCCGAGGCGATCCGGCACCTGGCCGCGAAGGCCGGCATCGCGGTGGTCACTGTCCCCGCCCGGGGCACATCCGCGCTGTGCCCCGGCTGCCTCAGCCCTCTTACCCACCGTCCCGCCCCCGACCCGCTGGGCGAGCGCGGCTGGACCTGGGCCCACTGCGCAGGACGCGGGCTGTCGATCGACCGCGACCACGCCGCCGCCCGCCGGATCGTCTCCCGCGGCCTGCTCGCCCAGGCCCACACCACAACCGACCGCGCCACCCACGCCCGGGCCATCCGCACCACCGTGGAGGGAACCGTCCACAGCGTGCGCCGCCCAAAAAGAGCTACCCGCCGCATGCGCCGCGCCCGCCGCCAGGCAGCCGCACCACCCCGGTCCGCCGGGCCGAAGACCACTCCCGGCGAAATGGGCCCCACACCGGCCCGGCCCTCGCCGTCCCGCCGGTCACCAACTTCCCGCCGTATGCCCGATGCGCGTACGGTCCCCGCCACCACTCCCACTCGGGTGGTCCAGCGTCCGGCGGGGCATGACACCCAGACACCCACCCCTCACGGGCCGGTGCCAGGTCATGGAGTACCCGCACCACCCCGGCCGGGGCTTCCTCCGGCCGGCCGGGTGCGGCTCTCCCGCGGAACCTGTCGGCAGCGCACCCGCGCCGCCGAGCGGACCGGCTTCCACCACGTGCACGCCACCGAAGTCCACCACCTCGTCCCTAGGTTCGGACCCAACGACGGCGCCAGACGGCCACGCCTCGTCCGCAAAGCCTGAGTCACTCAGGCACACACAGACTTCCCGAGACGCTTAGTGGCCTCTGATCAAGGGCACATCATGGTCAACCAGGGTGAGGGGAGAGGCCATGCGGCGTGGCGGACCTTCGGTGCTCGGCATCGTACTGGCGGGCGGAGAAGGCAAGCGCCTGATGCCCCTGACCGCGGACCGCGCAAAACCCGCGGTCACCTTCGGCGGCACATACCGTCTCGTCGACTTCGTCCTGTCCAACCTCGTCAACGGTGACATCCTGCGCATCTGCGTCCTGACGCAGTACAAGTCGCACTCGCTGGACCGGCACATCACCACCACCTGGCGGATGTCCAGCCTGCTCGGCAACTACGTCACCCCGGTCCCGGCCCAGCAGCGGCTCGGCCCGCGCTGGTTCCTGGGCAGCGCGGACGCGATCCTCCAGTCGCTGAACCTCATCTACGACGAACGTCCCGAGTACGTGGCCGTGTTCGGCGCCGACCACGTGTACCGCATGGACCCGCGCCAGATGCTGGCACAGCACATCGAGAACGGCGCGGGCGTGACGGTGGCCGGGATACGCGTCCCGCGCAGCGAGTCGTCGTCCTTCGGCGTGATCAGCTCCGCATCCGACGGCCGTACCGTGGAGCGGTTCCTGGAGAAGCCTGCCGACCCGCCAGGCCTGCCCGACGACCCCGAGTCCGTCTTCGCCTCGATGGGCAACTACATCTTCACCACCAAGGCCCTCATCGAGGCGCTCCAGCGCGACTCCGAGGATCGCAACTCCGTGCACGACATGGGCGGTTCGATCCTGCCGCAGCTCACCGACCGTGGCGAGGCCCAGCTGTACGACTTCAGCGACAACCACGTCCCCGGCGAGACCACCCGCGATCAGGGCTACTGGCGCGACGTCGGCACGCTCGACGCCTACTACGACGCCCACATGGACCTCATCGCCGAACGCCCCGCCTTCAACCTCTACAACCGCCAGTGGCCCATCTACACCCACTCCGGCCAGCTCTCCCCAGCCCGCTTCAACGCCGGCGGCATCGCGGGGGAGTCCATCATCAGCGCCGGATGCCTGATCCGCGGGCAGGTCACGCGGTCGGTCCTCTCCCCGGGTGTCGTGGTCGACCCGGGAGCGGTCGTCCAGGGCTCGGTGCTGCACGACAACGTCCACATCGGCCGGGGCGCGGTCGTCCGGGGCGCGGTGCTGGACAAGAACGTCGAGGTGCCGCCGGGCGCGACGATAGGCGTCAACCCGGACCGGGACGCGGAGCTGTACACGGTGTCCAAGGGCGGGGTGATCGCGTTGGGGAAGGGGCAGTTGGTGTCCTAGACCGCGGATTCGGTGGAACGGTCCCTGGCGAGCAGGCGTTCGCCCGGGACCGTTGTCATGTCCCTGGACAGAGAAGCGGAAGCCGTGTTGTCATGCCAACTGCCGTTGATTGCAACGATGTAAAGCGCAAGAGCCGCCACACGTCCTCAACAAGGAGGATCCGTGCGACCCCTCAGATCCCGCTTCGTGTTAATGCTCGCCGCAGCCCTCGCCTTCGCCGGACTCACCGCCCCATCGCCCGCCACCGCGGCGACCGACGACCCGGTCGAGGCCCAGGGGCTGAAGGGCGAGTACTACACCCACTCCGCCCCGGGCGCCTTCGACTTCCACGAGCTGAAGGCCACCGGCTTCGACCAGAACCTCGACTTCGACAACCTGGAGCCGCGCCTGCGCTTCGCCACCGGTCAGGACAACGATGTCAGTGTCCGCTGGACCGGAAAGATCGTGCCGGAGAAGACCGGCCCCACCACCTTCTCGATCATCGGCGACAACGGCTTCCGGCTCTGGATCGACGGAAAGCCGGTCATCGACCACTGGGTGGACGACTGGGACCGCGAACAGACCGCCGAGCCCATCGAACTGACGGCAGGGCAGGCCTACGACGTCAAGTTGGAGTACTTCGAGCACTACGGCGGCTCCAACCTCCACCTCCGCTGGACCCCGCCCGGCGGCAGCAAGGTCGCCGTCCCGCAGTCGGCCTTCCGGCTCCCCGACGGCTACGACTACGACGGTGCCATCGCCACCACCGTCCTCAGGGACGGCCGTACGCTCAAACTCGACTTCGCACACGAGCTGTCCGCACCCCCGGCCTCCCTCACCGACCACATCGAGGCGGTGATCGGCGGCGCCAAGTGGCCCCTGAGTACGGCCCGGTTGGACCCTTCCGACCCCAAGTCCCTGCTGGTGGGCCTCAAGGAACCGGTCGTCGGCAACAAGACCGGCACCGCACGCGGCACCGCGGAGGTCCGCTACGACGGCCAGGGCGGACTCACCGCCGACGGCAAGGAGATCGGCTCGTTCTGGAGCAGCGGCGCCAACCGCTCGACGTACGAACTGCGCACCCCCTGGGCCAAAGAAGTCGGCCCGGACAACGCCCTCCCCGAGTACCCGCGCCCGCAGCTGACCCGCGACGCCTGGCGCAACCTCAACGGCCGCTGGCAGTTCGCGGCGGCCGAGGCCGGGGAGCAGCCGCCCGTGGGCAAGAACCTCGCCGAGCGCATCCTCGCCCCGTACCCCGTGGAGTCCCAGCTCTCCGGCATCCAGCGGCACGAGGACCGCATGTGGTACCGCCGCACCTTCACGGTTCCGGCCGACTGGCACATCGGCTCCGGCAACCGGCTGCGGCTCAACTTCGGTGCCGTCGACTGGCAGTCCGAGGTGTACGTCAACGGCAAGAAGGTCGCCGCACACAAGGGCGGCTACGACAAGTTCAGCGCCGACATCACCGACGCGCTCAAGCCCGGCCGCACCCAGGAGCTGATCGTCGGCGTGTACGACCCGACCGACGCGGCCGACGGTGAGAACCCGCCCATCGGCAAGCAGCGACTGGACCCCAGCGGCATCTGGTACACGCCGAGTTCGGGCATCTGGCAGACGGTGTGGATGGAGCCGGTCGCCCATGACCACGTCGACTCGCTCAAGGTCACGCCGGACGTGCCGAACGGCCGCGTCACCGTCGAGGCGAAGGGTGTCCGTGCCGGCGTACCGATCACGGCGACGGCGTACGACGGCAAGCAGAAGGTCGCAACGGCGCGCGGCCGGACCGGGCAGCCGCTGACGCTGACCATCGGCGACCCGCACCTGTGGTCGCCGGACGACCCGTTCCTCTACGACCTGAAAGTGAGCGTCGGCTCGGATCGCGTCGGCAGCTACTTCGGGATGCGTTCCATCGCCGTGGAGAAGGTCAACGGCGTCCCCCGCACGATCCTCAACGGTGAGCCGATCTTCCTGATGGCCACCCTCGACCAGGGGTTCTGGCCCGACGGCCTGCACACCGCACCGACCGACGACGCCCTCGCCTACGACCTCAAGGTGCACAAGCAGCTCGGCTTCAACTCGGTGCGCAAGCACATCAAGGTCGAGCCGGACCGCTGGTTCTACTGGGCCGACAAGCTGGGCCTGATGGTGTGGCAGGACATGCCCGCGATGACCGCCGGTGTGACCCCGAACGCCGCCTCGCGCGCCGAGTACGAGCGCGAGATGAAGGAGATGATCGACGAGCACATCAGCAGCCCGTCGATCGTCATGTGGGTGACCTTCAACGAGGGCTGGGGCCAGTACGACATCGGCCGCATCGCCGAGCAGGCCAAGGCCTGGGACCCGACCCGGCTGGTCAACGGCCAGTCCGGGCTGAACCTCGGGGCCGACGGCGGCACCGGCGACATCATGGACGAGCACGGCTATCCCAGCCCCGCCCTGCCACCTCGCCCCGACGGTGAACGCGCCCTGGTCAGCGGCGAGTACGGCGGCCTCGGCCTCGCGGTCCCCGGACACGCCTGGTCCGTGCAGCAGTCGTACGTCGACGTCGACCCGGCGACCTACACCGACGACTACCTCACCAAGCTCGACGAGGTGCGCGCCCTGGCCTGCCGGGGCGGCAACGGCGCCGTCTACACCCAGATCGCCGACGTCGAGGGCGAGCTCAACGGCCTGCTGACCTACGACCGCAAGGTCCTCAAGCCGGACGTGGCCCGCGTGAAGGCCGCGCACGAGGCGCTGATCCGTGACATCTCCCGGCCGGTGCCGGCCGGTTGTCCGTAACACCTTGGAGGACGCGCAGGATGAGATGGACCCGGCACCTGCGCCTGTGGTCGGCCGGGGCGGTGGCAGCGTCCGCGCTGTGCACCGTCCCGGCCGCCCGGGCCGCCGAGCCGCACGACGGGCTCTTCACCGATCTGGTCAACCTGTTGTCGGCGTTCTTCTTCAGCGCCCGGTGGGCCCGCTCCTCTTACCCCTGAAGCAGCCCCTGCTGATACGCGTTGGTCAGGAACGGCGTCACCGCAAGGGAACTGGGCCTTCACCGGACCCGCCGATCCGGCGCAGAGCGAGGGCTTCCATGAGGGCACGTCCTGGCAGTACCAGTGGCTCGTACCGCAGGACCTGCCGGGCATGGTCGACCTGATCGGCGGCGCGCAGGCCGCCCATGACCGGCTCGACTCCTTCTTCGCCTACGAGCAGCTCCTGGCGGACCCGGCGAAGACCGCGCGCGAGGTGTGGGTGAACGGGCCGTACGACTACTACAACGCCGACAAGTACAACCCGCAGAACGAACCCGACCTCATCCGATGTCGTGCACGCCGCGCTGACCCTGTTCACCGACACACCGACACACCGACACACCGACCGGGCATGACCGGAAACGACGACCTCGGGACGATGTCCGCCTGGAACGTGCTGTCGTCGATCGGGATCTTCCCGGTCCAGCCCGGCTACGACACCTGGGGCCTGTCCACGCCCGTCTTCGACCGCGTCGACCTCACGCTGGGCCGTCGCCACTACCCGAGGGGCGGGCTCACGATCACGGAGCCCGGCACCTCGGGCACCGACCGCTACATCGGGTCGGCCCGGACGGACGGGTCGGCCTACGAGCGGACGTATCTGACCACCGCCACCCTGCGGTCCCTGCGGTCGCTCGATTTCACGGTCGGCTCGCGCCCGTCTGAGTGGGGAACGTCGGCGGAGGCGGCGCCACCTGCACCGAAGTAACCCCAGACGCCTCATGAGTCCCGCCCTGTCACGAGGGGTGGGACTTAATCTCTTGTTAACTGTGCGTAGCTTGATCGTACTTGACCGTAATCGGCCGAGGGGGGTTGACTGCTGGCTCACCCTTCGTCGACGCGAGGCAAGCCATTGACTTCTGACCTGCTCGCACCTCTCGACCTGGCGTTCTGGAACATCGAGTCCGACCGGAACCCCATGCACCTGGGCGCGCTCGGCGTCTTCGCCGCGACCTCGCCCACCGCCGGTGCCCACGCGGCCGATCTCCTCGCCGCCCGGGCCGCCGCCGTGCCCGGGCTGCGGATGCGGATCCAGGACGTCTGGCAGCCGCTGACGTTCCCGCCGACGTTCGCGTCCGCCTTCGGTGGCGCCGCGCGTGTGCCCGCCGCCGACTTCGACCCGCTGGACCACATCCGGCTGCATGCCCCGACCGCGGACTTCCACGAGGTGGCGGGAAGGCTCATGGAGCGCCCGCTGGACCGCGCCCGCCCGCCGTGGGAGGCGCATGTGCTGCCGGGGGAGGACGGCGTCTCGTTCGCCGTGCTGTTCAAGTTCCACCACGCGCTGGCCGACGGGCTGCGGGCACTGACGCTCGCCGCCGCGGTCCTGGACCCGATCGACATGCCCGAGCGCCGGCCGCGCCCCGAACCGCCGGAGCGCGGCCGGCTGCCGGACGTGCGCAAGCTGCCGGGGCTGGTGCGGGGCGCCCTGTCCGACGTGGGTCGGGCCCTCGACATCGGCGCCTCCGTCGCCCTGTCCAACCTGGGCGTGAGCTCCTCGCCCGCGCTCACCACCGAGCCCAGCGGCACCCGCAGCACCGCCGGTGCCGTCATCGACATCGACGATGTGCACATCGTCCGCAAGGCCGTGGGCGGAACCGTCAACGACGTGCTGATCGCGGTTGTCGCGGGCGCGCTGCGCCGCTGGCTCGACGAGCGTGGCGACGGCAGCGAGGGCGTCGCGCCGCGCGCCCTGATCCCCGTCTCCAAACGTCGCCCGCGCACCGCCCACCCCCAGGGCAACCGGCTCTCCGGCTACCTGATGAGGCTGCCCGTCGGCGACCCCGACCCGCTCGGCCGGCTCGGCACGGTCCGCGCCGCCATGGACCGCAAGAAGGACGCGGGACCGGGCCGGGGCGCCGGTGCCGTCGCGCTGCTCGCCGACCACGTCCCGGCGCTCGCCCACCGGCTCGGCGGACCCCTGGTCAGCCAGGGCGCGCGCCTCTGGTTCGACATCCTCGTCACCAGCGTCCCCCTGCCCGGCCTCGGCCTGAAGCTCGGCGGTCACACCCTCACGGAGGTCTACCCCTTCGCCCCCCTGGCCCGCGGCCAGTCCCTCGCCGTCGCGATCTCGACGTACCGCGGCCGCGTCCACTACGGCCTGGTCGCCGACGCGCAGGCCGTCCCGGACCTGGACCGCCTCGCCGCGGCCCTCTCCGAGGAGGTGGAGGCCCTGATCACCGCTTGCGCGCCGTGAGCGGCGGGGGTGGGGGCGCGGCTTGCGGTGCGTGGCTTGTGGTGGGTGCGGTCGCCGCGTGCTGGCGTGGCTGTGGTGGGCGTGGTCGTCGCGTGGGGTGCGTGGCTGTCGCGGGTGCGATTGCGCCTGCGGGCCGTGACCACCGTAGGTGTGGGTGCTGCCTGTGGTGCGTGGCTGTGGTGGATGTGGTCGTTGCGTGCTGGCGTGGCTGTGGTGGGCGTGGTCGTCGCGTGGGGTGCGTGGCTGTCGCGGGTGCGATTGCGCCTGCGGGCTGGGGCTGACGTGGGAGGGATCGGTGCTTGCGTCCGTGAGCACCGTGGGTGTGGGTGCTGCCTGTGGTGCGTGGCTGTGTTGGATGTAGTCGTTGCGTGCGGGCTGTGGCTGCCGTGGGTGTGATCGGTGCTTGCGAGCCGTGTCACCGTGGGTGTGCGTGCTGCCTGCGGTGGGTGGTTGTGGCGGGTGTCTCGCACCGCGCCGTTCGTGGCTGCCCGGGAGCTTTGCGCCTGCGGCCGTGGCTATCGCGGACGTGATGGGCAGCTGTGATCCCCCCACAGGGGCCGGTGTGATCGCCGCCCGCTGTCTCTGACCGCCGCGGATGCGATCACCGTGCGCCGACCTTCGCCACTGCGGGTTCGATCACGGAAGCAGGCCGTTGCCACCCTTGGGTAGGATCACCGGCCGCAGTCCATGATCACCGCAGGTTTGGCGTGTGGCCCGGTGCTCCGTAAAATTCCTCGTTCGAAAGCGGACTCGACCGGAGCGCCGCGCGGTGGATCAGGAAACGGCAGCGGCGATGACGGTGACAGAGGACGGCTCGGCGACCATGGACGAGGTCGTGTACGGGCCCGGCATCGACCCTGAGCGGCTGGCCGTCTGCCTCAGCGTGCTGGAGGAACTCGACAAGCTGGAGGTCGACCACCCCGACGCGATCGCGGTGCGCCGGGCCACGGCCGGCGTCTACCGCACGGTCAAGCAGCGCCGCCGCCAGGAGCGCCGGGCCGCGAAGACCGCGCACGACAAGGCGGTCACGGAGGCCACGGCGACCGGCTCCGCCGAGCGCATCGACGACGAGACCGAGGGCCTGCTGCCCTCCTCACGCACCGAGGAGGGCAGGATCGCGGGGATACTCCAGCGCCCGCGCTCCTGCTACACCTGCAAGACCCGGTATGTCGAGGTCGACTACTTCTACCACCAGCTCTGCCAGAAGTGCGCCGCCCACAACCGGGCCCACCGCGACTCCCGCGCCGACCTCACCGGCAGGCGCGCCCTGCTCACCGGCGGCCGGGCCAAGATCGGCATGTACATCGCGCTGCGGCTGCTGCGGGACGGCGCGCACACCACGATCACCACGCGGTTCCCGAAGGACGCCATCCGCCGCTTCAAGGCGATGGACGACTCGGCGGACTGGATCCACCGGCTGGAGGTCGTCGGCATCGACCTGCGCGACCCCGCCCAGGCCGTGGCCCTGGCCGACCAGATCGCCGAGCAGGGTCCGCTGGACATCCTGATCAACAACGCGACGCAGACGGTACGCCGTCTGCCCTCCGCGTACGCCGCGCTGGTGGAGGGCGAGAGCGCCCCGCTGCCGGCCGGTGAACTGCCCGCCCACCACGTCATCGGCGCCTTCAACTCCGGCGCCGTCGACGGCCTCGCCGCCCTCCCCGTCGGCGTCACCGGCCTCGACGCGCAGAAGGTGGCCGATCTCGCCCTGGTAGCCGGCAACGCCAGCGTGGAGCGGCACCGCGACGGCACCGCCATCGACGCGGGCGGTCTGGTCCCCGACGTCGTCGACTCCAACACCTGGGTCCAGTCCATCGAGCAGATCTCCCCGGTGGAGCTGCTCGAGACGCAGCTGTGCAACTACACGGCACCGTTCATCCTGATCAGCAAGTTGCGACCGGTGATGGCCGAGGCCGCGCGCAAGGCGCCCAGCAAGCGGGCGTACGTCGTCAACGTCTCGGCGATGGAGGGCGTGTTCGGCCGCGGCTACAAGGGCGCGGGCCACCCGAACACGAATGCCGCCAAGGCGGCCATGAACATGGTGACGCGGACCAGCGCCCAGGAGATGTTCCAGACCGACGGCATCCTGATGACCTCCGTCGACACCGGCTGGATCACCGACGAGCGCCCGCACTACGACAAGCTGCGCCTCGCCGACGCCGGCTTCCACGCACCCCTCGACCTGATCGACGGCGCGGCCCGCGTCTACCACCCGATCGTCAGCGGCGAGCAGGGCGAGGACCTGTACGGCGTCTTCCTGAAGGACTACGCGCCGGGCAAGTGGTGACGTCCGACGGACGACGAGGGAGCCGTCAGTCGACGGCCCCCAGCCGCGAGTTGCGGGCGGCCACCAGCTCCAGCACCGTGCGCCAGTCCTCCAGCACCCCGGCGTCGAACCCCGCGCTGCGGCCCTCCTCCTCGGCCTGACGCAGGCTGACCAGGTCGTCGTCCACAGGAGTGCCGAGCCGGGAGTGACGGCGTATCAGGCGGGAGACCCGTTCACCGAGCAGGCCCCGCACCGCGTCGGCCGTACGGTCGTCGTGCCCGGCCGTGTCACCCGGCCACAGCAGCCGGCCGATGGGCTGCACCAGGCCCGCGACTTGGAGTTCCTTGTCGGCGGGACGGCTGCGGCGCAGCAACGCGGCGGTCCGCAGGGCGTGATCGTGCAGATCGACGCGGTCACCGGTGCGCTGCCGGGTGTCCCACGTGCCCCTGCACGCGTTCAGTAGATCCATCAGCTCCTCGACGCTGCGCAGCTCCATGCGTCAGTCCTCCCGCGAGACAGCCGTTGTCTGGCGGCAGCAGATCATGGCGAGCTTTCGACACAGCCAACGGGACTTGAACTGCGCGACGACCGATACGGCCGTCTCGAATGCGTCGTCGTCGATGTAGGCCGAACGAGTGATGTTCGCGCAGGGCATCTCATTTCAAAGCGGTGCATATCATGACCCAGTGAACACGGGCGACTTGTGATGGTTACCCCGAGTTTTCAGCCCCATCGAGCGGACCCCCGCTCATTTGGGTACTCTGGAGGGGACGGACAGCAGTACGGGGTCCTACCCACACCCACAGTCCGTCCCGGGGCCGAGCCGGATATCACAGCCTGCTCTCACCTCAGTTACCGGCGCCACCGCGTCCGAACAGTTCTCGACCCAGACCCGAGCGGGCGTCAGGCGCACAGCAGCAGAGTGGCCGGTATGCCCCGAGGGTGACCCGACACATAAGGAGTGCGCGGTGACACCGGAGAAGACGAATCGCGAACAGCGCCCCAAGGAACGCACGGAGCGCGCGGGCCGGCGGCCCGGGGAGATCGGCAGCCTCGACGTGTGGGCCCGTTCGGCCCCCATCCGCCTGGCCGGTTACGAGGACGACCTCGCCGAGCCCCACATCCTGCCCAGCGTCGACTGACGCCCTCAGCCAGGCCCCTTCGCGATCGCAGCCGCAGGGGCGTGTGAACCCCACGCCCCTGCGGACCAGAACAGCCGCGGCCGACGACCGGCCGCGGCTTCGGCTTTGCAGGACCTTGGGTGGGCTGAGCAGGTCGGGCGAAGTCCGCTGCGGTTCGGCAGCGCCCTAAGGGGGCGCGGGGCTCTATCTATATGCGGCTCCGCCGCGATGGGGTCCCCCCGCTCGAGCGAAGCCGAGAGTGGGGGAGCGACCAGCCACGATGGTGCCGCAGACGACCGACGGCCCATCGCGGCCCCGCGGCGGAGCCGCATATCGACACAGCCAGGAGGGCTTAGTCGATCGGTGCCGTCCGCTGCCACGGGCGCAGCTTCTCCACTTGCTCCGCCAGTTCCAGCAGCACCGCCTCCGACCCCGGCCGGCCCGCGAGTTGTACGGCGCAGGGGGCGCCCGAGGGCAGTGAGCCGAACGGGACGGCCAGCGCGGGCCAGCCGGTCAGGTTCCACGGAGGAGTCAGCGGCGAGTAGTTGGTGTCGGCGAGCACATTGCGCAGCCAGCCCCGCTCGTGCCAGGCCACGGCCTTGGGGGAGCGGCGGGCCAGCGCCGGGGTGAGCACCACGTCGTGCTCGGCGAAGAACGGCTCCAGCGTCCTGCGCAACTGCTCCCTGCTGTCGCCGGAGGTGACACGGCCCACGAAGCGCCGCCCCACGGCGGCATGGACCCGGGTGCGCCGGGTCAGCAGACGCGGGTCGTAGTCCCTGGCGTCCACCGCCGTGCCCGCCGTCCAGTGCGCGAGCGAGGTGAAGCTCAGCGACAGCGGATACGGCGGATCGGCGCGCCGGATCTGATGACCCGCCTTGGCCAGCACCCCCGCCGCCTCCCGGGTCGCCTCCGCATACGGCTTGCTGATGGTGACGCCGGCGAGCGGGCTGCGCAGGGACACGGCGACCTTGCGCGAGGCCGGCTCGTGCGGTCGTACTGCATCGGTGCCGGCGAGGACCGACAGCATCAGGCGGGCGTCCTCGACGGTCGTCGCGAGCGGGCCGTTCTCGGACATGCCGAACCAGTCGCCCTCGCCGATCCCCGCGGGCACGACGCCGTGGCCCGGCTTGATGGTGACGAGGCCGCAGTTGGCCGCCGGGATGCGCAGCGAGCCCATGCCGTCGTTGCCGAGGGCGATCGGCACCAGCCCCGCGGCGACCGCCGCCGCACTGCCGCCCGAGGAGCCGCCCGCCGAGCGGGAGGTGTCCCACGGGTTGCGGGCCGTGCCGTGGACGCCCTCGCTGGTGCCGAAGACGCAGAGCTCCGGCACGTTCGTCAGACCCACCACCACCGCGCCCGCCGCCCGCAGCCGGGCCACGGTGACATGGTCGTGGTCGGCGGGGGTGTCCGGGGTCGCGGCCGAGCCGATCCGGTTCGACTCGCCCCGCACGGCGAGGTTGTCCTTCACGGCCACCGGCACACCGGCGAGCGGCAGTTCGGCCAGATCCCCGCGCGCCGCCACCTCGTCGGCCTCGGCGAGCGCCGCCTGAGCGCGCACCACACGGAACGCCCCGACGCGGCCGTCGAGCCGCTCGATCCGGGCCAGGTGCTCGGCCACCACCTCCCGGGGTGTGGCCCGCTTCTCCCGTACGGCGGCGGCGATCTCGACGGCGGTCCGGCCGGTCCAGTTGGTCACGTGCGCTCCTTCACAGTGCGTCTACCGGCGAGTATGTAGGCAGAACTGTGCCCGGGACCGGGCGGCACGTCGAGAGGGAGCGGGGCTTGGACATTCGGGCGGCGGTTCTTGGACTTTTCGCGCGGGTGTGCCCCGGAGTCGCCCGCTGAACAGCAGATCCTCCGATCAATCGCTCAACTCTCCTGCCGTTCCGCCCCATTGACAGGTTCAGGAGCCCGCTCAATCATCGGACATCCGATGAATTGGAGCCGCTCATGGGTATGTATCCAAGACGTCTGGTCCTGGGTGTCGCGGCGGGCGTCGCCGCTTCGGCAGCCCTTCCCCTCACCGTGACCGCCGAGGCACACGCTGCCGGTCAGTGGGTTCCCGTCCCCGACCCGGTCCCCGTCCCGCTGGACGGGCTGTCCGACAACGACGGCATCGACACCGGCTCCGACCGCGGCGGTGACTTCGACGGCTCGGGCTACACCTTCCCGGGCGAGGAACTCCCCTCCGGCCGGGTCGAGGTCGACGGCATTCCCTTCCTCGTACTGGTCGCGGACGGCGCAACTCGGCGAAGACCTCAGGTTCACGGTCCGCCCGAACGAGGCCTTCTACATCCACTCCCTGGCCCGGCCGGGCGCACAGCTCACCGTCGAGGCCCCGTCCCGGTCCGTGGCGGCGACAAAGTGACGATGCTTGGCCACGACCGGCCCCTGACCTGGACCGTACGGAATGGAGCACTGGTGATCGACGTACCCGAGGCGGCCCGGAAGGCGGGTCGTCACGCGTGGGTGTTCAAGGTGGAGTGGCATGGCTGAGCGCGGGAAGAGACGGTTCGCCCTGATCGGGCTCGTCGCCGTGCTGATGCTCTTCGGGGTACCGGCGCAGGCGACGGCGAAGCAGGAGGCGCCGCCGGTCACCGTGCCCGCGCTGACCGACTGGACGGCAGAGGCGGGCAGTTATGCCTACGGGAACGGGACTCGTCTGGTCGCCGGTTCCGGGGCGGAGCGCCGGGTCGCCCAGACCCTCGCCGATGATCTGCGGGTCGCGGGACACGGCACGGTTCCTGTCGTACGGGGTGGGGCGCGTGCCGGTGACATCGTGATCGACGTACAGTCCGGGAGGACATCGCTCGGCAGGGAGGGCTACGAACTCCACGCCGGCAAGCGGCTGTCGGTGACCGGCGCGACCGAGACCGGCGTCTTCTACGGCACCCGGACGGTCCTGCAACTCCTCGCGCAGGGCGACCGGATCCCCGCGGGACGCACGGTCGACGTGCCGCGTTACCAGGAGCGGGGCGTCGGCGTGTGCGCCTGCTACATCCACATCTCCATGCCCTGGCTGGAGAACCTCGTCCGCGAGATGGCGTACCACAAGCTCAACCAGCTGCTCCTCGAGCTGAAGGTGAAGAGCGACGCCCACCCCGAGGCCAACACCTGGGGCTACTACACGAAGGACGAGATACGCCGCCTCGTCGCCCTCGGCGCCAAGTACCACGTCGAGATCATCCCCGAGATCAACTCCCCGGGCCACATGGACCCGTGGCTAGAGAACCGCCCCGACCTGCAGCTCACCGACACCGACGGCAACAAGCAGCCCTCGCGCCTCGACATCACCCGGCCGGAGGCCTTCGCCTACTACACGAGCCTGATCGACGAGTACGCGCAGGTCTTCGCATCCACGTCCTGGCACATGGGCGCCGACGAGTACATGCTCGGCTCCGACTTCGCCAAGTACCCGCACATCCTTCAGTACGCGCGGGAGAAGTACGGCTCCGACGCCACACCCCAGGACGCGTTCGTCGACTTCGTCAACCGCGTCCACGCCCACGCGGCAGCCAAGGGCAAGAAGCTGCGCATCTGGAACGACGGGCTCACCGGCGCCAACACCGTGCCCGTGGCGGCGGGCACGACGGTCGAGCACTGGCTGAACGTGGCCGTGAAACCGAGCCGACTCATCGACCAGGGCTACCCGTTGATGAATGCCGCCTATGCCCTGTACCTCGTCCGCGGCGGTTTCCACTCCGACACCCAGGGCTTGTACGAGCAGAACTGGGATCCGCGCAGCTTCGAAGGCGAGAAACTCACCTCGGCCGACGGCATCACCGGCGCGAAGATCAGCCTGTGGCCCGACAACGGCCGCGGGGAGACGGAGAACGAGGTCGCCGAGCGGCTGTGGCCCGCGCTGCGCCATATCGCCCAGGCCACCTGGGGCGATCCGCACCCCGACGCCACGTACGCCGAGTTCACCGCACGCGGTTCGGCCGTGGGCCACGCGCCCGGGTGGCGGGACCTGACCCGGACGCCGGTGGCGGACGGGACGTACACCTTCCGGACGGACGGGCTGTCGTTCACGGCTCAGGTGAAGCGCACGGCCGACGGCTATCTGACCCTGCGGACCGTGGCGGGCTGCCTGGAGGTGCGCGGCGGAAAGCTGACGCTCAACGTGCCCCTCCAGCCGGGCGTCGAAGCGACCGCGCAGATCTGCGATGCCACGAACACCTTGCAGCGCTGGGAGTTGGAGCCGGTCGCCGGCGGATACCGGCTCGTCAACGCCATCACGCAGATGACCCTGAGCCCGGACGACGGCCGGCTCGTGCAGTACCCGCCCGACCGACTTCCCTCCGCCGTCTGGCACTTGAGCTGAGGAGTCTCACCGATGACTGTCTCCAGACGCCTCTTCGTCACCGGAGCGACCGCCGTCACCGCGCTCGCCGTGACCGGAATCCCCGCGGTGGCCGCACCCGCCGAGGCCGAAGATCCCCGCTACCGCATCCCCGTCTCCCCGGACGACACCGAGGCCGACCTCGTCCGCAAGGCATCCCAAGTCCGGCCCACCGCACGGCAGATCGCCTGGCAGCGGCTGGAGCGGACCGCGTTCCTGCACTTCGGCGTGAACACCTTCACCGGTCTGGAGTGGGGCACCGGCGACGAGGACCCCGATGTGTTCCAGCCGACCGGCCTCGACACCGACCAGTGGGCCGGAGCCCTGCGCGACGGCGGCTTCCAGCTCGCCATCCTCACCGTCAAGCACCACGACGGCTTCGTGCTCCACCCCTCCCGCTACACCGACCACACCGTGGCCTCCAGCAGCTGGCGGAACGGACGGGGCGACGTGCTGCGCTCCTTCGCCGACTCCATGCGCCGCCACGGCCTCAAGGTCGGCGTCTACATCTCGCCCGCCGACGAGAACCAGTACCTCCACGGCGTCTACGCCAACGGCAGCGCCCGCACCACGCGCACCATCCCCACGCTCGTCGAGGGCGACGACCGCACACCGCAGGAGTCGTACAGCCTCCCGGCCACCGACTACGGCGCCCACATGCTCAACCACCTCTACGAAGTACTCACCGAGTACGGCCCGATCGACGAGGTCTGGTTCGACGGAGCCCAGGGGCGCATCCCGCCGGACAAGGTCGAGAAGTACGACTGGGACAGCTGGTACACCCTGGTGCGGTCGCTCACCCCGGACGCGGTGATCGCGGTCTCCGGCCCGGACGTGCGATGGGTCGGCAACGAGGGCGGACTGGCCCGCGAGGACGAGTGGAGCGTCGTACCGGTCCAGGAGAAGGACTACGGCCGGACCGACTACGCCCTCGCCTACGACGCCCCCGACATGGGCAGCCGTGACGCGCTCGTCGCCGCCCTGCCGACGGCGGACCATCTGCAGTGGTGGCCGGCCGAGTGCGATGTGTCCATCCGGGACGGCTGGTTCTACCATGCCGACCAACAACCCAAGAGCGTGGCCCAGTTGACGGACATCTACTTCCGGTCCGTCGGGCGCAACTCGGTTCTGCTGCTCAACATCCCGCCGGACACCGACGGATTGCTGCCCGCCGCCGACGTGGTCCGGCTGCGGGAGTTCCGCGAGCGCGTCGACCAGGAGCTGCCCGAGGACCTGGCGCGAGGAGCCCGTGTCACGGCCTCACCCGGGCGGGTCACCGTCGACCTCGGAAAGGAGCGGGAAGTGGACCGTGTCCGGCTGGCCGAGGACACCCGGCACGGGCAGCAGGTGGAGAGCTTCGTCGTCGAGGCCCACGTGGCCGGATCCTGGACGGAGGTGACCGGGGCGGGGACGGTCGGCGCGAGCCGGATCCTGCTGCTGGCGGCTCCGGTGCGGGCCCGGCGGTGGCGGCTGCGGGTGACCGGCGCCCGGAGTGCCGTACGGATCATGGAGTTCGGTCTGTACCGGTCCCGGGTCTGAGGGAGCAGGTGGCCACCAGGGCGTCGGTGACCTGGTGGCCACCGTTCAGCGCAGACGCTCCTCGAAGAAGTTCATCGTGGTCTCCATCGAGCGCGGCCACTGCCCGTAGAACGTGTGGCCCTCGCCGCGGTAGGTACGCAGTTGGACATCCTTGCCCGCCTTCTCGAACGCGGCCACGGTGTGCCGGGTCCAGACGATGGGGCAGGTGTCGTCGACGGTGCCGTGATGGATCAGGAGAGGCTCGGTGACCCGGTCGACGTAAGTGAGGGGGGACACCTCGCGCCAGAACTTCGGGTTCTCCTCGGGCGTGCCGTGCGCGGCCTCGATCTCGCCGACGAGCGGGTCCCCTTCGGGGCGCTGGAAGTGGTCGATGTTCTCCTCCGGGTGCCCGCTGACCGGAGCGAAGGCGACGGCGGCGTCGAAGAGCCCCGGAGCCACCACCAGGGCGTTGTAGACGACACCCCCGCCCATCGACCGGCCCAGCAGTCCGATCCGGTCGCCGTCGATCTCCGGCCGCCCGGACGACCGCAACGCCTTCGCCGCGCCGATGACGTCCTCGGTGTAACCGAGCCGGAGGTTGACGTCGTTCTCGGCATCCTTGTCCGACCTCGCGTGGTTGCGGTAGTCGGTGTGCAGGACGACATAGCCGTTACGGGCGAGGAGATCCTGCTCGCGCGCGAGTCCCCGGCCGGTGGTGTAGACGTCCGGGTCGATGTAGCCGTGCGCCAGCACCAGCGCCGGGAACGGCCCCTTGCCCGTGGGGATGTTCATGAGCCCGGAGATCGTCAGCCCGTTCGCCTCGTACGTCACCTCGTAGCTGGTGTAGGCGGCGGTGCGGGCCAGCACGGTGCCGAGCTTCAGCCCGGAACCGGTGTGCTCGCGCTCGATCAGGCCGGGGATGGACACGGGGTCGACCGGTGTGGGGGTGGGCGTGGGGCTCTGCGTGGTGGTGCGGGTCGACGCCGGTGGACTCGGGCGTACCTGGTCGTCGTCGCCGCCGTCACTCGACGTGCAGCCCACGGCGGCCGACAGCACCAGAGCGAGCACGACACGGACCGTTCCCCTGAACCCCATACGCCCATTGTCCCCGCCGGGGCCCGCGCCCACCACCGTCCTCGGCTCCCGCGCGGACGACAGGGAACACCTCGCAGGCTTCGAGGTCGCGGACGTCACGGCGACGGACCTGCTGGAGCGCCCGCCGGCCGAGTCCCCGGCGTGCGACGATGCGCGGCGGGTCGCCGTGAGGTGGTCGGCAACTGTCCCCACACTCAAGCAGGTTGGCGTCCCGACGGTTCGCCGCCCGCGCCGGGGACGCTCGTGTCGTACGCGGGCATGATCGTGTCGTGGATCAGCCGCAGATGTGTGTTCACGTCAGCCATGTTCTCCAAGTCACGGCCGGTGAAGGCCTTCACGAGGGTGCGGTCGGTCAGGGCGCAGATTTCCTCGGGAGTGCCGGAGACGGAGAGTCGTTCGGCGAGGTCACCGGCGGCGATGTCGAGGGAGCGCCATTCCTTGCCCGGCCGTTCGGCACCGGCCCGTATGTGCCGCACCGCGTAGTCGTGCGCCTCGCGTGTATGGCTCAGCGCGTCGTCCGGCGGCGGCGAAGAGCAGCCACATGTCCTGGAGGGGTAGTCGGGGAGCATGGCGTAGCTGGACTTCACCGGGGCCGCCTTCCGTAGCGGGATGGGGCCGTTCTGCGGACGGGTCGTACTCCTTCCAACCCAACCGAGGGTGGGTGAGCGGCCCGCAGCTGTCCAGTGCGCGGCGGAATCCCGTGCGGCCCTACTGCATCCCGTCCCGTCCCGTACGGCCCTTACTGCGGCCCGAGTTGGGTCCGCAGCCACTCCTCCACCTCGCCCACATGTGCGGCCGCCGCCGCCCGTGCCGCCTCCGGGTCGCGGGCGGCGAGGGCGCGGTGGATCGCGGCGTGTTCGCGGCGGGTGCGGGCGAAGGCGCCCTCTTCCTGGTAGCCGCGCCAGACGCGGGCGCGGAAGGTGCGGGAGGAGAGGCCCTCCAGGATGGCGGCCATGGTGTCGTTGCCGGCGGCGACGGCGATCTCGCGGTGGAAGGCGAGGTCGTGGGCGAGGATCTCGTCGGGGTCGTCAGTGGCGTTCATCGCCGTGAGGTGCTTCTCCACCTCGGCGAGCTGGTCCGGGGTGATGCGCGCGGCGGCCAGCGCGGTCGCCGTGGACTCCAGGATGCGGCGGACCTCCAGCAACTCCACGAGGCGCGGGCCGCGGGAGAGGTCGGCGACCACCCCGAACGTCTCCAGCAGGTCACCGGCCTGGAGCTGGGTGACGTAGATACCGGAGCCGTGCCGCGCCTCCAGGACGCCGAGCACGGTGAGCGCGCGGATCGCCTCGCGCATCGAGCTGCGGGAGATGCCCAGCTGGACCGCGAGATCGCGCTCGGTCGGCAGCCGCTGGCCCGGCTCCAGCCGGCCCTCGCCGATCATCGCCTTGATCTGCTCGATGGCGCGCTGCGTCACCGTGCCCTTCTGCGGGGCGGTCTCGTCCACGCCATTCCTCCTGTCGCCGGTGCGCCCGCAGTCTAATCTCCGATGTGGTCGGACCACTATGGCCGGAAACCGCGAATATTTGCTGCGAGAGGGTGTTGTCAGGTCGAAGTGGTCTGATAAGTATGCGGGCAACTGCTCGATCACGCTCGATGAGGAGCTGGCAGATGGCCGACGGATCTGTGCGGAACGGACGGTGGCGGGTTTCCCCGCGGATGGTGCGCGCGGCGGCGGTGGCCGTCTGCGGCGCCCTCGCGCTCACGGCATGCGGCAGCACCAACGACACCGGGTCCGCGAGTGCCGGAGCCGGCGGCACCGGCAAGGTCGGGGTGATCCTGCCTCTGCTGACCTCGCCGTTCTGGCAGTCGTACAACGACTACGTACCGAAGATGGCCAAGTCCGAAGGGGTGGACGCGCTGAAGACGGTCAACTCCAACAGCGACCCCTCCCAGCAGATCACCGACATCAACAACCAGCTCAACCAGGGCGTGAAGGGCGTGGTCGTGGCCCCGCTGGACAGCGCCGCCATCGAGGCCGGGCTCGACCAGGCCGAGCGCAAGGGCGTACCTGTGGTCGCCGTCGATGTGGCGCCCGAGAAGGGCAAGGTCGCCATGGTCGTACGCGCCAACAACGTCGCGTACGGCGAGAAGGCCTGCGAGTACCTCGGCAAGCAGATCCCGTCCGGCAAGGTCGTGCAGATCATGGGCGACCTCGCCTCGGTCAACGGCCGTGACCGCTCGGAGGCGTTCCGCGACTGCGTCAAGAAGAACTACCCGAAGCTGAAGGTCCTGGAGATACCGGCCAAGTGGGAGTCGGACACGGCCGCTTCCAAGCTCGACACGCTGCTGAACGCCAACCCCGACATCAAGGGCATCTACATGCAGGCGGGCGGCGTCTACCTCGCGCCCACGCTCCAGACCCTCAAGTCCAAGGGCATGCTGAAGAAGACGGGCCAGGCGGGCCACATCGCGATCGTCTCGAACGACGGCATCCCGCAGGAGTACGACGCCATCCGCAAGGGCGAGATCGACGCCACCGTCTCCCAGCCCGCCGACCTGTACGCCAAGTACGGCATGTACTACATCAAGGCGGCGATGGAGGGGAAGACCTTCAAGCCGGGCCCGACCGACCACGGTTCCGAGATCGTCAAGCTGCCCAGCGGCATCCTCGAGGATCAGCTGCCCGCGCCGCTGGTCACGAAGGACAACGTCGACGACCCCGAGCTGTGGGGCAACACGGTCGGATGAGCACCCCACTTGTCGAGGCGCGTGGCATCACCAAGCGGTACGGCCCCACAACCGCCCTGTACGAAGGACAACTCACCGTGTTCCCCGGCGAGTCCCACGGCCTCGTCGGCCGCAACGGCGCCGGAAAGTCCACCCTGGTGAACATCCTCACCGGCCTCCAGCCCGCCGACGAGGGCACGGTCCGCTTCGACGGCGAGCCCGCACCCCCGCTCGCCGACCGGGACGCCTGGCGCCGCAAGGTGGCCTGCGTCTATCAGAAGCCCACCCTCGTCCCTGAGATGACGGTTGCCGAGAATCTCTTCATCGCCGAGATCCACGCTGCCAAATCAACGAGGCTCGGCGTCAGGGTCGGCCGGGGGTCCGGCCCGCGGCGGAGCCGCTATGGGATGCGGCGTCCCCCGGATAAACACAGCATCAACCGGCAGCCGTTGCAGCGCGGCTTCATCAGCTGGCGCACCCTGAGGTCCGAGGCCGCCGCGCTCCTCGACACCTGGGACGTGCACGTCGACCCCGAGGCCCGCACCGCCGACCTCAAGGTCGAGGACCGCCAAATGGTGGAGATCGCCCGTGCGTTGAGTTTCGGCGCCCGGTTCATCGTGCTCGACGAGCCCACCGCCCAGCTCGACAACCGCGAGATCGAGCGGCTCTTCACCCGCATGCGCGCGCTCCAGGACTCCGGCGTCACCTTCCTGTTCATCTCGCACCATCTGCAGGAGGTGTACGAGGTCTGCCAGACCGTCACCGTGCTGCGTGACGCCCGCTGGATCACCACGGCCCCGGTCGCCGAACTCCCGCGGCAGGCCCTGGTGGAGGCGATGGCGGGGGAGTCCATCGAGGCCATCGCCGAACAGGCCGTGGATCCCAGGGACGTCGACCACGAGGCCCCCGTCCTCCTCGAAGCCCGCGGGCTCACCTCTCCGTCGTACCAGAACATCGACCTCACCGTTCGCCGCGGCGAGGTCGTCGGACTGGCCGGCATCAGCGGCAGCGGCAAGGTCGAACTCGCCGAGTCCTTCGCGGGACTGCACACCCCGACGGGCGGGACCGCCCGACTGGACGGTGAGCGGCTCCCGTTCGGCGATGTGCAGGCCGCCCTCAAGGCGGGCGTCGGCTGTGTGCCCCGTGACCGGCACGAGCAGGGCCTGGTCGCCGGCATGACCATCGGCGACAACGCCACCATGACCGTCCTGAACCGGCTCGGCCGGTACGGCTTCGTCGGCACCGACCACAAGCGCGGCTTCGCCACCGCCCTCATCGACCGCCTCGACATCCACACCGAGGGCCCCGACCAGCCCGTCTCCGACCTGTCCGGCGGCAATGCGCAGAAGGTCGTCATGGCCCGCGCCCTCGCCTCCGACCCCAAGCTCCTGGTCCTCATCAACCCCACCGCGGGCGTCGACGTGAAGTCCAAGGAGTCCCTGCTGGCCCGGATGGACAGCGCCCGCGAGGACGGCACCGCCGTGCTGGTCGTCTCCGACGAACTCGACGACCTTCGGCGCTGCGACCGCGTCCTCGTCCTCTTCCACGGCCGTGTCGTCGCCGAGCACCCGGCGGGCTGGCGCGACCACGAGCTGATCGCCTCCATCGAAGGAGTGGACCATGGCTGACACCAAGGCTCCGCCGGTGAAGCAGCCGCGGGTGCCCGAGGCCCGGGCGGCCCGCACGGTACTGCTGCGTCGCGCCCGCGAACTGGCCCTCGTGCCGGCCCTGTTGCTGCTCATGGTGCTCGGCGCGGTGGTCAACGACTCGTTCCTCACCGAGCGCAACCTGATCTCGATCCTCGGTGCCTCGGCCGCGCTCGCGATGGTGGTGCTGGCCGAGTCGCTGGTGCTGATCACCGGCAAGTTCGACCTGTCGCTGGAATCGGTCGTCGGTATCGCGCCCGCTGTCGGAGCGCTGCTCGTGCTGCCCGTCGCCCAGTCCGGCTGGGGCACCGAGTTCCCGGCCGCGCTCTCCCTGCTGGCGATCCTGGTGGTCGGTGCGGCGATCGGCGCGTTCAACGGGATCCTGGTCGTGAAGTTCCGGCTGAACGCGTTCATCGTGACCCTGGCGATGCTGATCGTGCTGCGTGGTCTGCTGGTCGGCGCGACCAAGGGCAAGACGCTGTTCGGAATGCCCGACAGCTTCTACTCCCTCGCGACGACGACCTTCCTCAACGTCCCGATGTCGGTGTGGCTGGCCGCCGTCGCCTTCGCGGTCGCCGGGTTCGTGCTGAAGTACCACCGGATCGGGCGCGCGCTGTACGCCATCGGCGGCAACGCGGACGCGGCCCGGGCGGCCGGTATCCGGGTCGAGCGCGTGATGCTCGGCGTGTTCGTCGTCGCGGGTGTGCTGGCGGCGGTCGGCGGGATCATGCAGACCGGCTATGTCGGAGCGATCAGCGCCAACCAGGGCAACAACATGATCTTCACCGTGTTCGCGGCGGCGGTGATCGGCGGCATCAGCCTCGACGGCGGCAAGGGCACCATGTTCGGCGCCCTGACCGGCGTCCTGCTCCTGGGTGTCGTACAGAACCTGCTCACCCTCGCCCAGGTGCCGTCCTTCTGGATTCAGGCCATCTACGGCGGAATCATCCTCGTCGCCCTCATGATCGCCCGCGTCACGACGGGCCGCGCCCAGGACTGACCCGCATTGTCCCCGCCAGCCACCGAAAGGCCCTCTGTGTCCCAGACGCCCGTCCCCTCTTCCCGCATCTCCGCGGTCGACACCTATGACATCCGTTTCCCCACCTCGCGGGAGCTCGACGGCTCCGACGCGATGAATCCGGACCCCGACTACTCGGCCGCGTACGTCGTGCTGCGCACGGACGCCGAGGGTGGTCCGGAGGGGCACGGTTTCACCTTCACCATCGGGCGGGGCAACGAGGTCCAGGTCGCCGCGATCCACGCTCTGCGCCACCATGTGGTCGGACGGTCCGTCAACGAGGTGTGCGCCGACCCCGGCGTGCTGTTCCGGGATCTGATCGGCGACAGCCAACTGCGCTGGCTCGGGCCCGAGAAGGGTGTGATGCACATGGCGATCGGCGCGGTGACCAACGCCGTGTGGGACCTCGCCGCCAAGCGGGCGCGCAAGCCGCTGTGGCAGTTCCTCGCCGACGCCGACCCCGAGTGGCTGGTCGGCCAGATCGACTTCCGCTACCTCACCGACGCCCTCAGCCCCGAGGAGGCGCTGACCCTCCTGCGCCGCGGCCGGGACGGCGCCGAGGACCGCAGAGCCCGGCTCCTGGAGCGCGGCTACCCCGCCTACACCACCTCCGCCGGCTGGCTCGGCTACGACGACGACAAGCTCACCCGGCTCGCCGCCGATGCGGTCGCCGACGGCTTCCGGCAGATCAAGCTGAAGGTCGGCGCCGATCTGGAGGACGACATCCGGCGCTGCCGGGTCGCCCGGTCCGTGATCGGCCCGGACATCCGCATGGCGATCGACGCCAACCAGCGCTGGGACGTCGACGAGGCGATCCGCTGGACCAAGGCCCTCGCCGAGTTCGACCCGTACTGGATCGAGGAGCCCACCAGCCCCGACGACGTCCTCGGGCACGCCGCGATCCGCAAGGCCGTGACCCCGGTGAAGGTCGCCACCGGAGAGCACGTCCACAACCGGGTCGTCTTCAAGCAGCTGCTTCAGGCCGGCGCGATCGACGTCGTCCAGATCGACGCGGCCCGCGTCGCCGGCGTCAACGAGAACCTCGCGATCCTGCTGCTCGCCGCCAAGTTCGGCGTGCCGGTGTGCCCGCACGCGGGCGGCGTCGGCCTGTGCGAACTCGTCCAGCACCTCTCGATGTTCGACTACGTCGCCGTCTCCGGCACCACCGACGACCGCGTCATCGAGTACGTCGACCATCTGCACGACCACTTCCTCGACCCGGTGGTGATCCGCGACGGTCACTACACGGCACCCACCGCGCCGGGCTTCTCCGCGGACATGCGGCCCGAGTCCATCGCGCGGTACACGTTCCCCGGCGGCGCCTTCTGGGCCGCCGACCTCCAGACGCAGCAGAAGGGGCAGGCGGCATGAACGACTTCGAGGGACTGAGGGCCCTGGTGACGGGCGGCGCCTCCGGCATCGGCCGGGCCACCGCGGAACTCCTGGCCGCGCGCGGCGCCCAGGTCGCCGTCCTCGACCTGGACCCGTCCTCCGTGGAGAAGCCGCTGCTCGCCCACCGCGCCGACGTCACCGACGACGCCTCCGTCCGGGAGGCCGTCGCCGCCGCCCTCGCCGAACTCGGCGGACTCGACATCCTGATCAACAACGCGGGCATCGGCGCCCAGGGCACCGTCGAGGACAACGACGACGCCGAATGGCACCGCGTGATGGACGTCAACGTCGTCGGCATGGTCCGCGCAGCCCGCGCCGCCCTTCCGCACCTGCGCGAGTCGTCGCACGCCGCGATCGTCAACACCTGCTCCATCGCCGCCACAGCAGGCCTCCCGCAACGTGCCCTGTACAGCGCGACCAAGGGCGCCGTGTACTCCCTGACCCTTGCCATGGCCGCCGACCACGTCCGCGAGGGCATCCGCGTCAACTGCGTCAACCCCGGCACCGTGGACACCCCGTGGGTCGGCCGCCTCCTCGGCGTCGCCGCCGACCCGGCCGCCGAACGCGCCGCCCTGGAGGCCCGCCAGCCCACCGGCCGCCTGGTCAGCGCGGCTGAAGTCGCGGGCGCCATCGCCTACTTGGCGAGCCCTCTGTCGGGCGCCACCACCGGCACGGCACTGGCCGTCGACGGCGGCATGCAGGGTCTGCGCCTGCGTCCGGCGGGCCGGTGAGCACCCCGCCTGCGCCCGGCGGCCGGCCGGTGAACACCCTCGGCAGGAGCGGCGTCGAGGTCACCCCGCTCGCCTTCGGCGCCGCCCCGATCGGCAACCTGTTCACCGAGATCACGGAAGAGCAGGCGCACGAAACCGTCGCCGCCGCCTGGCAGCAGGGCATCCGCTACTTCGACACCGCCCCGCACTACGGCCTCGGCCTGTCCGAACGCCGCCTGGGCGCCGCCCTGCGCGAGCACCCACGGGAGGCGTACACGATCTCGACGAAGGTCGGCCGCCGCCTGGAGCCGGTCGACACCCCGGGCGACGACCTCGCGCACGGCTTCGCCGTACCCGCCTCCCACCGCCGCGTCTGGGACTTCAGCGCCGACGGCATACGACGCACCCTCGACGCCGGCCTGGAACGGCTCGGCCTCGACCGCGTCGACGTCGTCTACCTCCACGACCCCGACGACCACGCCGAACAGGCCTTCCACGAGGCCTATCCCGCGCTGGAGAAACTTCGCTCCGAAGGCGTCGTTGGCGCCATCGGCGCGGGCATGAACCAGGCCGGGATGCTGACCCGCTTCGTCCGCGACACGGACGTCGACGTGGTGCTGTGCGCCGGCCGCTACACGCTGCTCGACCAGAGCGCGCTCACCGAACTCCTGCCCGCCGCCGTGGACCGCGGCACGTCCGTCGTCATCGGCGGCGCCTTCAACTCCGGCCTGCTGGCGGATCCGAGGCCGGAATCGACGTACGACTACGACCGGGCACCACAGGAGGTGCTGGACCGCGCCCTGCGCATGCAGTCCGTCGCCCACCGCCACGGCATCACCCTGCGGGCCGCCGCCCTCTCCTACTGCGCCGCGCACCCGGCCGTCGCGAGCGTCCTCGTCGGCGCGCGGTCGGCGGCCGAAGTCCGGGACTGCGCCGAGCAGTTCGCGTCTCAGGTGCCTCAGGCGTTCTGGCGGGAGCTGAGAGAGACCGGCCTGCTGTCCGACGAGGAGCCGTCATGAGAGTCGCCCTGCACACCAAGGTCCGCGCAGACCGGGTCGCGGAATACGAGGCCGCGCACCGTGAGGTCCCGAAGGAGCTGACGGACGCCATCCGCGCCGCCGGCGCCACCTCCTGGACGATCTGGCGCAGTGGCACCGACCTCTTCCACGTCCTGGAGTGCGCGGACTACGCCCGGCTCCTCGCCGAGCTGGAGCGGCTGCCGGTCAACGTCGCCTGGCAGGCGCGGATGGCGGAACTCCTCGACGTGGTGCACGACTACTCCGACGAGGGAGCCGACGCGGGCCTGCCCGTCGTATGGGAGCTGCCGTGACCGTCGACGCCCACCACCACGTCTGGGACCTCTCCGTACGCGACCAGGACTGGATCACCGGAGACGAACTCCGGCCGATCCGGCGGAACTTCTCCGTCGCCGACCTGGAACCCGAGGCGCGGGCCGCCGGAGTGGACCGTACCGTCCTCGTCCAGACCGTCACCGTGCCGGACGAGACCCCGGAGTTCCTCGCTCTCGCCGCCGCGCACGACCTGATCGGCGCGGTCGTCGGCTGGACGGATCTCACCCGCCCGGACGTCGCCGACGAGCTGGCCCGGCTGCGTGAGCTCCCCGGCGGCGACCACCTGAAGGGCATCCGCCACCAGGTCCAGGGCGAACCCGACCCGGAGTGGCTGCTGCGTCCCGACGTCCGCCGCGGACTCGCCGCCGTCGCCGACGCGGGCCTGGTCTACGATCTCGTCGTCCTGCCCCATCAGCTGCCGGCCTGCGCCAAGGCCGCCGCGGACCACCCGGACCTCACCTTCGTCCTGGACCACCTCGGCAAACCCCCCATCGCCTCCGGCCGACAGGAACCCTGGGCGAGCGCCGTCCGCACCCTCGCCGCACTGCCCAACACGGTCTGCAAGATCTCCGGCATGGTCACCGAGGCCGACCCGAGGTTCTGGACGGTCGACGACCTGCGCCCGTACGCCGACACCGTCCTCGAGGCCTTCGGCCCGGACCGCCTGATGTTCGGCTCGGACTGGCCGGTGTGCACGCTGGCGGCGACCTACGGTGAAGTGCTCTGGGCAGCACGGGAGTTGACGGACGCAAGCGACCGCTCCCGTATCTTCGAGGCCACCGCCACCCGCGTCTACGACCTCTGAGTCACCCCCGCCAGCCGGGTAGGCGGCAGATACTCCCGCACATACGTCCGCTCCCAGCACGCGCCCGTCTCCCGCAGCTCACGCCAGGTCGTGTAGCGGTAACGGAAGAGACGGGCGCGGACGAACCGCGGGGGCTCGTCGGGCTGGAAGGGCGAGCGGCGCAGCAGCTTCAGCGTGGCGCGGTCGTTCTCCAGGAGCCGCTCCACCAGGGCGCCGAACCAGGAGCCGGCATACGCGGGCGACAGCGCGGCGAACCACATCATCCAGTCGAGCCGCAGATGGTACGGCGCGAACTGGCGCGGCCAGTGCCGGGGATCACCCGGCTTGCCCTTGAACTCGTACTCCCGCCAGTCCGAGTCCTCGCGCGCCACCGGATCGGTCGTGCCCTCGACGACCACCTCGTAGCGGACCCGGCTCACGCTGCCGAACGCCCCGTAGGTGTTGACCAGGTGCAACGGGTCGAAGGAGCGATTCATCACCTGGCGGCGGGAGATCATGTTGCGGACCGGCCGGTAGCTCAGGCCCACGAGCAGCGCGGCGACGGCGAGAACCACGATCTCGTACCAGAGCGGGGCGTCGGCGACGGACGGCGGCGTGGTGGGGAACTCGATCGCCGACAGGGCCAGCACGATCGTGATCCAGTTCAGCCAGGAGAAGTTGCCCGACAGGACGAGCCACAGCTGGGTGACGATCATCAAGGACGCCGCGGCGGTCGCGATCGGCTGCGGGGTGAACAGCAGGATGGGCACGACGAGCTGGGTGAAATGGTTCGCGGCCACCTCCGCGCGGTGCAGGGGCCGGGGGAGATGGTGGAAGAACCAGCTCAGCGGGCCCGGCATCGGTTGGGTCTCATGGTGGTGGTACAGGCACGTCAGGTTCCGCCAGCAGGCGTCACCGCGCATCTTGATCAGCCCGGCCCCGAACTCCACCCGGAACAGGATCCAGCGCAGCAGGAAGAGGACGACGATCGGCGGGGCCACTTCGTCATTGCCGAGGAAGACCGCGAGGAAGCCGACCTCCAGGAGCAGCGACTCCCAGCCGAAGCCGTACCAGGTCTGGCCGACGTTGACGATCGACAGATACAGCACCCACGGCACCAGCCACAGCAGCATGCCGCCCCACAGCGGCAGCAGCGAGTCCAGCCCCGCCAGCAGAGCCGCCGACACCGCGCAGCCCGCCCAGGCGGAGGCCGCGAAGAACCGGTCCGAGTAGTGCAGTTGGAACAGGCTCGGCGCCTGCTGGAAAGGCACCCGTGCGACGAACCGGGGGATCGGCAGCATGCCGCGCTCGCCCAGCAGTGGGCGGAACTGCAGCGCCGCCGTGACGAACGCGACCAGATACACAGCGGCCAGAGCCCGCTGGAAGACCAGCCGGCTCAGCCAGTAGTCGGGTGCGATGAACCACTCCACGGCCGTGCGCGCCCCTCTTTGCGGCTAAACCGCCGCCGCTTTCGCGGACCTGGTTGATCGCCGTCGTGGTCGCTCAATTGATGGTTGCGGTGGTCGTCGCTTACATCATGGCTTCTTCCCGGGTTGCGTACCAGATGGGCCGCTCACCGGTCGAAGAATCAGCCGAATCCTGGCAAGGTAGGCCCATGGTTGATCGGGGAGCGAGCGCCCCGTCAGTCCCGGACGACTGGCCCGCCCACCCGGATCCGATCCTGGCGCTCAATCGCATGGGCAGCTTCGACTGGGACCTGGACACCGGCCTCTTCCACATGGACGCCCAGGCCCACGAGGTCTTCGACCTGCGCCCCGACGAATACGACGGCAACCCCGAAACCCTCGCCGTCCGGGTCCCGCGCCCGGAGGCCCACCGGCTCGACGGCCTGGTCGCCCAGGCCATGAAGGACGGCAGCGAGAACTACGGCACCTACTTCCGCATCCGCCGCCGCGACGGCATGCTGCGCTGGACCCACACCCAGGGCTACATCCGCCGCGACGAGACCGGTCGGCCACGCCGCATCATCGGCATCGTCCGGGACGCCACCCAGGAATTCGAAGAGATCGAGGCGTGCCAGGACCAGACCGCCCAGGACGAGGTCCGCCGCCGGCAGACCAACGTCGTCCAGCTCACCACCGCAGCCCTCGCGCACGCCCGCACCGTCCAGGACGTCATCGACGTCCTCAAGGACACCCACGGCCTCACCCACCTCGGCGCCACCAGCCTGGTGATGGGCCTGGTCGAAGCCGGCCGGATCCGGCTGATCGCCGAGGGCCCGGCGGGCAGCTTCGTGCCCGGCACCGGCGTCACCCGTATCGACGAGCCCTATCCCATGGGCGAGGTCGTCCGCACCCTCGCCCCGCGGTTCATCGAGTCGCCGGAGGAGTTCGCCGAGAGCTATCCGATCCTGTGGCCGCACATCACCGACCTGAACATCACGTCGGCCGCCTATCTGCCGCTGATCGCCCAGGCCAAACCCATCGGCGCCATGGGCCTGCTCTACAGCGACCGGCGCGGCTTCAGCTCCGACGAACGCAACGTCCTCGTCGCCCTCGGCTCCAGCATCGCGCAGAGCCTGCAGCGGGCCATGTTCTACGAACAGGAGAAGGACCTCGCCACCGGCCTCCAGCAGGCCATGCTGCCGCGCACCATCCCCAGCGTGCCCGGCGCCGACATCGCCGTCCGCTACCGCGCCGGTTCTACCGCAGGCTCCCTGGGCCGGGACATCGGCGGCGACTGGTACGACCTGATCCCGCTGCCGGGCGGCCGGATCGGCGCCGTCATCGGCGACGTCCAGGGCCACGACACACACGCCGCCGCCGTCATGGGACAGCTGCGCATCGTCCTGCGCGCCTACGCCGCCGAGGGCCACACCCCCGCCACCGTGATGGCCCGCGCCTCCGTCTTCCTGCACGAACTCGACACCGACCGCTTCGCGACCTGCCTGTACGCGGAGGCCGACCTGTCCACCGGAGTCGTCCAGGTGGTCCGGGCCGGCCATATCGACCCGCTGATCCGGCAGACCGACGGGACCTGTCGCCGGATAGCCGTGGAGGGCGGGCTGCCGCTCGGTCTGTCCGCCGAGTTCGGCCGCCTCGAATACCCGGTCGGCACCATCGAGCTCGACCCCGGCCACACCCTGCTGCTGTGCACCGACGGCCTGATCGAACAGCCCGGCGCCGACCTCGACGACGGCATGCAGACCCTCGTGGCCATGATCAAGACCGGCCCGGACGACGTACGCGACCTCGCCGACCTGCTCATCGACGTGGCCGAGGAACGCGGCGGCGACGACGACGTGGCCCTGCTCCTGCTGCGCCGCCGCAGCCTGGACACCCCCCAGTCCGGCGGCCGGCTCCAGCAGCACGTGGCACCGGGCGACCCCGAGGCCCTCACCCAGGCCCGGCACATGATCCGCGCCGCCGTTCTCGCCTGGGGCGCCCGCGAGCGCGCCGACGAGATCGAACTCGTCGCCGACGAGCTGATCACCAACGCCCTGATGCACACCGAGGGCTCCGCCGTCGTCACCCTGCGCGTACTGACCGCCACCGACCGGCGGCTCCGTGTCGACGTCGAGGACTCCTCCAGCGCCCTGCCCCGCCGCCGCGACGCGGGCGAGTCGGGCGTCTCCGGGCGCGGACTGCTCCTCGTCGACCTGCTCACGGACGTGTGGGGCGTGGAGGCGCGGGGCGGCGGGAAATGCGTGTGGTGCGAGTTCGTGGTGGGGGAACGGAGCTGAGCCCGTCGGTCCATGATGGCACTCTGGACGTATGCCGGAACTGCCCGAGGTGGAAGCGCTCAAGGACTTCCTGACCGAGAACCTGGTCGGCCACGAGATCGTCCGGGTGCTGCCCGTCGCGATCAGCGTGCTGAAGACGTACGACCCTCCGCTCACGGCCGTCGAGGGCCACGCCGTCACCGCCGTGCACCGGCACGGCAAGTTCCTCGACCTCGAAACCGCCGGCGGCCCGCACTTCGTCACCCACCTCGCCCGCGCCGGCTGGCTGCACTGGAAGGACAAGCTCCCCGACGGGCCGCCCAAGCCCGGCAAGGGCCCCCTCGCGCTGCGCGTCGCCCTGGAGAGCGGTGAGGGCTTCGACCTGACGGAGGCCGGTACCCAGAAGCGGCTCGCGGTGTATGTCGTCCACGATCCCCAGGAGGTCCCGGGTGTCGCCCGCCTCGGCCCGGACCCGCTCGCCGACGACTTCGACGAACCGCGGTTCGCGGCCCTGCTCAAGGACGAGCGACGGCAGCTCAAGGGCGCCCTGCGCGACCAGAGCCTGATCGCCGGCGTGGGCAACGCCTACAGCGACGAGATCCTGCACGCCGCGAAGATGTCCCCCTTCAAACTGGCCGCCTCCCTGACCCCCGAGGAGACCACCCGCCTGTACAAGGCGCTGCGCGGCACGCTTATCGAGGCCGTCGAGCGCTCCCGCGGCGTCGCCGCCGGACGCCTCAAGGCCGAGAAGAAGAGCGGCCTGCGCGTACACGGCAGGACGGGCGAGTCCTGCCCGGTGTGCGGCGACACGATCCGCGAGGTCTCCTTCAGCGACTCCTCCCTGCAGTACTGCCCGACCTGCCAGACCGGCGGCAAGCCCCTGGCCGACCGGAGGCTTTCCCGCCTTCTCAAGTAGCCCCCTGGTAGGTGGCGCCTGGCGTGCAGGGGCAGGCTCGCTCCCCCGTGGCGGGTCTGCCCCTGCACGCGAGACGGCGGGAGGCGCGGTGGCGCCCAGAACCCGCCCACCGACCACGCGTCCCTGTCCCGGCCCTTGCGTTGAAGCGCGCTTCAACTCGTACGGTCGTGGTGTGGCGACCGAGCGGATCGACAGGACTCTGACCATTGCGGAGACGTCCGACCTGACCGGATTGAACCCCTCCACGCTCCGCTACTACGAACGCGTCGGCCTGATCGACGGCGTGCAGCGCGGGCCGGACGGCCGGCGCCGTTACCAGGCGTCAGATCTGGCCTGGATGGCGTTTCTACTGCGGCTTCGCACGACCGGGATGTCCATCCAGGGGATGTCGGAGTTCGCGGAACTGCGCCGGGGCGGGGACGCCACCGTGCGGGAGCGGCTGGAGCTGTTGCGGCGCCACCAGGCACAGGTCAGGAGGAACTACGAGGCCGTCATGCGCAGCCTCGATGCCATCGACAAGAAGATCGAGCACTACGAGCGACTGGTGGAGGAACGGGATGGGGACAGCGGGCGAGGGGCATGACGGACAGCGGGCGGGAGCGGAAAGCAGCGGCAGGCGGGCCCTGTTGCGGTACGGAGTGGTGGGAGGGGCCGGTGCGGTGGCGGCCTCGCTGACGGGGACGGGTGTGGCGGTGGCCGACAGCGCGGATGATGGGGTGTCCAAGCGCTACGCACGGGGCGTCGCCCGTATGAAGGAGATCGCCGGGGAGGACGCCCTCGCCACGGTGGAGGCGCTGCAGGACATCGCCCCCGACCTGGGGCGCTTCGTGGTCGAGTTCGGCTACGGGGATGTGCACGCGCGGCCCGGACTCGATGTACGGCAGCGGCAGTTGGTGACCATCGGCGCGCTGACCTCTGCTGGGGACACCGCCCCGCAGTTACGGTTCCACATCGGCGCGGCACTGCATGTCGGACTGGACGCGGCGCAGGTGGTGGAGGCGCTGATCCACTTGGTGCCCTTCGCGGGGCTCCCGCGGACGCTCAACGCGGTGGCCGCCGCGCGCACCGTGTTCGAGGAACGGGGAGTGCGGGTCGAGCCGATCCAGGTGAAGCCCGGCGGGGACCGCTACGCGCGGGGCGAGGACAAACTCCGTGAGGTCGACGGCGAGCACGGCATCGAGGTGATCGAGTCCCTGAACGACGTGGCGCCGGATCTCGGCCGTTACATCGTCGAGTTCGCCTTCGGGGACGTCTACGCACGACCGGGGCTGGACCTGCGGCAGCGGCAGCTCGTCACCCTGGGCGGGCTGATCGCCCTCGGTGACACCGCACCCCAGCAGAAGGTGCACTTCAACGCCGCACTCAGAGTGGGGCTCTCACCGCGGCAGGTGATCGAGACGGTCATCCAGACCGTCCCGTACGCGGGGTTTCCCCGAGCGCTCAACGCCGTCGGCGTCGTGCGCGAGGTCTTCGAGGAGCGGGGCATCCGCGCCACCTGACCCCGGAACGGGCCCGTGCCGTGCTGCGCCGCGGACCCCGACGCGCATCAGCCGATGGTCTACTACGAGCGCGCGTGCGACACCTCCTACGCGCTCAAGTTCCGCTGGGCGTACATCAAGGGCTGCGCTGACTGCTACGCCTACATCGTGTACCCGTAGGTTCTAGAGGGGCACCCGGACCGGCCTACGGGCCCCACAGACCCGGCGAGGCTGCCGCCGGCCTGGAGCGCGGCCCTCGTCACCCCGTCCACCGAGCCGAAGCCCCGCCACCGTGCGGGGCTTCGGCGCGTCGGACTCACCGCGCGGGCGGCCACCACTCGATCATCACGATCGTCGCGTCGTCCCGCAGCCTGCCGGGCTGAGCCTCCAGGATCGAATGGATCAGCCGCCGTAGGGTCTCCGGAGCCAGCTCGCCCGCGGCGGTGGCCCGGATGATGTAGTCGGTGAACCGGGCGAGCCCGAACAGGCCGCCGTCGCGGGTCCGTGCCTCGGTGAGCCCGTCGGTGTACAGCAGCACCCGGTCGCCGGGCTCGAGGGAGATCTCGTGCGTCCGCCGCGTGCCCTCCGCGAGCAGGGACGGCAGCCCCATCGGCGGATCGGCCTCCCGTTCCATCGCGCCGTCGAGGAGCCGCCGGTCCCGGATGAGCAACGGCGCGGGGTGCCCGCAGTTGATCCACCGCAGCATGCCGCTGGCCAGATCCAGCTGGGTGAGGATGCCGGTGCAGAACTGGTCCGGCAGCCACCGCGCCAGCGCGTCGTCCACGCTCGTGACCAGCTCCGGCAGATCGGCCCCGGTCCGCCGGGCGTTGCGGCAGGCGGACAGCGACACCGCGGTGGTCAGCCCCGAGGCCAGGTTGTGCCCCATCGCGTCGAGGACCGCGGCGTGCAGCGTGGTCTCGGTGAGGGAGTGGTCGAAGGCGTCGCCGCCCAGCTCATAGGCGGGTTCCAGCACGGCCGTGGACACCACGTGCCCGGTGCCGATCGTGCGGGGCGGCAGAAAGGCGCGCAGCATCTCGGCGGGCAACTGCATCGGTTCGGTCCGGGTCCGCCGTACGAAGGAGTCCTTGTACGCCCGCTTAGAGGTGATCATCATGGCCAGCAGGGCGGCCAGAGTCCTGCTGCGGCGCAGCGAGAGGGGGGTCAGCGACGGGCAGTGCACCGCGAGCACGCCGAGCCGCTCCGCGCCGTCCACCAGGGGGAGCCAGGCCGTCATGCCGCCGGTCTCGGACTCCTCCACCCGCAGGGACTGGGTGCGGTAGGTCCAGCCGGCGAGCGAGTCGTCGACGGGCAGCGCCGAGGCCACGTCGGTCAGCGGGACGAGCTGGAGCTGCTGGAGGTCCGCGAGGTAGACCACGGAGTGCCGCAACCCCAGCGCCTTGGAGCAGCGGGCCACCGCGGTGGACAGGTCGAGTGCGGCGTTGTCCGGATCGGCGAGGAATTCCTCCAGCAGGCCGTCACCGGTCTCCGTCGTCGCCACCTCGTCTCCCCTCGTCGGACCGTGGACGCGCCGGGGTGCTTCGCCAGCAGTCTCACACCGGGGACGCCGGACCGCCCGGTGGCCGGGGCGGGACGGATGACAGGGGCGCGGGGGAGGGGTGTCGTGCTACTTCGCGTCGAGTGTCACCAGATGCTCGCCGTCCGTCGTGCGGACCTCGTACCGGTCGATCTGGTCGGTGTGCATCGACGAACTGCCGTGCATGGTGTTCGGACGGGCGTCGTGGCGGGGCGTCATCCAATGGGTGACCGTCTCCTCCGAGCCGTCCCGGCCCAGGACGACCAGGCGGCAGGGGCGCGGCCCGGCCCCGTCCTTCACCCTCAGCTCGATCTGACTGCCCGAGGCCGCGTTCTCCGCCGTGACCTGCGCCCATACGCCCGACCGCTCGTCGGTCGCGGTGATGCGCACGGAGCCGTCGCCGCCGCCCGCCGTGATCGCCACCGCGGGCGCCGCCACAGCGATCGCCACCGAGGCCGCCACGGCGTACAGCACCCGCCTGCGCCCGACCCGTCGCCGTGCCGTCACCTCGCCGAGCAGCCGGTCCAGCAGCCGGTTTCCGGGCTGGGTCAGGGGGTTCACAAAGCGCGGAGTGGCCCGTCGGTACAACATCAACTGCCGGGTCACCGGCCCGAATTCGGTCACGTGTGCCGTACAGCTGGGGCACTCCATGAGGTGGTCCTCGAAGCGGAAGGCGTCCGCCTCGTCCAGCACGCCGAGCGCGTACGCGGCGACGTCGCGATGCCTCTCCAGGGACCTCATGCCGAATCCTCGTGCCGTTGGGTGCGGGTGGGGTTACTCCTTGCTCCCACCGGTACGCACCAAGCCGAAGAATCACTCAAGCCACTTACCGAATCGCAACCAAAGGATTCGGAGCGGCTCGGGCCGAGGATTGGTCGGATCGGCGCCGAATCTCAAAAAAGATGGATGGCGAGATGTCCCAGCGGCAGCCCCAGCTGCCAGGCCGGTGTCCACACCTTCGGCCCCTCGTCCTCGCCGGCCATAGCGGCACCCCCGGGCACCGCGTTCAGGTCGGGCGCGAGCAGCTCGGTCTCCTCCAGCCAGCGCCAGGCCGCCTCCGCCAGCGCCAGGTCGGGTGCGGGGTCCCCCGACTCGATCGCCTCGGCGGCCAGCTTCGCCAGGTGCTCGCGCACCCAGTCCTGCCACGGCTGGTCGTACGCCGTCAGCGAGAGCCAGGTCTCCAGCTGGGAGACGACCCGGATGCCGGACAGCTCGCCGTCGGTGTCGGACAGGAAGATGGTCAGCGCCAGCGCATCCCGTCCGGCGCGGAACTCGAAGGACGTCGGCGGCATCAGATCGCCGGTCCGCAGCAGCTCGTCGGCGATGTACTCGGCGTACAACCACGCCATGGGGACGGTCAGTTCACCGCCGCCGGTGCCGTCCGTGCTCTCTTGACCTCTGTGCAGCATCCCTTCCTGCCTTCCTCCGGTGCGTGCGCGTCGCCCGACCCCGGGCCCCAGTCCGGAACACGGATGAAGACAGCAGATTGCTCAACGGGGGTCTTCAGCAAGGCGCTTTACGGAGGTTTGACTCATCCATTGGTTTCACCGCAGGTCGGCCGCGTATCCCGGAAGCACCCTGCGCAGGGCGCGCAGCGCGTAGTACGCGCGGGACTTCACCGTACCGGGCGGAATTCCGAGCGCCGCCGCGGCCTCCGCCACACTCGCCCCGTGGAAATACACGAGCACCAGGACTTCACGGTGCTCCGGAGTGAGTGTCTTCACAGCCTCGCGCACATCGAGTGCCGCCGCCGCCCGCTCGGCGTGGTCGGCTATCACACGCGAGTTCTCCAGGACCGCGTCCCCGACCTCGGCGGGCCGCGCCTGCCGGGCCCGCCGGGCGTCTATGGCCAGCCGCCGACCCACGGTCAGCAGCCACGGCCGTACGGAGTCGAAGTCATCGGCGCGTAGCGCCTCGGGATGCTGCCAGGCGCGTACGAGCGTCTCCTGCACGAGGTCCTCGGCGCGCTGCCGGTCACCGTCGCAGAGCCGGAGCAGCAGCGCGAAAAGAGGCCGGCCGTGCTCCCGCTGCAGTGCGGCGAGCTCGTGCTCGGCGGTCGTCGTCCCGTTCGAGAGGGTGGTTCCGGCCGTCATGGCCGTATGGCATCGCAGGGTGCGCCTTTCGGACAGAGAGCGCACACGAATCTGCGGCGGACGGTCGATCGCGTCGACGAACGGTACGACGAACGGTTCATTCCGCTGCCGGTGGGCGCCGGACGGGCTAATGAAACCAGTCAGGTTGTTTGCGGAAGCGTGCAGACTCGTACCTATTTGTCTGTAAATATGATCGCAACGGGGTGAGCGATGATTGCACGCAGACAGCAGGTTGCCCTGGCCCTCACGGCCGTTCTCGCCGCAGGCGCCGCCTGCCAGGCCGAGGCCCGCGACGACACCGACCCGGCGGGGCGTCCAGCCCCCTCCGCGGCCGGCGGATTCACGCTCGTCGCCTCCGGCGACGTCCTCCCGCACAGCTCGATCATCGACCGGGCACGCTTCGACGCGGGCGGCACCGGCTACGACTTCCGCCCGATGTTCTCCGGGGCCGAACGCGTCGTCTCCCGCGCCGATCTGGCGCTGTGCCACATGAAGACGGTGTACGGAGAGAACGGCGAGTACACCGGCTACCCCACCTTCAAGTCCCCGCCCGAGGTCGCGACCGGCCTCGCCGCCACCGGCTACGACGGCTGCTCCACCGCCTCCGACCACAGCCTGGACGACGGCGCGGACGGCGTCCGCCGCACGCTGGACGCCCTTGACCACGCGGGCCTACGGCACGCCGGATCGGCGCGCAGCGAAGCCGAGGCGCGCACCGCCACGGTCCTGCTCGCGGGGAAGGCGAAGGTCGCCCACCTCGCCTACACCTACGGCACGAACGGCTTCCCAATGCCGCCGGGGCAGCCCTGGGTCGTCAGCCTGATCGACGAGCACAAGATCATCGCGGACGCCCGCGCGGCCCGGCAGGCCGGTGCCGACGTGGTCGTGGTGTCCATGCACTGGGGCACGGAATGGCAGGACGCCCCCGACCGGCGCCAGCGGTCCCTGGCCCGGACCCTCACCGCCGCCCGCACCGGGGACCGCCCGGACATCGACCTGATCCTCGGCACCTACGCCCATGTCCCGCAGGCGTACGAGAAGGTCAACGGCACCTGGGTGGTCTACGGGATGGGCGACCAGATCGCGGGCGCCATGTTCAACCACCAGGGCGTACAGGACCCGCGGGGCAACCAGTCCACCCTCGGCCGCTTCACCTTCGCGCCGCCCGCCAGGCCCGGCGGCCGGTGGGAGGTGACGAAGGCCGAGTTCATCCCGCAACAGTTCGACATCGACGCCGGCCGACTGGTGAACCTCAACGAGGCACTGACGAAGGGCGCCGAGGTACAGGGCGTACGCGACCGGATCCGGGACGTGGTGCTCAGCCGGGGCGCGGCGAACGACGGGCTGGTGATGGGTCGCTAGTGCTGTGACCAGAAACGATCAACGGGGTGGTGCTGACTGGCCTCGCATCGGTTGGATGTGACGACACGTCCGATCGGCGCGGGGAGGCGGGATGGCAGAGCCGGTCAGGGTTCGCAGGCTGACCGAGCAGGAGGGGCAGAAGCAGCAGCGGATCTGAAGCTGGCCCGGATCGACTGGGAGGTCAGCAAGCGGCCTGTTCTGTACGAGTGGGACGAAGGTCGGCGGCTCTGGAGGTGCTGGGGGCTGCTGGCCTGAGCGGCCGTCCGTGTCAGCGGCCGCACGGCGGGTTGTACGGGATCCCGGGCAGCCGGCGTTTCCACTCGGCGGCGGTGATCACCGGACGGGCGCGTTGACACGCCGCCTCCCTGGCCGTGGACCAGTCGGTCCGCCAGACCTGGGCGGTGTGGTCCGAGCTGCCCGTGACGAGCACCGGGGCGCCCTCGCCGGGGCGGAAGGCCACCGCGTTGACCGCGCCCAGATGGCCGGTCAGTTCCGACCGCGGGCGCGGCGGGGCCGTCGCCGTGACGTCCCACAGCCGTGCGGTGCGATCCGTGCTGCCGGAGGCGAGCAGGCGCCCGTCCGGGCTGAACGCGACCGAGGACACGACATCGGTGTGCCCGGTGAGCACGGCGCTCACGCGGGGGCGGCGGGGATCGGCGATGTTCCAGAGCCGGATCGCGCGGTCGTCGCTGCCCGAGGCGACAGTGCGTCCGTCCGGGCTGAAGGTCACGGCGTCGACGAAGTCGCGGTGACCGGCCAGCACGCCCAGTTGCCTGGGGCGGCGCGGGCTGGTCACGTCCCACAGGCGGACGGTGCGGTCGTCGCTGCCGGAGGCGAGCAGGCGCCCGTCCGGGCTGAACGCGATCGGTTTGACGTTGAGCCGGTGGCCGCGCAGCACCACCGGTCTGCTCGCGGCGGACACAGACGTCGTGTCCCACAGGCGCACGGTGTGGTCGTAGCTCCCCGATGCCAGCGTGCGCCCGTCGGGGCTGAAGGCGACGGAGAACACGATGTCGGTGTGCCCCCGCAGGACGCGGAGCTGGGCCGGGCGCCGGGGGTGGGAGACGTCCCACAGCCGGACGGTCCGGTCGCGCCCGCCGGTGGCGAGTCGGCGCCCGTCCGGACTGAACGCCACCGCGGTCATGATGTCGGGGCCGCCCTGGAACTCGGCCACCGCAACGGGACGGAACGGAACGGTCAGGTCCCACAGCCGTACGGTGTAGTCGTAGCCGACCGTGGCGAGCATCCGTCCGTCCGGCCGGAAGGCGAGCGCGCTGACCGCCTGTTCGTGGCCCAGCAGAGAAGCCGCGGTGACACCGAGCAGCGCGTCACGGGTCGTGGCGCTGGAGCTGAGGCGGTCCGCGGCCACGCCCAGCTGGGTCGCCAGCGCCGGCCGGGCCTGCCGCAGCGCGACGGCCTCCAGCGCGACCTCCCGCGCCAGCACCGTGTTCCGCTCCCGTGTCAGCTCGTCCCGCGCGCGCAGCGCCAGCCCCGCCGCGGCGACGGCCACGGACAGCAGCACCGCCAGCAGCGCGGTCAGCCGGCGCATCCGGCGTGCGCGTCGCCGCCCCCGGGCCGACTCGGCACGCTCGGCGGCGGCACTGGCGTCGAGGAACGCATGCTCCTCGCCGGACAGCACCTGGTCGCCGGCCTCTCGCACCAGGGCCAGCCGGGCGCCGCGGAACAGCGCGTCCGGGTCCCTGCCGAGCGACTCCCACGTCCGGGCGGCCTCGGTGAGCTGACGCAGGACGCGCAGCCGCTCCCGGTCCTCGGTGAGCCAGCCGTGCAGACGGGGCCAGCAGCGGATCAACGCCTCGTGCGTCAGCTCCACCCGGTCCTTGTCCAGTGTCAGCAGCCGTGCGCGGGCGGCGCTCTCCAGTACGGCCCCGACGTCCTCGGCCATGTCCTGGCCCGGGCCGGGGCCAGTGCCCTGGACCCGCTCGCTGTCCGGGCCGGGCGGAGCCGGTACGCCCAGGTGGGCCAGCTCGCCGAGCGGTACGCGGCGCCTGGTGTCCTCCGTTCCCTCACCGAGGGCTGTCAGCCGGACGAACACCTGCCGCGCCAGCTCCCGCCGCTCGTCGCTCAGCTCCGCGTAGAACTCCTCCGCCGTACGGGCCAGCGCACCCTCCAGGCCGCCCGTCGCCCGGTACGCCTCCAGCGTCAGCGCGTTCCCGCGTCGGCGTCGCCAGGTCTCCAGCAGCGCGTGGGACAGCAGCGGCAGCACACCGGCCTGCCCGAGTGCCTGGGCCGCGAGCGTCGCCAGGAGGGAGCCTTCCACCGTCAGCCCGGCGCGTACGGCGGGCTGGACCACCGCCCGCCGCAGTTCCTCAAGACCCATGGGGCCCACCGGTACCTGCGCGTCGCGCATCGCCGCCACCAGGTCGGGATGGCGGGTGCAGTGCGCGTAGAAGTCCGCCCGCACACCGAGCACGACCCGGCAGCGGCTGCCGTCGGCGGTCGCCGCCGTGAGCAGCGCCGTGATGAAGTGATCGCGTTCCCCCGGGGCGCAGTGCGTGAAGAGTTCCTCGAACTGGTCGACAACCAGGACGACTTCGCCGTCGGCTTCGTCACCGTCGCCCGCGTCCGAGCGGGCGCTGATCTGCCGGGCGACCCGCCCCAGGTTCGCGGGGTCGTCCACCAGCTCCTGGTACAGGCGTCCCGGTGTGATGTCCGCCGCGGCGCCGAGCCGTACCGCGCACTCCTCCATAGGACGGGCGCCCGGGGTGAACACCACCGCCGTCGCGCCCGCCGGCAGCCGGGGGACCAGACCGGCGCGCAGCAGCGACGACTTGCCCGATCCCGAGGCCCCGATCACCAGCATCAGGCGTTGCCCGCGCAGGCGTCGCACCAGTTCGTCCACCAGCCGCTCACGGCCGAAGAACCACTCGGTGTCACTCGCCTGGTAGGCCGCGAGTCCCACGTAGGGCGCCGGGCTGTCGGGCCGGTCCGCGTCCGGTGCGGGGCCGTCCGCGCCGACCTCGGCCGCCAGCGCGTGCCACGCCCGCTCCCACTCCGCCTCGTCCCCGTCACAGGCCCGCACATACGCCAGGGTCACCGCCAGCGTCGGAAGTCCCTTCCCCGACGCCGCGCCGGACAGCGTGGACACCGAGTAGTGCGCCCGCTCGGCCAGTTGACGGTAGGTCGGACGGCCGGCCCGCTGCCGCAACTGCCGCAACTCCGCGGCGAACTTCACTATCCGCGCGTCCCCCGCCTCAAGCGGGCGCTCTCCACGAGGCATCGCCGCAGCCTCCCCCGATGTACGGCCGGATCCTGCGTCCGGAACGAGACCCCATTGTTCGGTATCCGTTTGTTCTGGACCACTCGGCCGATTCCGAACAACGACCGGCCTGTACATCTGGGGCCCGACTGCTGTGGTGAGACGGGGGGCGAGCAGGTGGAACTGCGTGATGTGGAGACGTTTCTGGAAGTAGCCCGTGTGCTGCACTTCGGGCGCGCCGCCGAGCGTCTGAACGTGTCCCAGGGACGCGTCAGCCAGATCATCAAGGCGCTGGAACGCGAGGTGGGCGGCGCGCTGTTCGAGCGCAGCAGCCGACGGGTGTGTCTGACGCCGCTCGGTGAACAGTTCCGCGCCGGTGCCGCGGACGGCTACGACCGGCTGACGACCACCTTGCGGGAGTGCCGTGACGTGGCCCGGCAGGTGGGCGACCGGCTGCGGATCGGCTACCAGTGGACGATGGGCGGCCAGTTCGCCGAACGGCTGGTGTCGACCTTCGGCGACGGCCATCCGCACTGCGAGGTGGTCATCAACAGCCTCGTGTACCAGGCCGGCGGGAATATGGAGCCGCTCACGGAAGGAAGCGACATCGATCTGGCGCTGTGGTGGTCGCCGGGCGGGGACGGCAGCGCGGTCGAGGCTCCCGGTCTGGTCGTCGGCCCGGTGCTCGCCGCGGTGCCACGCGGGGTGCTGGTCCCGTCGACGCATCCGCTGGCCCGGCGTCCGGCGATCACCCTGGACGACCTCACTCCCTACGAGTTGCTGCGGCTGCCGGACACGGTGAGCGCCCGGATGCGGGAACGGTGGCTGCCCACACACACCGGCTCGGGCCGGGCGCTGCGGCACACCGCCGAGGACATGAGCCGCCTGACGGGCACACCGGACCTGCCCGTGGAGGACATCCTCGCGCTGGTGGCGCAGGGCCGCGGTCTGCACCTGACGGTCGCCAACCTCCTTGAACGGGTGCCCTTTCCGGGCCTCACCGTCGTCCCGGTGCCCGATATGCCGCCCATGGTGGTGGTCCCGGTCTGGCAGTCGGCCCGCGAGAACGCGACGATCCGCGCGTTCGTGGAGTCGGCCGCCCGCGCGACGGGGGCGAAGCGTGCCGCGGTCGCGCGGGGAACGACGTTGACGGGAGCGACGGCCTCCTAGCCGCAGAGGCCCGCTTCGCTGGGCAGGCCCCGTAGCCGTTCTCCTTACGGGGTACGCGTTACGGATTACCGGTTTACGGGGTCGCCACCCAGTCGGGGTGGTTCGGCATGGGAGGCGTCGTGGGCCCGTACAGCCAGGGGCGGAGGAAGGACTCCATGTCCTCGCCCGAGATCGCGGACGCCAGGCCGACGAAGTCCTGGGTGCTCGCGGTCTTTCCGCGGTACTGCGTGACCCAGGCCCGGTCGATCTTCTGAAAGGTCTCGGCGCCGACCTTCTCGCGCAGCGCGTAGAGCACGAGGGCCGAGCCGTCGTAGCGCATCCGCTTGAACAGGTTGGGCTCGGTGGGCTCGGCCGGGGCGCCGAAGTCACGGCGCCACACGTTGTGGTTGGTGTACGCGGTCTTCATGGCGGCCTCGAAACTGGCGCCCCCGTGCTCCTCGGAGTAGAGCCGCTCGTAAAAACGGGCGTGGCCCTCGCTGAGCCACAGGTCCGACCAGGTGCGCAGGGCGACGCTGTCGCCGAACCACTGGTGGACCAGCTCATGGACGAGGGTGCGCTCGGCGTCGACCTCGGTGCCGAGCAGGTCGGCCTTGGGGACCAGCGAGAGCGTCTGGGTCTCCAGCGCGACAGCGAGGTCGGTGTCCCCGACCAGCACTCCGTAGTTCTTGAACGGGTAGGCGCCGAGGCGCTGTTCGAGCCACCTGAGGTGTTGTGGGGTGAGCTTGAGATACGCGTCGGTCCGGTCCACGAGATCGTTCGGGACGTAGTCGCGTATGGGGACGCCGTTGGTGGTCGGCCGGTCGACGGCGGTGAGCTTGCCGACGGCTATCTGCACCAGCTGCGTGGAGACCGGCTGTTCGGAGTCGTACGTCCAGCGCACCCGGTCCCCGGGGCGCGCCTCACGCGAGACGAGCTTGCCGTTCGCCACCGCGGTCAGCCCGTCGGGCGTAGTGATCCGGAAGGTGACGGGAGCGCGCCGGCTGGGGTGATCGTTCGACGGGAAGATCATCTTTGCACCGTTGGGCTGCGGGTAGACAACGGTGCCGTCCGGCGTGGGAATCCAGCCGTAGTCCTCGATCGCGTCGTCGCGATGACGCATCTGAGTGGGATCGGCGGTGTAGGTGACCGTGACGGTGAAGGGGCGGCTGCGCGGAAGCGGCAGCCAGGGGGTGACGACCAACTCGTCGCCCTCGCGCACGGCTTCGGCCGGGATGCCGTTCACGGTGACGCTGTGCAGGGTGTTGCCCGCGAAGTCCAGGTTGAACCGGGACAGTTCCTGGGTGGCGGTGGCCCGGACGGTGGCCTTTGCCTCGAACGGTGTCCTCGGTGCCTGCCAGTCGAAGTCGAGGGCGTAGCGGTCGACCGTATAGCCGCCGTTGCCGTCCAGCGGGAAGAGCGGGTCCCCGAGCCCGGGCGCACCCGGGACGGGGATCGTCTCGGCGCCGGCGCCGACGCGGCGCTGACCGCCGGAGCGGTGAGCGCCGCGGTCACGGTGATCGCCGCGGCGACGACGAGACGCAGGGCACGACGGGGCTTGACGGCTGTTCCCATCGAGGACCTTCCAGCTGGACAACAGAATGGGCGATGGAACTCAGCCGCCTATTCTTGTCCTGGGACAAATGAGGAACAATGCCGGTCTGCTAATGCATGCATAAGGCCCGCTAATCGTTGAGATCATGCGTGTGCATACTGACACCCGGCTGCCATCAGTTGGGCTCGTAATTTCCCATGGGGGTAAGTTCCGCGGGCAGGGACAGCCCGTCCGGCGCACTCTGGATGCATCCGCCGCCGCACAGCGGCGTGATGGCTACCGGCTCTGCGGCGGCGGAGGACACCTGGAATCCGTCCGGGAAGGACTGGACGCAGCCGCCGGAGCATTGCGGGGTGAGTTCGGTCGCCTGAGCGGCGGAGGCGGCGGTGGCCGTGCCGGCGAGGATCGCCGCGGCGAAGGTTCCCGCGGCAAGCAGGCGGGCGGCCCGGCGAGAGATCCTGTTCATGAATTTCCTCTTCGGTGTGCTGGGGCAATTCCTTGTTCACCCAAGACTCTGCGGGGTGGCCGAGGATCGATCAACCCCCATCTGCTAATGCGTGAATTAGCGGAAGTAATCGAGAGTTCCCGGAACGGCACCCCCGGTGGGGCGAGAAAGGTCAATTGGTGGTGTCCTGGCACAAGGACGCCATGACGGATCTGTCCGGCGTGCTGTGTGGGGGTGCCCATGACACGGCGGAAGTCGCGCTTCCGCTACCCGGGGCGCAAACGGATCGACGACCGCAAGACGCTGCAGGGTGTACCTGCCGCAGGAGTTGGGTTTCGGCTCGGGGCCTACCTGCTGGCGGCGGCTGGCCGAATGGCAGGAGGCCGGGGTGTGGGAGAAGCTTCAGCGGGTGCACGCCGGCTGACGGCTACGGCACCACCGTCACCGGCCACCGCCCCGCCTTCACCAGCCGAATCGCGACCGACCCGATGATCCGGTGGCCCGCCTGCTCCGACGCACCCACCACCACGGCGTCCGCCTTGAGCTCGTCGGCCGCCTTGACCAGGCCGTTGTAGGGGTCGCCACGGAACGTGTGGAACTCCCAGCGGATGTCGAATATCCCCTTCATGCGCTCCGTCGCGTCCCGGATCTGCGCGACGATGTCCTCGGCGATCTCGTCCGTCGTCTCCGCGACCGGCGCCCCGAGCGCCGCGCCGGCGCTCATCACGGGCTGCACGTACACGATCGCGAGGAGCGCGCGCTGTCGCCGGGCCAGCCCACCGGCGTAGGCCGCGGCCCGCAGTGAGGAGTCGGAGCCGTCCACGCCGACGACGATCACCTTCGGCCCGTCCGTGCCCCGTTCGAACCCTTGCGAGGGCGAGTGCTGCTGTTCCGTCACGCCTGTGAGGCTATCGGAGCCCGCAGGTCCCGCAGCCGTTGCCGGGCTTCTCATCGATTCGCCCACCAGGGAGACACGCGCCGTTTCCCTGACGAACCGTCATACGCCGCCCGGGTGGAACCATGCCGCCGCTGAGGTGTCGGCGTGGTGCGTCGGGGCCCCGAGGGGCGACTGATGAGTCATGAAGAAGGATCAGTTGCTCACCCGGCGCCGGGCGTTGGCCGTCGGCGCCGCCACTGTCGGGGCGGCCGGCACCGCCGGACTGCTCACGGTGCGCGCGGGCGACCAGCCGGTCCGCCCCGCCGCCGGGGCCGCGGGCCCGGAGGCGCGCCGCGCCCTCAAGCCCTCCGCCTACCGGCTGCAGCCCCTCACCGGCCACGATCCGCCGCGGGCCGCGGCACGGCGGCTCCTCGTGCGGCGCGAACCCTTTCTGCGTGTCTTCGGCCGCGGCCGGACCATGGTGCTGACCTTCGACGACGGCCCGGACCCCCGCTACACCCCGGACATCCTGGACACACTGCAGGCATACGACGTCCGCGCGATGTTCTTCGTCTGCGGCGAGATGGCCGCCGAGAACCCGGACCTGGTGGAGCGCATGGCCGACGAGGGGCATGTCGTCGGCAACCACACCTGGTCCCACCCGCTGCTCACCCGCCTCACCCGGAGGCAGATCCGCTCCGAGATGAAACGTACCTGCTCGGTCATCGAGGACACGTCCGGCGAGTGGCCCCGCTGGTTCCGCGCCCCCTACGGGGCATGGAACCGCGCGGCCTTCCAGCTCGGCGCCGAACTGGGCATGGAGCCGCTGGCGTGGACGGTCGACACCCTCGACTGGACCGAGCCCGGCGCCCGCACCATCGTCGACCGGGTCGAGAACGGCGCCGCCCCCGGCGTCGTGGTGCTCTCGCACGACGCCGGGGGCGACCGCTCGGAGAGCGTCCGGGCCCTGCGCGACTATCTGCCGCAACTGCTGGACGACGGCTACCACATCACCGTCCCGCGCCGGCGGCACGTCTGACGGGCCGCGCCCGCCCGGCCGGGACGCTCAGCGCACCTCGACCAGGCGGGCGAAGACGACGACGTTCCCGTCGTAGCCGTTCTGCTTGGAGAAACCGCCGCCGCAGGTGATGACCCGCAATTCGGGGCTGCCCTTGGAGGCGTAGACACGGTCGCCGGGGAAGTCGTTCTTCTCGAAGACCTCGATGCCGTAGATCTCGAATACGGCCGTCTTCGCGTCCTTGCGGGCGACCTCGACGCGATATCCCTTCTTGAGGGCCCCGAGTCCGTAGAACACGGCGGGGCCCTGAGTGTTGTCGACATGGCCGACGATCACGGCGGTGCCCTTTTCGCCGGGGGAGACGGCACCGGTGAACCAACCGGCCAGATTCGGGTCCTCCGGCGGCGGCGCGTCGACCCACCCGGCCGCGTCCAGGCCGACCGGCATCATGGGCGCGTCGACCTGGATCGCCGGGATCCTGACCCGGTCCGGCGCGGCGTACGGCAGCGCGCCCGGGGCCCGCAGGAAGGCGCCCTGCGGTGTCCGGGCCTCCGCGGCGGCTGCCGAGGCGGGCTGCGGGGGCCCCTCGTCGAACTCTCCCGAACCATTGCGAATGAGCGCGAGGCCGGTCAGCAGAACAAGCGCTATCACGCCCCAAGGAGCGCGCTTCTTCCGCTGCTCCTCCTCTTCGGCCACCTCGTACGCAGACATTCGACTTCCCCTCTCGACGCGGCCGTCGCCACGTCAATGGCGCATAGGAGAACGCTAAGTCCCGCGGACACCGCCAGCGACGGGGCAGAAGCGAACGGGTGGCCCGAACGCCGGCGTGGTGCGCCATCCGAGTCGCCGCGAACAGGAATTTTCTGACAGTGCGTGACCTGCGGCAATATCCGATTGTGTGGTTTTTCTTCGGCGTGTCTTCTCACCAGGACGGACCATTCCCGAAATGCGGGCGCGAGCAGGGCATCTGAGGGTCTTTCTTGGAGGCGCTTTCTCGCCGATCGACCGGGGACGGGTCCCGGGGCGTCTTCCGCGGAGGATCACATGCGTACTACTCGTTCCCTGGCGGTCTCGGCCGCCGCGGTCGCCGTCCTCGGGCTCGCCGCTCCCGCGGCCGTCGCCTGGGACGGCATGAACGACGCCGACGGCAGAGGCGGCTACGGCGGTGGGTTCGGTGGCAACGGCGGCGACCCCGGTGGCTTCGGCGGAAATGGCGGCTTCGGCGGCGACGGCTTCGGCGGCAACGGTGGTGGGTTCGGTGGCAACGGCGGCGACCCCGGTGGCTTCGGCGGAAATGGCGGCGGCCACGGCGGCCACGGCGGCCACGGCGGGCACTTCGGCGGCAACGGCCGGTTCTTCCCGAGCAATATCGTCGTGCTGCCCAGGGTCATCGCCCGAGGCGGCCAGCTGACCGTCATGGTCGACGGCTGCCCCAACGGCGGCACCATGACCTCCCGTGCCTTCCCACGGGCCAGGCTGTTCCCGATCAGAGGCGCCAACGCCACATCGAGAGGCACCGCGACCGTCCACACCAACGCCAGACCCGGCCCGTACGACGTCACCGTCCACTGCTCCGGCTCCACCCTGACCCGGCCGAACGCCTTCACTGTCATCGGCGGTGTCCGCGGCGGCATCGGCGGCAGCAGCTCCACCGGGGCGACCCCGACCGACATGGTCATCGGCGGCGGTCTCGTGGCCGCGGCCGTCGTCGGCGGCGGAGTGTTCTGGATGCGGCGCCGGTCCGAGAAGCGGATCTGACCGCCGCCGATCCCCGGAGCTGATGCGCCCCGGACCCTTCGAAGGGTCCGGGGCGAAGGTTTGTGCGGGTGATTTGTGCGGGTGGTCCGTGCGGTTGGGGGGGGAGGGGCCGGTCAGGCGCCGTCCTCGTCCGTGCGGCGCCGTGAGAAGTGGTACGCCGCCCCGACCGAGCCCGTGATGAGCGCGAGGCCCAGCCCGATCTCCTGGAGGTTGAAACCGCCGACGCTGCCACCCTCACCGGCGTGCACGCCCCGCGGCGGGACCCGGTGGCCCGGACGACCCTCGGCGATGGTGAGGTCCACCTCTTGCCAGAAGGTGCCGCAGCTGAACTTCACCGAGTACACCGCGCCCGCGCGCGCGTCCCGGTCCACCACCGCCGTGGCCGAATACTGGCCCCTGCGGATCGTCACCGTGTCGAAGATCCCCGAGGAGACGTACACATCCTGGTCGCAGCCTCTGACGCGCAGGGACACCTGCCCGCCGGCCTCGATGGTCGTCGGCAGCACACTGGCCCGGAAGCCGGTGTGCTCGTCACCGCGTGCGTGAGCGGCGGGAGAGGCCAGTGCCAGGGCGGTGACGCCCAGCAGCGCGGCCGAGGCGACGCGTATCGCGCGCATGGTGGATCCTCCGGTCCCCGAGGAGCAGCTGCGGACCTTCTCCGCTTGCGCCAGAAATGCACCTCGATGATCGAAACGCTAGAAAGGTGCATGCGCAGGCGCGATCGCAGTAGCGCGAACGGGTCAACCGTGTGGGCCGTCCAGGGGACGGTGGTGCCGCGATCGGGGGACAGCCGCGGTGTGGCGGCCGTCCCCCGAGGATCTCCCGGCGCGGGACCGTCAGCCGCCGATGTGGGGGAAGAGGTCCAGGAACGGATCGGCCGAGGCGGTGACACCCCGGCTGTAGGGCGCGTCGAAGTCCCAGATGAGGAAGAGCAGGAAGGCGATCAGCGCCGAGAACAGCCCGGCGAGGATCAGCTCCCGTGCCGTACGCCGGATCTGCAGCACGAAGATCATCCCGATCGTGACCACGCCCCCGGTGATCAGCCCGAACCACACCACCCCCGGCATCGTCTCCCCGGTCGCGCCGGCGCGGGCACTGCGTGCCTGGTCCGCCGCGGTGACCTGGTCGACGAGCGGCTGGTAGGCCTGCGCCTCGAAGTCGGTCCTCGGCTCGTAGTCGGTGACGTCCTCGCGGATGCGGTCGAGGAGCTCGGTGCCGCGCTCGGTGATCTTGCCGTCGTCGGACATCACCTTCCACTCGGTGTTCACGACGTGTCCGACATAGGTGTTGACATCGTCGCGAATACGGTCACGGACATCGGTGGGATAGACCCGGACCCGCTCCGAGATCTCGTGCAGGGCGACCGCCTCGGCCTGGACGTGGTCCTGCGCGGCGCTGCGGCCCTCCCAGACACCGGCGATGGCCAGGCCCAGGACGATGGCGTAGACCACTCCGATCCACATCGTCATGTACTCGATGACGTCGGGCGTCTCGTCGGGATCCTCGTCGTCCGCCGCCGTCCGATGGCGAACGACGGTGATGATGACCACCACGACGCAGACAGCCAGCATCGCGAGGATGAGAACAAGCCATTCCGGCAAGAGGTGCCTCCAGAAATCAGCGCGGACGCAGGGCGGCGATCGCGACCACCGCGGGCACGGTGATGAGCAGGACGAAGGTGAGCGGCGATGTGGCACCGTGCGTCGCCCGCTTGCGCGGTGCGGGGTGGTACGCCGGATAGCTCACCGGGGTCACGGACGGACGCGGGGTCGGCTCGGCCGACGGTGTCGGTGTGGGGCTGGGTGGGGCTTTGGGTGCCGGCCGTGGGGCCGCGGGCTGCGGAGCCGGTGGGGCCGGAGGGGCCGGCGCGGGCGGCGGCTCGGGGGGCGGCGTCGGCCGTGGCTTCGGCGTGGGCGTCGGGTCCGGGGCGGGAGTGGGCTTCGGCGGCTCAGGAGTCGGCGTCGGCGTGGGTGTCGGCGTCGGCGTGGGAGTCGGCGTCGGTGTGGGCGCCGGGCACGAGGGGTGGGTGGGCCAGGTCGCGGGAGTGGGCCAGGTGGCGCTTTTGACGACCGCCACCGCCTCCGTGCCGCCGGGGCCGGTCGACGCGTACGCGCAGACATCGGCGACCGCCGTGCCCGCCGGGGCGCCGACGACCATCCATGCCAGCGTGACGAGGGACAACACCCGTATGGCGATGGTGCCTTGGGTCGGTTCGGGTCCATGCACGACGAAGATCATGGGCCTTGGCGCACCGGCGTACGCCCGAGCGCCGGGGGATTGCCCCGAAGGAGGGACAGCAGGGCGTAGCCGGTTTGATCCGCGTGCGTTCGCGTGTCCGGGGATACGCACGCTCATGCGAGCGCCGTCGCGGCAGTGGCGCAGGTCGCGGGCGCTGTGTGGCACAGGTTTCGGAAAGAAATCCGCAGGGCGGTTGAACACAACGGCGGTCACTGCTCGTACATAGGACCGTGCGCGGCGCAGCAGGGCGCTGCAACATCCTTGCGATGATCGGGGAGTTGAAGATGAAGACCTCCTGGCGGAGCGCCTCACTCGTGGCGAGCGCTGCGGCTGTGCTGGCGCTGACGACGGCGTGCGGTCAGGAAAGCAGCCCGTCCGTGAGCCAGAACGTGGGCGCCACGGCCGCGGCCGGTGACTACGGAACGGCAGGCGCCGGGGCCGGAGCCGGCACCGGAGCCCAGAACGAACAGGGCAACGCCAACCAGGCCTCGCTCGCAGGCCAGTTGGCCGTCTCCACCAATGCGGAAGTCGGCAACATGGTGACCGACAGTGCGGGCATGACCCTGTACCGGTTCGACCAGGACACCGCCGAGCCGCCGAAGTCGAACTGTGACGGCGACTGCGCCACGACCTGGCCGCCGGTCCCGGCGGACGACGCCACGGCCGGCGCCGGCATCGACAAGGCGCTGCTCGGCGAGGTCACCCGCGCCGACGGCACCAAGCAGCTGACCGTCGGCGGCTGGCCGGCGTACCGCTATGCGAAGGACACCACCCCCGGCGACGTCAAGGGCCAGGGTGTGGGCGGCAAGTGGTACGCGCTGGCGCCCGACGGCAAGAAGGCCCAGCAAGGCGGACAGGGCGGTGAGGCCGAGCAGGTCGGCCTGCCCGGGCTGTCCACCCGCAACGACCCCGAGCTCGGCGAGATCGTCGTCGACAAGAACGGCCACACGGTCTACCGCTTCCTGAAGGACTCGCCCTGGCCGATGAAGACGGCGTGCACCGGCGAGTGTCTGGAGAAGTGGCCGGTCATCGAGCCGGTCGACGCCAAGAACACCAAGGGCATCGATCTGAAGGGGTCCGGTCCCAGGGGTCAGGGTTATGTGGTCTTCGACCGGCCCGACGGACTGAAGCAGCAGACCATCGACTGTGTCCCGATCTACACCTTCGCCGGTGACACGAAGCCCGGGGACACCAACGGCCAGGGTGTGGCCGGTGCTTGGTACGCCGTCGCACCCGACGGAAAGGCCGTGAAGGGCTGACCACAGCCTTCCGGCTTCCGCCACCGACCCCGGTCCACCCCCTCCGCACCGCACGGAGGGGGCGGACCGGTTTTGCCGTAATTCACCGTATCTCTTCATATTCTTCGTGACTCTTCACCGTGCTTGGGCACTCCTGGGAACTCTCCGGAACGCCTCGGACACTTTTAGTAGAGGCGATACAGGGCATCAATTCGGCACGTGCCGCAGGCAGTGACCGGGAACGGATGGTCAATTTCCGTTTCCGCTCGCTCCTTTGGCGGGCGATCAGTAGCCTCAGCTCGAACACCGGATCGCCTACGCCTTGGAGAGATTGATGGAGCGTCCCGCCTGGGCCCCACGGAGCATCGACATCTCGGTGCCGAGCGTGTCCCGGATCTACGACTTCTACCTGGGCGGTTCGCACAACTTCGAGGTCGACCGGGAGGCGGCCCGCAGGGCCATGGAGTTCATGCCGGGACTCCCCAAGATCATGCAGGCGAACCGGGCGTTCATGCGCCGCGCGGTGCGCTTCGCCGCCGACGAGGGCATCACCCAGTTCCTGGACATCGGCTCGGGCATCCCGACCTTCGGCAACGTCCACGAGGTGGCCCAGGCGGCAAGCCCCGGCGCGCATGTCGTCTACGTCGACCACGACCCGGTGGCCGTCGCGCACAGCCAGGCGGTCCTCGAGGGCAACACCGACACCGACGTGGTCGCGGCCGACCTGCGCAAGCCCCAGGAGATCCTCGCCGCCTCCCAGGTGCGGCGACTGATCGACCTGAACCGCCCAGTGGCGCTGCTTCTCGTTGCCATACTGCACTTCGTGGAAGACGCGGACGACCCGTACGGAGCGGTGGCCGAACTGCGCGACGCGCTCGCGCCCGGCAGCCTGCTGATCCTCACACATGCCTCGTACGAGGGAATCCCCCTCCCGCCGGAGCGGGCCGAGGGCACGGTGGGCGTATACAAGGACATTCGCAACCCGCTGATCATGCGCTCGCGCGAGGAGATCGCGCAGTTCTTCGAGGGGTACGACATGGTGGAACCCGGACTGGTGGCTATGCCGCGCTGGCGGCCGGACACCGCGCCGGAGGACGAGGATCCGTATGCCTTCTCCGGTTTCGCCGGCGTGGGGCGTACGGCGTGAGCGCGGAGCCGGACGGGCCGGAGGACAGACTGCGCCGGTTCGCGACGATCTGGAGCCGGGCGGTGTTCCCGGTGACCTCGACGTCGCTGACCCGGGCCGAGCTGGAGGAGCAACTGCTGCCGCTCGCCCGGCGGTTGAGCGAGGCGCTGCGGGCCAGGACCTTCCAGGCGGACGAGGCGCGGGCGGTGGGCGCCGCGCTGGTCGCCGTGCACTGCACCGACCCGGAGGCGCTCAGCCGCACCCTGGACTGCGTCGACGCCTACCTGGTGCTGTACTGCGGCGGGGACGGCACGCAGGACCAACTGCGCGCGCGTTCCTCGCGGTTGCAGCACGCCATGGCCGCCGGGTTCGCCACGGCGCTGCGTGAGCGGACGCTCGTCGAGCAGGAGGCGATCTCCTCGGCCGCGCTGAAGGCGCAGGGCGTGGTGGCGCAGGCCCTGCACGCGACCGAGGCCCGCTTCCGCGCGGTCTTCGAGGGCGCCGCCATAGGGATCGGGATCGCCGACCTGGAGGGCAACATACTGCAGGTCAACGGGGCGTTGGTGCGCATGTTCGGCGGCGCCGAGCAGATGGTGCGCACCCGCAACGTGATGGAGTGGACCCACCCCGAGGACGCGCCTCAGGTGTGGCGGCTGTACGAGGAACTCGTGCGCGGCGAGCGCGAGCACTACCACGTGGAGAAGGCGTTCTACCGTCCCGACGGAACGGTCCTGTGGACCAATCTGACGGTCTCGCTGCTCCGCGACGCCGACGGCAACCCCGAGTACCAGCTCGCCCTGATGGAGGACACCACCGAGCGGCGGCTGCTCAACCTCCGGCTGCGCTACGAGGCGACGCACGACGCGCTCACCGGGCTGCCCAACCGCACGCTGTTCTTCGAGCGCCTGGACAAGGCCCTCACCGCGGGCGAGGGCCAGCGCTTCGGCCTGTGCTATCTCGACCTCGACGGCTTCAAGACCATCAACGACAGCCTCGGTCACGCGGCCGGCGACCGGCTGCTCGTCGAGGTCGCCGACCGGCTGCAGTCCTGCGCGACCGCGCCCGGCGAGATGGTCGCCCGGCTCGGCGGCGACGAGTTCGTGGCGCTGACCACAGGCACCGACACCGAGCGCGAGGTCGACGAGCTGGCCGCGCGCATCATGAACGCGCTGGTCGCCCCGATCAGCGTCGACGGCCGGGAGCTGACCGTGCGCGGCAGCATCGGCATCGTCGAAGGGCCGGCGGGGGAGCGGAGCGCGGCCGAGGTGCTGCGCAGCGCCGACATCACCATGTACCGCGCCAAGTCGGCGGGCGGCAACCGCTTCGAGCTGGCCGACGCCGAGGCCGACGCCCGCGCCATCACCCGGCACGGGCTCACCACCTCACTGCCGACGGCCCTGGACCGTGGCGAGTTCTTCATCGAGTACCAGCCGCTGGTCCACCTCGGCGACGGCAGCGTCCGCGGGGCCGAGGCGCTGGTGCGCTGGCTGCATCCGCAGCACGGTGTCCTCAGCCCGGACCGGTTCATTCCGCTCGCCGAGCACACAGGGCTGATCGTTCCGCTGGGCCGCTGGGTGCTGGAGCAGTCGGTGCGCCAGGCCCGCGAATGGCGGGAGCGGTACGGCGCGACCGGGGCCGGTGGCCCGCTGCGCATCAACGTCAACCTCTCGCCCTGCCAGCTCACGCATCCCGGACTGGTCCAGGACACCGTCGACATCCTGGAGCGCGCGGGCGTCGCACCCGACGCGCTCTGCCTGGAGGTGACCGAGTCGGCGTTGATCGGCGCCGACGACGACCTGCTCAAGCCGTTGCGCCGACTGGCCGAGATGGGCGTCGACATCGCCCTGGACGACTTCGGCACCGGCTACTCGAACCTTGCCAATCTGCGCCGGCTGCCGGTGAGCATCCTCAAGCTGGATCGGTCCTTCACCCAGAGCATGCAGCGCTTCCCGGCGGACTCCGTCGACCTCAAGATCGTCGAAGGGATCGTTTCTCTCGCCCACAGCCTGAACCTCGCGGTGACGGTGGAGGGCGTGGAGACGGGCGCCCAGGCCGAGCAGCTCCGGATATTGGGCTGCGACACGGCTCAGGGCTGGTACTACGCCCGCCCGGGCCCGCCGGAGCGGCTGCACGAGCTGGCGCTGGTGGACGCGACGGGGTGAGCCTTCACGGTCGTACGGCCTCGGCCACCGTCGTGGCGGCGCGGACCAGCGCCGCCGTGGCCGTCGACCGGGACTGCCGCGGCCAGGCGATGACGAGGACCGCGGGCGGAGCGTCCAGCACCGGCCGGCCTCGCCCAGTCCGACGAGCGTGAGCAGTTGGGCGAGGTCGTGGCCCCTGCTGCGCATCGCGCGAAGGTACGGGCCCACCGTGCCGGGGCCCAGGTCGAGGTCGGCGAGGGTCAACTGCTCGCGGGCGGCGAGCGCCGCGACACGCGGCTCGGTGGTCAGCGCCTCGGTGTCCAGGCCGGTGCGGTCGAACGGCTCGTAGATCAGCGCCTCGTCGGCTTCACCCTGGCGCAGGAGCCCCGGCTGTTCGAGCCGGCCGCTCAGCTGGACCGAGACCGGGACGGCCGCCTCCTCCGACGCGTAGCGCGCCGTCCAGCGGCCTCCAGCGCGTCCTCAGTAGAACGCGCCCCAAAGGGGCGCGGGGAACTGCGCGACCAGCCACAACGAGCCCGCAGACGAACGACGACCATCGCTGCCCGTCCCGCGAAACGCACCGTCAACGCTCCAGAAGCATCCGCTGCAACTCCCGTGCCGCCCGCGGCGGAGCCACATCGCTGCGATGCGCCAGCGCGATCGTCCGATGCAGCCCGGGCCGGGCCAGCGGGGTCACCCGCAGCCCGTGCCCGGACCGCGTGGCCACCATGCGCGGCACGACGGCCAGCCCCAACCCGGCACGTACGAAGCCCAGGACCGCGTCCATCTCCCCGCCCTCCACCGCGAAGTCCGGCTCGAACCCAGCGGAGCGACACGCGGCCACGGTCAGTTCGCGCAGGTCGTAGCCGTGCCGGAACATCACAAGCCGTTCGCCCTCCAGGTCGGCGATGCGCACGGCACGCCGGCCGTGGCCGGGCCTGGGGGCGTCCGGCGAGGAGACCACGACCAGGTCCTCGCGCAGCAGCTCCACCGAGGTGAGCGCCGGGGAGGGCGTCGGCAGCGGCAGGACGATCAGCGCGAGGTCGAGGGCGCCGCGCGCGAGTTCCCGTACGAGATCGTGCGAGCCGCCTTCCTCGATCATCAGCCGGATGCCGGGATAGCGGTCGTGGAAGGCGCGCAGCACGTCCGGCAGCAGGCCGGTGCACAGGCTCGGCGTCGCGCCCAGCCGGACCCGGCCGCTGCGCAGCTGCACCAGCTCCTGCACCTCGTGCCGGGCCGTGTCCGCGTCGGCCAGGATCCGGCGGGCCAGCGGCAGCAGCGCCTCGCCCGCGTCGGTGAGCGTGATGTTGCCGCGCGCCCGCAGGAACAGATCCGCCCCCAGCTCCCGCTCCAGCGCCTTGATCTGCTGGGAGAGGGACGGCTGCGCCACGTGGACCAGATCGGCGGCCCGGGTGAAGTGCCGCGTCTCGGCGACCGCCACGAAGTACTGGAGCTGCTGGAACTGCATAGCCCTACGATAGCCATCACCTATGGAATCGAGCCGGACCATGTCTTGGACCGATCGGCTGCCTGGGCCTAGCGTTTTGCCACATGGCTCTGGTAACGCGGACGGACCGACGGCCGTCCATGGCACGCACGGTGTGGGACAGCTCCGTCGGCAAGAAGACCGTGATGGCGGTCAGCGGTCTGATCATGCTGCTGTACCTGGTCGTCCACATGATCGGAAACCTGAAGATCTTCTTCGGGCCCGGCGAGTTCAACCACTACGCGCACTGGCTGCGCACCGTCGGCGAGCCGTTCATGCACTACGAGTGGACGCTCTGGCTCATCCGTGTCGTCCTCGTGGTCGCGGTCGTCGCCCACGCCACCTCCGCCTACCAGCTCAGCCGCCGCGACATCAGGGCGCGCCCCAGCAAGTACGTGCACAAGAAGCCGCGGGCCAGCTACGCGACGCGCACCATGCGCTGGGGCGGGATCATCCTCGGCCTGTTCATCGTCTGGCACATCCTCGACCTGACGACCGGAACCGTGCACTCCGGCGGCTTCCAGGAGGGCCACCCGTACCAGAACGTCGTGGACACCTTCTCCACCTGGTACGGCAACGTCATCTACCTCGTCGCGATGCTCGCCCTCGGCCTGCACATCCAGCACGGCTTCTGGAGCGCCGCTCAGACCCTCGGCGCCGGCAGCCGCACCCGCGACCGCGCCCTGAAGACCACTGCCAACGCCCTCGCGCTGCTTCTCACGGTCGGCTTCATCGCCGTACCCGTGGGTGTCATGACTGGAGTCGTGAGCTGATGACCTACACCGACTACGAGACCGGCGAACCGGTCGTCGACACCAAGGCCCCCTCCGGGCCGGTCAACGAGCGCTGGGACAAGCGCCGTTTCGAGGCCAAGCTGGTCAACCCCGCCAACCGGCGCAAGCACACCGTCATCGTCGTCGGCACCGGCCTCGCAGGCGGCTCCGCGGGCGCCACGCTGGCCGAACAGGGCTACCACGTCGTCCAGTTCTGCTACCAGGACTCCCCGCGCCGCGCCCACTCCATCGCCGCGCAGGGCGGCATCAACGCGGCGAAGAACTACCGCAACGACGGCGACTCCATCCACCGCCTGTTCTACGACACCGTCAAGGGCGGCGACTTCAGGGCGCGCGAGTCCAATGTGCACCGGCTCGCGCAGATCTCCGTAGAGATCATCGACCAGTGCGTGGCGCAGGGCGTGCCGTTCGCGCGGGAGTACGGCGGTCTGCTCGACACCCGCTCCTTCGGCGGCGTCCAGGTGTCCCGTACGTTCTACGCCCGCGGTCAGACGGGCCAGCAGCTCCTGCTCGGCGCCTATCAGGCCCTGTCCCGGCAGATCGCCGCGGGCAACGTCGAGATGCACCCGCGCACCGAGATGCTCGACCTGATCGTCATCGACGGACGGGCGCGCGGGATCGTGGCCCGGGACCTGATCACCGGGAAGATCGACACGTACTTCGCGGACGCCGTCGTACTGGCGAGTGGTGGTTACGGAAACGTCTTCTACCTGTCGACCAACGCCATGAACTCCAACGCCACCGCGATCTGGCGGGCGCACCGGCGCGGCGCGTACTTCGCCAACCCCTGCTTCACCCAGATCCATCCGACCTGCATCCCGCGCACCGGCGACCACCAGTCCAAGCTGACGCTGATGAGCGAGTCGCTGCGCAACGACGGCCGGATCTGGGTGCCGAAGGCCCAGGGCGACACCCGGCCCGCGAGCCAGATCCCCGAGGACGAGCGCGACTACTACCTGGAGCGCGTCTACCCGTCCTTCGGCAACCTGGTCCCGCGCGACATCGCCTCCCGCGCCGCGAAGAACGTCTGCGACGAGGGCAGGGGAGTGGGCCCCGGCGGACAGGGCGTCTATCTCGACTTCGCGGACGCCATCAAGCGGATGGGCCGGGGGGCCGTCGAGGCCAAGTACGGCAACCTCTTCGACATGTACCAGCGGATCACCGACGAGGATCCGTACGAGGTGCCGATGCGGATCTACCCCGCCGTGCACTACACGATGGGCGGACTGTGGGTCGACTACGACCTCCAGACCACGATCCCCGGTCTGTTCGCGATCGGCGAGGCCAACTTCTCCGACCACGGAGCCAACCGGCTCGGTGCCTCCGCGCTGATGCAGGGCCTGGCCAACGGCTACTTCGTGCTCCCGGCGACGATCAACGACTACCTCGCGCGCAACCCGCACCAGGAGTCCGTCACCGCCGAACACCCCGTCGTACAGGAGGCGTTGGCCGAGACGGAGGACCGGCTCAACCTTCTCCTCTCCGTCGACGGCGACCGCACTCCCGACTCCTTCCACCGCGAGGTCGGCGAACTCATGTGGGAGTTCTGCGGCATGGCCCGCACCGACTCCGGACTGCGCAAGGCCTTGGAGCGGATCCCGCAGATCCGCGAGGAGTTCTGGCGGCGGATCAAGGTGCCCGGGACCGGCGAGGAGTTCAACCAGTCGCTGGAGAAGGCCAACCGGATCGTCGACTACCTGGAGCTCGCCGAGCTGATGTGCCTCGACGCGCTGCACCGCTCCGAGTCCTGCGGCGGCCACTTCCGCGAGGAGTCCCAGACCCCCGACGGCGAAGCCGCCCGCAGGGACGACGAGTTCACCTACGCGGCCGCCTGGGAGTTCACGGGTACGGGCGAGGCCCCGGCCCTGCACAAGGAAGACCTGGTCTTCGAGTACGTCCACCCCACCCAGCGGAGCTACGCATGAAGCTCACCCTGCGCGTCTGGCGGCAGCAGAACGCCGACGCCGAAGGCGCCATGTCCACATACGAGGTGGACGGCATCTCCTCCGACATGTCCTTCCTGGAGATGCTCGACACGCTCAACGAGGAACTCATCCTCAAGGGCGAGGACCCGGTCGCCTTCGACCACGACTGCCGCGAGGGCATCTGCGGCGCCTGCTCGCTCGTCATCAACGGCGACGCCCACGGACCCGAGCGCACCACCACCTGCCAACTGCACATGCGGTCCTTCAAGGACGGCGACACGATCGACATCGAGCCGTGGCGGGCCTCCGCCTTCCCGGTGATCAAGGACCTGGTGGTGGACCGGACCGCGTTCGACCGGATCATCCAGGCGGGCGGCTACATCACCGCCCCGACCGGCTCCGCGCCGGAAGCCCACGCCACCCCCGTACCGAAGCCGGACGCCGACTTCGCCTTCGAGCACGCCGAGTGCATCGGCTGCGGCGCCTGTGTGGCCGCCTGCCCGAACGGCGCGGCGATGCTGTTCACGTCGGCGAAGATCAACCACCTGAACGTGCTGCCGCAGGGCGCGCCGGAGCGCGAGACCCGGGTGCTCGACATGGTGGCGCAGATGGACGAGGAGGGCTTCGGTGGGTGCACGCTCACCGGAGAGTGTGCCACCGCGTGTCCGAAGGGCATCCCGCTGGTGTCCATCACGAGCATGAACAAGGAGTGGCTGCGCGCGACGCGGAAGGTGGCCGGGCGCTAGACGCCGCAGTTCAAGGAACGTTCGCCGACAGGGTGCGGACGGGCGGGACCGGGGTGGTGCTCAGGCCCGGTCCCGCCAGGCACCCCTGGCATTCAACAAGCCCACACCCGCTCTCCCTTCGCGGGTCACGCGCACGACGCCCGCCATGGGAAGAACTGTTGCGGCCGGACGAAGTGAACCGGCCAGCAAGCCGCTCAGCCGTCCCCGGCCCGTGTTCAGGAGAGTGCCATGACCGGCGTTTCCACGCTCGACCGCCCCCCGCAGCCGTCGGCGCCCACCCGCTACACCGTCACCGTCGCGCGAACGGAGGAGGACGTCCGGGCCGCGCAGCGCCTGCGCCACGACGTCTTCGCCGGCGAGATGGGCGCGCTTCTTTCCACCCCGCAGCCGGGTCACGACATCGACGCCTTCGACGCGTACTGCGACCACCTGCTGGTCCGCGACACGATCACCGACCAGGTCGTCGGCACCTACCGGCTGCTGCCGCCGGACCGCGCCGCGGTCGCCGGACGCCTGTACTCGGAGGGCGAGTTCGACCTCTCCGCGCTCGACCCGATCCGCCCGGGCCTCGTAGAGGTCGGCCGCTCCTGCGTCCACCCCGACCACCGGGACGGCGCGGTCATCGGCCTGATCTGGGCCGGGATAGCGCGCTACATGGTCGACAACGGCCACGAGTGGCTCGCCGGCTGCTGCTCCATCCCGCTCGCCGACGGCGGCGCCCTCGCGGCCGGCACCTGGGACCGGGTGCAGGACAAGTACCTTGCTCCGGAGGAGTACCGGGTACGTCCGCTGCTGCCCTGGAGCCCGGAGGGCGTGGCGCGTCCCGCCACCCGGACCGAGCTGCCGCCCCTGCTGCGCGGCTACCTCCGCCTCGGCGCCTGGGTGTGCGCGGAGCCCGCTCACGACCCGGACTTCGGGGTCGCCGACCTGTACGTGCTGCTGTCGATGCGCCGGGTCAACCCGCGCTATCTGAAGCACTTCCTCTCCCTCGTCCCGGCCTGATGAGCGACCTGCGTACGGGGCTGCCGCAGCGCCTCGGCCCGGCCGCGGCCGTCGGACGGACCTTGACCCAGCGGCGCGGGGGCGGGGCGGCGGCCGTGCACCGCCCCGTCATACCGAGCAGCGCCTGGCTGCCCACCGCACCCTGCTCGCCGCAGATCTGTGTCACATCCGTGCGGTCTGTGACGGACGTGCCGCGCGCCGTGCTGCGGATCGTGGCGATGCTGGCGGTGCTCCTGTTCGGCATCATGCTGATGCCGGTGTTCGGGAGCGTCCCCGCGGCCCGGCGCGACGCGCTGGTCCGACGGTGGAGCCGGGCCGTGGTGCAGGCGGCCGGCGTCCGCGTCCGCATCACCGGCGCAGCCGCGCCCACCGGGGGCATGCTGCTCGTCGCCAACCACATCTCGTGGCTGGACATCCCGCTGCTCGCCGCCGTACGCCCGGCCCGGATGCTCGCCAAGGCGGAGATCCGGCAGTGGCCGGTGGCGGGCGGGCTCACCGCGGCAAGCGGCGCCCTGTTCATCGAGCGGGACCGGCTGCGGGCGCTGCCCGAGACGGTCGCCCGGATCGCCGAGGCGATGCGTGCAGGAGCCGCGGTCGTGGCCTTCCCGGAGGGCAGCACCTGGTGCGGCCGGGCTCAGGGACCGTTCCGCCGGGCGGTGTTCCAGGCCGCGCTCGACGCTGGCGTACCCGTCCAGCCGGTCCGCCTCCACTACCGGTTCGACAACGGGCCGTCCAGCACGGCTCCCGCCTTCGTCGGCGAGGACTCCCTGCTCTCCTCGATGTGGCGGGTCGTCACGGCCCGCGGGCTCGTCGCCGAGGTCGAGATACAGGACGAGATCCCCGCGGCCAGCCACCCCGACCGCCGTGCACTCGCCCATGCCGCCCAGCCCGTCGTCGTGGGCGGCGAACTGGGATGGGCCCACGCCGCCCTGATCTCCGAGGAGTCACGGGCACGGATGCTCGCCGTCGGCCGTCCGGCCCGTTGACACATCGGCTGGATTTGACGCAGCGGGTGTCGGGATGGGCACTTCCACGCGGGAACGGAGGGCCTTCCCTCCGCGGACTACGCGGAGGGAAGACTCGCACGACCCGTGATCCGGGCGAGCCGCCGGTAGGAGTCCAGCAGGGCCTCCCGGTCGTACGTGCTCGTGGTGACCAGGACCTCCTGCGCGCCCGTCTCCTTGAGCACCGTCTCCAGTTCACCGGCGACCTGCTCCTCGGTTCCGGCGAGGTGTCCGGTGAGGCCGGACTCGTAGAAGCCGCGCTCCTTGGTGGTCATGGTGAGGGTCTCGACGCGTTCGGCGGGTGGGAGGGGCGGGAAGGTGCCGTGGGTGCGTGAGTGGGCCATCGACCAGGCCTCGGGGACGAGGAGGCGCTGGGCTTCTTCGGGGGTGGCGGCGACGGCGATCGTGCCGGAGATGACCACGTACGGTTCGCTCGCCCAGGGCGACGGGCGGAAGTGGGCGCGGTAGTGGTCGATGCCGTGCTGCATCTTCTCGCGGTTGCGGAGGTCGCCGATCACCATCGGCAGGCCCGCGCGGGCGGCGATCGCGGCGCCCTCGCCCATGGCCAGCACGAACGGCGGGACGGCCAGGCCCTCCGCGGGACGCGCGTGCACGCCCGTCGGGGACGTACCGGTGAACCAGCCCAGCAGCTCGTCCAGTTGGGCCGCGAAGTCCTCGGCGACGTCCTTGTCGCGCCCCAGTGCCCTGCGGACGCCGTCCGTGAAGCCGACGGACCGGCCGAGACCCATGTCGATCCGGCCCGGGAAGAGGGACTCCAGCACCCCGAACTGCTCGGCCACGACCAGGGGCCGGTGATTGGGCAGCATCACACCGCCCGTCCCGACCCGGATCGTCCGGGTCGCCCCTGCCACGGCGGCGGCCAGCACGGTGGGCGCGGAACCGGCGACACCGGGGACGCCATGGTGCTCCGAGACCCAGAAGCGGTGATAGCCGAGCTCCTCCAGCTGCTGCGCGAACCGTACGGTGTCGCGCAGTGCGTCGGCGTTGGTGCCGCCCTCGCGGGTGCGGGAACGGTCGAGCACGGAGAAGAGGGTCGAGGCGATCAGGGAGCTCATACGGGGTTCAACGCCCGGGTGACGGTGGCATTCCCGCCGTCACCCAGCGTTGCGCCCGGTCAGGTTTCGGGGCGCAGCAGGCCGCGCTCGTAGGCCTTGACCAGGTGCTGCGGTACGAGGTGACGGACGCCGTCGACCGTGACCGGAACCAGCTGCGCGGGCGTGGCCTTCCACTGGGCGCGGCGGTGCCGGGTGTTGCTGCGGGACATCTTCCGCTTGGGGACGGCCATGGGACTCCTTCTTCGCAAGCGGTGCGGGGTGCACCGGCGTGGGCACCCCGCGACGCTATATGAAAATGGATCCCATTAACAAATGGGCCTTCAGTGTGGTTCGCTGCCGACGCCCAGCAGGAAGCCGGCCGGGATGGAGGCGAGGCCGGTCGTCACCATGTGCGGTACTCCCTCGGGCCCTGCTGCGTCATCGGGCCGCTCGTGCGCTTCCGGCGGTACAGCAGGAATCCGCCGACGGACAGCAGCATCGCTTTCATGCCGAACCGCCTCTGGGCGCGGCGCGGCAAGTGAAAATCCGGATGGTCGGATGCGGAGTACGGCAGCGGGTTCTTTCGGTAATCAACCACTGGGATGACTTGATGTCCGGGCATGGCGCATTGGCTAGGGTGAGGGCGTGACAGACAGCAACCAGCGCCCGCTGGCAGTGTTCGATCTGGACAACACCCTCGCCGACACCGCCCACCGGCAGCGGTTCCTGGAGCGCAAGCCGCGCGACTGGGACGCCTTCTTCGCCGCCGCGCCGCAGGACCCGCCGATCGCGGAGGGCGTCGCGCTGCTGCTGGAGCGCGCCGAGGAGTGCGAGGTCGTCTATCTGACCGGTCGGCCCGAGCGCTGCCGGCGCGACACGCTCGACTGGCTGGCGGCGCAGGGACTGCCGGAGGGGCGGGTCTTCATGCGGCGCGACGCAGGGCGGGCGGGTGGGAGTAGAGGTGACTTCCGGCCCGCCCGGCGCATCAAGCTGGAGATCCTGCGCCGCCTCGCCCGGGACCGGGTGATCCGGGTTCTCGTGGACGACGACGAGCTGGTGTGCGAGGACGCCGAACGGGCCGGGTTCACCGTCGTGCGCGCGCGCTGGACCGCCCCTTCCGCCGCGCTGAAGGTGGCGCAGGAGCGGGAGGGGCGGACCTGAGCGCCGGTGTCCGAACCCCGGTCGGATCGGCGCACGTGAGTGGGGCTCCTCAGCCCGGTTCGTCCAGCCGGAACCCCACCTTCAGGCCGACCTGCCAGTGCGCGATCTGCCCCTCCTCGATCTGACCCCTCACCTGGGTCACCTCGAACCAGTCCAGGTTGTGCAGGGTCTGCGAGGCGCGGGTGATGCCGTTGCGGACGGCCTGGTCGACACCGTCGGGCGAGGTGCCGACGATCTCGGTGACCCGGTAGATGTGGTTCGTCATGCGGGTGCTCCTCTCCGCCGTGACACCTGCGTCACTCGTCACTCCACCGTGCCCCAAGGTGCGGCGGAGCGCGACACGCCGCGTAGGCCAGTTCACGCATCGGGTGCGAGTCGTGCCGACGCCGGGCCGCCTCGAAGCGGGCGGTGAAGCACATGGCTGGGTCCGGCCATGGGCCGCCGCGCCACAGAGTGTGCGTCGGGTGTACGGGATCAGCCGGGCGCTGCTGCCGCCGTGGGGGACGGGGAGATCATGCCGGCGCACAGATTGCGTGCGGCCGGCCCCTGCGCGATGCGCGGGATCGCGGCGACCGTGTTGGCGGGCCAGTCGTGCATGAGGATGACCTGGCCGTTGGTGAGCCGGTCGGCGGCCGCCACGATCGCGTGGTCGCGACCGAGCGAAACATTCGTGGTGCTGTGCAGGGGATATGCGTTGGTGTGCGCAAAAGAGAGGCGATGGCAGAGAGTAGAGCTTCGAACGTTTCGGAGCGATTCCGGACAACGAAATGGGGCAGGTGCCAAGACGGCACCTGCCCCAGCTGAGTGGGTGAACGTCAGCGCACCACGCTGAGTGACAGCGCGAACCGGCCCTCGCCGTCCGTCCACCAGTGGGCCAGATCGAGCCCCGCCGCGGACAACTCGGCGCGCACGCCCTCCTTCCGGAATTTCGCCGACACCTCCGTGCGCAGTTCCTCGCCCGCCGCGAAATCGATGGCGAGATCGAGCGCCGGCACCTTCACGGTCTGCGCGGTACGGGAGCGCAGCCGCATCTCGATCCATTCGTTGGCGGTGTCCCAGAGGGCCACGTGCTCGAACGCCTCGGGATCGAAGTCGGCGCCCAACTCACGGTTGACGACGGTCAGTACGTTCTTGTTGAACGCGGCCGTCACCCCGGCCGCGTCGTCGTACGCCCGCACCAGGACCTGCTCGTCCTTGATCAGGTCCGTGCCGAGCAGCAGCGCGTCGCCGGGGGAGAGCAGGGCACGGACCGAGGCGAAGAAGGTCGCCCGTTCCTCGGGCAGCAGATTGCCGATCGTGCCGCCGAGGAAGGCCAGCAGTCGGGGGCCCGGCGTGTCCGGCAGCTCCACCCGGGCGGTGAAGTCGGCGATCAGCGCGTGCACGCTCAGCCCCGGCCGCTCCTCGATGAGGGCGTGCCCGGCCTGGGTGAGGGCGCTGTCGCTGACGTCGACCGGGACGTACGTGTGCAGGTCGGTGAGCGCGTCGATGAGGTAGCGGGTCTTCTCGGAGGAGCCGGAGCCGAGTTCGACCAGGGTGCGGGCGTGGGCCGCGGCGGCGATCTCGTCGGCCCGGGTGATCAGGATCTCCCGTTCGGCGCGCGTCGGGTAGTACTCGGGCAACTCGGTGATCTGCTCGAAGAGTTCGCTGCCGTGGGCGTCGTAGAACCACTTCGGCGGCAGTGTCTTGGGTGTGCGGGTCAGGCCGTGCAGGACGTCGGCGCGCAGGGCGGCCTCGGTGGCGTCCTCGGGCAGGGTGCGGGTGAGAACGAACGGGCTCACGTACGGGGCTCCTTCGGTGGTGCCGTTGCCATGTCGCCGGTCGGGTCCTTGAGCGGGGTGAGCAGCACGTCGGTGCGGCTCGCCGTGAGGAGGGTGCGGTCGGGGACCTCCTGCCAGCGCGGGTCGTCGTCGTAGGGCTCAGAGGCCACGACCGTGCCGGGGCCCGGGAGGTACCAGAGGGTGTCGCCCCAGGCCGTCGCGGCGATCGTCGCGCCGTCCGTGAGGAGCAGGTTGAGCCGGGAGCCGGGGGCCGCCGCGGCGACCTCCGAGACCGTGTCGGCGAGCGCCTGGCCCGCGTCGTCGCCGGTGCGCAGCCGGTTCAGCACCACTGCCCAGACGAGCGCCGAATCGCAGCGGGCCTCCAGTGACAGCAGGTCCGCCGCGGGCAGTTGCCGGGCGAGCGGGGCGAGCGAGCCGGGCCAGCCCTTGACGGCGCCGTTGTGGCTGAACAGCCACCGGTCCGCGGCGAACGGTGCCGCCGCGGCCTCCCCGTCCGCCCCCGCCTCGGTCGCGTCCCGGACGGCGGCGAGCAGAGCCGTCGTACGGACGACCCGGGCGAGGTCCGCGAAGGACAGGTCCGCCCAGATGGGGCCGGCGCGGCGGTAGCGCGCCGGAACCGGGTCCCCCTCCGCGTACCAACCGATGCCGAAACCATCGGCGTTGACGGTGCCGTACCGCTGCCGCCGGGGCGCCCACGACTGCTGGAACAGGCCGTGCGGCGGCTCCACCAGCAGTCGGCGCACCGGCAACAGCGGGCCGACGTACGCCAGATGACGGCACATCAGACGTCCCCCGAGCGGGCCGTGCGGAAGCCGGAGAAGATCTGCCGACGGATCGGATAGTCCCAGTTGCGGAAGGTGCCCCGGCACGCGACCGCGTCCACGGCGAACGCACCGCCGCGCAGCACCTTGTGATCGGGGCCGAAGAACACCTCCGAGTACTCCTTGTACGGGAACGCCTGGAACCCCGGGTACGGCAGGAAGTCGCTCGCCGTCCACTCCCACACGTCACCGATCAACTGCCGTACGCCCAGCGGCGATTCGCCCTCCGGATAGCTGCCCGCCGGGGCCGGGCGAAGGTGCCGCTGGCCGAGGTTGGCGTGTTCCGGCGCCGGATCGGCGTCGCCCCACGGGTAGCGCATCGAGCGGTCGCCGGCCGGGTCGTGCCGGGCGGCCTTCTCCCACTCCGCCTCGGTGGGCAGCCTGCGCCCGGCCCAGCGGGCGTAGGCGTCGGCCTCGTACCAGCACACGTGCAGCACCGGCTCGTCGGGCGGCACGACCTCGGTCACGCCGAAGCGGCGGCGCAGCCACTGCTTGCCGTCGCGCTTCCAGTACAGCGGCGCGGTGACGGAGTTCTTGCGGATGTGCGCCCAGCCCTCGGACGTCCACCAGCGCGGGTCGTCGTAGCCGCCGTCCTCGATGAACGCCTGGTAGGCGCCGTTCGTCACCGGCGTCGTGTCGATGTAGAAGGGCGCCACCTCGCGCAGGTGCGCGGGACGTTCGTTGTCCAGTGCCCAGGGCTCGGTGGAGGTGCCCATGGTGAACGGGCCGCCGGGGACCAGGACTTCGGCCGGACCGGTGAACAGCGGAACGGGCTCAGGGTCCGGGGCGGTGAGCGCCTGCGGGCCCTTGCGGAGCTGATGGGTGATCAGCATCGTCTCGTCGTGCTGCTGTTCGTGCTGGGCGATCATCCCGAAGGCGAACCCGGCCTCCGTGAGCCGCGTCCCGTGGAACGCGGTGCTCTCCAGCACGTCCATGACCCGCCCGCGCACCTCCGACGCGTACCGCCGGGCCTCGTCGGGCGGCAGCAGAGGCAGTGAGGGGCGCTCGGCGCGCGGGTGCTCGAAGGCGTCGTACAGGCCGTCGATCTCGGGCCGCATCGCCTCCCGCCCGGCGACGGTCCGCAGCAGCCACTGCTCCTCCTGGTTGCCGATGTGGGCGAGGTCCCACACCAGCGGGGACATCAGCGGCGAGTGCTGCGCGGTGAGGTCGGGGTCCTCGACACAGGAGGTGAGGAGCGTGGTGCGGTCGCGGGCCGTGGTGAGGGTGGCCAGCGCCTGCTCCCGGAGCTTGTCTTCTTCGGGGGCGGTCATGTGCGGATGTCCTTCCCGTGTGAGGGCCCGTGTGAGGTGGGGGTCCCCCCGGTCGAGCGAAGCCGGGACTGGGGGAGGCTCGTGCCGTTCAACCCGTCCAGGAAGTCGTCGGCTGGACAGCGGCCCTTGATGACATAGCGGTCCAGGTACGCCTGGACGGCGTCCGTGACCTGATTGGTGGCGCCGAGCCGGGGCAGGGCGTCCAGCGCGGCCGTGAAGCAGGCGACCGCCGCCTCGTGCAGCTCGGGGTCGGCCAGCCCGTGCCGGGCCGCGTCGAGCCAGAGCGGATTGTGCGGCGCGGGCAGCGCCAGGGCGCGCTCGGCCAGCGGTTTCACGGTCCGGTAGGCGGTCTCGGCGGCCTCCGCGTCGTCGAAGAGGGCCGTCGTCACGGCGAGCGGCACGATCCACCCGTCGTCGCCGGGCTGTGCGTCGATCATGCGCAGTTCCAGATGGCCGCGCGGTCTGACCGGCGGGAACAGGGTCGTGATGTGGTAGTCGAGATCCTCGTGGGTCGGCGGCCGTGGCGCGGCCGATCTGGTCCACTCCCGGAAGGTCAGCCCGTCCGGGACGTCCCAGGGGGCGCCGTCCTGCCGTACGCACATCACCGGCGCGTCCAGCACATGCCGGGCCCAGGCGGCACGCGGGTCCCCGTCCAGCGCGGGCGCGCCCGCGCGGCCCGCACCGATCTCGACCCACTGCAGCTGCCGGCTGGAGCGCCAGCCGGTGGGCTGCTGTGCGGCGAGCGGAGAGTTGGCGAACGCGGCAAGGAGTACCGCGCCCAGCTGATGCGCCAGCCACCAGCGCCGCCCGTGCCCGAGGGGGCCGGGCTCCTCGTATCCCGCGTCCAGGCAGACCTGCACCGACGCCGAGGTGCACATCATGGCGCGGCCGGCCGGGCCGGTGCGGTCGAAATAGGTCTCCATGGCTTCGTAGCGCGGTTCGTGGAGGAACCGGCGGGGCGAGTGCCAGGGATCCTGGCCGACGCCGAGGAGGCCGAGATCGCTCCCGGCGAGCACCGTGCGGACGGCGTCGAGGTCGGCGGAGACGGTACCGATGCACTCCATCAGGGAGGTGGCGGGCGGCGAGCTGAGCTCCAGCTGGCCGCCGGGCTCGACGGTGAGCGCCGACCTCAGGGGCACGGTACGCAGTGCGGCGTAGGCCGCTGCGAGTCGTTCGGGTGTGACGGGGAGCTGCGGTGTCCGCAGCTCGTGGACGAGCCATTCCACTTCGACCCCGAGGCTGCGGGGCGGGCCGGTCTTGAAGCAGATGCCGCGGACGAGCGCCTCGACCTCGGCTTCGGAGATGGATGTACGAGGCTTCGTACAACCACTTGCCGAATCGGACATGTCGGGATCCTCCTGAGATTCCACCATGCCGCCGACCCGGCTTCCGGGTAGGCCGGAGGCGGCACACCCGATCCACCCAAGACCCTCGCGTCGCTTCGCACAAGAGTGCGTACCGGCACGTTCGGGGCCCGTAACCTCCGCGCCCCGAGTGCTTGGTCGAGTGTTTCCGGGGGCGGAAAAACTCTGTTGCACCGCATGACCAGCATCGCTCACGATGCGTGCATGAGCACGACGGGGGAGCGCGCGGGGCGCGCGGTCATGACGCCTACGGGGGTGGCGCCATGAGCGCGCGCCTCCGTGGCATCGCACGGGAGACCGAGCAGATCGTGGCGGCGGGCGCGTACCGCGCCTCCGACGGCAGCGAGGTGTCCCTCGCGGCGGCGATCGAGGCCGCCCGGTCCGGCACGCGGATGTACGGCCCGGACCCGGTGCCGGTGGCTCCGACGCCTTCGTCGGACACGTTCTTCGAGGTCACCGGCGAGAGCAGCCTGGAGGCGGCCCGCCGGCTCGGCTCCGGAACGGCCGTCCTGAACTTCGCCTCGGCCCGCAACCCCGGCGGCGGCGTCCTCAACGGCGCGCAGGCCCAGGAGGAGGCCCTGTGCCGCGCCTCCGCGCTGTACACGTGCCTGGCCGGGGTGCGGGAGTTCTACGACCACCACCGCACCCACCGCGACGTCTTCTACACGGACCGCGTCATTCACTCACCGGCCGTACCCGTCTTCCGCGACGACCGCGGCAACCTGCTGGACGAGCCGTACACCGCCGGATTCCTGACGGCGGCGGCACCGAATGCCGGGGTGGTGTCGCGTACGGCGCCGGAGCGTGCGCAAGAGCTGCCGCGGGCCCTGTCGGTGCGGGCCGAACGCGTACTGGAGACGGCCGCGGCGAACGGTTACCGGCGGCTGGTGCTGGGCGCCTGGGGCTGCGGTGTGTTCCGCAACGATCCGGCGCAGGTGGCGGGGGCGTTTCGGGGGCTGCTGGTCGAGGGCCGGTTCGCCGGATGCTTCGAGCACGTGGTGTTCGGGGTGCTGGACCGTACCCCGGGGGCCGTGGTGCGAGAAGCGTTCGTACGGGCGTTTCCGGAGCGTCAGCTCCAGCCGTAACGCAGCCGCAGCCTATGCACCACGAGGTTGAACCTCATCCGGTCCAGCGCGCACGCCTCCCGCCGCATGCCCTCCTCGTGCAGCCGCAGCACCCGGTCGACGTCGACCCACGAGTCGCGCCCCGACTTGTCCCACGGCCCGTGCCCGATCGGCACCCACTCCCGGTCCCCGTCATGCCGCTTGCTGGACAACTGCACGGCGAGAAACGTCCCGGCAGCCTCACGGGCGACCACGAGAACCGGCCGGTCCTTGCCCCGCCCGTCGTTCTCCTCGAAGGGCACCCACGTCCACACGATCTCCCCGGGATCGGGGTCGTCGTCGTGCGCGGGCGAGTACTCGGTGCGCACGCGGCCGACCTCACGGGGGTCGGCCTCGGTGGTGGCGGTGGGGCCGTAGCGGCCGGGGATGTCATCGGTGGGTGCGCTCACCCGGCTCACAGTAGAGGGTGAGTGCGGGCCCCCGGCAACGAGGGCCCGCAGTCGTTCAGTTGCCGTCCTTCTCCACCGGCACCTGCTGCACGGGCGGTGTCGCCGGCCCGCCCAGCGTCGAGGTCCCGTTCGGGCTCTGCCCGTTCTGGTTCATGGACGCCAGCAGTTGCCGGGCCAGCCCCAGCCCCGTGCCGCCCATCGTGAGTGCCTTGGCCAGCATGTCGGCCACACCGTCGGCGCCGTTGAGCACCACCATGTTGTCGACGCTGCCGAAGGCGCTCGCTCCCGCCTTCACGATCTCCGGCCAGTTCTCGGCGAGTTGCTGGGCGACCACGGCCTCCTGGTTCTCCGCGAGCGCGGCGGCCCGTGCCTTGATGGTCTCCGCCTCGGCGAGGCCCTTCGCCCGCGTCGCCTCGGCGACCGCGAGGCCCTTGGCCTGGGCCGCTGCGGCCTCCGCCTCACCGGTGGCCTTCGTCGCCGTGGCGGCAGCGGCGCCCCGCGCCTTCGTCGCCTCGGCCTCGGCGCCCGCGGCCGTCTTCACCCGGGTCGCCTCGGCGGCAGCCGCCAGCTCCGTCTCCCTCGCCTTGGCCTGCGCGGCCGAGATCCGCGCGTCGCGTTCGGCCTCAGCCAGCGTCCGCTTCTCGTACGCCTGCGCATCCGCGGGCTTACGGACGTCCGCCTGGAGCTGCTGCTCACGCCGCTGCGCCTCCAGCTCGGCGACCCGCGTCTCCTGGACGACGACTTCCTGGCGGGACGCGGCATCGGCGAGCGGCCCCGCCTGACGCGCCTTGGCCGCGGCCTTGTCCCGCTCGGCCTGGTAGCCGGCCTGAAGGATCTCGCTGTCCCGGGTGGCCTCCGACATCCGGGCCGCGGCCTGCTGCTCGGCCTCCGTGGCGAGCCGGTTCGCCTCCGCCTGCGCGATGCGCGCGTCCCGCTGCACGGCGGCGGCGTGCGGCATGGCGAGATTCTTGATGTACCCGGTCGGATCCTCGATCTCGTGGATCTGCAGCGAGTCGACGATCAGACCCAGCTTCTCCATCTCGGTACCGCACGCGGCCCGGGTCTGCCCGGTCAGCTTCTCCCGGTCCCGGATCATGTCCTCGACCGTCAACCCGCCCACGATGGACCGCAGATGACCGGCGAACACGTTGTGCACCCGCTCCGCCATCAGCTTCTGCTGGTCCAGGAAGCGGCGGCCGGCGTTGGCGATCGACACGAAGTCGTCGCCCACCTTGAAGATGACCACGCCGCGCACCTTGAGCGGAATGCCCTGTTGGGTCACGCAGTCCACGGACAGTTCGGTCTCGTTCAGGTCGAGCGAGAGCTTGCGCACCGCCTGCACACCGGGCAGCACCAGCGTGCCGCGCCCGGTGACGATGCGGAATCCCATGCCCTCCTCAAGGCCCTCGGTCCGGTGCTTGGAACCGGAGATGATCAATGCCTCGTTCGGTTCCGCGACCCGCCACATCAGCTTGAACAGACCGATCACGACGAGGACGGCGACAACCGCCACCCCCGCAACGACGCCGACGACCATCGGCATTCGCCCCCTTCGCATGGTGCCCGTTCGGCACCGAATGAAGGGGAGTGTGCGCCTGTCCAGGGCCAGGGTGAAGACACTGGCGGATCCTTGTCACAACCTTGACGCATACGGCTCTCACCTGCGCCGGTGCGGGCTCAACTGTCGTATGCCGCCTGGACGTAGACGGTCCTCGGCGGCAGGTACTCCACGACCATCACCACCGTGCCGCTCTCGATGCGGTCCGTCCCGGAGGCCGGATAGGCGAGGAAGTGCTCGGCGCCTCCGCGCACACGGACGATCACCTCGCCGACCAGCCCGGGCCCGATCGTCCCGGTGACCCGTCCCATGAGCCCGACCATCGACGCATCGTCCATCGTCACAGCGTACGGGCTCCATGGTCACGGCGTCATGGGGCGAAGGCCCTTACGCCGCCGGGGAATCAGCGGCCCTGTGCTGCGGCGGCCACAGCTCGTGCCAGCGCAGGTCCGCCTCCAACTGGGCGGCCAGGGACACCAGCAGGGGCTCGCTGTTCGCCGGTCCGAGGAGTTGCGCGCCGACCGGCAGTCCGCCGGTGGCGAAGCCCGCGGGGACGTTGACGCCGGGCCAGCCCAGTACGTTCCACGGCCACGCGTACGGGCAGGCGGCGATCATCGCGCGGTCGGTGGCCAGGCCGCCGAGGTTCAGCATCGAGCCGATGCGCGGCGGGGGAGCGGCCGTCGTGGGCGCGAGGATCACGTCGTACGACTCGAAGAACGCGCCGATACGGCGGTGCAGGACCGCCTCGGCCCGCCGCGCGGCACGCAGCGGGGGCCCGCCCAGCAGCCTGCCGAGGCGTGCGGCGTCCCGGGTGCGCCGGTCGAGGAGGTCGGGGAAGGGCACGTCGCGGACGCGCTCGGCGATTCCGACGGTCGCGCGGGGGACGAAGGTCAGGCCGATCCGGCCGTACGGCGGGTGGGCCTCCTCGACGGTGTGCCCCAACCGGCCCAGTTTCTCGGCGAGTTCGACGACCCGGTCCCGCACCTGAGGCAGCAGCCGCGCGGGCAGGGCGGTGAACGGCGGCTTCAGGGAGAGTGCGATACGCAGCCGTCCGGGGTCGCGGCCCACCGCATCCGACATGTTCAGGGAGGGCGGCCGGTGCGGGTCCTGCGCGTGATTGCCGCTCGCCGCGTCGAGGAGCAAGGCGGCGTCGGCGACCGTGCGGGCGAGGGTGCCGTTGACGGTGATGCCCTGGAACGACTCGCCGCGCGGCCAGGTGGAGATGCGCCCGCGCTGCGGCTTGATGCCGATCAGATGGGTCCAGGACGCCGGAATCCGCACCGAACCGGCGCCGTCCGAACCGAGCGCCGCCGGCACCAGACCCGCGGCGACCGCCGCCGCCGAGCCGCCGGACGAGCCGCCGGGGGTGTGCTCCGGGTGCCATGGATTGCGGGTCGCGCCGAAGGACGGTCCCTCGGTGAACGGCCACTGACCCAGCTCGCAGGTGTTGGTCTTGCCGACGATCACGGCCCCGGCCGCGCGCAGCCGCCGTACCGCCTCAGCGTCCTCCGCCACGGGCGGGAACTCGCCCGGACACCCGAACGCGGTCGGTTCCCCCGCCACGTCCATGTCGTCCTTCACGGCCACCGGCACCCCGAGCAGCGGCCGGCGCACCCCGGACGCCAGTTCCCTGTCGGCGGCGTCCGCCTCGGCGAGCGCGGCCTCGGCCCGTACGATCCGGAAGGCGTTCAGCGATCCCTGGCTCGCCTCGATCCGTGCCAGGGCCTCGGTCACCATGGCCCGGGACGTCACCTCCCCGTCGGCCAGCGCACGGGCGGACTCCGCGAGGCCTGCGGCACGGGCGAGCGTCATACGGACACCTCCGGAAGGACGTTGTCTACCGAACGGTAACGTCCGCGGGGCGGTGACGGAACGTCCCTGGCCGGACAGGCGCTTCCCGGATGTCACACCGGCGTGACCAGGTCGTGTCCAAAGCATTGACGGCCCTGCACCTCGCCCTTACCTTCTGATCGACTTGCCGAACTGTGTTCGATATTTCGTACGCCCGTGTCCGCGGGCCTGTGTCCTAGGGAGAGCCGCCCGTGACCACCACACGTCCCCCCGTGCCGTCGCGCCGCACCCTGCTGCGCGCGATGGCGGCCCTGCCCGCCACGGCACTCGTACTCGGCGAGGCGCCCGGCCTGCTCGGCACGGCCGTGGCCGCGGCACCGCCGAGCGGATCGGCCACGCGCTACACGATCGTGCCGTTCCTCAACAGCAACGACGGCACGGTGAACGTCTACACGTCGGACGACGCGACCGACTTCCGCCTGGCCCGGTCCTCCGCGTACACCCCGCCGAGCAACCGCGTCCGTGACGCGAGCATCTTCAAGCACACGGACGGCTACTACTACATCACCTACACCACGCACACCTGGCAGGACACCAGCACCACCATCGGCTTCGCCCGCAGCTCCGACCGCGTCAACTGGACCTTCCTGTACGACTACAGGGTCCCGATCGCCAACCTGTCCCGCGCCTGGGCGCCGGAGTGGTTCGTCGACAGCGACGGCAGCGTGAACGTGATCGTGTCCTGCTCGACGGCCAACAACGAGTGGAACTTCACGCCGTATCTGCTGAAGGCCACCAACTCGGCGCTCACGGCGTGGAGTTCACCGGTGGCGCTGTCGGGCATCGGCGCCAACCACATCGACACGTTCATCGTGAAGATCGGCTCGACCTACCACGCCTTCACGAAGAACGAGACGACGAAGTACATCGAGTACGGCACCGCGTCGAGCCTCGCCGGCCCGTACACCATCCGCCGGACCGGCAACTGGGCAGGCTGGGGCAGCTACCGCGAGGGCCCGGCGCTGGTGCAGCTCGACAACGGCGGCTGGCGCATCTTCTTCGACGGCTACGGCGACGGCACGTACTACTACAGCGACAGCTATGACACGTTCGCCACCTGGTCCGCCCCGGCCGGACTTCCCGCCGTGTCCGGAACGGCCCGCCACTTCACGGTGATCAAGGAGACGGTCTCCGGCGGCCCGACCCTGGCCAAGGGCATCACCCGCTCCCTCCAGTCCGCCAACTACCCCACCCGCTACTGGCAGACCCAGTCCTCGCTGCTCAACCTCCCCGTGGTCAGCAGCTCCAGCACGACCGCGGAGAAGCGGGCCGCAACCTTCTCGGTGGTCGCGGGCCTGGCCGACGCGAACGCCTATTCCTTCCGCGACGCGTCCGGCAACTACCTCCGCCACTACGACTACCGCGCCCGCTTCGACGCGAACGATGGCACGACGACCTTCGCCAGGGACGCCACCTTCATCGCCCGCACCGGCACGAGCAGCGGCGCGCTGCGCTTCGAGTCCTACAACTACCCGGGCCACTACCTGCGCCACTACAGCTACCAACTGCGCGTGGAGCGCTCGAACGGCACGGATCTCTTCCGCCAGGACAGCTCGTTCGTGCCGGTGGGGGCCTGGGCTTGAGCTGGGGGATGGCCCGGGCCGGTGAGGGTCCGGGCCATCCGCCGCGCTACTTCCCTGCGAGCGGTGTGACGGCGACGCGGTCGATGACCGGTGCGTACGGGGACCGCTGGTCGTACTGGTTGTAGGTGTCGCCGTTGAAGTCGGGCAGCTCCTGCGCGGTGAAGGTGAGCCGGTTCGTGCCCTTCTTCAGGGTGACCGGGACGGTCAGTTCCCAGAAGTTGTTGAAGTGGAAGGTCGTCGGGAACAGCACCCTGCGGGCCGGTCCGCCGTTGACGGAGAGATCGGCGTGGCGGGCGATCGGGTCGGGGTTGTAGTGGGTGGCGGGTGCCTGTTCGGCGTTGGAGTAGCGGATGGTCAGCGCGTGCCGGCCGGAGCGTTCGGCGACGACGTCGAGGGAGAGTGCGTTGGCCTTGCCGTCGCCGATGTCGGTGACTGCCTTTCCGCCGGTGGCGAAGGTGTAGGCCTCGGTCACCTTGGCGGCACCGGTCAGGGTGCCGTCCTCCGCCTGGTACACCTTGGACGTCAGGGTGCCGCTGGAGGGCGTGACCCGTAGCCGGTCGAGGACGAGTTCGCGGGAATCACCGGTGACGGTGATCTTGTTGATGCCGCCGGACAGGAACATCCGGACGGTGTCCGTGCCCTTCTTGGCGCCGCCGATCCCGGGTACGTCGAGCTTCTCGCCGTTGAGCGACAGGCTCGCCCGGCCGCCGCCGAGGTGGTCGACGGACACGGTCGCCTCGCCGTCGGCGGGCGCGTGGACCCAGAAGGTGGCGGAGTCGCCCTTGCCGAGCGGCACCGCGCCGGGGCCCGAGGCACCGCGGTAGGTGTAGCCGGGCCGGGAGCCGGACAGCGTGGCGTACTCGGCCTCGTAGATCGCCGGTGCGGTCACGTGCTCGTCGCGCAGCGCCAGGTCGATCTTGTCGATGATGGCGTCGCCCTTGGTGACACCGAGGTCCGCGTCCTTCGCGGCGAGCGTGATGCGGTGTTTGCCGGCGGTCAGCTTCACGGTGGTGTCGGTGTGGCCCCAGACCACCCACTTGTAGCCGAGGGGCAGTCGTAGCTCCTGCGGGTCCTTGTCGTCGACGCGCAGAAAGACGTTGGTGGGCCCCTGCTCCTTCACCCGGTCGTACAGGTTGTAGGAGTTGGCGAACACGCTCAGGTCGTAGGTGCCGTCCTTCGGTACGTCCACGTCGAAGGCGAGCACCCCGTCGGAGCCGGTGCGCAGCCCGCCGACGTTGTAGGCGCCGGAGGTCGCGAACTTGCCGACGTCCTTCGGGGAACCCTCGGGCCCGTTCTTCGAGTAGCCGCTGCCGGTGTAGGTGGCGTTCTCCGCCTCGTACGTCTTCCGCCAGCTGACGGAGGGTTCGGCCGGTGCGCCGCCGTTGCCGCCGGGGGAGAGGATGACCTGGTACGCCGACATCTCGTTCATGCCGGTCATGGGGAGGGAGACGGTGCCGTCGGAGCCGACCGTGAGCTCCTGGTCGGCGAGTCGAAGGGGCTGGGCCGAGTCGCCGACCTGTCCGGTCCACGGGATTTCCTGGACGGTGGCGTGCACGGTCGTACCGAACAACGTGGGATCGACGTTCTTGAAGACGACGTCCGCGTCACCGCTCTTGCCGCCGAAGATCGCCCGGGACTGCCTCTTGTCCTCGTCCAACGTGGCAACGCCCTGGAGGGTGTACTGCTCGTTGGGATGCGGGGCGGTCACCTTGACGGTGCGGCCGGACATCTGGCCGTAGGCGTTGAACAGCCACCACTGGCCGTTGCCCTTGTTGGCCTCGACGGCCGAGTCGTTGAGGTTGCCGTCGATGTTCCAGTACGCCAGGTCGGCGTCGATCTTGGACTCCTCGATGGCGGACACCCACTGGACGACCTGACCGGGTACGGAGAGGTGGTAGTTGTGGCCGTACTCGTTGACGTTGATCGGCAGTGGGCCGACGCCGACGTCCTTCTCCATCTGCCGGTACTTGGCCACGTTCGTGCGCACCGCGGCGGGCGACGACAGTTCGTGCCACGTCATCACGTCCGGCACCACGTCGTTGGCCTTGGTGTACTGGAGGAAGTCCTTGACCTGGTTGTAGAGGACGCTGGTGTTGGGGCCGGCGATGCGGGCGTCCGGGTCGAGGCCCTTGATGAGGTGGTAGACCTCCTTCCAGGCGGCGAAGTAGTGCCGCGGGTCGTTCAGCCAGGAGGTCTTGTTGTAGCTCCATGCGCCGGTGCCGAACATGTTCCCTTCGGGTTCGTTGAAGGGGACGTAGACGACGTTGTCCTTGTAGTCGCCCATGGTCAGGACCTGTTGGACCTGCTTCTTGATCTTCTCCTTGAAGTCGGCGAGCCGCGCCGGACCGTCCGCGCCCGGCCACTGGTACGGGAACCCGCGGTAGATGTCGGTCATGTAGATGTAGACGTCCTTGCCGCCGGAGTCCACGAACGACGGCAGGACCTCCAGGGCGTCCGCTCCCGGGTGCTGGGGCCCGTCCTGCGCCTTCGTCGAGACTGTGCGGACGTGCATGCCCTCGAGGACGTTGCGGCTGGGCACGCCGTCGCCGTAGATCCCGTACAACGAGCCGGAGGCGCCGCCGTGGAAGGCGCCGGTGTCGGTGCCCAGGTCGATGGTGAGCTGCTCGGGTTCCGCCGCGCTGGCCGCCCCGGCGGCAGGTACGGCAAGTAGGGCGGCGAGGGCTGCTACGGCGGTGGCACCGGCGGCTGCTGTTCTTGTGCTGCTGCGTATGCGTCGCACTGAGGTCTCCGTTGGGTGATCCGTCCCGTCCATGACATGAACCGGTTCGATCGGTGGTGAGCTGGACGGGCCTGGAACGGGATGGCCCAGCTCGGAGGACGCGGCGGCTGTGAGCGGCTCGGTCGAACCGGTTCGCCGGAAGCTAGCATCGCCGGAAACAGGGCAGCAATACCTCCGACGCGGATTGGGCGGCGGTTCTCCGAAGTTGTGCGCAAGGCATTGACAGCGTCTCCGGGCGCTCTTAGCTTCCCGTCTAGCGAACCGGTTCGACAGTCGGCTCGCTTTCGAACCGGTTCGACGAAGGAGCGCCGTGAACATCGGGGAGATCGCCAAACGGGCCGGTGTCTCGCGGAGCACCGTGTCCTACGCGCTGAGCGGCAAGCGCTCGGTGTCGGAGGAGACGCGTCGCAAAATCCAGCGGGTCATCGACGAACTGGGCTACCGGCCCAACGCGAGCGCCCGTGCCCTGGCCAACGGCCGGACCAGCACCCTCGGTCTGGTCTTCCCGCCGGCCGGCAACCACTACACCGGCATGCAACTCGACTTCATCGGCAGCGTGGTGGAGGCCGCGGCGGCCCACGACTACGACGTGCTGCTCTCCCCGAGCGGCGCGGACAGCGACCGTTCGTTCCAGCGGCTGCTGGCCGAGCGGCGGGTCGACGGCGCGATCCTGATGGAGATCAGGCTCCAGGACGACCGCGTCGATCACTTGGCCGCCCTGGACTTCCCCTCCGTGGCCATCGGCCGCACCGCGCATCCGGAGCGCGGCTGGTGGGTCGGCCTGGACCACACCGCGCTGGCGGCCGCTTGTGTCCACCACCTCGCGGACCTCGGCCACCGCAGGATCGCCTTCGTCAACCGGCCCGAGCACCTGCTCCGCGCCGGGTACGAGTCGGCGCACCGCGGGCTGGACGGCTTCACCAAGGCCGCCGCGGAGCGCGGGCTCACCGTACGGACGTACTGCTGCGGGGACGATGCCGCGTCGGGCCAGGCGTGCGTGGAACGGATCCTGCACGACGACCCGGCCACCACGGCGCTGGTCACCCTGAACGAGGCCGCGCTGGGCGGCCTTTACCGGGGCCTGGCCGTGGCGGGCCGCCATGTGCCGCGCGACTTCTCCGTCACCGGAGTCGTGGCCGGCCGGTGGGCGGAGACGGTGACCCCGCAGCTCACCGCGGCGGACGTGCCGGCGGCACAGATGGGACGCCTGGCCGTCGACCTGCTGGTCGAGCAACTCGGCGCTCCCGACTCGGCACCGCGCCACCACCTGCTCACGCCGCCCATCTCCCTCCGGGCCAGCACCGGACCCGCCCACGTCTTCCCGGACCCCGGTTCCGGCTCGAACGCCTGATTCCCGCCCCCTCGTACACCTGCATCGGCACGCTTGCCCGGCCGCCTGCTCGGCATGCCCCTTCCTCGGCATGCCCTTGCCGAAAACACGTCGGCATGCCCTGCCGAAAACACAAAGGAACGCGCCATGAACGGATCCACCGGACGGCGGCTCACCGCCGCGGCCCTGACCGTCGTCGCCGTCGTCAGCGGCACCACCGCGTGCTCGTCGGACGGCAGTTCGTCCGCGAAGGGAGACGACAGCGGCACGTACACCATCTGGGACCCCTACCCGCAGTTCGCCAAGGGCTCGGCGTGGGCGAAACTCCTCGACGGCTGCGGCAGCAAGGCCGGCGTGAAGATCAAGCGGACCGCGTTCGACACCAGCGACCTGACCAACAAGGTGCTCCTGGCGGCGCAGCAGGACAACTCGCCGGACGTGCTCATCGTCGACAACCCCGTGGTGTCGACCCTGGCCGAGGCGGGCGTGCTCACCACCACCGACGACACCAAGCTGGACACCTCGAAGGCCGACCCCAACCTCCTCGCGGCCGGCCAGTCGGGCGGCAAGACGTACGGAACGCCGATCGGCGCCAACACCCTTGCCCTCTACTACAACAAGGACGTCCTCAAGGCCGCGGGGGTCGACATCTCCTCGGTCAAGGACTGGCCGTCGTTGACGGCGGCGCTGGAGAAGGTGAAGAAGGCCGGGAAGAAGGGCATCACGTTCTCCGCGATCGGCACCGAGGAGGGCAGCTTCCAGTTCCTGCCCTGGTTCTGGGGCTCGGGCGCGCAGCTCACCGAACTCGACTCCGCCCAGGGCGTGTCGGCACTGTCCCTGTGGACCGACTGGCTCAAGAAGGAGTACGCCCCCAACTCGGTGCTCAACAACACCCAGACCACCAGCTGGCAGGAGTTCGCCAGCGGCGACTACGCGTTCGCCGAGAACGGCACCTGGCAGCTCGCCAACGCGAAGAAGGCCGGCTTCGACTACGGCGTCCTGCCCATCCCGGCGTCCGGCGGGGGCAACGCGGCGGCCCCGACCGGCGGTGAGTTCGTCACCGTCCCCGTCCAGGGCGACACCGGCCGGTACAGCACCGCGCAGAAGCTGGCGACCTGCCTGACCAGCACCGACAACCTCTACGAGACCGACACCACCTTGTCCTACGTCGCCCCCACCACCGAGGTGCAGGACAAGCAGGTCGCGGCCAATGCCGAGTTGAAGCCGTGGGTCGAGGCGGTCAAGGCGGCCAAGGGACGTACGAGTGACGACCTGGGCACCAAGTACCCGAAGATCTCCGAGCAGATGTGGAAGGCGGTCCAGTCCGCCCTGAGCGGGGCCAAGTCACCGAAGGACGCGCTCACTTCGGCGCAGGCAGCGGTCAAGTGACGTGGGCCCGATGAAGCAGCTCACCCACCCGCCGGACCGTCCGCCGGCGCTCGACCACCAAGGAGCAGCCGCTCCACACCCTCCACGCCGCCGCCCGACCTCCCAGCAGTGGGCCGCCTGGGCCTTCCTCGCCCCGGTGACCCTCTACCTCGTCCTCTTCTACGCCTATCCGCTGTACCGCAATCTCGATCTGAGCCTGCGCAACTACACCGTCCGCTCCTTCGTCCAGGGCGACGCCCCCTTCACCGGCCTCGCCAACTACCGCACCGTCTTCGACGACCCGACCTTCGCCCCGGCCTTGCTGCATACCGCGGTGTTCACCGCCGTATGCCTGGCCTTCCAGTACGCCATCGGCCTGGCCCTGGCGGTCTTCTTCAACCAGCATTTCCGGCTCTCGGCGACCCTGCGGGCCCTGTTCCTGGTGCCCTGGCTGCTGCCGCTGATCGTGTCGGCCTCGACCTGGTCGTGGATGCTCAACAGCGACTCCGGTGTCGTCAACGCCGCCCTGCATGCCGTCGGCATCGGCCCGGTGAACTGGCTGACCTCGCCGTCCTGGTCGCTGACCTCGGTGATCATCGCGAACATCTGGATCGGCGTCCCGTTCAACCTGGTCGTGCTCTACAGCGGCCTGCAGTCGATCCCCGGTTCGCTGTACGAGGCGGCGGCCCTCGACGGCGCGAACGCCTGGCAGCGGTTCTGGCGCATCACCTTCCCGCTGCTGCGCCCGGTCTCCGCGATCACCCTGCTGCTGGGCCTGGTCTACACGCTCAAGGTCTTCGACATCATCTGGATCATGACCAAGGGCGGCCCGGCCGACTCCTCCACCACCTTCGCCACCTGGTCCTACCAGCTCGGCTTCGGCAACCTGCTGCCCGCCTTCGGCCCCGGAGCGGCCGTCGGCAACCTGCTCGTCGTCGCCGCCCTCGTCTTCGGCCTGGTGTATCTCAGGGTCCAGCGAAAGCAGTACGCCTCATGACCACCATCGCGACCGCACACCGCCCACGCCGGGCCCGCCGCACCACCTGGTGGAAGACAGCCATCGGCCTGCTCCTGACCGCGATCATGCTCTTCCCGGTCTACTGGATGCTCAACGTGTCCTTCACCCGCGACCAGGACATGCGCAAGAGCCCGCCCGGCCTGTTCCCCGTCAACGGCACCCTGGCCGGCTACCGGGCCGTCCTGGACGACCAGTTGCCCTACCTCGCCACCAGCCTCGTCATCGGCCTGGGCACCGTCGTGCTGACCGTCGCCCTCGCCGCACCCGCCGGCTACGCACTGGCCAAACTCCGCCCACGCGGCGGCGGCGTGCTCGGCTTCCTCTTCCTGGTCGCCCAGATGATCCCCGGCATCATCATGGCGATGGGCTTCTACGCCATCTACCTCCAGCTCGGCCTGCTCCAGTCCGTCCCCGGCCTGATCGTCGCCGACTCCACCCTGGCCGTCCCCTTCGCCGTCCTCATCTTCACCGCGTTCATGTCCGGCATCCCCGGCGAACTGCTCCAGGCGGCGACGATGGACGGCGCCGGGCCCCTGACCACCTTCCGGTCCATCGTCCTGCCGATGAGCCGCAACGCCGTCGTCACGGTGTCCCTGTTCGCGTTCCTGTGGTCCTGGTCCAACTTCATCTTCGCCAGCACCCTCGCGAGCGGCGGCACCCACCAGCCGATCACCCTCGGCATCTACCAGTACATCGGCAACAACAACCAGGAGTGGAACGCCATCATGGCCACCGCCGTCGTGGCCTCCCTGCCCGCCACGGTGATCCTCGTTCTCGCCCAGCGCTACGTCGCCGCCGGCGTGACCGCCGGAGCGGTCAAGGACTGAGCCTTCCGCGCACCGCCGACCAACCCTGCTGAAGAATCGAGTAACTCTGCATGACCGCCGCCCGATCCGGCCCGGCCTTCTCCCTCCACGACATCCCGTTCAGCACGCATGGCTCCTGGTTCGGTATCTCCCCTGTGCTGGCGGAGAAGACGTACGCCGAGGACCTCCACCTCGTCTCCCACCAGAACGGCATGCACCCGGTCCTGCGCTTCGTCCCCCTCGACGCCACGACGGGAGAGCGGGCCGAGACCAGTGTCACGGCGACGCCGAGTCTCCTCAGGTGGGCCCACGGGGGAGGGCGGATCGACCTCGCTTACGAGTCGCCGGACACCGTACGCCTGCGCGGGGAAGGGACGAGCCTGCGTATCACAGCGGCGGCGTCGACACTGACGCCATTCACGGGGACGTACTTCTACCGGGATCCGGTGGACGGGGCGCACGTCTTCACGTCGTACGAGACCGGCCGCCGGTACCGGGTCACGGTGCTGGCGGGCATCGTGCAGGGAGCTACTGGCAGTCAAGCCCTGGGCAACGCCGACCGCGGCCTCACCATCAGCGCGGAGGCCGGGGGCACTTGGGAGGCGGCTGTCGAGGAACTCGACACCGCACGCAGCCCCGTCACAGCCCGGACGACGTTCAGCGAGGTCGTCACCACCGCGGAGCAGGACTTCGCGGCCTTCGCCGACGCGGTGGCTCCCTGGCGCTCGCCCGGCACTGCGGCAGCCGAACTCGCCGTGTACGTCCTGTGGTCAGCGACCGTGGAGCCGACAGGCCTGGTCACGCGACCCGCGGTGCTGATGTCCAAACACTGGATGGACAAGGTCTGGAGCTGGGACCACTGCTTCAACGCCCTCGCCCTGGCCCCCGGAGCGCCCGCCCTCGCCCGGGACCAGTTCGCGCTGCCCTTCGACCACCAGGACGAGAGCGGCGCCCTGCCCGACTCGGTCACCCACTCGGAAGTCCTCCGCAACTTCGTGAAACCACCCATCCACGGCTGGACCTTCAGCCACCTGCGCAGACGCCTCACCGAACCCCTCGATCGAACCGAACTCGCCGAGACCTACGACAGACTGGAGCGCTGGACGGACTTCTGGCTCACCGCACGCCGCGCACCGGGGGCCGCCCTGCCGCACTACCAGCACGGCAACGACAGCGGCTGGGACAACGCCACCACCTTCGACGCCGCGCGTGTGATCGTCACCGCCGACCTCGCCGCGTTTCTCGTCCTCCAACTGCGCGAACTCGCCGCCCTGGCGAAGGAACTCGGTCTCGCCGGCGACGCGCGGAAGTGGACACGTAGCGCGGAGGACGTCCAGGCGGCCATGTTCGACGAACTCTGGACGGGGGAGCGGTTCGTCGCCCGCGGCGTGGACAGCGGCGACACCAGGAGCAGCTCCAGCCTGCTCGACCTGATGCCGATCGTCCTGGGCGAGCACCTGCCCGAGCACATCGCCAAGAGCCTGGCCGCGCGCATCGAGGCCCACCTGACCCCCTATGGACTGGCCACCGAACTCCCCGCCTCCCCGCACTACCGCCCTGACGGCTACTGGCGCGGCCCGATCTGGGCACCCGCCACCGTCCTCATCGAGGACGGCCTACGCCGCAGCGGCCACCAGCGCCTGGCCGACGAGATAAGCGCCCGCTTCCGAGGCCTGTGCGAAACCAACGGGTTCGCGGAGAACTTCGACGCCTTGACCGGTACGGGCCTGCGCGACCGCGCCTACACCTGGACCGCCGCCGGCTACCTCCTCCTCGCCGAAGCCCACGAACACCGGCAGACGCTCGACAGAGCCGAGGCTTCGACGGAGTCGATGCGCTGACGTCGGAGTGGCCTTCTCTGAAGTTCCGGGAAACTGTCGATCCGGCCGTCTCCCATTCGACGCAGGGGTGAGAGGCAGGGAAGGCCCTGCCCGGCGACAGCGCAGGAGAACACATGGATCAGCTGCTGAGAGTCCAGAACTTCAACGTCTCGAGTGACGGAGTGGGCGCCGGCGTGGACCAGAGCTTCGAGAGCCCGTTCGGCCTCCCCGATGCCGCGAGGCTGTTCTCCTGGGCCGGTGCCACGGCGAGCTGGCCCATGCGCACCGACCCCGGGGGCAGCCGGGGCCTCGACGACTACCTGACCCGGGACTACGCACACAACATCGGCGCCGAGATCATGGGCCGCAACAAGTTCGGACCCCAGCGGGGAGCCTGGCACGACCATGAGTGGCGCGGCTGGTGGGGGACGAGCCCCCGTTCCGCACGCCGGTGTTCGTCATGACTCACCACAAGCGTCCGTCGTTCACCCTCTCCGACACGACGTTCCACTTCGTGGACGGCGACCCGGCCACGGTCCTCGAGCAGGCCCGGGAGGCGGCGCAGGGCAAGGACGTCCGACTCGGCGGCGGGGTCACCACCATCCGGCAGTTCCTTGACGCGGACCTCGTCGACACCATGCATGTGGCGGTCTCGCCGGTGAAGCTCGGGTCCGGAATTCGACTCTGGGAGTCCCCCGATGACCTGCTCGACCGGTTCCACCTGGACGTCGTGCCCAGCCCGAGCGGCGTGACGCACCACCTCTTCTGGCGGAGGTGACGAGTTCCCCTCAGGATTTCCCCGCCGAGAACACCGCCCGCACCTCCCACTCCACGCCACCACGCGGCCCGGCCTCCAGCTCGCCGCCCAGCGCGGTCGCCGTTCCTTCAGGCCGACGAGACCGAAGCCGCCGCCGTGGGCGGCGGCCGGGAGTTGGGTGCCGCCGCGGCCGTCGTCCGCCACCGACACCACCAGGCGATCGGTGTCGGTGGCGGATCGCAGGCGGACCTCGATGTGCGTGGCGTCGACCGCATGCCGGCGGATGTTGGTGAGGGCCTCCTGGACGACCCGGAAGGCCGCGGCCTGCACCTCATGGGGGAGGGCGTCGGGGGACAGGGCGGGGTCGCGGTGCAGGGCGACCTGCCGGCCCGGCGTCGCGAAGCCCTCGATCAGTTCCGCGATGCCCAGGAGGTCGCCGACCGGGCGGCGGTCGGCCGCCTCGGGACCGGTGTCGCGCAGCACGCCGACGGTGCGGGGCATCGAGGCGAGGGCCTCGGTCGCGGCGCGTTCGATGCCGGCCAGAACGGGGTCCAGGTCCTGTGGCCGGGTGGTCGCCATCATGCGGGCCACCTGGGTCTGCACGAGGATGCCGGGTGACGTGGTGGGCGACGAAGTCGTGCAGGTCGGCGGCGATGGCCAGGCGTTCGCTGCGGCGGGTGTCGCTGACGGCGACGGTGCGGCGGTAGTCCATCGAGCGCAGATAGCCCGCGAACCCCGCGACGAGGCCGACCAGCAGCAGACCGATGATCTGCAGGCCCAGCACGTCGCTGCTCAGCGTCACGTCACCGCGTACCGGCAGGATGAGCAGCGCGCCCGCGTCGAGGGCGCCGCACACCACGGCCCAGCGCGGCGGGCAGTGCCGTACGGCGATGAAGAGCAGGCACAGCAGGATCATGATCTCGCCCGGGCCGAGCAGGGCCGAGGCGAGAGCGGGCACGGCGGTACGCACCTGCGGCGTGAGCCACTTGGGCCGCCGCCCGGCCGGCCACAGCACAGCGGCCAGCCCGATGAGCACCATGGCCAAGGTCGGCCAGACGGGGCCCGCCGTCGGCAGGACGCTCGTTCCGTCGGAGCCCGCGAGGAGGAAGTCGGCGGCACATGCGGCGAGCAGGACACCGACGGCAAGGCCACGGGCGCAGCCCTGGACGGAAACGGTGTTCATGCGATCACCGTAGGCCGAACCCCCGGCAGCGGGATCGGCCGAATGACCGAGGGACCTGCCGATGGCGCCGACCTTATGACCGAGGCGCGCGCCGGGGCGTGCGGGCGAGGGCGGGGCCGCATCCTCACCACGGACATCAGGACTTCGCGACGCAGCGCAAAGGTTCCTCGTCGGCGTCGTCGGCGGTGCGACCACGTGACCAAGGCCGACGCCAAGAGCGTCACCCCGCCAGGAACCTGGTCCAGCTGCCCGGCCGCAAGGCCACCCACGCACCGCCCGGTCAAGGCGAGTCTTTTCAACTCCTCGCCGGTTCCCGTGACTTCACCAACCACCTCTTCGGCGAGCAGCCGGGGTACGCGTACGCCGGGAACCGGGTTCACACCGCGACAGGCAACTTCGTACGACTCGAGACCGACTTGCCCATGGCGGACGGCGGACCCGTTGCTGTCCTGAGGAGGACTAGGCGCCCCAAGAATGTTGAAGAAGTGACGTATTGCCACGTCTGGGAAAAGATGCGTGCTCTGTGACTCTGTGGTGATCTGGGTTGTGGAGGGGGTGAACCCAGAGGAGATGGTGATATGCCTTCCACTGACAAGGCGTTCGAGGACATCACGGGCGTCCGGAGCATCGACATCGAGGCGGCGCTCGACCCCGCGGAGCCCGACGGTGTCTTCCGCGACAGCCGGGAGTGCGCCGCACTGGCGCTGCTTTCCGCCGACACCAAGCTGCTGCTGTCCCCGCCGACCCCTCGCCCCAAGAAGGGCTGAGCGGACCGACAGGAGCAGCTGAATGGAGCAGTCAGGCGCTACGACCCTCTTGCAGGGCGCGGTGCAGGACGTTGCGTCGGACGTGGTCTCCGCCCTGCGTGGCGGAGACCACGTGCGAGTGTCCGGCACAGAGGCCGTGGACGGCCATGGGGGAAGCCTCGCGCTCGCCGCCGTACGCGTGTTGGGAGCGGATCTGCTGCTGCCGCACGTCCTCTTCCGCACCCCGCCCGTTCCCGAGACCCTCACCGTGTTCCGGGAGACCGTGGAGGCGTTCCCGCCCCGCGCGGACGCGGCTCCCACCGTCATGTGGAGCCACTGGGCCATGCGTTGCGCGCTACGGCGACTCGACCCGCCCCCGACCGGCCTGCCCGGCACGGACGCGACCGCGGAACCCGACGCCCACTGGCTCGACGAGGCGACCTGGCAGGTGCTGACGCATCAACTCGCCGTCCTGGCCCCGCTCGCGGTGCCCGGCGAGGACTGCGCGGTGGCCCGCGTGGCCCGGCGCCGCACGGTCGACGTGGCCCGGGGCTTCGTACGGGCGGTGCGCCGCAGGGACTGGCAGCAGGCAGCCGGGGCCGGACGCTGGCTGACCCTGCTCGAGGACGTACCGGACGCACTCGGCCTCGAGGCGGGGCTGGACTTCGTGGAACTGATGGGCGGCACCGACCCCCGTGTGGCCCTCCAGGCACAGGCGGCACGCGTCATACGGGCCGCCGGAGCGCTCGTATGACGGCAATGGACGTCAGCGAGATCCGGGAAGTGGCAGCGGGCGCCTTCGCCTGGCTGTCCGCGCACCGCGGCGACTTCACGCTGGGGGACGACGCGCTCACCGCGGACGGCCACGTGGACGCCACCTGGAAACCACTCGGGGAACTGGCCCAGACCTGCGCGAGCGTAGGCGCGCACACTCCGCCGTCGGACCCGCTGCACGCATGTGCCTGCGACCTGTTGCGGTTCGCGTGGCAGCAGACCGGCCGGGGCGAGCTGTTCCTCCGGCTCCAGGCGCTGGAGCCCTTCGCGACGTACCCGCTGGAGGTCTACTCCGTCTTCGCCGCGGCCGGACTGCGGCACTCCGGGTACGAGGCCGCCGCCGCCACGACGGCCCGCACCCGGGGCTGGCGGCTGACCGAGCAGGAACCGACCCGCCGGCTCGGCGTCCTGAAGGCCGAGCATCGCAGCGGCATCCACCGGCCGGAACAGGACACGCAGGTGCTGCGCCGGACCTGGCTGGGCGGACTGCCGGAACCATGGACGTTCGAGCGCTCCTCGGGGTACGCGCTCACCCACGTCGTCTTCCACCTCACCGACTGGGGCCGCACCCCCGAGGGCGTCCCCGCGGACCTGGCCGCCTACCTCGCCGACTGGCTGCCGCCCTGGCTCGACACCTGCCTGGACGCCGGGATGTGGGACCTGAGCTGCGAGCTGCTGATCGTCGCCGCGAGCCTCCCGTCCCCACCCCACCCCGGGACCCTTCAGCACGCCTGGCCGCGGATCGCGCGGGCGCAGCACGCCTCGGGCGCGCTCCCGGAGCAGGGCCCGCGGGGCGACGCCGGAGCAGATCCGGAGCCGGACTTCCGCCGCTGCTACCACTCCACGTTGATGGCCGCGTTCGCGGCGGCACAGACCCTCAAGTGCCTTACGGGCGAGGGCGGTATGCACCACCGGTACGGGGAACAAGGAGTGCCCGGATGACCGACACCCGTCTGATACACACCGTCGGCGTCCGCGCCCTGGAGTGGCTGTGGGCCCATCGCGACGGATTCCGCCTGGAGCCCGACGTCGATCCGGAAGTGGGCTTCCTGGAGCGCTTCAAACCGGTCGGCGAACTGGCCCTGATCTGCCGGGTGTTGTTCCGCGAAGGCGTGGCCGGATCACAGCAGGCCGAGCTGGCGCGCAAGCTCGTGGACCACACCTGGCGGCACACGCTGGACGGCGGTCGCATGCTGGTCCGCGGGCAGCGCATCGAGCCGCTCTCGCCCATCCCGTTCGAGGTGTACCTCCCGTACAAGGAACTCGGGTACAGCGAACCCGAGGTGGAGCGCGCCACCGTCCTCTACCACCGGCTCGACAGCTGGGCGGCCCTCGAACTGGACCCGACCCGACGTCTTGGACTGGCCGCGTTCCAGCGCCGCTTCGGCCTCACGCCCAGCCCGCCCGAGGCGGACCTCGTCGGCGCCACCTGGCTGGCCCGCACGCCCGAGCCCTGGACGGTCAGCGGGCACATCGCCTACGACGTCACCCACGCGGTGTTCCATCTCACCGACTGGGGAGAGCACCCCGAGGGCCTGCCGCCGGACATCGCCGACTACCTCGCCATGTGGCTGCCCGTCTGGATCGACGACTGGCTGGACCTGAAGCGCTGGGACCTGCTCGGCGAACTCCTCGTCGTCGACGCCTGTCTGCCCCGCCCCACCCTGGACGCACGGGCCTGGGAGGGCTTCGCCGCCGCACAGCAGCCAGACGGTGCCATGCCCGCCTTCGGGACGATGCCCGAGGGCGATCCGGACGAGGTGTTCGACCTCGTCTACCACCCGACGCTGGTCGCCGCCTTCGCGTCCCTGCTGGCCACCTCCCGCGCCCTCTCCGAGCTGGCGCACGCCACCCCATGACCGGCCGCTCCACGCCCTGGCCGGGCGGCGCCGACGACATCGACCAGGACGGCACGGGCGGCCCCCTCGGCAGCGACGACACGGTGCGGGAGCGGCTGGAGAGCGCCGTCCACGCCGTCGACGCGCCCGACGTCGTCTTCGCCGTCTCCCGGGCCGGTCACCGCACCCTGCACTGCGGCGGCACGGCCCCGCCCCCGCCGGTCCCCCGCGAAGACCTGCGGTACGAGATCGGGTCGGCGTCCAAGACGTTCACCGGACTGCTGCTGGCCCAGCTCGTCCAGCGCGGCCTGCTGACCGGCGGCGAGCCGGCCGCCGCCTGCCTGGACCCGGCCCGGCGGACCGATCCGGCCCCGGTGACGCTCGCCCACCTCATCACGCACACCGCCGGACTGCCCGCCCTGCCGGCCGACTTCTACGTGCGGGCGATTCCCGCCTGGCGCACCAACCCCTACGGCCACTATCCCGCCGAGCGCGTGACCCGGGCGTTCCTGCGACACCGCCCCCGGCACCGGCCCGGCACACGGTGGGAGTACTCCAACTTCGGCGTCGCCGTGCTCGGCCACGCCCTCGCCGCGGTCACGGGCACGGCCTGGGACGAGCTGCTCGGCGCACACGTACTGCGTCCGCTCGGCCTGAGCGGCACCGCGCTGCGGCCGCAGGACCCGAAGACCGACGCCGTCGGACACGGCAAGGACGCCCGCACCCGCACCGCCGCGTTCGACGCGGGCGGCTTCCAGGCGGCGGGTGCCGTCCGCGCCACCCCGCACGACCTGCTGACCTTCCTCGAAGCCCACCTCGACCCGGCCGGCTCCCCGCTGGCCGACGCACTGCGGGCGGTGCGCACGCCCCTGCTCCGCCGCGGTCTTGGACACCGGCACGTGCACACGATGGCGTGGTTCCGGCACCCCACGAACGGCGGGCCGATGTACTTCCACAGCGGGGCGACCCTCGGCCAGCAGGCGTTCCTCGGCTTCAGGCCCGACACGGGCACGGCCCTGGTCGCGCTGTGCACCCGCCGGTTCCGCGCCCGCGACTCCTTCGTCGCCACCGCGTACGCGCTCCTCGCGGAGGAGTAGCAGGCAGCGGGGGGCGGACGGTGCGGGAGCATCGCCCCCGCACCCGACGTCGTACGACACCCGCAGTCTCCGCACCTACAGCTTCTGCCACAGGGCCGGAGTGGCACTCGGCGACCACACGCCCCGCGCCTGGTGGGTCTGCAGGCACTGGTAGCGCACACCGGAGTGGGTCACCGTGGTGCCGGCCTCGTAGACGTGGCCGGCGGCCCATGCGTTCTGCACCCCGTTGTCCTGCTGAGCGGGCGGCAGGGCCTCGGCGGACGCGGTCTTCAGGACGAGGCCGAAGTCCTTGAGGATCGGGTTGACCGGCTGGTAGTAGGTGGTCCCGCCGCTGGCGCAGTCGCCCGAGCCGCCGGAGGTCACGCCCTGCGCCTGGCTGCCGGAGACGTACGGGCCGCCGGAGTCGCCCGGCTCGGCGCACACGGTGGTCTTGGTCACGCCGTCGACGGTGCCCTGGGAGTAGTCGACACTCGTGTCGTGCTGCTCGATTTTGCCGCAGCGCCATCCGGTGGTGGAGCCGGAGCGGCAGATCGACGCCCCCACGAGTGCCTGGACCGAGCCGGTGATCTCCGTCTTCTCGCCGCCCTCGCCCTTGACATCCGGCGTGGCGGTCCAGGCGGTGTTGACGCCGACCCAGGACATGTCCTTGCCGGGGAACGTGGAGGCCTTGAACGTGCCCTGGTCGGCCTTGTTGTAGCCGGTGGTCTTGTCGCCCGTGTCGCCGCAGTGGCCGGCCGAGGCGAAGCCCTGCTGCGTGCCCTTGGTGACGGAGAAGCCGACGGAACAGCGGGCCGTGGTCTCGATGTAGTAGGCGTCGCCGCCGACGATGTCCGCCAGCAGCCGTGGCCGTGCCGAAGACACGCGGACGCCGACGTTCTGACCCTGGACGCCGGCCGCCTTGATGAAGGCGGTGGCGGCCGACTGCCTGACCGCCTCGACGACGACCCGGTTCGCCGGTACGTCGACGTACCAGACCGGCGTGTCCCGTGTCGTGACCCGGGCGGCGGCCGTGTCCAGCTTCTCCTTGACGGCCTGCAGCTCGCTCAGCGTCCGCTTGACGACCGCGGCCTTCGCGCCCTGGGCCCGGATGGCGGGCACGTCGGCGGCCCGCGTGGTCGCGACGGTGAGTTCGGCGGAGGTCGCCCCCCGCACCCAGGCCCCCGCGAAGCGCTCGCCCAGGGCGTTGCGGAGACGGCCCGCGCGGACGCCCGCCTCCGCCTCGTTGACCAGACGCTCGGCCGCCTGGCCCGGCGTCAGCCCGAGGTCACGCTGCAGGGCACGCAGCAGCGCCGCCGACGGCCGGTCGGCGCCGACCGTCTGCGCGGCGGTGGACCCGGGCACCGGCTTGGGTGGCTCGGCCGCCGCGGTCGAGGTGATCCCGGTGAGGGCGAGGATCCCGAGAGCGGTCAGGGCGGTGCGGCGACCGGCCGCGGCATGTCTGCCGATCATGCGATGTACCTCCATCGAGTACGGGTGAGAATGCGACGGAGTCCAGGCGTTTACGGAAAGACATGAGTTCATGTCAAAGGGGCCGAGTTTTCGCGCTTTGGGGGACGTTGAGGGTGCCATGTGCGCTATGCAGGCTGAGCGCGAACCGGATGAGAGGAAGGACCGACGTGGCCGACTACGCACTGACCCTCAGCGACTCGGAGATCGAGCGCTACCGGCTCATGGCCGATGCCGCCGAGCGGCGGGAACGCGATCTGTGGGTGGCCGCCGGCGCGGTGCCCGGCGCGCGGATCGCCGATGTGGGATGCGGACCGGGCGCGATCGCGGTGCGGCTGGCGGGCATGGCGGCCCCGGACGGTGCCGTATGGGCGGTCGACCGGGACGGCGACGCGCTGGCCGTCGCCTCCGCACTCGCCGCACGAACCGGCGTACCCGTGCACACCGTCGGCGGATCCGCCGCCGCCACCGGGCTGGCCGAGGGCACCTTCGACCTGGTGATGCTGCGGCATGTGCTGGCCCACAACGGCGGCCGTGAGCAGGCGATCGTCGACCATCTCGGCACGCTGGCCCGGCCCGGCGGCGCGGTGTACCTCGTGGACGTCGACCTGAGCTCCTCCGGTCTACGGCACGCCCCTCCCGAGTTCGACGAGATGGACGACCGCTACCGCGAACTGCACCGGCGCCGCGGCAACGACCTGACCGTGGGCACCCGGCTCGACGAACTGCTCACCGCCGCGGGCCTGGAAGTCGTCACCTTCGAAGGCCACATCGACGTCTTCGCGCCCCCGCCCGGCATGCGCGGACCCGTCTGGGCCGCCCGCGACACCCTCGTCGCCGAAGGCCTGGCCACCCCCGGCGACATCGCCCGCTGGGACGACGCCTTCCGGCGGGCCGAGCACACGGCGAGCGGACGCCGCTTCTTCGCCGCCAACTTCATCGCCGTCGGCCGACGCCCCTGACAGCCGCTTCGGGCCGGCTCACGCGCAGGTCACCTCGGCAGACGGTCAGCCTTCGCGGCGCAGCGCCGCCGGTGTCGTACCGAGGTGGGAGCGGAACACCCTGGTCAGGTGCTCCTGGTGGGAGAACCCGCACGCGGCTGCCACTTGCGCGATCGGCAGGGTGCCCGCACGCAGCAGCCGGGCCGCCTGCTCCACCCGCACTCGCACGAGATACCGGTGTGGAGGGCACCCGGTGCGGGCCTTGAACCGCCGGGCGAACTGGCTGACGCTCAGCCCGGTGGCCGATGCGAGGTCCGCCAGCGAGAGCGGCTCGGAGAGCCGGGCGTCGAGAAGTTCCCGGACGGCCGCGAACTGCCGGTCGCTGAGCCCTACTTGGCGGCCGGCCGGCTCGGCGTCACGCTGCCGCACACTGTGCCGGCGCGCCAGCTGCGCCGCCGTCATGAGAGCGAGTCGGTCCGCGTAGACGGCCCCGCTGGGCTCCCAGTGTCGTACGACTCCGTCGAGCGTGAGCACGAGCTGTTCCAGCAGCGGGTCCGTGCTGCCGAACTCCTCCTTCAACCGCACGGTCCGCTCGTCGTCCGCCGTCGCCTGGAGCGCGGCGTCCGAGAGGTAGACGTGCACCGTGCTGAGATGGCCGCCGAGTTCCACGTCCAGCTCTGTGGCGGCCGGATGCAGGAACAGGCCGCCGGGGGCACCTGCCGGGCGGCGGTCAGTCCCCGGCGCCCGCGCCGGACGGTCACGGGTCCGTCCAGGTGCAGGATCAGCAGATGGCTGTCGGCTCCGGGGAAGGCGTCCCGGTACGGCACTTCCCGCTGCGTCGACACGAACAGCCGCTCCCAGCCGAGCCCCGCGCTGCTGCGGACGGGACGCACGCCCGGCCGCGCCAGGATGCCGTGGGTGTCACCGAGTCCCATCTCGCCCATACGGCTCTCCTTCGCGCCCCGGTCAGTCTCCCGGTCCCGCGCTCACGTGGGCAAGCGGCAGCGGGTGTCGCCGTTTTCGTGCAGCGGGATGCGGCGATTGTGCAGGCGCGACGCGCCACCGGGTACGGATACTGGCGCAGACGCCTCGACCCCCACAGAGCACAGCATGGAGAGCGGCCTCATGAGGAGTTTCGTCCATACGGCCGGACCGAGCCGGGTGATCTTCGGTGCGGGCACCCTCGACCGGGTACGCGAGGAGGCCGAGCGGCTCGGCGGGTCCCGGGTCATGCTCCTGTCGGGCGGGTCACGCGCCCTGCGCAAGGACACCGAGCGGCTCCGTGAGGTCCTGGGCGAGCTGGTGACGGCCGAGTTCGCGGGTGCGGCCATGCACACTCCCGTCGAGGTGACAGAGCAGGCCCTGAGGCTGCTGCGTGACCGGAGCGTGGACTGCCTGGTGGCGATCGGCGGCGGCTCGACGACCGGCCTCGCGAAGGCGCTGGCGGTCCGCACGGATCTGCCTCAGGTCGTCGTGCCGACCACGTACGCCGGTTCCGAGGTCACCCCCGTGCTCGGCGAGACCGTCGACGGCCGCAAGACCACCCGCTCCTCGCCCGCGATCCTGCCCGAAACGGTCGTGTACGACGTCGAGCTCACCCTCGGCCTGCCCGTCCCGGCGACGGTGACCAGCGGCATCAACGCCCTGGCCCACGCCGTGGAGGCCCTCTACTCCCCGGACGCCACTCCGGTCACCGACGCCATGGCCGTGGAGGCGGTCACGGCCATCGGCAGGGCGCTCCCGGCCCTCCCCGACGACCCGACCGACGTAGCGGCACGGGCCGAGCTGCTTGAGGCCGCCTGGCTGGCGGGCGCGTGCCTCGGTGCCGTAGGCATGGGGCTGCACCACAAGCTCTGCCACACACTGGGCGGCGCCTTCGGCCTGCCGCACGCCGAGACCCACACCGTGGTCCTCCCGCACGCGATGGCGTACAACGCGCAGGCCGCCCCTGAGGCGATGGAGCGCATCGCACGCGCCCTGGGCGTCCCCGACGCTCCCACCGGTGTCTTCGACCTGATCCACCGGGTCGGCGGCCCCACCTCGCTGCGTGAACTCGGCCTCGACGAGTCCGACCTGGACCGCGCGGCAGAACTGGCCACCGCACAGCCGTACCCCAACCCGCGCGAACTGACCCGCACCGGACTCGCCGGCCTGCTGCGAAACGCCTGGCAGGGCCGCCGCCCCGAAGGGCCTCCCGACCTGCGTCCGCTCACCGAAGAGGTCGTGGCGAGCTTCGCCGGCTGCGAGAACCCGCGCCTCAGGCAGCTACTGACCGATCTCGCCCGCACCCTCCACGCCTACACGATCCGCAACGACCTCACTCCGCAGGAATGGCAGTCCGCGATCGACTTCCTCACCGAGGCCGGTCACATCACCACCGACACCAGGCAGGAGTTCATCCTGCTCTCCGACACCCTCGGCGTGTCCAGCGTGGTCGACGCGCTCACCAACTCCCGTACGCCCGACACGACTTCGTCGGCGATCCTCGGCCCCTTCTACGTGGCCGGGCCGCCCGCCGCCGAACACGGCAGCGACATCGCGGGAGACTTCACCGGCACACCGCTGTGGGCGGACATCCGGGTCACCGACCGCGAGGGCACGCCGGTCTCCGGGGCCGTCGTGGACGTGTGGCAGTCCAACGAGAGGGGCTTCTACGACGTCCAACTCCCGGATCTGGACGGCCCGGTGCTGCGCGCCCGGTTCACCACCGACGAGGACGGCCGGTTCACGTTCTGGTCGATCCTGCCGTCCGAGTACCCGATCCCGGACGACGGGCCGGTGGGCAGGATGCTCTCCGCGGTGGGCCGCCACCCCTACCGTGCACCGCACGTGCACTTCCTGATCGACGCCCCCGGACACCAGCCCCTGATCACCCAGCTGTTCGTCCGCGGTGGCGCCTATCTCGACGGAGCCCCCGGGCAGCGCGACGCGGTCTTCGGCGTGAAGGACGACCTGATCACGGACTTCGTCCCGCGCACCGGCCCCACACCCGACGGCCGGCATGTCGAGGGCGAGTGGCGGCTGCTCGAGTTCACCTTCCACATCGCGCGCCTCGACGACTGAACAGCCTTTTCTCTCACGGTTTTTGACAGAGCTTCACGGAGACAGCATGAGCGCGCCTGAGCAGCACTACGACACCGACGTCCTCGTCATCGGCAGCGGCCCCGCCGGCGGTACCGCGGCCCTGCTGCTGGCGACCTACGGGGTGCACACCCACCTGGTCACCAAGTACGGGTGGCTCGCGGACACTCCACGCGCCCACATCACCAACCAGCGCGCGATGGAGGTCTTCCGGGATCTCGGCTCCGCACGAGCTGGGGCGACACCATCCGTGTCTTTCCCGCCGTGCCGGGGGAATGGCGGGACGTCACACTGCACGACTTCCGCACCCAGGGCGCGTTCCTCGTCAGCGCCGTCCGCCGGGGCCGCCGTACCCGCTGGGTACGCGTCCGCAGCCTCGCCGGGATCGGCGGGCCGGCTCCCGACTGGCGCGACCTCGGCGGCGGCGTGGTCGAACTCGACCTGCCCAAGGGCGCGGAGGCCGTGATCCACCCGGCGGGCCGGCGCCCCGAGCTGCGGACCGCCCCCGTACCGATCTCCGCTCCCGCCGACCGGTGGGGCCTGCCGGAGCTGCCGCAGACCGGCCAGACCTCCGACAACGGGATCGGCTTCGCCTTCACCAACGGCAGCGAGGGAACGAACAACAACGTCGTCCCGGGCGGCCAGAACATCTCCGTACCGAAGGGCGCCTACGGCAAGCTGCACGTGCTGGGCGCGGGCGACACGGCGAACGTCACCGTCCCGGCGACGCTCCGGTACGCCGACGGGACCACCGCCTCCACACACCTCCGGCTCACCGGCTGGCTGGCATCGGGACCCGCGTACGACGAGACCACAGCGGTGATGGCCAGTCAGATCCGCACGCACAACGGGCCGTTGGGCACCAAGCGGGCCATCTTCCACCAGGTCGTGGAGGTCGACGCGACCCGGCAGCTCACCGCGGCTGTCGGCGGGTAGGTGCGGGCCGTGCGGCGCCGCATGCGTTGAGGCCGCGGGCACGGCTCCACCGTGTCCGCGGCCTCAGTCCCACGTCCGCTCAGGCGCCGTCCCGCTTCGCGGAACGCCCGCTCTGCTTGATCCGCTCCTGGGCCTTCCCCTTGAGCTTCTTGGCTTCCCCGCGCGCCTGCTCGAGCTTGCCCTCGGTCTGCATCTCTCGATCGCCGGTGACCTTTCCGGTCATCTCCTTGGCCTTGCCCTTCATCTTGTCCGCGCGGCCCTTGTCGGCCATGGCTCCTCCTTGGGTGAGACAGGGCTTGCTCGCCCAAACTAAGCGGGTGGGGCAGACCCCGCGCGTCGGACGATGACGCTGCGTAAGCACCGCGCCGCCGAACGGCCGGGGTGTGGACCTTCCGGACGCGGTCAGCCGTTCAGCCGCGTGCGCAGCAACTGCTTGCCCAGTTCGGCGCCCTTGCGGCTGTCGGCCTGCGCCTTGCGGAACAGGTCCACGACCTCCGTGTCCTTTTCGCGCTCCGCGTCCTGGATGAACGTCTCCAGCCGCAGCGCGTTGTTCAGGCAGGCCTCGACGTACCAGATCAGGTTGTAGTCCTTGTCCGGCGTGCCCGTGATCCCACCGGTCTCCGTGCTGCTGGTCATGGTGAACCTCCTCCGGTCCCGAACGGAACGCTCGAGTACCCCGAGCGGCGAGGCGTACACGGCCTCCCGAGCGCTGGTCACCGGCGGATAGCGACGGCTGTGACGGGCACCTGAAGCGGATGGGTGCTCTGCTCGCCCTGGCCTCCGCGGTCTGCTACGGCATCGTCGACTTCGCCGGCGGGCTGCTGTCCCGCCGGGTCCACTTCGCCGTCGTCACATTCCTGGGCCAGGTCGGAGGCTTGGTCCTGGCCTCGTCGCCGCGCTGCTGATGCCCGCGACAGCGGTCCGGTCCACGGATGTCGCCTGGGGCGCGGCGTCCGGCGCCGGAAGCGCCGTGGCCATGCACTTCCTCAACCGCGGTCTGAGCCGTGGCGCCATGAGCATCGTGATCCCCGTGAGCGCGGTCACCGGGGTGGCACTGTCCGTGCTGTGCGGCGTGTTCCTGCTCGGTGACCGGCCGACTCCGCTCGCCTGGCTGGGCATCTGCCACCGTTCCCGCTCTGTGGCTCGTCTCCGCGGGCGGCGACGGCCACGGAAGCCGAGACCCGTCCGGGCGGCGGCTGCCGGTGGACGGTCTGATCGCCAGTGGGGGAGTGGCGCTCCAGTACATCGGTCTCGCCCAGGCGGATCCGGCGAGCGGCCTGTGGCCCGTGGCGGCCGGCCGGGTCGCCGCGGTTCTCCTCCTGCTCCCGGGCATCCGGCGGCACGCTTCCGAGTTCCGCCGGCCCGTACGGTCGCTGGGCTGTGCGGTCCTGATCGGGGCGGGAGCGGCGCTCGGGCTCATCCTGTATCTCCTCGCCGCCCACCAGCAGATACTGGCCGTCGCCGTCGTCCTGGCCTCCCTGTACCCGGCGGTCCCGACGGCCCTGGGGCTTGCCTTCCTGCACGAAAAGGTCACCCGAACCCAGACGTCGGGTCTGCTGATCGCGGGCGTCGCGATCGTCCTGCTCAGTCTGGGATGAGCAGCCGGCTGCCGTACGGCCGCATCGACCGGACCTGGGGCGGGTACCCGGAGCCGACAGCCAAGGGAACCTTGGGATTCCGTTGAATCGGCGGCGTGACGATGAGTGCGAAGACCGACAACGCGGTGGTCCGGGCCCTGCTCGACCGGCAGGAGCGCACCTACGCGGCGCAGGCCGGGATCAGGCTGCGCAATACCCCCGGCCCCCTCTACCAGACGCTGGTGCTGGCGATCCTGCTCAGCGCCCGGATCAAGGCCGATATCGCGGTGGCGGCGGCAAGGGCGCTGTTCGACGCCGGAATGCGCGACGCTCGCTCGATGGCGGACGCGACCTGGCAGGAACGCGTCGACGCGCTCGGCGAGGGCGGCTACCGCCGCTACGACGAGCGGACCGCGACGATGCTCGGCAAGGGGGCCGAGCTGCTGCTGGAACGCTACAAAGGCGATCTCCGGCGACTGCGCGAGGAATCCGACCCCAAGAAGGCCCTGCTGGACATACCCGGGATCGGTCCCACGGGAGCCGATGTCTTCCTGCGCGACGTGCAGGGCGTATGGCCGGAGTTCGCACCGTACTTCGATCGCAAGGCCCAGGACGGTGCGCGCCGGCTCGGACTGCCGACGTCGCCCGACAAGCTGGCCGGATTCGTCGGCAAGCGTGACGTGCCCCGGCTCGCGGACGGCCTGGTCCACGCGGCCCTCGACAAGCCCCTGGCCGACGAGGTGCTCGACGCCGCGAAGGCGGCGTGACAAGCCGTTCCGGAGTACGGCCCAGGGCGCGCCCCGCGTGCCGCGTTACGCTGGCGCCGTGCCGGACCTGATCGAAGTCGCGCCGCTGCACCGCCCTGACACACCCAGCCGCCTTGCGTACGGGCACCCCCGTTCATGACCGCCGGTACCCCGCGCGCCGCGGCGGCGCGACTCACCGGGCGCCGGGTGACCCACGAGCGTCGGCTCAACGCCACACTCTCCGAAGTCACCCTCGATGGCGGCCACATGGTGATGGTCAAGCGCGGTGACGGCCCCGCCGCCGCGCAGGCCGAGGCGGCCGGGCTGCGCTGGCTCGCCGCCTCAAGCACGGTCCGCGTACCGGAGGTGCACGGCCACGACCGTCACTGGCTGGTGTCGGACCGCGTCCCGCCCGGCGCACCGACCCGCGCTGCCGCGGCCCGCTTCGGCGGTGAGCTGGCCGCCCTGCACACATCCGGTGCTCCCGCGTTCGGCGCCCCGCCGCCCGATGGCCCGGTGGACGCGTACATCGGGCTGGCCCCGATGCGTAACTCGCCGGGCACCGACTGGCCGGAGTGGTACGCGGAACACCGAGTACTGCCGTACCTGCGCCGCGCGGTCGACATCGGCACGATCCGCCCCGCGGAGGCCGCCGTCATCGAGCGGGTCTGCGAGCGGCTGCCGGAGCTGGCCGGCCCTGCCGAGCCGCCCGCCCGGCTGCACGGCGACCTGTGGAACGGAAACGTGCTGTGGGGCGCCGACGGTCACGCCTGGCTGATCGACCCGGCCGCGCACGGCGGACACCGTGAGACCGACCTGGCGATGCTCCGCCTCTTCGGCTGTCCCCACCTGGACCTCGTACTGGACGGCTACCAGCAGACCGCACCCCTGGCCGACGGCTGGACGGACCGCGTCGGACTGCACCAGCTCTTCCCGCTGCTGGTCCACGCGGTGCTCTTCGGCCGTGGCTATGCGGAACAGGCCCTGGACGTGGCTCGGGCGGCACAGGCGCGGTGATCCGCCTGTGCCGCCCGAGCACGAAGTCGAGGGCGAGGAGAGCGAAGGGACTGAATCATCGAAGCCGCAGATGCTCGCGCACCGACAGCACGACCCGGCCGGAGACCAACGGGGCGACCTCCTCCACGGCGGCCACGACGGCATCGCGCTCCTCCTGGCTGACGGCCGAGCGCAGCAGCCGGTCCAGCGAGCGGAACAGCTTGCCCGGCGCGGACTTCAGCAGCTGGGCCGCACCCGTGACGTCGTCCATACCGAGGAGTTCCTCGCCCCGGCCGTCGAAGGACGGCGCCCGCTTCTCGCCGCGGGCGACCGCGAACACATCGGCGGCATACGGCAGTCGCGGGTACTCGTGCGGATGCAGCCGCTCACCGAGCCGCTTGAACGCCTCGCGATGCGCGTGTACGTCGGACACCACGGAGTCGAGTCCCGCCATCAGCGCACGGCGGACCCGGCGGGGCAGCCCCCGCGTCCTGGTCGCCCCCGCCTTCTACGCCGCCGCCGACTTGACCCTCGACCGGCTCAAGGAGTACGCGGCGAACGGCGGCCACCTGATCCTGGGCCCCCGCACGGCCTACGCCGACACCGAGGCCAGGGCCCGCAGGGAGGCACAGCCGGGACGGCTCGCCGAGGCGGCCGGAGTGACGTACGACGAATTCAGCAACCTCGGAGCACCGCTCACCGTGACCGGCAGCTCCGGTCTCCAACTCCCGCCCGGCGCCCACGCGTTGCACTGGACGGACGGTCTGCGGCCGCAGGGCGCCGAGGAGCTGGCGGCGTACGAGCATCCGCACTTCGGGCGCTGGCCCGCGGCCACCACACACCGGCATGGAGCCGGCCGGATCACCTATGCCGGCACGGTCCCCGGCCCCGAGTTCGCCCGGGCCCTGTTCCCGTGGGCCGTCCCGGCGGACGAGTGGCGCCCGGCCCTGCCGAGCGTCACCGCGACCTCCGCCACCGCCCGGGACGGCCGGCGGGTGCGCTTCCCGCACAACTGGTCGTGGGAGCAGGTGTCGGTTCCGGTGCCCGCGGCCGTACGGGATGTGCTGTCGGGCGCGGTGCATCCGGAGGCGGTGCCGCTGGGCCACTGGGACGTGAAGGTGCTTCAGGAGGAGCGGCCGTAGGGACCGCTGCTGCGGCGGACGACCAGTTCGACCGGGACGAGCGGCTCGGCGCGGGGTGGCGCGGCGGGGTCGTCGATGCGGTTGAGCAGCAGCCGCAGTGACCGGGTGCCGATCTCGGCGAAGTCCGTGCGGACGGTGGTCAGCGGGGGGAGGAAGTGGGCGGCCTCGGGGATGTCGTCGTAGCCGACGACGCTGACGTCCTCGGGGACGGCCCGCCCGGCCTCGTGCAGGGCGTGCAGGACGCCGAGCGCCATCTGGTCGTTGGACGCGAACACCGCCGTGACGTCGGAGCGGCGGGCCAGCCGCCGGCCCAGGTCGTATCCGGACTCGGCGCTCCAGTCGCCGGTCAGCGGGGTGTGCACCTTGGCCCCGGCCGCCTCCAGCGTCGCCTGCCAGCCGGCGACGCGCAGGTCGGCGGAGGTCCATCCGGCCGGGCCCGCGATATGGAAGACGGTCGGATGACCGAGGCGCAGCAGGTGCTCGGTGGCGTCACGGGCACCGATGCGGGAATTCGCGGTGACCAGGGGCGGGCCGCCCCCGAGGTCGTTCTCCAGGACCACCAGCGGGCTGTCGAGGCGGGCGTCGGCCAGCGCCCGGCCCACCCACGACTGCGGGGCGATGGCGATCACGCCGTCCGCACCCTCGGCCGACAGCCGGTCCACGGCCTGGATCACCGTGTCGGGGTCGGCCGTGTCGAGGGCGATGGAGCTCACCAGGTAACCGGCCTCCTGCGCCGCCGTGTTGATCGCCGTGAGGATGGAAGCGGGCCCGTAGCGCGCCGCGTCGAAGGAGATGACGCCGAGCATGCGGGTCCTGCCGCTGGCCAGGGAACGGGCGCTGCGGCTCGGCCGGTAGCCGAGCGTACGCATCGCGGCCCGCACCGCCTCGCGGGTCTCGGGGCGTACGGCGGGGTTGTCGTTGAGCACCCGGGACACGGTCTGCTTCGAGACACCGGCCAGTCGGGCCACGTCGTCCATGACGGGACGCGCCCCGGCGAAGTTCCGACGGCTGCGCCCCTTCGGAACGGCGCTACTGGTCATGGCGGGTGTTTCCTCGGCATCGCGGCGGCAGGCCCTCAGCATAGGCCGCACGCACGACCGGCCCTATCCCGGCCGGACCGCCCACGACCGGCCCGCCACCCACTCGACCCGCTCGACGGCAGCCGTACCCCAGTCCTCGCGGGCCTCATCGGGCACATACACCCGGGCGTCGGCGTCCGGCTGCAGCACCCGCACCCGCAACCCCTCGGCACGCAGCGCCTCGGCCGGAAGCCGGTCCAGGCCGATGTCCCACACGCGCCCCGAGTAGAACTGATCGGCGACCAGGACGTCCCCCACGTACGCACGCGCCACATCTCCGATCCAGTGGATCCGGACCACCGTCCCGCGCTGCGGCAGATCTTCGGGTACGTCGATGCGGTACTCGGCGGCCGTGGTGTCGAAGTGCTTGCCGGCGGGCGCGCTCGCCCGCCCCAGCACACCGGTCGCACCCTTCGGCGCCGGGCCGGCGGGCCGCACCAAGGCGAACGGAAGAGCGGCGCCGGACCCAGCCTCGCTGTCGATCGTGTACCGGGCGAACACCCCGTCGGCCGTCTCCCGCAGCCCTCCAGGCGCCCGCTCCGGAGCGGGCAGCACGGCGAACGACGTGCCGTGCACTCGCACCTCGTCCCGGTCGAAGACGACCCCGCCCGCGCAGAGCACCAGCCGCTCGGCACCCCACGCCACACCCCGGTAGACGGTACGAGCCGTCGCCGCGTCCAGGACCAGCAGTCCGACCCTGCCCCCGTCCGCCGCGACCACCTCGACCAGCGCGTCGGTACCCGGACGCACTCCGCTGACCAGCACACGGCCATCGGCGTCCGCGACCTCGCCGGACGGCGCGCTCACCGACGCCACCGTGCCCGCGTCCAGGGCGAGTTCAGGAGCGATGCCGTCGACGGCCGCCAGCACCAGGACCGTACGCTCGCCGTCCTGGACGGTGCACACCGGCTGAGCGGTGGCCCACTCCAGCCGGACGCCCGCGATGTCGAGACGCAACGGCCAGCAGAAGTACGCCCCTTGCGGGACCGTGACGGGACTGCTCGGGATGGTCAAATCCCTTGTGCTGCCCGGGAATTCGACCGTGAGGGACGTGTCCCGACGGTCGGGAAGCGGCTCGTGCGGCTGGTGGTTGTTGACGAACAGGAACCCCGACACACCGTCGCTGCGCACCGCCCACCGCAACGTCTCCCGGTCGCCCTGCCCCACCGGCTGCACCTCGGGCAGCACGGACTCCATCGGCGCGATCAGACTCCCGAAGTCCGCCAGCATCAGGTGCTGGAGCCGGAGTTCGTGGTAGGAGTCCCGGTACTGTCCGTACTCGCCGAGCGGCGCCTGGAAGTCGTACGTCAGGACCGGCAGGTCGTTCGGGTAGCCGGTGGCGTGCGACTCCTGGAGGGTGGTGAGCTCACCGGCCGGATTGGTGCCGCCGTGGAACAGGTAGTAGCCCTGCCAGACCGAGCCGCAGCCGATCTTGGTGAGGCCGAGCGCGCCGATGTCGGCGGCCTCGACGCGGGGACGCCGGTGATAGGCCACGGCCATTCCGCCGCCCAACTCGCAAGTGGCCCACGGGAAGTGATCCGGCACGGCGGACGGATCGCCGCCACGTACCGTCGTGGGCCGCAGGTCGGGGCCGATGGCCTCGTCGTCGCGCTGATGGGTGAAGAAGAAGTGCTTGCGGCAGGTGTCGGGCCAGCCGCCGTCCGCCTCCGTCCAGAACGTCTCGGGATAGCCGCCGTACAGCGGAAGCAGGTCGCCGGGCGGGAGCCGGACCCCGCCCCAGGCGGTCGACGTCCACAGCGGTGCGCTCAGTCCGGCCTGCTGGGCCATGCGCTTGAGGGTGAGGAGGTGACCGGGCTGGTCGTACAGCTCGTTCTCGATCTGGATGGCGACGATCGGACCGCCGTGGGCCCGGTCGAGGCCGTGCAGCTGTCCGGCGATCGCCGCGAACCAGGTGCGTACGGGATCGAGATACGCGGGGTCGTCGGTGCGGGGTGTGCAGTCGCGGGCCAGCAGCCAGTCGGGCAGGCCTCCGTTGCGTACCTCCGCGTGTGACCAGGGGCCGATACGGGGGATGAAGTCCAGGCTGTGACGGGCGCAGAGTTCGGCGAAGCGCCTCAGGTCGCGGTCGCCGTCGAAGCGGATCCGGCCCTCGATCTCCTCGTGATGGATCCAGATCAGATAACTGGCGACGGCGGTCACCCCGCCCGCCTTGATCTTCAGCAGCTCCTCCTCCCAATCCCGGGCCGGGTAGCGGGAGTAGTGGAACTCGCCGGAGACCGGGAACCAGGGTTGTCCGCCGCGGGTCAGGTAGCGGCTGGTCACCTCGATCGGGTCGGGTACGCCCGGGGCATCGGCGAAGGGCAGATGGCCGGTCAGCGGGGGAGCGGGCGGGGCGGGGATGCGCAGGCGGTGCGGGGGCGTCATCAGGGGTTCTCCGATCCGGGGTCGGGGGTGTTGTCGGTTGAGCTGAGCGGTCTGAGGGCGGTCGGGCGGGGCTGTGTTGAATCTGCGGCTACCGCCGCGATGGGGGAGCGATCAGCCCCCACCGGCCCGCGGCGAACAAACCGCATACTCAGCGGAGCGCTCAGCGCGGCGTCCGGTCGCGCGGATGAGCCAGAGCGTGGCGGCCAGGCAGACCGCCGAGACGGCGCAGAGCAGCAACGGGACCGCACGGATCCCGGACCACTCGATGGCCTTCCCGAGCGTCGGACCGGCCGCCACACCGCCGACCATCGAGGCGGCGATCACGACGGCACCGGCCCGCCGGGCGCCCGGGGCCGCCCGGTTCAGCCACGGCAGCCCGGTGGGAAAGATCGGCGCGATGAACAGACCGACACCGGCGTACGCGTACGGGGCGAGGCCCGGCACGGCGGCCAGCAGCAGGCAGACCGTCATGCCCGCGCAGGAGACGGTGATGATGGCCTGCGCCGAGAAGCGCAGCGCGAGCGGCGCCACCAGGAAACGGCCGACGGTCATCATCAGCCAGTACACGGACGTGGCGGTGGCCGCGGCCCCGGCGCCATAGCCCACGGTCTCCAGATGGGTGGGCTCCCAGCCGCCCACCCCGGCCTCGATGCCCACGTGCAGGACGTACAGCGCGACGAACACGGCGAGCACCGAGCCGAGGCTGCGGCGGAGGACCCCGGCACCGGACTCCGGCACCTCTGCGTCGGGCGCGGGCCCCTGGTCCCGTACGCCCCTCAGGCACAGCAGCAACGGCAGGTTGGCCAGCGCGAAACCGAGGAACACCGCGGGATAGTGCTCCGCGCCCACCGCGCCGATCAGCGCCGGGCCGAGGATCGCGCCCACGCCGAAGTGCGCGTTGAGGACGTTCAGCATCGCGGTGGAACGGTGGCCGAAGCCGACCGCGAACAGCTGGTTCAGCCCGTAGTCGATCCCGCCGAACCCGAGCCCGGCGAACAGCGCGGCGGTCAGGGCGACGGGCCAGTTCTGCGCCAGCGCGAACCCGGCCGCACCGACCGCCATCAGCAGATAGGAGACGCCGAGAAGCCGCCGGTTGCCGATCCGGCCGTACAGCCGGTCGAAGAGCAGCACACCGGCCACCCCGCCCACGAAGTGCGCGCTCAGGGCCAGCCCGGCGGCCGAGGGTGACAGGCCGAACTCCTCGCGGAGGGCCGGGATCGAGGGGCCGTAGAGGGCCTGGAGCACGCCGATGAGCATGAAACCCACGCAGGACGCGACCACCGCGGAAGGGCTGAAGACGGAAGGAGCCGGAGGAGGGGTGAGGGGCCGAGCGGTCTGTTGTTCGGTCACGAGAAGGGATGTTACCGGTAACATTCAGTGGCGGGTCAAGACCCTGAGGCGAGGCGACCGTCGCCCCGTTGAGTAATCAACGGACTGATAATTTGAGGCCATGGCGTTGCGTAATGCGGTGATGGCCGCGCTGCTGGAGGGCGAGGCGTCCGGGTACGACCTCGCGAAAGGGTTCGAGGCCTCGGTGGCGAACTTCTGGATGGCCACGCCCCAGCAGCTCTACCGGGAACTGGAGCGCATGGAGAGCGAGGGGCTCGTCTGCGCCCGGGTCGTACAGCAGGAGCGCCGGCCCAACAAGCGGCTCTTCTCGCTCACCGAAGCCGGTCGCGACGTCCTGCGCGCCTATGTCGCCGAAGGGCCCTCGAAACCGACGGCCATCCGGGACGAGCTGATGGTCCGGGTCCAGTGCGTCGACATCGGCGACATCGGCGATATCGACGCCGTACGGGCCGCGGTCGTCGAGCGGGTGGAGCGGTCCACCGCCAAGCTGGCCCGGTACGAGCGGATGCGCGAGCGGCTGCTGGCGGGACGCGGCGAGGACGAGTACTTCGCCGACGCCGAGCGCATCGGGCCCTACCTCACGCTGATGGGCGGGATGGCCTTCGAGCGGGCGAACCTCGAGTGGGGCCGGGCGGCGCTGCGGCGGCTCGAGCAGCGTGCGGTGTCGGGAGTCTGGTAGGGCGGTTCGCGAGCTATGAGCGCGCCAAGTGCCGCATGGTCAGGGCCAGTTGCAGCCTGAGTCGGCCCTGCGGGGTGCGCACCGGCCAGCCCAGCAGATGCTCGGCGTGGGCCAGCCGGTCCTGGAGCGTGGAGTGGTGGACGTTGATCCCGGTGGCCGCCGCGCGCAGGCTCGCCGTCGAGGCGACCGCGTTCAGCGTGGCCAGCAGCCAGGGCGTCGCCGCGGCCGCCGCCTCCACGGCGCGGACGTCGGGCGGGGGTTCGGCACCGGGGACGACCAGGTCGGCGATGAGCGCGATACCGCCCAGGTCGTCGGCGTGCACGACGCGCGCGCCGGGGTCCTGGGCGGTGCCGTCCGCCGTGAAGCGCAGGGCGGTGCGGGCCGCCGTCCAGGAGCGCGGCAGGTCGAGCACGGGGACGGCGGGTCCGACGCCCATGCGCTGTCCGGTGTGCGGTGGCTCGGTCCCCGGGCGCGCCGGTGCGATGCGGGGGTGGCCGTCGTACGGGGCCAGGGCGCGGGCCCGTCCCGCGGGGTCCAGGCCCAGCCGGCGGGCGGCGTGCAGCCGGGCCGCCTCCGGGGCGGTGGCGTCGAGGAGGGTTTCGACGAGGGCGGGGTCGTCGACGGGGGCCCGGCCCCGGGTGCGGTCGAGGACCCGCCGTACGGCACCGGCCGCCCGCTCCAGGATCACCGCGTCGACCACACTGGGCTCCGCCTCCGCGCGCTCCAGCCACAGCGCCGGCGCACCGTCCGGAATGAGCGCCGCCGAGGGCCAGCCGGGATCGGGCGGGAGGTCGGAGTCCTGCCGGGTGCCGTCCGGCTCCACGCGCATCTGTACCCGCCGGTCGGCGTCGAGCAGCCGCGCGGGCACCCCGGCCAGTACGGCCGCCCCGCGCACCAGCGCCTCCAGACCGGCCCGGGACTCGGACAGTCGGTCGAAGTAGGCGATGACCCGCACGGCGGCGCCGGCGTCCGGATCCAGCGCCGTCAGGCGCCCGGCCAGCTCTTTCATCTGCCCATGGTGCGGCATCGGGGCGTGGATGAGGAGCCTGCGAGGGCACCGGATCCGGGGGAGCGGGGCTCGGTCGGGCTTCAGCTCCCCAGCAGCCGTCGCAGCCACTGCACATGCGCCGCCCGGGCCGCCTGGGACAGGGCCGCCTGCGGGGCGAAGCCGTCGAAGCCGTGGAAGCCGCCCGGCCAGACATGCAGCTCGGCCACGCCGCCGGCCAGCCAGAGGCGTGAGGCGTAGGCGACGACCTCGTCCCGGAAGGTCTCCGCGGAGCCGACGTCCAGGAAGGCCGGCGGCAGCCCGGTCAGGTCCTCGGCCCGGGCCGGTGCCGCGTAGGCGGGCACGTCCGGGCCGCCGCGCGCCTCGCCGAGCAGGGCCGTCCAGCCGGTCTCGTTGGACGTGCGGTCCCATATGCCGAGGCCCGCCATCTGGTACGACGACGGCGTGTCGTTGCGGTCGTCCAGCATCGGGCACATCAGGAGCTGCCCGACCGGCTGCAGGCCCTTGCGGTCACGGGTGAGCAGAGCCAGCGCCGCGCACAGCCCGCCGCCCGCGCTGGCGCCGGCGACGACGATCCGCTCCGGGTCCCCGGTGATCTTCTCGGCGTGTTCCGCCGTCCACAGCAGACCCGCGTACACGTCCTCGACCGGTGCCGGATGCGGATGCTCCGGCGCCAGCCGGTACTCGACGGACACCACGACCGCGTCCAGCTCGCGGGCCCAGGCCAGTGGTACGTCCACGCCGACCCGGTTATTGCCGAGGACCATGCCGCCGCCGTGGACGTGATAGACGATCGGACGCGGGCCCGCGACCGGTTCGGCGGCCGGACGGCAGATCAGCAGTGAGATGTCCGGGGCTCCCTCCGGACCCGGCACGACCCGGTCCTCGATCTCGAAGAACCCGCCGTCGGAGAGGTCCAGCTCGGCCAGCATCTGGATGCCCGGGCCGGTCCTCACCTCCTTGATCTCCTCGGACGTGAGACTGGGCGAGATCATGTCCTTGATCGTCTCCAGCGCGGCGGCGAGCTCGGGGTCGAACGGGGGCGGCACCTGGGTCATGGCTTCTCCTCATGTCGCGCTGTCGCGCGGCGGCTCTTGCGGTCATGGTCCGCGCACGGCGGCGGCTCCCGGCCGCCGCCGTCCGGCGGAACCTGTCCGCCGTACGGCGGGTGGCACCCCGCTGACCAGGCCGTCCGTCCCTATGGACTTGCCATGACATGACCTTTTGTTCATCTTGCGTCAGTGGAAGGGAGTGGGAAGCGGCGACCACGCTGTCCAAGCCCCACCGCACCAGGAGTGTCCAGTGAACGTCTCCCTCACCGTCTGGCTGCTGACCGTAGCCGCCCTCTGCGCGCTCGTCGCCGTCGACTTCTTCATCGGACGCAAACCGCATGACGTGTCGGTCAAGGAGGCGGGGATCTGGACGGCCGTATGGGTGGTGCTGGCCTGTCTGTTCGGGCTCGGCCTGGTCGTCTTCGGCGGTGGGCAGCCCGCCGGTGAGTTCTTCGCCGGGTTCATCACCGAGAAGTCGCTGAGCGTCGACAACCTCTTCGTCTTCGTCCTGATCATGGCGAAGTTCTCGGTGCCCACGCAGTACCAGCAGCGCGTGCTGATGGTCGGCGTCCTGATGGCCCTCGTCCTGCGGGCGGGCTTCATCGCGGCCGGCGCGGCGATCATCTCCACGTTCTCGTGGGTGTTCTACCTCTTCGGCGCCTTCCTGATCTGGACCGCCTGGAAGCTGATCCAGGACGCCCGCAAGGAGGAGCACGAGGAGGAGTACCAGGAGAACAAGCTGCTCAAGATGGTCGAGCGCCGCTTCGGAGTGGCCGACCGCTACCACGGCACCAAGCTGTGGGTCGAGCAGAACGGCAAGCGGGTCATGACCCCGATGCTGGTCGTGATGCTCGCCATCGGCTCGACGGACGTGCTCTTCGCCCTCGACTCCATCCCCGCCATCTACGGTCTGACCAAGGACCCGTACATCGTCTTCACGGCCAACGCGTTCGCGTTGATGGGTCTGCGGCAGCTGTACTTCCTCATCGGTGGCCTGCTGAAGAAGCTGGTCCACCTCAGCTACGGCCTGTCGATCATCCTCGGCTTCATCGGCGTCAAGCTGGTGCTGCACGCCCTGCACGAGTCCGGGGTCCACGTCCCCGAGATCTCCATCCCCTTCTCGCTCGGCTTCATCGTGCTCGTCCTGGCGGTGACGACGGTGACGAGCCTGCGCGCCGCGAAGAAGCAGGAGCAGGAGAACGAGCGGGAACGCGTGGCATAGCGCGCCGGGTCGACACGGTGATCCGCGGCCCGCTCACCCGCTCACCCGCTCGCCGGGCACGGCTCGGTGCGGGCTGGGCGGCTGCGGGAGACGATGCGCATGCCGTGGTCGTCGACGACCCGGACCTGGAGCGAGCCGCAGCCGCAGCGGGTCCACACCGCTGCGCCGGCCGCGGTGACGTGCCGGGACACGACCTGGAAGGGCTCGGCTCCGTCGGGCCGGCCGCAGTGCGGGCAGACGGTGCCGGTCGTGCTGGTCATGGGAACTCCTTGGACGTCATGGCTGGTTGACCGTCGCGACACAGCCAGGGTGCTGCGCAGCCTCCGTACACGTCCAGGTTGACTTCGTGGACTCCACCGTGAAGCGTGGACTTCATGATTGACCTGCGCCGACTGCACGTCCTGAGGGCCGTCGCCCACTACGGCACGGTCACCGCGGCCGCCCAGGCCCTGCACTTCACGCCGTCCGCAGCCTCCCAGCAGATCCGGCAGCTGGCCCGCGATCTGGGCGTCGACCTTCTCGAACCGCGGGGTCGAGGGGTACGTCTCACCCCGGCCGCCGAGAGCCTGCTCGCGCACGCCGACGCCATCCAGGCCCGCTGGGACCAGGCCGAGCTGGATCTGCGGGCCGACCAGGGCGAACCCGCGGGGCCCCTGCGCGCGAGCGGATTCCCGCTGGCCGTCTCGGTGTTGCTGGCGCCCATGGCGGCGCGGCTGCGCGCACGCCATCCGCGTCTGGACGTACGGATCCAGGAGGCGGAGGTACCGGAGAGCTTCAACCTGCTCTTCGAGGGGCAGAGCGATCTGGCGGTCGTCGAGGCCACCGTGCTCAACCCGCCCCTCAGCGACGCACGCTTCGACCAACAGCCGCTGCTGGACGACCCGTTCGACCTCGTCGTGCCCGAGGATCATCCCTTGGCGGGGCGGGGCCGGATCGACCTCGCGGAGGCGGCGCACGAGCCCTGGATCGCCCCCGTGCCGGACAGCCCCTGCCGTCCGCATGTGCTGTCGGCGGCCGGGGCGGCCGGGTTCACTCCGGACGTCGTGCACCAGGCGATGGACTGGAACGTGATGGCCCATCTCGTCGCGCACGGGCTCGGGGTCGCGCTGATCCCACGGCTGGCACAGCTGACGCCCCACCTGCCCATCACCCGGGTGCAGTGCGCGGCCGACCCGCACCGCAAGCTCCTCACCTGCACGCGCCGCGGCGGCCACAAGCGCCCCGCGGTCGCGGCCGCGCTGGCGGAGCTGCGTGAGCTGGCGCCCAAGGCGGTGGCCTGACGCACGCAGGGGCCGGAGCCTCTCGCGGCTCCGGCCCCTGTGGGGGAGGGGTGTGGCTCAGGCCGCGGCGGTCTCGCCGGCGTGCACGTGCAGCCGGGCGACGACCTCGGCGAGGTCCGCGGCGACCTCGGCGTCGTCGGCGGGGTGCGTCTCGGCGAAGCGGGTCACGGAACCGGCGATGGACAGCTTGACGTCCTCCAGCACCTTGCCGCCGGCGATGCCCACGGCCTTGCGGGCCTCGTCCTGCGCCCATACGCCGCCGTACTGGCCGAAGGCGGTGCCGACCACGGCGACCGGCTTGTCGGTGATCGCGCCGGCGCCGTACGGGCGGGACAGCCAGTCGATGGCGTTCTTCAGGACGGCCGGGATGGTGCCGTTGTACTCGGGCGAGAAGAACAGGAAGCCGTCGGCGGCCTGAGCGGCCTCGCGCAGCTTGGCCGCCGGGGCCGGGACGCTGCCCTCGACGTCGAGGTCCTCGTTGTAGAAGGGGATCTCGGCCAGGCCCTCGAACAGGTGGACATCCGCGCCCTCCGGGGCCAGCTTGACGGCGGCCTCGGCGAGCTGACGGTTGTGCGAACCGGCGCGAAGGCTGCCGACGAGCGCAAGGATGCGAACAGACATGCGAACTCCAGGGGTGCTGAAACATTGCCGAAAACGATCCGGACCGGGGTCCGTTTACTGTTGTAGCACCATAACCGGACCGCGGTCCAGTTTCATTCCCCATGCTTTACGCTGTTTTCATGTCCACCCCTCTGCCGCCCTTCCCGGGGCCTCAAGAGCCCTTCGACGAAGCCGGGTTGTTGCAGCTCGGCAGCGCCGAAGGCGAGCCGTGCCTGCGTGCCGACGCGGCGCGCAACCGGGCTCGGCTGCTGGAGGCCGCCGCCGAGCTGATCGCCGAGCACGGTGTCGCGGGGGTCACGATGGAGGCGGTGGCCGCGGCGGCCGAGGTGGGCAAGGGCACGGTCTTCCGCCGCTTCGGCGACCGCACCGGCCTGCTGACCGCGCTGCTCGACCATTCGTCGCGGAAGCTGCAAGCAGACTTCCTCGGCGGACCGCCGCCCCTGGGGCCCGGGGCGCCGCCGGTCGAGCGGCTGCGGGCGTTCGGCGTGGCCGTGCTGTACCGCTCGGCCGAGCAGCTGGAGCTGGAACTGGCCGCTCAGCCGGAACCGACCCGCCGGTACACCCACCCGTCGCTCCGGGCGCTGCGCACGCACATGGTGATCCTGCTGCGGCAGATCGTGCCCGACGCCGACTGCCAGCTCCTCGCCCAGACGCTGCTGGGCTACCTCGATCCCGCCGTGATCCACCATCTGACCAACCAGTGCGGGATGCCGCTGGAGCGGCTGGAGACGGGCTGGGTCGACCTGGTCGCCCGCGTCACGCGTACCGACCCGCCTCGCTGAGCCGCGTTCGTACAACCTTCACCCGCCCGATCCCGCCCGAACCCCCGCCCCGGCCCTCTGCCAAGATGCGATACGTCATGGTGCAGATACCGAAAACGACAGCCCCCGTGTCGCCCGCGCAGCACCCTGTGCCCACGAGCGCGGATGTGGCCCGCCTGGCCGGCGTCTCGCGCGCGACCGTCTCCTACGTGCTCAACAACACCAGCGCCGTCCGGATCAGCGAGCCGACCCGGCGACGGGTCCACCAGGCGGCGAAGGACCTCGGGTACGTGCCGCACGCCGCCGCCCGCAGTCTGCGCGCCGGGCACAGCCGGCTCGTCCTGATGCCCGCCCCGACCATCCCGGTCGGCCCGCTCTACAGCCAGTTCATCAACGAGCTCCAGTGGGCGCTCAGCCGGCTCGACTACACGGTCGTCCAGTACGGCACCGTCGGCCTGCACGGCGACGAAGCCGCCCGCGCCTGGGCGGAGTTGCGGCCCGTCGCCGTCCTCGTCCCGGGCGCCGGCCTCGGCCCGCAGGGCGTCACGGTGCTGAAGCGTTCCGGCGCCCGGGCCGTCGTCACCCTCGGCCCCGAAACCGTCGACGGCGCCCACGCCCTGCTCATGGACCACGCGACCGTCGGCCACTGCGCCGCCACCCACCTGTACGACCGCGGCCGGCGCCGGATCGGCGTCGTCGTACCGGAGGAGCCGGGCCTGGAGACCTTCTCCGCGCCCCGCCTCGCGGGCGTACGCAGCGCCCTGCACGGCACGGACGCCACCGTCACCGAACTGCCTCTCGCCTACGAGGAGTCCTCCGGCGCCCGGCTCGCCGCGCGCCGGCGGGAACTCGACCTGGACGCCGTGTTCGCGTACAACGACGAGTACGCGATGCTGCTGATGCGCGCGCTGCAGGACGAGGGGGTCGACATTCCCGGGGACACGGCGATCATCGGAGCCGACGACCTGATGCTCGGGCGGCTGCTGCGGCCCCGGCTGAGCACGGTCCACATCGAGCTGCCGTCCGGCCGTGACCTCGCCGAACTCGTCGACCGTGCGGTGCGCGACCCGGGCACCGCACCCGAACGGCACACCGTGCTCGGTGCCACGGTGGTGCACCGCGAATCCAGCTGAACCCCAGGGGAGGCGCACCATGCGCACGACGGTCGGCATCATCGGCGGCGGCCCCGCCGGACTGCTCCTCGCCCGTCTGCTGCACCGGACGGGCATCGACTGCGTCGTGCTGGAGAGCAGAAGCAGACAGTACGTCGAACAGCGCCAGCGCGCCGGAATGCTGGAGCAGGGCACGGTCGACGCCCTGCGCGAGGCCGGCGCCGCCGAGCGGCTTGACGCCGAGGGACTTGTCCACCAGGGCATCGAGCTGCGCTTCGGCCGGGAACGGCACCACCTCGACTTCCCGGCCCTCACCGGCGGCCGTACTGTCACGATCTACGCCCAGACCGAGATCGTGAAGGACCTGGTGGCGCTCCAACTGGCCGAAGGGCCACCGCTGTTGTTCGAGGCGGAGGTGCTCGCCGTGGAGAAGCCGGAGAGCGAGGCGCCCGTCGTACGGTTTTGGCACGAGGGCCATGAGCAGGCGCTGACCTGCGACTGGGTGGTCGGCTGCGACGGCTCCCACGGCATCGCCCGGGACAGCTTCCCGGCCGCGCGCAGTCGCTCGTACGCGCACGACTACCCGTACTCCTGGCTGGGGATCCTCGCCGACGTCCCGCCGTCCTGCGACGAGTTGGTCTACGCCCGTGGCGAGCACGGCTTCGCCCTGCACAGCATGCGTTCGACGAGCGTCTCACGCCTGTATCTGCAGGTCCCGAACGGCACCGACCCCGACGACTGGCCGGACGACCGCATCTGGGACGAACTCGCCGCCCGCTTCGCCATCGACGCCGACTGGACCCTGCGTCGCGGCCCGATCACGTCCAAGTCGGTGACGCCGATGCGGAGTTACGTCCACGAACCGATGCGCCACGGACGGCTGCTGCTCGCCGGGGACGCCGCCCACATCGTGCCGCCCACCGGGGCCAAGGGCCTCAACCTCGCCGTGTCCGACGTTCGTGTCCTCGCCCGCGCCTTCGGTGAACTGCACCGCACCGGGGCCGAGCAACTCCTCGACAGGTACTCGGAGTTGTCTCTCGCCCGGGTCTGGCAGGCGACTCGATTCTCGTACGACATGACGACGCTGCTGCATGTACGGCCGGACGGGGACGCCTTCGACGACCGGCTGCAACGGGCCCGCCTGCGCCGGATCACCGCGTCCCGCCACGCGGCCGCCGAACTGGCCGCGAACTACGCGGGACTGCCGCTGGCGTTGTAGGACGATGTGCGCCACGCCGCCGCGCACACGGCGGCGTGGCCATGGCACAACGCCCCTGCGTTCACTCCCTGTTCTGCTCGGCCTTGGTCTGCTGCTCCTCGACGGCCTTGCGGACCTCGTCCATGTCCAGCTTCCGGGCCTGTCCGATGACATCGGTCAGCGCGGCCTCGGGCAGGGCGCCGGGCTGCGCGAACACGGCGACGCGGTCCCGGACGATCATCAGGGTCGGGATCGACTGGATGCCGAACGCGGAGGCCAGTTCCGGCTGCGCTTCCGTGTCGACCTTGCCGAACACCAGGTCCGGGTTCTCCTCGGCGGCCTTCTCGTAGACCGGGGCGAACTGACGGCACGGCCCGCACCAGGACGCCCAGAAGTCGATCAGGACGAAGTCGTTGTCCGTGACCGTCTGGTCGAAGTTCTCCTTGGTGAGCTCCACGGTGCTGCTCATGGCGTGATTCCCTCTTCCTGATGTCGGGGCGAAGCCGTCCGCACAACACGTCCGACCCGTTGCGTATTCCGCGCACGTACCCGTGTGGCCACAGCGCACACCACCCACCAGACTGACCCCATGACGGAAACGGATTCCAACGTGTACGACGTCGTGGTGCTCGGAGCCGGGCCCGTGGGGGAGAACGTCGCCGACCGCACCCGTGCGGCCGGCCTCGCCACCGCGGTCGTGGAGAGTGAGCTGGTCGGCGGCGAGTGCTCGTACTGGGCGTGCATGCCCAGCAAGGCCCTGCTGCGCCCGGTCATCGCCCAGGCCGACGCCCGCCGCCTCGCCGGTCTGAAGGAGTCGGTGCAGGGCCCGCTCGACACCGCCGCGGTGCTCGCACGCCGCGACGAGTTCACCTCCCACTGGAAGGACGACGGCCAGGTCCAGTGGATCGACGGCATCGGCGCCGACCTCTACCGCGGCCACGGCCGCCTCACCGGACCCCGCGAGGTCACCGTGACCGGCCCGGACGGCGAACAGCACGTCCTGACCGCACGGCACGCCGTCGCCGTCGCCACCGGCAGCCGCGCCCTCGTGCCCGACCTGCCCGGGCTCGCCGACGTCAGCCCGTGGACCAGCCGGGAGGCCACCAGCGCGAAGGCCGCGCCCGGTCGGCTGATCGTGGTGGGCGGCGGCGTCGTGGCCACCGAGATGGCCGCCGCCTGGCAGGCCCTCGGCTCGCAGGTCACGCTCCTCGTCCGCGGCAAGGGCCTGCTGGGCCGCATGGAGCCCTTCGCCGGCGAGCTGGTCGGCGACGGGCTCACGGAAGCGGGGGTGGACGTGCGTACCGGCACGTCGCTCGCATCGGTGAGCCGTGAGAACGGCACGGTCGTGGCCGTGACCGAGGCCGGCGACCGTATCGAGGGCGACGAGATCCTCTTCGCCACCGGGCGCGCCCCGCGCACCGACGACATCGGCCTGGACACGGTCGGCCTGGAGCCGGGCTCCTGGCTGCCCGTCGACGACAGCCTGTGCGTCACCGGCAGCGACTGGCTCTACGCGGTCGGCGACGTCAACCACCGCGCCCTCCTCACCCACCAGGGCAAGTACCAGGCCCGGATCGCGGGCGCCGCCATCGCCGCCCGAGCCTCCGGCGTACCGCTCCTGGAGTCGGACCCGTGGGGCGCCCACGCCGCCACCGCCGACCACGCGGCCGTACCCCAGGTCGTGTTCACCGATCCGGAGGCGGCGGCCGTAGGGCTCTCCCTCGCCGAGGCGGAACAGGCGGGCCATCGCGTCCGCGCCGTGGACGTCGAGCTGTCCTCGGTCGCCGGCGCGGGCCTGTACGCCGACGGCTACCGTGGCCGCGCCCGTATGGTCGTCGACCTGGAACGCGAGATCCTCCTCGGCGTCACCTTCGTCGGCCCCGGCGTCGGCGAACTGATCCACTCGGCCACGATCGCGGTCGCCGGGCAGGTCCCGATCGGCCGGCTGTGGCACGCGGTGCCGTCCTATCCGACGATCAGCGAGATCTGGCTGCGGCTGCTGGAGGCCTACCGGGACAACTGAGTCACGCCTCAGGCAGCCGGAATCGCAGGGCAGCCGCCGCCGCATCCGGCGTCGGCTGCGCCCAGCGCTCGGCCATCGCCCGGCTCGAGGACAGTGAGCGCAGCTCCGCGCGGTCCAGATACAGCGTGCCGTCGAGGTGGTCCGTCTCGTGCTGCACGATCCGCGCGGGCCAGCCGCTGAACACCTCGTCCAGGGGGCGGCCGTACTCGTCCTCGCCCGTCAGTCGCACCTCGGCGTGCCGTGCCACCACCGCCTGCCAGCCCGGCACGCTGAGGCAGCCCTCGAAGAACGCGGCCCGGCCGGGCCCGACGGCTTCGTACGACGGATTGACCAGCACCCGGAACGGCTGCGGCACCCGCCCGCGCGCCACCCGCACCTCGTCGGGAACCGGCGCCGGGTCCTCGATGACCGCGATCCGCAGCGGTACCCCTACCTGCGGGGCCGCCAGGCCCACGCCCGGCGCCGCGTGCATCGTGCCGCGCAGCGCCGCGACGAAGCGCGCCAGAAGCGCGGGGTCCAGCTGTCCGTCGAAGGGCTCGGCGGCGTGCCGCAGCACCGGTTCGCCCGCTTCGACGATGGTCAGCGGTCCCTCGGCGGCGAGGAGTTCCTCGACCAGCTCGGCAACGGGCGCGCGGTCATGGGGAGATGCCATCGCGCCAGAATGCCACGGCACCACGACGACCGGATCGCAACTGTGTGGCCTACGTCACTCCGGATGCCGGGAACTCGGCGCCCTCTTCCCCCGACTACTGGACCGCCAGACCCGAGAAACGTCCCCAGCCCCGGAGAAGCCGCCGATGTCCATCGCTCCCTCGACCTCCACGGACGAGGCCCCGAAAGCCGCCGCCCCGGCGCCGTCCCCCAGCAGATGGGCCCCGCTCCGCCCCCTGGTCCTGCGTCTGCACTTCTACGCGGGCCTCGTCGTCGCACCGTTCCTGCTCGTCGCCGCCACCACCGGTCTGCTGTACGCCGCCTCGTTCCAGGCCGAGAAGATCGTGTACGCCGACGAGATGACCGTCCCGGTCGGCGACACCAAGCTGCCGATCTCCGAGCAGGTGGCCGCCGCCCGCGAGGCCCACCCCGACGGCACGGTCTCGGCGGTGCGCCCCTCCCCGGCGGACGACGCGAGCACCCGGGTGCTGCTGTCCGGTGTCGAGGGCGTCGACGACACCCATACGCTCGCCGTGTTCGTCGACCCGTACACGGCCGAGGTGCGTGGCGCCCTCGAACAGTACGGCGCGACCGGCGCACTGCCGCTGCGCACCTGGATCGACGAGTTCCACCGGGACCTGCACCTCGGCGAGAACGGCCGCCTCTACAGCGAGTTCGCCGCGAGCTGGCTGTGGGTGATCGCGGGCGGCGGCGTGGTGCTGTGGCTTTCCCGCCGCCGGGCCCTGCGGAGGGTACGGCGCACCAGCGGGCGGCGCCGCACACTGGGCCTGCACGGGACCGTGGGCGTCTGGGCAGCGATCGGGTTCTTCTTCCTGTCCGCGACCGGCCTGACCTGGTCGACCTACGCCGGCGCCAACATCGACGAGCTGCGGACCTCGCTCGGCCACTCCACCCCGTCGGTCTCGGCGACCGCGGGCGGCGACCACGGTGGCCACGGTGCCGCGGCCGGCTCCGGTGGGAACGCCGAGCACGGTGTCGGCCTCGACGAGATCCTGGCCTCCGCACGCGCCGAAGGGCTCGACGATCCGGTCGAGGTCGTCCCGCCCGCCGACGCGTCGTCCGCGTACGTCGTCAAGCAGGTGCAGCGCAGCTGGCCGGAGAAGCAGGACTCGGTCGCGATCGACCCGGCCACCGGCGAGGTCACCGACGTGCTGCGGTTCGACGACTATCCGCTGCTTGCCAAGCTGACCCGCTGGGGCATCGATCTGCACACCGGAGTCCTCTTCGGCCTGGTCAACCAGATCGCCCTGATGCTTCTGGCGCTCAGCCTGATCGTGCTGATCGTGCTGGGCTACCGCATGTGGTGGCAGCGTGGCCGCGGTTCCGCCTTCGGCCGGCCGATCCCGCGCGGCGCCTGGCAGCAGGTGCCCCCGCAGATCCTCGTGCCGCTGGTCGCCGTGATCGCCGTCCTCGGCTACTTCGTGCCGCTGCTCGGTATTCCGCTGGCCGCGTTCATCGTGGTGGACGTGGTGCTCGGGGAGATCGCCCACCGCCGGGGGCGCCGGACGCCGGGCAACGCGCAAGCATGAATCGGACGGGAACCCGGTTCCCTTGTGGGAACCGGGCCCCGTCGTGGCTCACAGCCGCTCGAAATCCCCGGCGAGCGCCGAGGCGAGGCGCAGGTGCTGCTCCGCCTCCTCGTGCCGCCCCTGCCGCTGCAGGGTCCGGCCCAGCATCAGCCGGGCGTAGTGCTCCACCGGGTCCCGCTCGACGAGCGTGCGCAACTCGGTCTCGGCGCGGCGCAGTTGGGCCGAGTGGTAGTAGGAGCGCGCCAGCAGCAGCCGCGGTCCGGTCTGCTCCGGCACCTTCTCGACCAGCTCGGCCAGGACCCGCGCCGCACCGGCGTAGTCCCTGGCGTCGAAGAACATCCGCGCGCGCTCCCAGCGCTCCGCCTCTGTTCCGTGGTCGTAGTACGTCGTCTCCACTCGTGACCTCCTTCGGCGCCGTCAACGGAGCACGGTGGTTCAATATTCCACTACTGAGTCAGTGAGCCATGGCCGCGAGCTCGGCGTTGGCCCGCTCGGTGATGAGGGTCAGTACCCGTCCTGCGGTGGCCAGTTCATCTTCCGGGATACCGGCGTAGATCCGGGCGGTGATGGGGGCGGTCTCGGCCGAAGTCCCGTCGAGCAGCGCCCGTCCGGCGTCCGTGATCCGCAGCTGGGACGGCTCCTGAGGGGCTAGCAGGTCCGCGGCGAGCAGTTCGTCGACCACGGAGTGCGAGTCCGCGGCGTCGATCTTCAGCGCGCCGACGACACTGTCGACGAGGCGGTCCCGCTCGATCGGTCCGTCGGCGGTGGCGGCGAACCGGAGGGTGACGGACTGCTGGAACGTGGCGCCGTGGCGGGCCAGTGCCTTCTCGAGAAGCGCGCGGCCGGCGTAGTGGGCCAGAGCTATGACGCGGGGGTCGACCGGGGGAGTGGTGGTGGTCATGACTGCTCCTTGTTGGACTCGCGGTCCATGGCGAACGGATCAAGAGGTGCGTCGAGCAGGGTTGCCAGATCGCGGGTGAGCTCCCGGGTGCGCGGGCTGTCGAGGCCGCCGAGGGGCTCCAGCAGCTGTTGCAGCAGGCCTTGGACGACCTTGATCGCCTGCCGGGTCCGCTCACGGCCCTGCTCGGTCAGGGCCAGTTGCACCGCGCGCGGGTCGCGGGGATCCCGGGCGCGTTCGAGCAGGCCGGCCGTTTCGAGGTGTCGCGCCAGCTTGGAGACATACAGCGGTTCGAGACCGGTGTGGTCCGCGAGGCGCCGCTGGCTGGGGCGCTCGCCGCTGCGCTGCATGCCGTACAACGAGGCCACCAGTGCGTACTGCGCGTGGGTCAGTCCCAGCGGGGTCACCGCGCGGTCGACCGCGACCCGCCACTTCGTGGACAGTCGCCAGACCAGGAAACCGGGCGTCGCGCCCTCGGAAGCCGTGCTCATGCGAATAGAGTACATAGCTACTATATCCATGGCTACTATTTTCGGATGGGCCTGGCCTGCGTTGGACTGACGCGGGGACTCCCGCGGGGCTAGGTTGGGCGCCATGAGCAATCTTGATCGCGAGGCGGTTCCCGCTCTGTGCGGCGGCCGCGGCTTCGTCGTGCCGGAGCCCGTGCGTGAACTTCTCAGCCCTCGCCACGTCAAGCTCGGCGAGTCCACCGAGGTCCGCCGTCTCCTGCCCAACCTGGGCCGCCGTATGGTCGGCGCCTGGTGCTTCGTCGATCATTACGGCCCCGACGACATCGCCGACGAGCCCGGCATGCAGGTCCCGCCGCACCCGCACATGGGACTGCAGACCGTGAGCTGGCTGCATGAGGGCGAGGTGCTGCACCGCGACTCGACGGGCAGCCTGCAGACCATCCGCCCGCGTGAACTGGGCCTGATGACCTCGGGCCGGGCGATCAGCCACTCCGAGGAGAGCCCCCGCTCGCACGCCCGCTTCCTGCACGGCGCCCAGCTGTGGGTCGCCCTCCCCGACGGTCACCGCCACACCGACCCGCGCTTCGAGCACCACGGCGAGCTGCCCGTCGTCACGGCGCCCGGCCTCAGGGCCACGATGATCCTCGGCGAACTCGACGGCGCCGCCTCGCCCGGCACTACGTACACCCCGATCGTCGGCGCCGACCTGGCCCTCGCCGGCGGCGCGGACGCACGCCTGCCGCTGGAGCCGGACTTCGAATACGCCGTGCTGTCCATGTCCGGCGAGGCACGGGTGGACGGGGTGCCGGTGCTGCCGGGCTCGATGCTCTACCTCGGCTGCGGCCGCACCGAACTGCCGCTGCGCGCGGCGTCGGACGCGGGGCTGATGCTTCTCGGCGGTGAGCCGTTCGAGGAGGAGCTGATCATGTGGTGGAACTTCATCGGACGTACCCAGGCCGACATCGAACAGGCCCGGCAGGACTGGATGGCCGGCTCCCGCTTCGGCGAGGTCAAGGGCTACGACGGTGATCCGCTTCCGGCGCCGGAACTGCCGCCGCTGCCGTTGAAGCCGCGGGGCAGGGTGCGCTGACCCGACCGTCCCCGGCCGACCTGGCTGTCATGGCCGTTCGCACAGGAATCAACAAGGCCTGACAGAACAATTGACCCCCTGTCACCAGGCCTCTACCTTCTGATCGATTCACCGAACTGCGTTCGAAATATCGGAAATCGATGACCTCTTGGAGGGTAGATGAGCAGCAGTGCCCAGCCCGGACCCCGCCCCTCGCGCCGTCAGGTGCTCGGTATGGCCGCCACCGTGCCGCTGGCCGTGACCGGTTCGTTGGCCCTCGGTGCGGGATCGGCCCACGCGGCCGACTCGGCGTACGTCATGTGCTACTTCACCGAGTCCACGACCATGCTGGAGGCCGATTACGGCCTGCATCTGGCCGTCAGCACCGACGGCCTGCAGTGGATGCCGCTGAACCAGAACAACCCCGTGGTCACGCCGACCGCCGGCGCGGGCGGGCTGCGCGACCCGTTCATCCTGCGCAAGCAGGACGGCACCTTCGTCGTGCTGGCGACGGACCTGAAGGGCACCGACTGGTCCCGCACCAGTGTGTACATCCACGTCTGGGACTCGGCCGACCTGCGCACCTTCACCGGCTACCGGCTGCTGAAGCTGCACGACATGACGAACACGCACAGCTGGGCACCGGAGGCCTTCTGGGACGCCGGGCGCGGCCGGTACGGGATCCTCTACTCCTCGGTGAACAGCAGCGGCCACAACGTGATCATGGTGAGCTACACCACCGACTTCCGGACGACCGAGAACCCGCAGGTCTTCTTCGACCCCGGTTACGACGTCATCGACGGCAATCTGACCGTGGGCGTGAACGGCGTCAACTACCTGTACTTCAAGCGGAACCAGGCCCTCGTCGGTGCGAGATCCACCTCGCTGAACCCGGGCAGCTTCACGGTCTTCAGTACGCCCGCCGCGCACGGCGGCACCGAGGCCCCGACCGTCGTGAAGTCCCTGACCTCCAACACCTGGTACCTCTGGGGCGACACCTACACGCCGAACGGCGTCTTCTACGCCTGGCAGAGCACGAACCTCGCGGCCGGCACCTGGGCCGCGCTCGACCAGCGCCGCTACACCCAGCCGCTCAACTCCAAGCACTGCGGCATACAGCCGATCACCTCGGCCCAGTACGGCAATCTGGTGTCCGCCTGGGGTGCCCCGGCCTGGAACCGGCTGAAGTCGTACAACCACCCGGCCCGTTACGTCCGGCACAGCGGTTTCGTGGGCCGGATCGACGCATACCCCTTCGACCCGTATCCCGACTCGCAGTGGAAGCTCGTGCCGGGCCTCGCCGACTCGGCGGGGGTCTCCTTCCGGTCGGTCAACTACCCGGCCCGCTATCTGCGCCACTACAGCTACAACCTGAGGCTGGACGAGAACGACGGCACGTCCACGTTCGCCGCCAACGCCACCTTCTACCGGACCGCGGGGCTCGCCGACTCCTCCTGGTCGTCGTTCCGCTCGTACAACAACCCGACCCGGTACATCAGGCACGCCGACTACGCCCTGCGGATCGACCCCGTCTCGACCGCCACGGAGCGGCAGGACGCCACGTTCTACGTCGGATACTGAGGGCTTCCCCGGCGGGGTGCCGGAAATCTGGACTGTTGGTACAGGATCTGGACTGTTAGTCTAGGAGTGTCGAGTCCGAGGCCACCCCGACCCCGATGGAGGGCACGCGTGACGACCACGACCCCGCCGGTCACCCTCGATGACGTCCGTGACGCCGCCGCCCGGCTCAAGGGCGTCGCGCACCGCACCCCGGTGCTGCGCTCACGGACGCTGGACGCACTCGTCGGCGCCGAGGTGTTCCTCAAGTGCGAGAACTTCCAGCGTGTGGGCGCCTTCAAGTTCCGCGGCGCCTACAACGCGGCCTCCCGGCTGGCACCGGAGCAGCTGGCCCGGGGCATCGCCGCCTACTCCTCCGGCAATCACGCCCAGGCCGTCGCCCTGGCCGCCCGTGAACTCGGCACCACCGCCGTGATCCTCATGCCGGAGGACGCCCCGCGCTCCAAGATGGACGCCACCGCCGGATACGGCGCCGAGATCGTGACGTACGACCGCTACACCGGCGACCGCACCGCCATCGGTGAGGCCCTGGCCGCCGAGCGGGGCCTCGCTCTCATCCCGCCGTACGAGCATCCGCATGTCATCGCAGGGCAGGGCACCGCCGCCCTGGAACTCCTCGAAGAAGTGGGGGAGTTGGATGCGCTCGTCACACCGGTCGGCGGGGGCGGGCTCATGGCCGGCAGTGCCACGGTCGCCAGGGGCCTGTACCCGGGGATCCGGATGATCGGCGTCGAGCCGGAGGCCGGGGACGACACCAAGCGGTCGCTGGAGGCGGGCCGGCGCATCACGATCCCCGTGCCCCGCACCATCGCCGACGGACAGGCCCTGCACACCCCCGGCGAGCTCACCTTCTCCGTGAACCGACGGCTGGTCGACGAGATCGCGCTGGCCGGCGATGACGAGATCAGGGACGCGATGCGGTTCGCCTTCGAGCGGCTGAAGATCGTCGTGGAGCCCAGCGGCGCCACACCGCTGGCCGCCCTGCTCACCGGCCGGGTGGGTGCACTTCCGCGCCGGGTCGGCGTGATCATCTCCGGGGGCAACGTCGACGCCGAGCGCTTCGCCGAGCTCTGCGGGAAGCAGACCTGAGCGGGCGTCTCCCGAATGGCGGCCCCGAGGGGCCGGGCGGACGATGGAGTGGTAGGGGGTCGGCCGCCGACGGCGGTGCGCAGGGCCGCCGAGGAGACCGGCCCCGGTCGCGGTGAATCGCGGCCGGAAGGGAGCGTGTGATGTTGGAAGTGAAGACGCTCGACAAGCCGGACGAGCGACGTGATTTCCCTCGCGGCCACCTGGAAGCCGTCCACATGTCGGATCTCGACTTCGCTGTGGGGACCTTCGAGCCCGGCTGGCGCTGGACCGAGTCCGTGGCCCCGATCGCGGGCACCGACACCTGCCAGATGCACCACAACGGCTATGTCGTCCAAGGTCGCATGCACATCCGTATGGACGAGGGCGGCGAGAGCGAAGTCGGCCCCGGCGACGTCTTCGTCGTCTCGCCCGGACACGACGCCTGGGTTGTGGGCGACGAGCAGGTCGTCGTCTACGACTTCCAGGGGCAGACGGCGAGGGAGTTCGCGAAGGAGAAGTAGCTTCGGTCGGCCCGCGCCGGCACGTCACACCGTGATGACGACCTTCGCGCGCGCGTGCTCCATCTCCAGATACCGGATCGCCTCCGGTATCTCGGCGAATGGATACGTGCGGTCGATGACCGGGACCACCTTTCCGGACTCGGCCAGTTCGCCCAAGGTCGTCAGATACTCCGTGGTCACCACCGCCGAGATCTCGACCACGCGGTGCCGAACGAACCTGCCGACCGCCCGTCCCTGAAAGAAGAGACTCATCGGCCCGAAGAAAGTGCCACCGTCGTAGGTCCCGCCGCCGGACAGCACCAGCGTGCCGGTCGGGGTCAGCACGCTCCGGAACTCGCTCAGCGACTTGTTGCCGACCAGATCGAGCACCACGTCGTACCGGCGTCCGCTCCGGGTGAAGTCCTCCTGGCTGTAGTCGACGACATGGTCCGCCCCGAGCGAGCGGACCATGTCCACGTTGCGGGTCCGGCACACCGCGGTGACGTCCAGGCCGTACACCTTCGCGAGCTGCACCGCGAAGGTGCCGACGCCGCCGGACGCGCCGTTGATCAGGATCGTCTGCCCGGACCGCACGCGGGCCACATCGCGCAGGCCCATGAGCGCGGTGCACCCCGCCAACGGGATCGCGGCGGCCTGCTCGAAGGTGAGGCCGGGTGGTTTCGGGGCCACGGTCGCGGCACGGGCACACGCGTACTCGGCGAACGTCCCGTCGGTCTCGCCGAACACCTCGTCGCCCGGGTGCAGCCCCTTCACCTCGCTGCCGACGGCCTCGACCCGGCCCGCGAAGTCATTGCCGCGGATCTTCAGCTTGGGTGCGCGCAGCCCCATGGAGATGCGCATCAGCTTCGGGTCGCCGTGCATCATGTGCCAGTCCTTGGCGTTGACGGACGCCGCCCGCACCCGCACGAGCACCTGGTCGGGCTTCGGTACCGGCCGGTCGACCTCCCTGAACTCCAGCTCGTCCGCCGAGCAGTACCGGTCCTGGATCACAGCCTTCATGGAATCCCCCTCTGTTACTGCGGAGCGTAGAAGGGCGAGGTCTGCCCGGGGATGAGGAGCAAGCCCTGGTTCTCCCCGGAGAGCACCCCTAGGGGGTCCGGGAGAGGTGCACGGGGTGGGGGCGCGCTTGCCTTGTTTGAAGAGTGCGGAGAGTCCCATGACAACCATCGAAGGTTCCGTCGCCCTGGTGGTCACCGGCGGCAGCCGCGGCATGGGCCGTGCAACCCGCGGGACCGTCACCCACCCCGATGCCGTGCCGCTGGCCCTCGAGGTCGGCGACCCGGCGTCCATCGCGGCTGCCGCCGATCGGTGCTCTCGTGGATCGGTCTCGCGGGCTCCTACAGCGCCTCCAAGGCCGCCTTCTGGTCGCAGAGCAACTCCCTGCGCCTCGACCTCAAGCCGCGCGGCATCGAGGTCACCGGCCTTCAAGTCGGCTATGTCGACACGGACATGACGGCACAGATCGACGAGCCGAAGTCCACGCCCGAGAGCGTGGCGGCGCAGGCCCTCGACGGCATCGCGGCCGGAGCCTACGAGGTGCTGGCGGACGACATCTCCCGGCAGGCCAAGGCGGGGCCTGTCCGCGGACCTCGCGGTGCTCTATCCGCAGCTCGCGGCCTGATCACACCGGCAGCAGGCGGGCGATCAGGTCGCCGAGCTGCCGGGCGTTGCGGCACTCGTTCATTGCGACGACACCGGAGTACTCTGGTGCGGCCGAGTCACCGGTGCCCCACAGCGTGCGCGGCTCAGGGTTCAACCAGTAGACGCGGCGGGCCCGTTCGGCGATGTCGCGTACGGCGGACAGGTTCGGGTCGCTCATGTTCGTGCGGGCGTCGCCGAGGACGAACACGGTCGTACGCGGGCCCAGCGCGTCGGCGTACCGCTCCGCGAACTCGCCCAGTGCGACGCCGTAGTCGCTGCTGCCGTGCCAGCCGGTGAGCGTGGCCTCCGCCTGGATGCGGGCGCCGAGCCCCTGGGGATCGGCGACGCCGTGCCGGAGCAGCCCGGTCACCTCGTCGATCCGGTTGACGAAGGCGAACACCCGCACCTTGCTGAACTGGTCGTGCAGCGCCTGCACCAGCAGCATCGTGAAGTCCGAGAAGCCGGACACGGAGCCCGACACATCGCACAGCAGCACCAGTTCGGGCCGGGCCGGACGGCGCCGGCGCAGCACGGGCCGCATCGGCACCCCGCCCGTCGACAGCGAGCCGCGCAGCGTCCGGCGCAGGTCGATCGTGCCCCGCGCGGCACGGCGCCGGCGCGCCGCCAGCCGGGTGGCGAGCTTCCGGGCGAGCGGCTGCACCGTCCTGCGCAGTTCGGCCACCCGGTCCCGCCCGGCGTACAGGAAGTCCACCCGGTCGGCGGTCGGGGCCACCGCCCGCCGGGCGATCTCGTCCCGCCCGCGCCGCTCGGCGACCCGGCGCCGCGCCTCCGTGGCCACCATCGCCCGGAACGCCTCGATCCGCCGCCGGATCTCGTCGTCGAGGAGCCGGTCCGCAAACCCCGAAGTGCCGCTCTGCGCCCGGATGTCGTCGCGGACACGGGCCAGCAGCGTCTGCGGGCGGAGCCGGTCGAGCGTCTGATGCGACGACCAGCCGTACGACGCCGGTGAACTCCCGTATCCGCCGAAGCCGTCGACGGCCTCGCCCGCCAACCGGCCCATCAATGCGGGGTCGTTGGCGGTCAGCGCCTTCGCGAGACGGTCCCGCAGATCGTCCCGGTCCGCGGGCTGCTCCTCGGGCGCTCCCACGCCCCGCGGGAAGTACAGGTCGAAGACCGGGTCGAACACCGGCCGCTGTCCCGTGCCGTGCAGCAGCGTCGCGGCCAGTCCCTCGCGCAGTTGCTCACGGTCCGCCAGGCCCAGCGCCGCCACCGCCCGACCGGCGTCCACGGTCTCCCCGGTGCCGATGCGGATGCCGTGCTCACGGAGCGCGGCGACGAAGTCCGTCAGCCGCGCCGCGACATCCGACGCCGCCGCGGTCACACGGCGTCCAGATCGAGCTTGGCGGCCGCCTTCAGGACATCGTCCTGGTGCTTGAGGAGCACCCCCAGGCTGGCCTGTACGACCGTCTCGTCGAGCGTGTCGGCGCCCAGCGCCAGCAGTGTGCGCGCCCAGTCGACGGTCTCGGCGACCGAAGGCACCTTGCGCCATCGCCCGCAGGGCGCCGACGACGCGTACCACGGACGCGGCCAGCGCCTCGTCGAGGTCCGGCACCTTCAGCCGTACGATCCGGCGCTCCAACTCCTCGTCGGGGAAGCCGATGTGGAGGAAGAGACAGCGGCGGCGCAGCGCCTCGGACAGCTCGCGGCTCGCGTTCGACGTGAGGACGACGAAGGGGCGGCGCGTGGCCGTGACCGTGCCCAGTTCGGGGACGGTGACCTGGAAGTCGCTCAGCACTTCGAGCAGCAGGCCCTCCACCTCGACGTCCGCCTTGTCGGTCTCGTCGATCAGCAGGACCTTCGGAGTGTCGCCGCGGATGGCCGTCAGCAGTGGGCGGGGGAGCAGGAACTCCTCGCTGAAGATGTCGGTGCGCGTCTCGTCCCAGGTCTCGTCCCGGCCCGCGGTGATGCGCAGCAACTGCTTGGCGTGGTTCCACTCGTACAAGGCGCGGGACTCGTCGACGCCTTCGTAGCACTGCAGCCGTATGAGCTCCGCTCCGGCGATCGTGGCGACAGCCTTGGCGAGTTCCGTCTTGCCGACGCCGGCGGGGCCCTCCACCAGGAGCGGCTTGCCGAGACGGTCGGCGAGGAAGACGGTGGTGGCGACCGCGGGGGAGGCGAGATAGCCGGTCTCGGCGAGGCGGGCGGAGACTTCGTCGACGGATGTGAACAACGGGGCCTCCCGCTCGGTGTGGATTCCTGCCGCTATCCAAGCGCTTGTTCACCGTGTCTGTCACGCGGTTCCCAACCAAGAGACCGATCGGTTTCCGATCCGCTCCGGGGCGCGCTAGCCTCGCCGTATGCCCACGACGGACAGAGCGTCCACGAAGGACCGGCTGCTCGACGCGGCGGCCGAGCTGTTCTACCGCGACGGCGTCTCGATCGGTGTCGAAGCGCTGTGCAGGACGGCCGGGGTCTCCAAGCGGTCGATGTACCAACTCTTCGCGAGCAAGGACGAAGTCCTGGCGGCGAGCCTGGAGCGCCGGGCGCCCGCCTACGAGCGGCAGCTCACCCCGGACGACACAGGCACTCCGCGCGAACGCATCCTCGAGGTCTTCGAGCGGCTGGAGAAGGCGTCGACGCAGCCCGAGTACCGAGGCTGCCCCTTCCTGTCCGCGATGGTCGAGCTGAAGGACCCGGAGCACCCGGCAAGTGTGGTCGCCAGTGCCACGAAGGGGCGGCTGACCGAGGCGTTCCGCGCCCTGGCCGAGCTGGGCGGCGCACGTGATCCGCAGCTGCTGGCCCGGCAGCTGACGCTGGTCTTCGACGGCGCGAGCGCCCGGGCCGGCGCGCGGGTCGAGACGCTGGACGGGCTGGCCACCGCCACCGTGACGGCGCTGCTGGACGCGGCGGGGGTCGCATAGGCGTAAGGGGCGGCCGCAAGAGCGGCCGCCCCTTACCGAATCCCCCTCGCTCAGGCCGCGAGCCCCACCGCCTCGACCGCCGGAGTGCGCAGCACCCGCCGGGTCGTGACCAGGCTCGTCCCCATCGTCACCGCCGCCGCGATCACGACGACCGCGAGCCAGATGCCGAAGAACTGGCCCGGCAGCACCTCGTCCGAGCGGACGATCGTGAACGGGACGATCCCCGCCAGCGCCGCCACCGTGCCGAAGAAGACACCGGTCACCGTGAGGACCAGCCCCTCGGCACCCACCACACCGAGCACCTGACCCGGAGTCGCCCCGGCCAGCCGCTGCTGCCCGAACTCGCGGGCCCGGTACGTCGTCGCCGCGTACAGCGAGTTGACCAGCATCACGCAGACGAACGCCACGATGATGCCGACGACCGTGAAGTTCAGCGTCTCCAGCGTCTTGGCGTCGACGTCCTTGACGATCCCCAGCTTCTCGACCGTGTCGCTCTCCACCGCCTGCATGGTGAGCGTCGCCGTGGACACCGCCGTGAACAGGACCAGCGACATCAGGATCCCGGCGAGATGGTCCGCCCGCTCACGCAGGTTGCGCACGGCCAGCCAGCCGCTCGCCCCCGGCAGCGACAGCCGGTCCAGCATGCCCTTCAGCAGCCGTGTCGCCAGCAGCGCGAAACCCACCGACAGCAGGATCGCGCCGTACGCCGGAGCCGCCATCAGCGCCTCGTCCGTCGCCGACATCGCGAAGGTGGAGGTCACCGCCACAGCGCCGACGATCAGAGCGGCGTACGCGAAGAACTTCCGCTTCCCGTCCCGCCGTTCGCGCCGGTGCGTCGCCCGCCGTACGGCGAGGAACGCGGCGCCCGCCGCCGCGAGCAGTGTGATGTCGATGCCCGACATCAACGCGATCGGACCGAAGGAGTGGTCGACGGACTCGGCGACCTGGCCGCTGTCCTGGAACACATCCAGCAGCAGCTGCCCGCCCAGCATCGCCGGGCCGATCGCCAGCACCGCGCCCACCAGGGCCACGGCCACCGCCTCACCGACGACCATCCGCTTGATCTGCGCCGGAGTCGCCCCCGAGCAGCGCAGCAGCTCCAGCTCGGCCGCCCGCTGGCGGACGTTGACCGTGAGTGTCGAGGCGACGGCGAAGAACACCAGCAGGGTGCCGTAGCCGCCGACGACGCTCGCCGAGAGGCTCAGCGTCTCGGAGCTGGTCGAGTCGATGCCGGGCTGTCCGGCGGTGTCGTGCATCGAGTTGAACGTCATGATGATCGCCGCGCCGAGGAAGGCGGACAGCAAGGTCGCGAGGAAGCGTCCGGGCCGTTGCCGGATCGACCGCATGGCCAGTACGAGCATCGGTCACACCGCCTTCAGGACGTCGTCGCCCAGGTGGGCCAGCCGCTCGGCGACCGCGTCGGGCGTCGGTGTGTCCATCCGGCCGGCCAGCCGGCCGTCCGCGAGGAACAGCACCGAGTCGGCGTACGAGGCGGCGACCGGGTCGTGCGTCACCATGACCACCGTCCGGCCGTGCACCCGCACCGTCTCCTGGAGCAGGAGCAGCACATCCCGTGCGCTGCGCGTGTCCAGGGCGCCCGTCGGCTCGTCCGCGAAGACCACCCGGGGTTCGGTGACCAGCGCGCGGGCAATGGCCACCCGCTGCCGCTGACCGCCGGAGAGCTGGTCGGGACGGTGCCCGAGCCGGTCGCCGAGCCCCACCGAGGTCAGCACCTCCCGGGCCCGCCGCCGGTCCACGCGCTGCCCGGCGAGCTTCAGCGGCAGCACCGTGTTCTGCGCGACGGTCAGCGTCTCCAGCAGGTTGTACTGCTGGAACACGAACCCGATCCGGCGGCGCCGGAACTTCGTCAGTTCGGCCTCCGTGCCGCCCGTCATCTCCGCCCCGTCGACCAGCACGATGCCGCTGTCGGGCCGGTCCAGACCGGCCGCGCACTGCAGCAGCGTCGACTTCCCGGAGCCCGAAGGACCCATCACCGCGGTGAAGGTGCCCCGTCCGAGGCTGAGCGTGACCCCGTCCAGGGCGGTCACGGCGCTGTCGTCGGAGCCGTAGGTCTTGGTGACCTTGACCAGCCGCAGCGCCTCGGCGGCGGGTCCCTTGTCGTGCATACGTCGCGAACCTGTGCGAAACATTTCGTCATCACCCTCACTCCGGCACGCCCTGTGCCATGCCCAAGACGCTACGGAGACGGAGGCCGGACCACATTGGGCGCAGAACCCGTATCGGAGGGTGTACTCGGCGACACCCCGTACGGGGCACCAGAACGAGCCGACCCTCCAGGCAGCCCGATGCAATGGACCCGTGACCGCGCGCCCGGACGACTGCCTCGCGCGCAACGAGTGGATCTGCGGCGAGTATCTGAGCACCCGCCGAGAGATCCTCCTGGACGCGGTCGGCCAGCATGTGCAGCTGACCGGGATCTCGGTGCTGATCGGCCTGGCCATCGCCCTGCCGCCGGCCGTGCTCGCCCGCCGCTGGGGCTGGACGGCCGGGCCCGTGCTCGCCGTGACGACCATCCTCTACACCATCCCGTCCCTGGCGATGTTCTCGCTGCTGCTGCCCGTGTACGGACTCTCGTCGAGCCTGGTCGTAGCCGGACTCGTCCTGTACTCGCTGACGCTGCTGGTCCGCAACCCCGCCGCGATGGCCGGACCGCGCATCGCCATGGTCTCGGCGGTCTCCCTGGTGACGGTGGGCGCGATCGTCGGCTTCGGCGGGCTCGGCAACCTCATCCACTCCGGCATGAACACCTACTTCAAGGCACAGGTGCTCACGGCGTCCGTGCTGTGCGTGGTGATCGCCGTCGAGGCCGACGTGCTGCTCCTCGGCGTGCAGCGGCTGATCACCCCATGGACGAGGGCGGCCCGCGCATGACGACCCTCGCCGACGCCTGGGACTGGCTCACCGACTCCGCTCACTGGGCCGGCGACGACGGCATCTGGCAGCGGCTCCTGCAACACCTCGTGCTGACCGTCGTCTGCCTGATCGTCAGCTGCCTCATCGCGCTGCCCGTGGCCATCGTCCTGGGCCACCTCGGCAAGGGCGGCGCACTGGCCGTGAACATCTCCAACATCGGCCGCGCGGTGCCGACGTTCGCCGTCCTGGTTCTGCTGCTCCTCACCCCCGTCGGCGAGTGGGGAGAGGGCCCGACGGTCGTCGCCCTCGTCCTGTGAAGGAGAAGGGGCTGCAGAAGTGAGGCGGAGGGGGGACCGGGCGCGGTGGCGTCCGGGCTGAATGAGGAGCTGCGGCGGCGCGGACTGCCGCCGTACGAATCGGTGCCCGAGGAGTCGGCAGGCACCCCAGGTACTCGACATTCCCTATTCCCTGAAACGCGGCTGCCCGATCAGATACAGCTGACGAGCGAGCGCCCCAAAGGGGCGCGGGGAACTGCGCGACCAGCCACAACGGACCCGCAGCCAAGGCACCCCCCTTCCAGCGGAGCGCTACGCATCGGCGACCGAGTCGAACGACACCTGATCCCGCGGCACCCCCAACGCATCCGCGTCCACGGACCGCCGCAGCGCCTCATGCAGCTTCGCCGGGGTCAGTACGCCCAGGAAGCGGGCGCCGTCCAGGACCGCGACCCAGCCGGCGTCGTGCTGGAGCATCACACCGAACGCCTGCTTCAGGGGTGCGCCGACCGGTACCCAGGCGTTCATGCGGTGCGCGCGCTCGCCGACCGAACCGTCCGCGCCCAGGTCGTCGACGCCGACCCAGCCCAGCAGTTCACCGTCCTCGTCGAGGACGACGGCCCAGCGCGCGCCCTCCGCGCGCAGCCGTGCCGCCGCGGCCGGGGCGGGTTCGTCCGGGCGGGCGAGCGGCGGCTGCTCCAGGTCGTCGGCCTCGATCTCGGTGACGGACAGCCGCTTCAACCCCCGGTCGGCGCCCACGAACTCGGCCACATACGGAGTCGCCGGGGCGCCCAGCACCGCGCCGGGCGTGTCGAACTGCTAGATCCGCCCCTGCCCGTACACGGCGATCCGGTCGCCGAGCCGCACGGCCTCCTCGATGTCGTGCGTGACCAGCAGCACCGTCTTGCGCACCGCAGCCTGCATCCGCAGGAACTCGTCCTGCAACTGCTCCCGCACCACCGGGTCGACCGCACCGAACGGGTCGTCCATCAGCAGCGCCGGCGGATCGGCGGCCAGCGCCCGCGCCACACCGACCCTCCCGCAGTGCCTGAACGGCCTGGGGGACCCCCATCGCTGCCCGCCCGACAACTGCTCCGGATAACGCCGCCCGAACGTCTTGGGGTCCAGCCCCACCAGATCGAGCAACTCCGCGGCCCGCGCCCGGGCCTTCGCCTTCTTCCACCCGACCAGGGACGGCACGGTCGCCGTGTTGTCGAGGATCGTGCGGTGCGGGAAGAGGCCCGCCTGCTGGATGACGTATCCGATACGGCGGCGCAGCCGCACGGGGTCGACCTTGGCGATGTCCTCTCCGTTCACGAAGATCTGCCCGGACGTCGGCTCGATCAGCCGGTTCACCATCATCATGGTCGTCGTCTTGCCGTGGCCGGACGGGCCGACGAGGGTGACCAGCTCACCCTCGGACACCTCGAAGCTGAGCCCGTCCACGGCCGTCGTACCGTCCGGACAGCGCTTGGTGACCTGATCGAACCGGATCATGTCCTCACGCTGACCGCGCCGATCACTCCCCGCTCACCAGGACCACCTCCAGGGTGCGCGGCCCGTGCACCCCCTCGACCCGGTCGAGTTCGATGTCGCTGGTCGCGGAGGGGCCGGAGATCCAGGTCAGCGGGCGTGTCGGATCGAGCCGGGGCAGGGCCTGCGGCACGGACGACACGACCTGGCCGGGGACCCGTACGACGCAGATGTGATGGTCGGGGACGAGGGTGATACGGCGGCGGCCCTGGTCGGGGGAGCCGTCCAGGACGATCGTGCCGGTCTCGGCGATCGCGAGCGCGCAGCCCGTCACCACACTGTCGACCCGGTCCAGTTCGTACGACGTGCTCTCGGCCCGGTCCGGCACCCGGTCCACCTCGGTCGCCGCCAGCCAGCCTTCGTCCAGCCTCGGCGGCACGACGACGGACGCCGATCCCCGTGCGTCGAGCAAGCCCGCGATCACTTCGGCGAGTCCCGCACCGTCCGTGCGGTGCACGATCGCCCGGTAGTCCGCCAGGTTCTCGGCGAGCAGATCCACCGTCTCCTTGACACTCCGGTTCCCGTGCTCGCCCAGGTACGCGCGCGAGATCGCCTGGTCGTACGGCGTGTCGTCCGGTGGCACGTCCGCGAGCGCGCGCTGCACCCGGCCCAGGATCCGCTCCCTGCTGCTCACTTCGCACCGCCCTTTCCGCCGTGCGTGCGCTGCCACCAGTCCCGGAACGGTTCGGAAGGCAGCACAGGCAGCGCCCGGCTGTCGCTCCACGCCTTGCCGGGCCCCGGAAGCGAGCGCGGATGCAGCCGCCGCGTGTGCGAGGCGAGCCGCTGGCCGGTGCGCAGGGCGCCCGGGCGGGCGAACGCCCAGCGTGTCGCCCGCATCGCCGCCCGCTCGGTGGCATGTCCCTTGGCCGGTTTCAGCACCACCTTGTTGCCCGCCCGCGTCACCTGGCCGCCCTCCACGACCCGCTCCCGCAGATGCACCAGCACCTCGGGGATGTCGATGGCGACCGGGCACACCTCGTAGCAGGCACCGCACAGCGACGAGGCGTACGGCAGCGAGGCGTCGATCTCGCTGTCCGTACCCCGGAGTTGCGGGCTCAGGATCGCGCCGATCGGGCCCGGATAGACCGAGCCGTAGGCGTGGCCGCCGGCCCGCTCGTACACCGGGCACACGTTGAGACACGCCGAGCAGCGGATGCAGCGCAGGGCCTGGCGGCCGACCTCGTCGGCGAGGGTGTCGGTGCGGCCGTTGTCGAGGAGCACCAGGTGGAAGGTGCGAGGCCCGTCGGCGGTCTCGGAGTCCGTCGTGCCGGTCCACATGCTCGTGTACGGGTTCATGCGCTCCGCCGTCGACGAGCGCGGCAGCGTCTGCAGGAACACTTCCAGGTCCTGCCAGGTCGGCACGATCTTCTCGATGCCGACGACCGAGATCAGCGTTTCGGGCAGGGTCAGGCACATCCGCCCGTTGCCCTCGGACTCCACGACGACCATCGTGCCGGTCTCGGCGACCATGAAGTTGGCGCCGGAGACGCCGACCTTGGCGCGCAGGAACTTCTCGCGGAGGTGCAGGCGTGCGGACTCGGCGAGTTCGGCGGGTGTGTCGGTGAGACCTTCGGGTGCGGGGCGGCCCCACTCGCTCATCTCGCGGGCGAAGATGTCCCGGATCTCGCCACGGTTGCGATGGATCGCCGGGACGAGGATGTGCGAGGGCCGGTCCTTGCCCAACTGCACGATCAACTCGGCGAGATCGGTCTCGTAGGCGCGGATGCCCTCCTCTTCCAGCGCCTCGTTGAGCCCGATCTCCTGCGTGGCCATCGACTTGACCTTGACGACCTCCGATTCGCCGGTCTCCTTGACCAGTCGAGTCACGATCCGGTTGGCGTCGTCGGCGTCGGTCGCCCAGTGGACCGTTCCGCCCGCTGCCGTGACCGACTCCTCCAACTGCACGAGATAGCGGTCGAGATGGCGGAGCGTGTGGTCCTTGATCTGTTTGCCCGCCTCGCGCAGCGCCGCCCAGTCGGAGACTTCGGCGACCGCCTTGGCCCGCTTGGCGCGGATGGTCTGGGTGGCGTGGCGCAGATTGCCGCGCAGGGTCTGGTTGTGTACCGCCTCGTGCGCGGCCTCGGGGAAGGCCGGCATCCCTACGAACGTCCCGCTCATGCGCGCGGCTCCTCTCCGGTACGCCCGCTCATCGCGCCGGCTCCTCTTCCGTGCTCGCCAGGATCTCCGCGATGTGGACCGGCCGCATGCCGGTGCTGAGCCGGGCCATCGTCCCGCCGATGTGCATCAGACAGGAGTTGTCGGCCGCGCACAGCACCTCGGCGCCCGTCGACTCGGCGTTGCGCACCTTGTCCGCGCCCATCGCCGCGGAGACGTCGGCGTTCTTCAGGGCGAACGTGCCGCCGAAGCCGCAGCATTCGTCCGCCCCCGGCAACTCGACCAGCTCCAGCCCCTTGACGGCCTGGAGCAGCCGGCGCGGCCGGTCGGCCAGGCCCAGGCTGCGCAGCCCATGGCAGGTCGGGTGGTAGGTCACATGGTGCGGGTAGTACGCGCCGACGTCCGTCACCCCGAGCACGTCCACCAGAAACTCCGTGAGCTCATACGTCTTCGGGATCACCGGCGCCAACGTGGCCGCGAGCGTGTCCCCGCGCCCCTCGGCCCGCGCCCGCTCGCCCATGCGCGGATACAGCTCCCGCACCATCGCCCCGCACGACCCGGACGGGGTCACGATCGCCTCGTACCCCCCGAAGACATCGGAGAAATGCCGGGCCAGCGGTTCAGCCTCATGACGGTAGCCGGTGTTGTAGTGCGCCTGCCCGCAGCACGTCTGGGCCATCGGGAAGTCGACCTCGACGCCCAGCCTGGTCAGCAGTTTCACCACGGCGCGCCCGGTGTCCGGATAGAGCGTGTCGTTGACACAGGTCAGGAACAGGGCGACACGCATCGCGGCTCCTTTTGGTTGATCATCGGATGAGTGCAGCGTAGTCCGGCAACAGGACGTGGGGGAGTCCCCGGTCACCGCCGGGTGAGCCGGGCCTCCGCCTCGCGCCAGCGCGCGATGTCGCCGCGCGGCTCGTACCGGGTCAGCGGCTGCGTTCGGGTGAGCAGGCGCCGCATTCCCGCGAGGTCGCCGACGAGCCCGTGGGCCCGCGCCTGGACCAGGACGTTCCCGAGGGCGGCGGCCTCCGTCGGGCCCGCCACGACCGGCAGTCCGCAGGCGTCGGCGGTGAGCTGGCACAGCAGCGCGTTTCGGGTGCCGCCACCCACGATGTGCACGACGTCGACCGGGTGCTCGGCCAGCCGCTGCGCCTCCTCGACCGCCCGGCGATGGGCGAGCGCGAGGGAGTCGAGGATGCAACGCGTGATCTCGGCGGGCGACTCGGGCACCGGCTGCCCCGAGACCCGGCAGGCCTCGGCGATCCGCTCCGGCATCCGCCCCGGCGCGAGGAACGCCGAGTCGCCCGCGTCCACGACCGACCGCAGCGCCGGCGCCTTGGCCGCGTCGAGCAGCAGACCGCCCAACTCCGGCTCACCCCAGGCCCGTACGCACTCCTGAAGCAGCCACAGCCCCATGATGTTGCGCAGATACCGGACCGTGCCGTCCAGCCCCAGCTCATTGGTGAAGTTGGCGGCGCGGCTCGCCTCGCTCAGCACGGGCACATCCAGCTCCAGGCCCGCCAGGGACCAGGTGCCGGTGCAGATGTACGCGAACCGTTCACCCTCGGCCGGTACGGCCGCCACCGCCGACGCCGTGTCGTGCGAGCCGACCGTGGTCACCGGCACCGGCCCGGCCAGCCCGGTCTCCTCCAGCACCTCGGGCCGCAGCACGCCCGCCGGATCCCCGGGCTGCCTGAGCGGCGCGAACAGGCCGAGGTCGATCCCGAGCCGGGCGGCGACGTCGAACGACCAGTCGCGCGTCCGGGGATCGATCAGCTGGGTCGTGGAGGCGTTGGTCAGCTCGGTGCCCTGCTCGCCGGTGAGCCAGTAGGCGAGCAGATCCGGGACGAGCAACAGGCGCTTGGCGTACGCCAGTTGCTGGGTGGAACGGGCGGCGACCAGCTGGTACAGCGTGTTGAAAGGCGCGTACTGCAGTCCGGTCGCCGCATACAGCTCGGGGGCGGGCACCGTCGCCCACACCTTCTCCGCGATGCCCTCGGTCCGCGCGTCCCGGTAGTGCACGGGGTTCCCGAGCAGCGCCCCGTCGGCGTCCAGCAGCCCGTAGTCCACGGCCCAGCTGTCGATGCCGACGGAGTCGACCTGCCCGGACGCCCTGAGTCCGTCCAGCACTCCGGCATACAGCCCGAGCACGTCCCACCGCAGTCCCTCCGGCACCCGCACCGGCCGGTTCACGAACCGGTGCGCCTCCGTCAGCTCCAGCGAGTCGGGCCCGACCCGGCCGACCATGACGCGCCCGCTGGACGCGCCGAGGTCGACCGCGGCGTACGACTTCACAGCCGTACTCATCGCAGGAACGCGGCCGCGACGCCGGCGTCGACCGGGACATGCAGCCCGGTGGTGTGCGTCAACTCCCCACCGGTCAGCGCGAACACGGCGTTCGCGACATGCTCGGGCAGCACCTCGCGCTTGAGGATGGTCCGCTGCGCATAGAACTCGCCCAGCTTCGCCTCCTCGACGCCGTACACGGCCGCCCGCTGCGCACCCCAGCCACCGGCGAAGATCCCGGACCCGCGCACCACGCCATCCGGATTGATCCCGTTGACCCGGATACCGTACTCACCCAACTCGGCGGCCAGCAGCCGCACTTGATGCGCCTGATCGGCCTTGGTGGCGGAGTACGCGATGTTGTTCGGCCCGGCGAAGACGGCGTTCTTGGAGACGATGTAGACGACGTCGCCGCCCAGCCCCTGCGCGATCATCACCCGCGCCGCCTCCCGCGAGACGAGGAACGACCCCCGGGCCATGATGTCGTGCTGCAGGTCCCAGTCCTTCGCCGAAGTCTCAAGGAGCGGCTTGGAGATCGAGATACCGGCGTTGTTGACCACCAGATCGACCCCGCCGAAGGCGAGCACGGCTGCCTTGAAGGCGTCGGCGATCTGCTCCTCGGACGTCACGTCGACCGTCACGGCGACGGCCTTGTCGGGACCACCGAGCTCCTCGGCGACGGCAGCTGCGTTCTCGGCGTTGAGATCGGCGACGACGACACACGCCCCCTCGGCCACCAGCCGCCCGGCGATCGCCTTCCCGATCCCGCTGCCCGCACCGGTCACCAGCGCGACCCGAGTCGCCAGCGCCTTGGGCTTCGGCATCCGCTGAAGCTTGGCCTCCTCAAGAGCCCAGTACTCGATACGGAACTTCTCGGACTCCTCGATCGGCGCATACGTCGACACGGCCTCGGCCCCACGCATCACATTGATGGCGTTGACATAGAACTCGCCGGCCACCCGCGCGGTCTGCTTGTCCTTGCCGAAACTGAACATGCCGACCCCGGGAATCAGCACGATCGCCGGGTCGGCACCGCGCATCGCGGGGGAGTCGGGCAGGGCGTGCCGCTGGTAGTAGGCGGCGTACTCCTCGCGATAAGAGGCGTGCAGCTCCTTCAGCCGTGCGATCGCCTCGTCCAGCGGCGCGGTCGGCGGCAGGTCGAGCACCAGCGGCCGTACCTTTGTGCGCAGGAAGTGATCGGGGCACGACGTACCGAGCGCGGCGAGCCGAGGATGCTCGGCGGAGGCGAGGAAGTCGAGGACGACCTCGGAGTCGTTGAAGTGGCCCACCTGGGGGCGGTCCTGGGACGCGAGGGCACGCACATGAGGCGCCAGCGTGGCCGCCCGCTCCCGCCGCTCGGTGGCGCTGAGGGCGGCGTACCCCTCGATCACCGGCCCGAAGGGCTCCGGCTTCCCCCGCTCGGCGAGGAACGCCTCGGCGGTACGAATGATGTGCAGCGAGTTCCGCTCACATTCCTCGGAGGTGTCACCCCAGGCGGTGATCCCGTGCCCGCCGAGAATGCACCCGACAGCCTGCGGATTGGCCTTCTTCACGGCCGCGATGTCCAGCCCGAGCTGAAACCCGGGCCGCCGCCACGGCACCCACACCACGCTGTCCCCGAAACACTCGGCGGTCAGCTTCTCCCCGTCGACGGCACAGGCGAGAGCGATACCGGAGTCCGGATGCAGATGATCCACATGCGCGGCCTCGACCAGCCCGTGCATCGCCGTGTCGATCGACGGAGCCGCCCCGCCCTTGCCATGCAGGCAGTAGTCGAACGCGGCCACCATCTCGTCCTCGCGCTCGACCCCCGGGTAGACATCGACGAGCGCCCGCATCCGGTCCAGCCGCAACACGGCCAGCCCGGTTTCCTTGAGAGTCCCGAGGTCACCCCCGGACCCCTTGACCCACATCAGCTCCACATCACCACCGGTGACGGGATCGGTGTCGGTCCCCTTGGCGGAGGTGTTCCCGCCGGCGTAGTTGGTGTTACGAGGATCAGCGCCGAGCCGATTCGACCGGGCGAGGAGATCAGCGGCTTCGGGGTGCGGTGCCATGAACTTCCAGTCCTTACTTGAGAGAGGGCGAGTGCAATTACCTAGGGGCGCGGGGAACTGCGCGACCAGCCACAACCGGCCCGCACCCCGCGAAGAACCGAGCTCGGCAGACGCTCACGCGCCCCAACCGGCCTGCTCCCCACCAACTCGCTCAGCGACAATCTTCTCGGCCCACCCGGACCGGCGATACGCAGCAATCGGGTCCCCGTCCAGCCCCATCTCCTCGCGAACCTCCACGAGCAACGGCCGCACATCCGTGTTGTACGCATCCATCAGGACGGCATTCGCCTCAAGGACATCACCCGACGCCTGTGCGGCAGCCAACGCCGACCGATCCACCAGCAAAGCCTTGGCGGTAGCCTCCTGCACATTCATCACCGACCGAATGATCGCCGGAATCTTCGCCTCGATGTTGTGACACTGATCGAGCATGAAGGCGACGTCGGACGTGAACCCACCCCCACGCACCACCTCGTACATGATCCGGAACAACTGGAACGGATCAGCGGCCCCCACCATCAGATCGTCGTCCGCATAGAAGCGCGAGTTGAAGTCGAACCCCCCGAGCTTCCCCTCCCGCAGCAGCGTCGCCACGATGAACTCGATGTTGGTACCCGGCGCATGATGACCGGTGTCGACCACCACCTGAGCCTTCGGCCCCAACTTGAGGCAGTGCGCATACGCCGTACCCCAGTCCGGCACATCCGTCGTATAGAAGGCAGGCTCGAAGAACTTGTACTCCAGCAGCATCCGCTGCCCCTCACCGAGCCGCCCGTACACCTCCGCAAGCCCCTCGGCCAGCCGGTCCTGCCGCGCACGGATGTCGTCCTGCCCGGGATAGTTCGTACCGTCCGCGAACCACAGCTTCAGATCGGCGGAGCCCGTCGCATCCATGATGTCGACGCACTCCAGCAAGTGATCGACAGCCTTGCGCCGCACCACCGCCTCCGGATGGCAGATGCTGCCGAGCTTGTAGTCGTCGTCCTGGAAGGTATTGGAGTTGATCGCGCCCAGCGTCACGCCGCGCTCTTCGGCGTACTTCGCCAGCGCCGCGTAGTCGTCGACCTTGTCCCACGGAATGTGCAGGGCAACGGTCGGCGCGACACCGGTGAACGCGTGCACCTGAGCCGCGTCGTCCAGCTTCTCCCGCGGCGTCCGTGGAACGCCTCGCTGCGCGAACACCTTGAACCGCGTACCCGAGTTCCCGTACGCCCACGACGGCGTCTCGACGGCCTGGGTCTTCAGGGCGGCCTTCACCGCGGCGAGTTCGGTCACTTCAGGACTCCTGTGGCATCGGGTCGTAACTACTGCTGCAACGACGGCTTCAATGGCTGCTGCATGAAACGATTCAGAACGGGAAGCTATGGCGCCTCCGAAGGGGTGTCAACCCCTCTGGCCAACCCCGATTCCCGTGACTGGTCCGTGACCTTCGGCTATCGAAATTTTTTCGACACAGACCCATTGACGTGACATGGCTCCCATGTCTAACGTCCCGGCAACCCAGTTGAAACCTTTCACGACGCGGTGAGGCCCGTCCCGCCGGTGTCGTCGAGGAGCCCCCAATGACCCACCCGTCCGACACGGGTCCGGCCCCAGTGCTGGCACTGAAGGACGTTTCCAAGTCCTTCGGCGCCGTGCGCGCTCTGCGGGACGTCTCCCTGGAGTTGTTCCCCGGCGAGGTGCACGCACTCGCCGGTGAGAACGGCGCCGGCAAGTCGACCCTCATCAAGACGCTCGCCGGGGTGCACCGGCCGGACGCCGGCCAGGTGCTGCTCGACGGTGAGCCCGTCGTCTTCCACGGCCCCGGCGACGCCCGCGACGCCGGTATCGCCGTGATCTACCAGGAGCCCACGCTCTTCCCCGACCTGTCGATCGCCGAGAACATCTTCATGGGCCGCCGTCCGCGGCGCACCCTCGGCCGGATCGACCACAAGGCCACGCACGCCGCCACCATCGCGCTGATGCAACGCCTCGGCGTCGAACTCGACCCCGACCGCCCTGCCCGTGGCCTGTCCATCGCGGACCAGCAGATCGTCGAGATCGCCAAGGCGCTCTCCTTCGACGCCCGCGTCCTGATCATGGACGAGCCGACCGCCGCCCTCACCGGCAGCGAGGTGGCGCGTCTCTTCGGCGTCGTACGCACCCTGCGCGAACAGGGTGCCGCGGTGCTGTTCATCTCGCACCGGCTGGAGGAGATCTTCCAGATCTGCCAGACGGTGACCACGCTGCGCGACGGTGCCTGGATCGCCAGCGAGCCGCTGGACGGCATGACCGAGGACGACCTCGTCCGGCGGATGGTCGGCCGCGACCTCGACGAGCTGTACCCGAAGCAGGACGTCCGGCCCGGTGAGGTCGCTCTGAGCGTCCGGCGGCTGACCCGTGAGGGCGTCTTCACGGACGTCTCCTTCGAGGTCCGCACCGGCGAGATCGTCGGCCTCGCGGGGCTCGTCGGCGCCGGTCGTACGGAGGTCGCCCGCGCGGTCTTCGGCATCGACCGCTGGGACGCCGGCGAGGTCGAGGTGCAGGGGCGGAAGCTGACCAACGGAGCCCCCTCCACCGCCATGGCCGCCGGGCTGGCCCTCGTCCCCGAGGACCGGCGCGCTCAGGGCCTGGTGATGGACATGTCCATCGAGCGGAACATCGGCCTCACCGGACTCCGTACGACCGTCAAGGCGGGCCTCATGGACCGCGGGGCCGAGCGCAGCCGCTCCCTCGACTGGGCCGTCAAGCTCCAGGTCAAGTACGCCCGGATCGCCGACACCGTGAACACCCTCTCGGGCGGCAACCAGCAGAAAGTCGTCCTCGCCAAGTGGCTGGCCACCGGCCCCAAGGTGCTGATCGTCGACGAGCCCACCCGCGGCATCGACGTCGGTACGAAGGCCGAGGTCCACCGGCTGCTCAGCGAGCTGGCCGCCGACGGCGTGGCCGTCCTGATGATCTCCTCCGACCTGCCCGAGATCCTCGGCATGGCCGACCGCGTGCTGGTGATGCACGAGGGCCGGCTCACCGCCGAGATCCCGCGCTCCGACGCCACCGAGGAAACCGTGATGGCCGCAGCCACGGGGAGGGCCGCCGCATGACGGTGACCACCGACCCGGCTCCCGTGACCGAGGTGCCCAAGTCGAGCGGCACCCGGCTGGTCGACCGCGTCTTCAAGATGCGGGAACTGGCCATCCTGGTCGTGTTCCTGGTGATGATCGTCATCACCCAGCTGGGCAACAGCGAGTTCCTGAGCGAGCAGGGCATCAAGGACCTGCTGCTCAACGCGACCATCCTGGTGCTGGTCGCCACCGGTCAGTCCCTGGTCGTCATCACCCGCAACGTCGACCTGTCGGTCGGCTCGACGCTCGGCATCAGCGCCTTCGCGGCCGGTACGTACCTCCAGGGCGGTGGCAACTCCGTCGTGGCGATCCTCCTCGCTGTCCTGCTCGGCATCGGCTTCGGCCTGCTGAACGGGCTGCTCGTCAGCCTCGGCCAGGTGCCCGCGCTCGTCGTCACGCTCGGCACGCTCTACATCATCCGGGGCATCGACTCGATCTGGGTCGGCTCCCGCCAGATCACGGCGGCCGACCTTCCGGACGGCTTCGTCGACTTCGGCTCCGGCGGCATCTGGGCGGTGCCCTGGCTGGCGCTGATCGCGCTGGCGGTCCTGGTGGCGACGGCGTACTACCTCAAGCACTACGGCAGCGGACGCGAGCTGTACGCGCTCGGCTCCAACCCCGAGGCCGCCCGGCTCGCCGGCATCCCGGTCCGCAAGCGGATCCTCGCCGCGTACACCTTCTGCGGCGCCCTCGCCGGGCTCGCGGGGGCGATGTACCTGGCCCGGTTCGGCAACGTCGACTCCGGCACGGGTAATGGCTACGAACTCACCGTCGTCAGCGCGGTGGTGGTCGGCGGTGTCGTGTTCACCGGTGGCTCCGGCAGCGTGTACGGCGCCGCGCTCGGCGCGCTGCTGCTGACCTCCATCAACAGCGTGCTGCCCGCCCTCGGTGTCAGCTCCGTCTGGGTGCTCGCCATCAACGGCATCCTGCTCATCCTCGCCATCGCGGTCGACCGGGTCGTCGCGCTGCGCGTGGCCTCGGCCCTGAAGAAGAGGAACGCCCGCCATGCCTGAGTCCTTGACGCGCGCGAGCCGCTGGTCCGCCTCGTTGAGGTGGGACGCAGCCGTCGGCGCACTCTTGATCGTCGTGCTGCTGCTCTCCTTCGGCACGGTCGACGGATTCGGAAACGCTCTCAACCTGTCGTTCCTGATCGGCAACACCCTTCCGATCGCCTTGATCGCCCTGCCGATGACCCTCCTGGTCGTTTCGGGCGAGATCGATCTCTCGGTCGCCTCCACCGCCGGTCTCTCGGGCGCCGTCATGGGCGCACTGTGGAACGAGGGCATGACGATCGAAACGATCATCCCGATCTGCCTGCTGCTCGGCGTGGTGTGCGGCCTCATCAACGGTCTGCTCGTCACCCGGCTCGGGTTGCCCTCCCTCGCCGTCACCATCGGCACCCTCGCCGCCTACCGGGGTATCGCACAGATCGTGCTCGGCTCCGACGCGGTGACCGACTTCCCCACCCAGTACCTGGACTTCGCGTCCGGACGCATCGGCGACACGTTCATCCCGTATGCCTTCCTGCCCTTCCTGGTGCTCCTCGCGATCGGCGTGATCGTTCTGCACGCCACCCCGTTCGGCCGGTCGGTCTTCGCGACCGGCGCGAGCGAGGAGGCGGCGCGGTTTGCGGGTGTCCGGGTCAAGCGGCAGAAGCTGATCCTGTTCACGGTGACGGGGCTTATGGCTTCGCTGACCGGGATCTTCTGGGCACTGCATTACGCCAGCGCCCGCTTTGACAACGCGATGGGGCTCGAACTGTCCGTCGTCGCCGCCGTGTTGCTCGGTGGGATCGACTTCGACGGGGGCAAGGGCACGTTGGGTGGTGCGATTGCGGGTGTGTTCCTGCTGGGTGCGCTGCAGAACGTGATGAGTCTTCAGGACGTTTCCGCGCAGTCGCAGATCGTTGTCACCGGTGTGTTGCTGGTGCTGTCCGTGTTGGGGCCGCGAGTGGCACGCCAGATTTCTGTCGCTCGGGCGCAGAGGCTCACGTCGTAGGGCCGTCTTATGGCTGCGGGTCCGTTGTGGCTGGTCGCGCAGTTCCCCGCGCCCCTTTGGGGCGCTCCCGCTCACCCTCTTTCAAAAGGAAACCGTCATGCGTAAGTCATCCCTCCGCCGTACCTGTGCGGTCCTCGCCGGCGCCACCTCGCTCGCTCTCGCCCTCACCGCCTGCGGCGGTACCACCAAGAAGGACGTCGCCAACGAGGATGCCTCCGCTGCCACCGCCGGTAAGGCCGACCCGAATGCCGAGCTGAAGAAGGGGCTGACCGTCGGGTTCCTGCCCAAGCAGGTCAACAACCCGTACTTCACCTCGGCCGACAAGGGTGGCGAGGCGGCGCTCAAGGAGCTGGGGTCCAGCTACAAGGAGGTCGGTCCGAGCAGCGCGACGGACACCGCCGGGCAGGTGAGTTACGTCAACACGCTCACCCAGCAGCAGGTCGACGCGATGGCCGTCTCCGCGCAGGACCCGGGCGCGCTGTGCACCGCGCTCAAGCAGGCCATGAAGAACGACATCAAGGTCGTGACGTACGACTCCGACACCAAGGCGGACTGCCGTAACGCCTTCGTCTCGCAGGCGTCGGCCGAGGACCTGGGCCGCACCGAGGTGCAGCTGCTCGCCGAACAGATCGGCTACAAGGGCGAGATCGCGATCCTGTCCGCTGCGCAGACCGCGACCAACCAGAACACCTGGATCGAGTTCATGAAGGACGAGCTCAAGGATCCCAAGTACAAGGACATGAAGCTGGTGAAGGTCGCGTACGGCAACGACGACGCGCAGGCGTCCTTCCAGCAGACCCAGGGCCTGCTCCAGGAGTACCCGAACCTGAAGGGGATCATCTCCCCGACCACCGTCGGCATCAAGGCGGCGGCCCAGTACCTGTCGGGCTCCAAGTACAAGGGCAAGGTCAAGCTGACCGGCCTCGGCACCCCGAACGACATGCGCAAGTACGTCAAGAACGGCACCGTCGACGCGTTCGAGCTGTGGGACCCGGCGAAGCTGGGCGAGCTGGCCGCCCGCACCTCCGTCGCGCTGGTGTCCGGGCAGATCACCGGCAAGGAGGGCGAGACGTTCAAGGCCGGGGACATGGGTGAGTTCACCATCGGCAAGGACGGTGTGATCAGCCTCGGCAAGCCGACCGTGTTCGACGCCAAGAACATCGACCAGTACAACTTCTGATCCCTCGGGGGCTGTTGATGCAGCGTGTGTGCTTTCTGCTGAAGGTCCGGGCGGACCGCCTCGACGAGTACCGCGAGCGGCACGCCGCCGTATGGCCCGAGATGCTCGACGCACTCTCGGCCACCGGCTGGCACAACTACTCGCTCTTCCTGCGTGAAGACGGCCTGCTGGTCGGCTACTTGGAGACCGAGGACTTCGCCGCCGCCCAGGCCGGCATGGAGGCCGCCGAGGTCAACGCCCGTTGGCAAGCGGAGATGGCGCCGTTCTTCGAGTCCCTGGACGGCGCCCGACCCGACGAAGCGATGAAACCCCTCACCGAAGTCTTCCACCTAGCCTGAGCCGGAGTCGCTGATATGAGAAGACGTGCTTTGCTCGGTACGGCCCTGCTGGCCTCCGTCGCCGGACCCGGCCTCGGCGCCGGCATCGCGAGGGCCGCCGACCCCGGCCCCTCCGTCACCCGGACCGGCATCACCACCCTCGACACCCAGGCCATCTTCTTCGTCTCCTACGACGGCCTGGTCAACAACAACTCCTTCCAGAAGAACGGCCTGCTGACCTACAAGGGCTACCAGTACGCCGTCTGGTACACCGCCGACCGCAACGCCGTCGTCGGCCGCCGTGCCCTCGGCGCCACCACCTGGTCCACGGTCAAGGTCGGCCACACGCTGCGCTACAACGACTCCCACAACGTCATCTCGATGGGCGTCTCCAGGACCGACGGCCGACTGCACCTCAACATGGACTCCCACAGCGACGGCTTCACCTACGTCAAGTCGGTCGCCGGGCTCATGGACAACCCGGCCGGTCTCAGCTGGACCGCGAGCCGCTTCGGCGCACCCCAGTCGACGCTGGACGGACTCGCGCTCACCTCGCAGTTCACGTACCCGCAGTTCATGGCCACCCCCGAGGGCCGTCTCCAGCTCAGCTACCGCGTCGGCATCTCCGGCAACGGCCGCAACGCCCTTGCCGAGTACAACGGTTCGACCTGGACCGCGCTGGGGGAGTGGACCAGCTCCACCGGCACCTACACCAGCGAGCACGGCTCCTCGACGGCCCGCAACATGTACCTGCACGGCATCGACTACGACAAGAACGGGCGCCTGCACTCCTTCTTCACCTGGCGCGAGCAGAACAACGCCGTGATGTGCAGCGGCGGCGGCATCACCAACCACGACACCGGCTACGTCTACTCGGACGACCGCGGCCGCACCTGGCGCAACAACGCGGGCACCGTCGTCGGCACGACGGGCGGCTCCGACAAGGTCGCCGTCACTGACAGCGGGCTCGTGGTCGACTCCCTGAACCCCGACCACTCGCTGATGAACCAGGAGAGCCAGTTCACCGACTCCTCCGGTCTGCCGCACGCGATCATCAGCTACGTCCCCGGCCGCTTCGGCCAGTGCACCACCAACTACGTCTCCGACCGCACGGCCAACGGCCGCGCCTTCCACGTCCGCAAGAACTCCTCCGGCACCTGGCAGAAGACCGAGATCCCGGTCGCGCTGGGCTCCAGCCAGCGCACCAGGCTGGTCCTCGACAAGTACGACAACGCGTACGCCGTCTTCCCCTTCGGCCGGATCGCCGGTGCCTCCAAGGCGTCCGGATACACCGACTGGAAGCTGCTGTTCGACGGCAGCGGTCTGAACGCGTTCGGTGAGGTCGTGATCGACGAGATGCGTATCGCGCAGGACAACGTGCTGTCGGTGATGTACCAGGAGAAGTCCAGCGGTACGACGCCCTCGGCGCTCCGAGTCGTCGACTTCCGGCTCCCCGCGTGACCGACGCGCCACCGCAGCACTGATGGGGCGGCATGACGGTAATGTGAAGACCTTCCCGCCGCCCCTCGTTTCCCTGGAGGTCCCTGCCTGATGGCCCAGTCGGTGGGTATCAAGGACGTCGCCCGCGCCGCCGGAGTCTCCGTCGGCACGGTGTCGAACGTGATCAACCGCCCGGAATCCGTCGCCACGGAGACCCGTGCCCGGGTGCTGTCCGCGATCGACCGGCTCGGCTACGTCCGCAGCGAGTCCGCGCGCCAACTGCGCGCGGGCCGCAGCCGGATCATGGGCCTGCTCGTCCTCGACATGGGCAACCCCTTCTTCGTCGACGTCGCGCGCGGCGCCGAGCGGGCCGCGCGGCAGGCGGGGCTCGGCGTGATGGTCTGCAACAGCGCGCAGAGCGCGGGTGAGGAGGCCGACTACCTGTCGCTCTTCGCCGAGCAGCGCGTACGAGGCGTCCTGCTGACGCCCACCGACGCAAGCGGCCGCAACATCGACGCGTTCCGCCGCCACGGAATCCCCTTCGTGCTGGTCGACCGTGTCGCCGAGGGCACCACCGAGTGCTCTGTCTCCGTGGACGACGTCGCGGGCGGCGCGCTGGCCGTACGCCATCTCGTGGACGCCGGGCACCGCTCCATCGCGTACGTCAGCGGGCCGCCCGGCCTCAACCAGGTGCGTGACCGCCGCACGGGCGCGCTCAACGCGCTCACCGAGGCGGGACTCGGCCCCGGCGCCCTGCGCGAACTGCCCACCGAGCGGCTCGACGTCGCCGCCGGCCGGGACGCCGGCGCCCGCCTCCTCGGCCTCGCCGACCGCCCCACCGCCGTGTTCTGCGCCAACGACCTGCTCGCCCTCGGTGTCCTCCAGGCCATGTACGCGGCCGGCGTCGGCGTCCCCGACGACCTCGCGATCGTCGGCTACGACGACATCGAGTTCGCCGCAGCCGCCGCCGTCCCCCTCACTTCGGTCCGCCAGCCCGCCGTCACCATGGGCGCCCTGGCCGCCGAACTGCTCCTGGAGGAGACCGAGGCGGAAAGCACCGGCCCGAGAAGACACGAGCACCGCCGGGTCGTACTCCAGCCGGAACTGGTGGTCCGCCGCTCCAGCCTGGCGGCGCGCTGAGCGGACACCCGCGTCTTTGACCGGGTGCGGGGCTGAGCGGGGCGGGCGAAGTCACCGGCGGTTCGACAGCGCCCCGAAGGGGCGCGGGGAACTGCGCGACCAGCCACGACGGCGCCGCACCGGTCAAACTCTGGCCAGCACCCCCGCTAGCAGCGCCGGAGGCTTCACGCGGCGACGGCCAGCGGGCCGAGGGTGCGGTGCGGGCTCACGACCCGGCCGTCCGGGAGGAGTTCACCGGTGTCGTCGAAGACGATGGTGCCGTTGCACAGCAGGCTCCAGCCCTGTTCGGGGTGGGCCGAGACGATCACGGCGGAGTGGTGGTCCGCGCTGTCGGCGGTGGGGCACTGTGGCTGATGGCTGCACATGGTGTCTCTCCTCGATCCGTTGGGCTCGTGCCGTGCGGCTCGTCATCTCAGTGGTAGCCGAGCTTGTTTTCCGTTGGATGAGAAGACCCCCACACCGCCGGAGACTCATCGGTGAGGTTTCCTTTCGGGGCGGAGATTAGGGTGGAGGCATGGAAGATCGTCCCGGCGACCTCGTCGACCTGCGCGGAGACTGCGCGAACTGCTTCGGTCTGTGCTGTGTCGCGCTGCGCTTCACCGCCTCGGCGGACTTCGCGGTCGACAAGGACGCCGGAACGCCCTGCCGGAACCTTCAGGACGACCACCGCTGCGGCATCCACGCCCGTCTCCGGCAGGAGGGCTTCACCGGCTGCACGGTCTACGACTGTTTCGGCGCCGGGCAGAAGGTCTCCCAGGTCACCTTCGGCGGACAGGACTGGCGCAAGGGCCCGCGTGATCGGGCCCGCCGGATGTTCGACGTGTTCCCGGTCGTCCGCCAGCTGCACGAACTGCTCTGGTACCTGAGCCAAGCTCTCACCCTGCCCGCGGCCCGCCCCGTCCACGCCGATCTGCGCCGGGCCCTGGACAAGACCGAGGAGCTGACCCGCCTGACTCCGCAGGAACTCGGCGCGCTGGACGTCGGCGCCCACCGGCAGGACGTCAACGCCCTGCTGCTGCGGACCAGCGAACTGGTGCGGGCGGGTATGCGCGGTCGCCGGAAGGACCGCCGGGGCGCGGACCTCATGGGCGCCCGTCTCAAGGGCGCCGACCTGCGGGGCGTCAGCCTCCGCGGCGCCTACCTCATCGCGACCGACCTGACCGGCGCCGACCTGCGCGGGGCGGATCTGATCGGTGCCGATCTGCGGGACGCCGATCTCACGGACGCCGACCTGACCGGTGCGTTCTTCCTCACCCAGCCCCAGGTGAACGCGGCCAGGGGCAGCGCGGGCACCAAGCTGCCGGAGTCAGTCGCCCGCCCCGCGCACTGGACAGGGAGCCTCTGACCGAGGAGCCGGCACAGCCTTGCGGCGCGGCTCCAGGTGCAGCCGCAGCCCCTCCGGCATCAGCGTCAGCCGCTCCGTCACCCGCAGCCGGTACGCGGGGTCGGCCAGCAGTTCGTAGCGGCGCAGCAGCAGCCCCAGCACCAGCGTGGCCTCGTGCAGCGCGAACTGGCGGCCGATGCACGCCCGCGCCCCCGTCCCGAACGGCTTGAACGTGTGCGCGGGACGGGACCGTACGGCCGTGGCGTCGAAGCGGTCCGGATCGAACCGCTCGGCGTCGGCGCCCCACACCTCGGGCTCGCGGTGCAGCATCGGCGTGAGCACCAGCGCCCAGGCTCCTCGTCGCATCGGATGCTCTCCGGCCAGCACCGTGTCCTTGCGGGCCTCCCGGGCATAGGCCGGCGCCGTCGGCCACAGCCGCAGCGACTCGTCCAGCACCCGGCGCACGTACCGCAGCTTGGCCACCTGGTCGTAGCCGGGTGTCTCGGCGCCGCCCCAGACGCGGTCCACTTCGGCGCGGGCGCGGGCCGCGACCTCGGGGTGCCGGGAGAGATAGTGCAGGGCGAACGAGAGCGCGCCGGACGTGGTCTCGTGGCCCGCCACCAGGAAGGTGATCACCTGACGGCGGACGTTCTCCGGCGACAGCCGCTCGCCGGTCTCCGGATGGGCCGTCTCCAGCATCCGGTCGAGCAGGTCTCCGTCCCCGGGTCCGGAAGCGCGGCGGGCGCGCACGATGTCGTCGACCGTGCGGTTGAGGAGGTCCATGTCGGCGTCGTTGAGCCGGGAGGCGCGCTTGAGCAGCAGCGGAGCCAGCGGCGGCGGCACGGTGTTGAGCCGCTGGGCGTAGGAGAGCGTGCCGATCATCGCCGTGACGAAGGGGTGCGGCCGGGATCGTTCGAAGGAGCCGAAGTCGTGCCCGAACCCGGTGCGCGCGATCGTCTCCAGGGTCAGCCTCGTCATGTCCCCGGGCACATCCACGGCCCGGCCCGCCGCGAGCTCCCGGTCCCAGTGGTCGGTGAGCCGCCCGGCCACGTCCAGCATCATCGGGTGGTAGCCCGCCATGGCCTCCCGGCTGAAGCCCGGGGCCAGAACGTCGTGCGCCAGCTGCCAGTTGGGCTCGTGGTTGTACGCCGTGAACAGCCCGTCCCCGACGATCGGCCGCAGGTTGGCGATGCCGAGGCCCACGTGCTTGGCGAAGCGTGACTCGTCGGAGAGGTCGGCCGTGAGGCCCGCGCCCCACACGAACACGATCTCGTTGGCGAACGCCTTGCGCCGGAAGATCGGCCCCAACTGCCGGGCGTGGCGCAGGGAGTCCTGCAAGGGCTTGGTCCTGCTGGCGCCGAGCACGTCGCCGAGCAGCGGGAGCCGGCGCGGGGGATGCGGAATGCGGTGCAGCTGAGGCCAGCCCTGCTCGGCGCTGCGGAACCCCTTCGGCACCGCGGCCCTGGTCGTCTCCGCCATGACGCGATCTCCCTTGGTCCAGCGGTGAGTTGAGCGTGTTGTACGCGGGTTCAACAACGCGCTCCAGTCTGGTCCCGTTATTGAATCGACGTCAAGTAAAGTTCGGGCATGACCGCGAACCAGGGCGGGCCGATACGCCGCCGGCTCAGTACCGAGGAGCGCCGCGAGCAACTCCTCGGCGTCGGGGCGCGGTTGTTCTCGGAGAGTCCGTACGACGACGTGTGGATCGAGCAGGTCGCCGAGATCGCCGGAGTCTCGCGCGGACTGCTTTATCACTACTTCCCGACGAAGCGTGACTTCTTCGCGGCGGTCGTGGCGCGGGAGAGCGAGCGGATGCTGCGGATGACCGCGGCGGCGCCGGGAGTCCCGGTGCGCGAGCAACTGGCGGCCAACCTCGACACGTACCTGGCCTATGTCGAGGCCCACGCGCACGGCTTCCGCGCCTTCCACCGGGCCGACGCGGCGGGGGACCAGGTCGTGCGCCGCATTTATCAGCGTGCCCTGGGGGCCCATGAGCAGCAGATCCTGGCAGTGCTGGCCGAGGACCCCGAGTTCGGCCCTGTCGCGCGGGAGCGCCCTGATGTCCAGCTCGCCGTGCGCGGTTGGCTGGCGTTCACGACGGCCGTCTGTCTGGAGTGGCTGCGGGGCTCGGACCTTTCGCGGGAGCAGGTACGCGACCTCTGTGCACGGGCCCTGCTGGGCGTGCTCGGGCCCTGAATTCTGACAACCGCCGCACAGGTTCGCGTGACCTGGTTGGCGTGCGCCCCGATCTTGGGTAAGTTAGGCAAGGCTTACCTAAGGAGGTTTTGGGATGGGTGACAGCCAACCCTGGACGGCCGCGCCTGCCGCGGCGGAGCGGGCCCGTTCGCTGCTCGCCACCGCGTGGTCCTGCGCGGTGACCGCGGACGGCGGCAGGGAGGAGTTCGTCGGCGCGCACTCCGTGGACGACGACGGACGGGTGCTCCTGAGCGTGCCCGAGGACAGCGCGCTGCTCGCGGCGGCGATCTGCGCGCCCCGCGGCGAGCCGTCCGCCGTCCTGGAGTTCGCCGACGTCGCGCCCGTCCCCGTACGCAGCCGGATCCGCGCCCGGCTCTGGCTCGCCGGCTGGTTCGCCCCCGAGGGCGACCTGCTCGCGTTCCACGCCACGCGCGTGGTGCTGCGGCAGCCCACCGGCGCCGTGGTCGTCGACCTCGACGAGTTCGCCGCCGCCGAACCGGACCCGCTGGCCACGGCGGAGTCCCGGCTGCTGACGCACCTCGCCGACTGCCACGCCGACGCCGTCGAGCGGCTCACCCGGCTCGTCGAGCCCGAGAGCCTGCACGGCGCGGTGAAGGTCCAGCCCCTCGCCGTCGACCGGCACGGACTGACGCTGCGCATCGAACGCACCCGCGCCCACGGCGACGTACGACTGGCCTTCCACCGGCCCGCCGACGACGTCGCGCAGCTCACTGAGCGCATGCACATCCTGATCTCGCAGGCCAGCGCCGCCTCCTGCCCCCGCGCCCTACAGCGGCAGCGCACAGACGGCGACGGGTGAGGCGAACGGGTCGCCCGCGAGCCGCAGTTCACCGCTTGCGGCGTCCACGTGGAACACGCTCACCGTGCTCGACCTCTGGTTCGCCGCGAACAGCAGGGTCCCGTCCGGCGCGAGGGCGATCTGCCGGGGGAAGTCACCGGACACCGGCACCGTGCCCAGCAGCCTGAGCCGGGCGCCGTCGGCCTCCACCGCGTAGCGGGCGAGGCTGTTGTGGCCCCGGTTGGCGAGATAGGCGTACGCGCCGTTCGGTGTCACCACGATCTGCGCCGGGTAGCTGGTGCCCTCGCCGGTGCCCGTGGACTGCGGCTCGCCGATCGTCAGGCGACCGGAGGCGCGGTCGTATCCGCACACCGAGACCGTGTCGTCCACCTCGTTGGCCAGGTAGGCGTACCGGCCGCCCGGGTGGAAGGTGAGGTGCCGGGGGCCCGCGCCGGCGCGCGTGTGGGCCTGGGAAACCTCGGTGAGGGTGCCCGCGCGGGTGTCGAGGCGGTAGGTGTAGACGGTGTCCGTGCCGAGGTCGACGGCGAGGACATGGCCGCCGTCGGGACTGGTGACGAACTGGTGGGCGTGCGGGCCCTCTTGACCCGGGCCCGGTGCCGGGCTGTTGTGCGTGACCAGGTCGGTGCGCTCGCCGAGTGCGCCGGAGGCGTCGATGGGGTGCACGGCCACACTGCCGGAAGCGTAGTTGGCGCTGAGCAGCCAGCGCCCGCTCGGATGCACCGACAGATGGCAGGGTGCGCCACCGCCGGTGCTCCGGCTGCCGAGAATGGCGCGGTCGGACAGCCGGACGGCGGTCACGGCACCGTCCTCGCGCTCGTTGACGGCGTACAGCGTGCGGCCGTTCGGATGGAGTGCCAGATACGACGGGTCGCCGACGTCCTCGATGGTTTCCTCGCCGGTGATCCGGCCGCTGGCGGTGTCATACGTCGCCAGGCCGATGCCCTTGCCGCCGCCGTCGACGGAGGTGTAGGTGCCGAGGTACAGGGGGCGGGGGCCGGAGGGCTTGGCGGCCTCGCGGGGTGCGCTCGCGGTCGTCTCGGGAGGTGTCGTGTCCGCGGCGGGCGCCGGGGCCTTGTCACACGCCGGGAGGGTCACCGCGGCGCCCGTTCCCGCGAGCGCGCCGACGAATCCGCGCCTGCTCAAGCCACCACTGCTCATGTCCACACCTCAGGTCGTCGGTCGCCCCGACAGCCACACTGGCGTGGATCACCCTGCGCATGCAAGAACGGCACCATGCGTTGCAGGGACCGCAACGGTCACCAGTCGCCGTCCTCCACCGGCTTGCCCGGCGCGTCCTTGAGAGGCTTCACCTGGCCCGGCGACGGCTCCTGCCAGGGTTCGTGGTCGTCACCGATCCAGTCGCCGACCGGCTTCACCCCTTCCAGGGTGTCGGTGGGAGCGAGGTCCTCCGCGTCCTGGTCGAAGTAGTCGAACCACGGCAGCCCCGCGCTCGTGTAGGCCGCCCGGTCCACGGGGGACGGCGGCGGGGCCTCGCCGGTGATACGGCGCCACTCCGGGGGCGTCACCAGATGGACGTAGACCCGCCCGGCGGGCTCCTCGGACCAGTCCGTCGCCGGCCGGTCGTCCTGGTAGACCTCCTGGCGCATGGAGCCTCCGACGCCCAGCCCCATCGCCGCGGCGGGTCGCGGCCGGCCGGCCGGAGCGGCGCCGGGTGCCGCGGGTGCCGACATCGGCAGCGCGGCGCCGAAGCCCCCGGCCGCCTTCAGGGACCGCACCTCGCGCTCGGCCCTCAGGCGCTGCTCCTCGCGCCACACGGCCAGCGCCCCCTCGTTCAGCGGGAACGACTGCAGCTGTACGCCGCCCCAGACCTCCTCGCCGGTGACCTGGCCCTCGACGGTCGCCCCCATCCCCAGCGGCACGGCCACGAACTGGCGGACCGTGCCCTTCCCGGAGTTGACGCCGTCCAGCCAGGGCTGGCGGGGGAGCACCACGTAGTTCTGGGGCCTCCGGGAGAGCCGGTCGCTCCACGGGCGGCCCGAGACGGCGCACACCTTTCCGACGCCGACCTGCAGGGCGGCCGGTTCGGTGGTGCCCGCGAAGCTCAGCCACATCGCCTCACGCAGATACACCGGCAGCATCACGCCGCCGCGCGAGCGCCACTGCTCGGGCACGGTGTCCGGATAGTCCGCCACACGCCGGACCGGGAACTCGCCGAGCCCCGGCGGCAACGCGTGCGTGCCCGTCTCGGGCAGCCGCAGCGTGCGGATGAACCGCACCGCCACCCCGCGCGGCGGCCGCAGCGTGTTCCCGTCGATCCGCACGGTCGTGTCGCCCATAAGCCCGCTCCTAGGTCCGGTCGTCAAATTACCGCCTGCCCCGCGACGCCTGGCACGCACTCCCCCACTGCCTCAAGGGCGTGGGGGGACCCCCAGCCGCGTTGCCGAACCGCATCCGCCCGGAGGGCGGGCCCCGCGGCGTCCCCTACCGAAAACGCTCGCCCATGCCGGTACGGTTCCGCCACAGCTGCTCCTGGACGCCCAGACGTTCACGCAGCCGGGTCAGACGCGGCATCCGCGCACGCTGCTCCTGGGACACGCGGTCCAGTTCCTCCAGCAGACGACGTGTGCGGTGCTCGGTGTCGAGTTCGTCGAGGATGCGGTTCACCTCGGTCAGAACGGCGCCGAACAGCTGCCAGTGCCGGGTCTCTCGCTCGGCCTCCTCGCGCAGCAGCTGGGCGAGCTTGTCGCGGGTGGCCGCCGCGGTGTGCAGCTCGGCGGCGAGCCGGGCCTCCGCCGACTCGGCGTTGGCGCTGACGCTGGTGGTGACCAGGACGGCGAAGCTGACCACGGCGTCGGCGATCTCGGCCAGCAGCTGTTCCACGGCGGCGCCCGTCGGCGGCGCGAACAGCGGCTCGGGGTCGCGTTCCTTGGCCAGGTCGGTGAAGCTGCGGGCGAGGACGCGCAGGACGACGGTGCAGATCTCCAGCGTGTCCAGGCCGGTGCGCAGCACGACCCGGTGCAACAGGCCCTCACGCACACGCGGATTGAGCCGCAGACTGTCCTCGGCCTGCCGCAGCGCCGCGTCCACTTCGACGATGTCGTGATCGAGCCGGCGCGCCTCGTGCAGCCGCGCGGTGGCCTGCTCGACCGGGGTACGACCGGCCGCCTCCTCACCCATGCTCAGCATCAGCTGCCGCAGCCGGCGGGCCAGCCCCTCGATGGACTCACCCGCCTGGCCGACCCACACCGGCGGCGCCAGCAGCAGATTGAAGCCGAGTCCGACGACCGCGCCGATGAGCGTCTCCACCACCCGCGCCCATGCCGTGTCCCCGACGGTGGTCACGCCGAGGACCAGCATCGCGCTGATCGCGACCTCGGGGACGTACTCGTCGACCCGCACCAGGTGCCCCACGGCCAGCGCGGCGAGGATCAGCAGGGCGAGGCTCCACCAGGTCAGCCCCACCAGCAGGCTGAAGGCGATGGCCACGAGGACACCGGCCACCACGGAGTTCACCCGGCGGATGCCGTTGGTGAGCGTGGCGTAGAGGGTGACCTGGACGACCAGCAGCGCGGTCAGGGGCGCGGTGAGCGGCAGCTGCTCGGGGCTCAGGCGCAGCGCGATGACGTAGGCGATCGTCGCGGCGGCGGCCGACCGCAGCGTCTGGACGACGACGGGGTCCCGGCGCCGCTTCTTCACCAGGCGCTCGAGGGACTCCGTCCGCTCACGCACATCTCGCATCGCTTGGGATCTTCCCTTCCTCAGGCGCATCGAACGTACTGAGGAAAACCCCCGCTGTCGCGCTCCGGATGTCCGCGCCCGAGGACGGTGGACCGCCGGATGGTGCCGGCCGGGCCGGGCGCGAAAGCATTGGATCATGACATGGCATCGGACCGGAACAGTCCTGACCCTGCTCATCACTCTCGGTACGGCGACGGCCGCCGTCCCGGCCACGGCCGCACCGACCAGCACCGTCGTCCAGGCCCTCGACCACGCCGCCCACCCTCCCCCACTCTCGGCTGCGCTCGAGCGGGGGGACCCCCATCGCACCGTCGAACCCGGCGGCAGCACCGGCGATCTGCGCCCCCTCGACCGCATGATCGGCGACGCGCAGGTGGTCGGCGTGGGGGAAGCCACCCATGGCTCGCACGACTTCTTCGCCCTCAAGGACCGCGTCCTCCGCCACCTCGTCGAGGAGAAGGGCTTCCGCACCTTCGCCCTGGAGGCCCCCTGGAGCACCGGCCTGCGTCTCGACGCCTACGTGCTGCACGGCAAGGGCGAACCGCGGCGCATCATGCGCGAGGAGTTCCAGCGCGACTACCTGTGGTGGAACAACACCGACCATCTGCGGCTCGTCGAGTGGATGCGGGCGTACAACGTCCGGCATCCCGGCGATCCCGTCCGCTTCATCGGCGACGACATCGCGTGGACCGGACCCGAGCTGTACGACGCGGTGACGGACCATGTGGCCGCCACCCGTCCGGAGCTCAGCCCCCGCTTCGCCGAGCTCTACCGCGGGCTACGGCCCACCGCGGCGACCAAGGCCTATATCGAGCAGTACATGAGCAAGCCGTACGCGGAACGCCGGGAGATGGCCGAGCGCACCGGCGAGGCGCTGGACCTGCTGCGCGGCCAGGGCCCCGGTGAGGGCCGGGCGGCGTACGACCGGGCCGTCCAGAACGCGACGGTGATCGACCAGACCGCCCGGCAGTACGCCTTCGACTTCGAGGACCCCGCCCAGATCGCCGAGGCCATGCGCTACCGGGACGGGGCGATGGCCGCCAACGTCGTGTGGTGGCAGCGGCACACCGGTACGAAGGTGCTGTTGTCGGCGCATGACGAGCACGTCGGCTATGTGGCGGTCGATCCCGCGTCCAGCCCGAAGATGCAGGGCGCGTTTCTGCGGGAGAGCCTCGGCGCCGGGTATGTGAGCGTCGGCGTGACCTTCGACCGGGGCTCGTTCAACGCCACCGGCCTGGACGAAGAGGCCGTCCGCCGCTGGACGCTGGGGCCGGCGGGCCCCGGCAGCAACGAACGGACCCTTGACCGGGTGCGGCACCGCGACTACGTCGTGGACCTGCGGTCGGTCGGATCGCCGGCCCGCGCGTGGCTGGCGAAGGCCCGGCCGACGCGCACCATCGGCACCGCGTATCCGGACGGCCCGCACGACATCGCGCTGAGCCGCTCGCACGACGTCCTGATCCACCTCCATGAGGTGGAGGCTTCGACGCTGCGGGACGCCTAGACGTGCAGCTTGTCGAGGAACGCGGACAGATTGCCCCTGGTGCGGGCGATCTGTTCGTCCACGGTCAGACTCTCCTCGATACGGATCCCGGACTGCGGGATCTTCTTGCCGCGTACGTAGAGGGAACAGGCGAGGTCGGTGCACATGTACACGCCGACCGAGTTGCCCTCGCGGCCCGCCGTGCCCGCTTTGCGGGCCGTCATCAGGGAGACGCCACCTCCCGGGTGGGTCGTCAGACACAGCGAGCACATGCTGCGGTGCAGGAAGCCGCGCCGCGAGGACGGGAACCGCAGCGTCACACCGACGAGCCGCTCCGCCCGCTCGGTGAGCAGATAGCTGCGATCGGGTGCTCCGGGATCACGCCAGCCGAGGAAGTCGAGGTCGCCCCACGGGCGTTCGTCGAGATCCCGGGGTATGGCCAGCCGCTTGGCCTCGCCCTTCGAGCAGTTGATAAATGAGTTGCGGATGTCCTGCTCGGTGAGTGATCTCATGGGGAGGTCTCCTGGGGCTGAGGATCGGATGTGATTCCTAGGGGCATTAGGTTTGAGCCTAGGGTAGGTAGCCCGGGGGAGGGGGAGCCAGTGGATTTCCGGGACGTCGGGTCACCGCGGGCGCGGGCGGCGCTGGGGCATGTGGCGGGCCGTTCTGCCGGTCCGGCCGTCGACCGGGACCTGCGCATCACGCTCAACTTCCACCCGGACCGGCTGGTCGGCGGGGTCCCCATCCTCGATGCGCTGGCCCGGGACGGCATGTACCACTCGCAGTTCGTCACGGGCGTGAGCAACGGCGGCCTCACCGCACATCCCGGCGGCGACCGCTGGCGCTGGGAGCGCCGGATCTTCGGCGGGGCGTACGACGACGCCGACCCGCGGGACCGGCCCGTGTACGGCGCTCTGAACTTCCGGCGCCAAGTGGTCGGCGCGGCCCCACGGTTCGGGTCCTCGCACTTCCGGCTGACCGGCGCGACGCTCGCCCGCGCCACCTTCTGCTACCCCGACAGCGCGGCCGAGCCCGCCGACTTCGGTGTGGCCGCCGGTATGTCCCTGATCGCCCTGGCGGAGGCGGACCGGCAAGACGCGCTCAACGACTACATCGAGGCGCAGGTCCACGGCGGCGTCGTCCTCGCCCGGGACGTGGAGGCGCTCGTCCTGGACGCGAGCTACCGGGGCACCGCGGTCGAGGCGGCGGCCCGCGCGCTGCCCTTCCCGCTCGAATGGCACCGCGGCTACCGGCTCACCGCGGCCGAGTTGCGCAGCCACGCGGACTACCGCGGCCCCGCCTACGCCGACCTGGGCGCCCGGATCGCCGAGGAGGGCCGCCTCGACCCGCGGATCATCGGAAACGCGGCCCGCACGGGACACCACGAACTCCAGCACCTGAAAATGGTGTGGCACACCCTCGCCCGCTTCGGCGCCCCGGAGGGAGCCGGTACAGCCTGTTCCGGCACGGCCGGCGCCGGCGGCCACACCCCGGGGGTGAGGACGCCCAGCGCATAGGCGCGGGCGACCAGTTCCGCGCGGTTCGCCGCGTTCATGTTCTCCCCGGCGCCGCTCACCGGGTCCGCCGCCGGCTCTTCGTACGAACCTCCTGCATCTTCACCCGGCAACAGGATGCGCCGACTGCGCGACATCGTGGACGGCTCGCAGGTGGGCGACCAGTCGGGGCGGGGCGTCCAGCCGCGCCAGCAGCTCGGCGGCCTCGTGGGGGAGCCCCATGAAGATGCGTACTCAAGCCCTCTTGCCCGTTCTTGACCGCGGCGACAGTTCGCGGACGGCGCCGGGCGTGCGGGGTGCGTTCCGTACTCTGTACCGGGAACGCGCACCGGACGCCGACGTGGTGGTTGCCGAGCGGTGGCTCAACGGGCCGATGGACGAGGGGCGTTACGTCGGGGACGCGTATGCCGCAGGGTGGTCGAAGGGGAGGGGTGGGCGCACGGTGGTGGACTCATGGGAGCGGGCGCGAAACGTCCTGGAGGCGGCGGAGATCCCGCCCGACCGCCTCGCTCGCCTCCGCCCGCTGCACGGCGGCACGTACAACACGGTCGAGGAACTCCGGCTCACCGACGGCACCCGTTACGTGCTGAAGATCCCACCCGCGGAGACCACGCCCGGCCTGCGGCACGAGCGTGAACTCCTCGTCTCCGAGGCGGAGTTCTACGACGGGGCCGCCAAGGCGGACGTATCGGCGCCGCGCGTCGTGGCGGTCGGCGGGGACGCGGGCGTACGTCATCTGCTGATGACCGCCTGCCCGGGCGACCCGTGGGACGATGCGCTCACCGACGCCGAACGGGTCGCCCTGCGCGCGGAGTTGGGCCGTCAGGTGGCCCGGCTCCACCGGGTGACGGGCTCCGGCTTCGGCTACCCGTCCGGCGCCCTGGGCCCCCTCGTCGGCGACTGGCGGACGGCCTTCACCGGCATGCTCGACGCCGTACTCGACGACGCCCGCGACTACCGCGCCCGGCTGCCCCGTCCCGCCGACGAGGTGGCCCGCACCCTCCGGGCCGCCTACCCCGCCCTCGACGAGGTCGCCGTCCCGTACCTCGTCCACTTCGACCTCTGGCAGGGCAACATCCTGGTGGACCGCTCGACGGGGGCGGCCCGTATCGGCGGCCTCATCGACGGGGAGCGGATGTTCTGGGGCGACCCGCTGGCCGACTTCGTCTCCCTGGCGCTGCTGGGTGACATCGAGAAGGACGAGGACTTCCTGGCGGGCTACCGGGAGGCCGGAGGCCGCGCCGTCTTCGACACTCCGGCCCGCCTACGTCTGGCCCTCTACCGCAGCTACCTCTACCTGATCATGATCACCGAGACGGTCCCACGGGCGACGGGCGAGGAGCGCGACGGCTGGGTCCAGACCGTGGTCGCGCCCGAACTCCTCCTCGCCCTCGACGAGATCCAGGAGCTGGCTCCTCGCTGACCCGGCGAGAATCCTCCTTAATTCAGTCCATGAACTAAGGGGTCGAAGAAGGGTGCGCCGAACCGGTCCGCGAAGGTATGTTGCAGGTCGGGCAGGGTTCGAAGGGAGCCACATGACGGCGCGGAACGGGCGCACGGTACGCGACCTCAGACGGGGCAACCGTACGGCCGTACTGCAACGGCTGTACTTCGACGGACCCCTCAGCCGCTTCGAACTCGGCCCGGCGACCGGGCTCAGCTCCGGCTCCGTCAGCAACGTCGTCGCCGACCTGGTCGCCGACGGCCTGCTGGAGGAGGCCGGCAGCGTCGACTCCGACGGTGGCCGCCCGCGCACCCTGCTGCGCGTGGCGCCCGGCAGCGGTCACATGATCGGTGTGGACGTCGGCGAAACCCGGGTCCGCATCGAGCTGTTCGACCTCACCCTCACCGAACTCGCCCGCACCGAACGCCCGTTGACCCATCAGGGCTACGACGTCGAGGTCATCGTCGGTCACATTCGCGACGGCATCACCGAGGTGCTCGCCACCGCCGAGATCGTGCCGGAACAGCTGCTGGGCGTCGGCATCGGCGTCCCCGGCATCGTCGAACACACCCCGGACCGCGGCGCCGTGGTCCACGGGCAGACCATCGGCTGGGACGCGGTCCCCCTCGAAGCGCTGCTCCGTGACGGCTCCCCCCTGCCCGACACCGTCCCGTACTTCATCGACAACGGCGCCAAGACCCTGGGCCAGGCCGAGATGTGGTTCGGCGCCGGACGCGGCGCCCGCAACGCGGTCGTCGTGCTCTTCGGCTCGGGCGTGGGCGCCTGCCTGGTCACGCCCGAGGCGGAGTACGGGCGGGCGGTGGAGTGGGGCCATCTGACGGTACGGGTCAGGGGGCGCCGCTGCCGGTGCGGTGCGCTCGGCTGCCTGGAGGCGTACGCCGGCGCGGAGTCGCTGCTCGAGCGGTGGGGTGAGCAGGGCGGGCGCCCGCCGGAGGACACCGATGAGGAGACAGCGCTGACGGCGATGCTGGCCGCCGCCTATCCCGCCGAGGGCGGTGCGGCCGACCCGGTGGCGCTCGCCGTCCTGGAGGAGACCGCCGAGTACCTGGGCGCCGGCCTGTCCGACCTGATCAACCTCTTCCAGCCCGAGCGCATCCTCATCGGCGGCTGGGCCGGGCTCCAGCTCGGCGCGCGGTTCCTGCCCGCCGTACGGCGCCATGCCGTGTCGTACGCGCTGCGCCACCCGGCCGAGCGGGTCACGATCGACCTCGGCAGGCTGGGCCCCGACGCGGTCACCGTCGGCGCCGCGATCCTGCCGCTCGCCGACTTCTTCGCCCGCGGCGGACGGCGCGCCGAGCCCGCACCCGAGGGCCCGGTGCCCGCCTGGCGTGCGGCGCTTCGGGAGCGGGCTCCCGACTTGAGGTTTCGCCGGTGACCGGCGGAGGTACTCGGGGGCGCTCGCACCACGCGAAGGGAGGACGCCATGGCCGACGACCGACGCGAAGGTCCCGTGCCGCGGGATCTGCAGGACCAGCAGGCCGACACGGGCGACGACCCGTGGGAGGTGCCGCCCGAGAACGCGACCGACGACTCCGACGAGGCCGAGGTCCCCGACACCGACGAGGCGGGCACCGGCCGCCAGGGCTCCCCGCAGTCGGCCGGCGTCCACCCCGAACAGCCGGTACCGGACGAGCCCTCCGGGTGACCGCAGCGCGCCGTGCGCACGTTCCGCGCGGGCACTGCGGGCGCCTGCCCTCGCGCCATACGCACTCGGCAATGCGACCGCTGATCCACAGGCGGACCCGCTGTCGCATTCGGCATGAGCCAGGCACAGGTGAGCGGTCGGCAGTCCGGCGGCGCGGCCTGGAGCCTGTCCGACTGGGGGCCCTACGCTGCGAGCGGGTTCACGCCGGTCAGCTTCACCGACAGTTCCCACAGCCGCGCCGCCTCCTCGGGGTCCCGTGCCCAGTCCTTGACGCCCGCGAACTCGCCGTCGGCCGGAGCGGGCTCGGCGATGTCGCAGTCCTCCAGATACACGCCGCCCATTCCGGCCAGCTGGGGCGAGGTCGCCGCCCACACCTGAGTGGCTGCGCCCTGCTCGGGCGTCTTGAAGCCCTCGGGGTTCAGCGGGTTGCCGTCCTCGTCGATCCAGCCGCGCTCGACCATCTCCTGCTTCGGCAGGTGGCGCTTGGGCGGTGTGAGGATGCCGCCCGGGTGCAGCGAGAAGGCCCGTACGCCGCGCTCCCGGCCGAGCCGGTCGAGGTGCGCCGGGAACAGGACGTTCGCCGTCTTGGCCTGCCCGTATGCCGGCCACTTGTCGTAGCCGTCGTGCCAGTGGGGGTCGTCCCAGCGGATCCCGGAGTAGTGGTGGCCGCGCGACGAGACCGAGACGACGCGGGCGCTCCCAGCACCGCTCGGCGAAGCCGCGCACGCTGTCCAGGTCGCCGAGGTCCATCTCGTCCACCTCGACGCCGTCGACACCGGTGAGGGCCTCCCGTGCGATGGCCGGACGGCGGGCGGGTACGACGACCCGGGCGCCGGCCTCGGTGAGCGCGCGGGTCGTCTCCAGGCCGAGGCCCGAGTAGCCGCCGGTGACGATCGCGAGCTTCCCGGTCAGGTCGATGCCCTGGAGAACGTCGTCCGCGGTGCTCGTGGCACCGAAACCCGAGCGCAATGCGGAACGAACCGGGCAAAAGGAAAGCCCCGACCGGACGGGGGAATCACGGTCGGGGCGGCCAAAGGGTGGGCACGGATGGCGGTCGCCTCTCGGCGAAAAGCTCCACAGGGCTTCAGCCGAACGATCGTCCCTGTGGGCAAAAGGTGAGGCCCGGGGACACTGTCCCATCCGCACCCACGGTCTGTTCAACGGGGAACCACCTTAGGGTGTTCCGGTGTCCGCGGTGATCTGGGTCACCGGGGAAGTCGGCGCTCCCCGGCCCAGGTCAGCAGGTCGTCCACCGGCCAGGTGGTGACCACCCGTTCCGCGGGCACCCCGCACTGCTCCGCCCGGGCGCAGCCGAGGATCTGCCAGTCCAGCTGGCCCGGTGCGTGCGCGTCGGTGTCGATCGAGAACAGCACGTCCGCCTCCACGGCCCGGCGCAGCAGCCGCCGCGGCGGGTCGAGCCGCTCCGGACGACTGTTGATCTCCAGCGCCGTACCCGTCTCGGCGCACGCGGCGAACACCTCGTCCGCATCGAACCGCGACTCCGGCCGCGGGTCGCTGTCACCCCGCCCGATGATCAGCCGTCCCGTGCAGTGCCCGAGAATGTCCGACAGCGGATTGCGTACGGCGGCCACCATGCGGCGCGTCATGGCGCGGGCGTCCATCCGGAGCTTGGAGTGCGCCGACACCACCACGACGTCGAGCCGGTCCAGCAGCTCCGGCTCCTGGTCCAGCGAGCCGTCCTCGAGGATGTCGCATTCGATGCCGGTGAGCAGCCGGAACGGCGCCCACTGCTCGTTCAGCTCCGCCACCACGTCCAACTGCGCACGCAACCGATCGGCGGACAGGCCACGAGCCACGGTCAGCCGGGGCGAGTGATCGGTCAGGACCGCCCACTCATGGCCGAGCCGTGCCGCGGTCCGGCCCATCTCCCTGATCGAACTGCCGCCGTCCGACCAGTCGGATTCTTAGATCGACTCCCAGCCTACTCCGAGGCCTGCAGCAGTAGGACCAGTACTTATCCCGTGTCCTGGGCTATCTGCGGCGATGCCGCAAGAGCCCGGCTGACCTGGGCAGATGAGTCACCGTTGGTTCAGGTCGATTCCGGTCGTTTCTGGGTGTCATGAGTCCCGGGCGTGTCCTTAGAGGGGCGGAGCGTCTTGCCCAGCAGGCAAACTCGCCAGCGGATTGCCCCCGATGCAAAACCACTCCCAAATTGCCTCAAGTCAAGGGTTGCGCGGGCCAGTTGGGACACTGGTCGAGGTGTAGATTGGGACATACAACCGCAAAGGAGGTGTGATCGCTATGCACACGCCCGCGAAAGGCCCGCAGCTGTACGACATCCGGCACGCCTTCGACACGCTGAAGGAGTACGGCGGGCTAGAACGCCTGCGCAATCACCTGGATGGAATGGCCGGTGCGGACGACTCCCCGGTCCTGCCGGACTACCTCGCCGACCAGTTCTATGAGTGGAGCGGAGCACGCCCGACCACTATCGCCGACGCTGCGAAGATCCTCCGCGACAGCTAAAAGGGGGCGCTCCTTCTCGACAGGGCTGTGATCACCATGGGGAGTGACAGACATGGGAATGAATTTCGACCACCTGGACGTCCATGTGACTCCGGAAGACATCGAGGCCGCCAAGGTCATGGGCGCTACCCCCAATGAGGTCATGGAGGCGGCGATCCATACCGCCTTGGACCGTGAAGGAATCCCGCGCGAAGGGCGCAGGGTCAAAGTGACAGGAAAGAACATCGAAATCTCCTACCAGGCAAGGTGAGCCGCACGGGGACGAAAGGCTGGTCCCAGAAACGACAACGTCTGCCCCCGCCACGACGGGCCTCTTTTTCGCGGTCAGCTCCACACGACGAAGCCGCACCGGCCGCACGTCCAGCGCACGAGCCTCCCGGCCCCGGTGCCGACCATGGTGCCGCCGCACCATCGACGGCAGGGAAGCGCGACCGGGCTACTCAACGGGCTCGGGCTCGGCCGGAGCCTGCATAGCCTCGGCCATCCGCTCGGCCACGTCTGCGCGGACCATGCCCAGGTGCACGTAGGCCGTGCCACTGTGGGTCACCATCGGGCGCACGCTGCCCCAGACGCTCTCAGGGAGCCCGAGACCGGCGAGGGCCTCCCGGATGGCCTCCGACGCGGCGGAGGCCGCCTTACGACCGTCTCGGTAGGTCTGCATGTCCATCGGCATCAGTGCACTCCCGAGGCGTGATCGCGGACCTCGGTGGCATGCCTGGCGGCCTGGGTGATGTCGCCCTTGCGCTTCGCGGCGTTGAGCTGTCTCCAGTTGGCCGCGCACACCTTGCAGCCGGGAACCGGTACGCAGTCCAGTAGCCACGCTTCGAAGCCCACGGGCAGCGCTACAGGCGGTTCCTGTGTCGTCTTGTGCTTCGTGGCCATGGCTGCTCCCCGACTTGGCTGTACTCCGTGTCCCGCACGCTAGGGACGTGGGACCTGACGCCTCAAGCGATGTTCACGAATGTTCAGGCCCGCATATTTGCCCTAGCCACTGGCTACTTGGTGGCCTTGACTTGACCTCCATGCCAGGCAAGAGTTGCGAACATTGGTGCACGACGGAGGAGTTGGAGGAAGCCATGGCTCTACAGTTCATCGGCATCGACCCGAACACGGGAGAAGGGGAGAGCCCCACCGTGTGGGCCGACCAGGAGCGAGGGGAACTCGTCTTCCAGGGCTGGAAGGCCGGGCCCGAACTTGAGGCTGAGTGCGCGGACTTCAAGGTCCCCGGTCACGCGAAGGGCATCCCGGAGCATGAGGCAGTGATCCGGATCCCGGCCAGGATGGTGCAGATCGTCAGGGAGGCATGCGATGCCATCGAGCGTCCCCACCTGGGATGAACTACTTGGCTCGGCGAGCCGGTCCGCTGTCCACTTGGAGATGCGCGATTCCTACGCGGTGGACTACGAGACGGGACCGTTCGCCGACTGGCGGGCCGGTGTCCACCTCGACCCTGAGGACCGCGAGTCATGGTGGCGGCCCTGGCACTCCCTGATCACGGACACGGTCGCCCGAGGCGTTGTTGTACGACGCGCCCGGATCGTGTCGGAGCCGGTGAGCGAGTACACCCGGTTCCTGTACGACGGCACGTTCAAGAACATCGTGGCCGGTGAGCAGGTCCGGTGGCTGCCCAGACGGCGGGCTTCCGACATCGCGTTGCCAGGGAACGATTACTGGCTGATCGACGACCGCCTGATCCGATGGAATCACTTCACAGGTGACGGCGCGTCGGCTGGCGGGGAGATCAGCGAGGACCCGGCCGCCGCGAAGCTCTGCGCCGACGCCTTCGAGGCGGTCTGGGAGCGAGCAGTCCCGCACGAGAACTACAAGATCAGCTAGCGCGAGGGTTGACCAGGCCAGCTCATGCCCATCTCCCCATCCTCCGCCGCCCAGGCCGCGCGAAACGGTGTCGCACAACGGCTGCGAGAACTGCGTGCCGAGGCGGGGCTCACGGGCACTGAGCTGGCCGCCCGCTGCGGCTGGACGCACCCCAAGACGTCCAGGATCGAGAACGCCCGCACCCCGCCGTCCCCCGACGACATCCGGCGATGGTGCCAGGTATGCGGCGCGGACGACCAGGCGGCCGACATCATCGCCCAGTCGCACAACGCCGAGTCGATGTACGTCGAGTGGCGCCGACAGCTCCGCTCCGGCCTGAAGCAGCTCCAGAACAGCTACGTGCCGCTGTTCCAGGCAACCAGCATCTTCCGCGTGTACTCCGCCACGCTCGTACCCGGCCTGTTGCAGACCGAGGGTTACGCCACGGGCCTGATGACGCTGATCGCGGGCTTCCGGGAGATCCCCAACGACGTCGCGGAAGCCGTCGCCGCCCGCCTCGAACGCTCTCGGGTCGTGCACGAGCAGGGGCGGCGGTTCGTCCTGGTCGTCGAGGAGTCCGCCCTGCACCACCAGGTCGCCGATGCTGACTCCATGGCCGCACAGCTCGGCTACCTGCTGACCGCTGGGGCGCTCCCCGCCGTGTCCCTGGGCGTGATCCCGAAGGCCACGCCTTCGCGGACGATCTGGCCCATGGAGACCTTCCACGCGTACGACGACACGCTCGTGTCCGTCGAGCTGATGTCGGCCCGCGTCACCGTCACGCAGCCCAGCGACATCGCCCTGTACCTGGGAGCCTTCGAGCAGCTTCGCGGCATGGCCGTGTACGGCGCCGACGCGCGCGCACTGATCGTCAAGGCCATCGACGCACTCGGCTAGGGAAATTTTCAAGCGGGGAGGGAAACGCGGGAGAGCCGGGGTCGACCGCCCGCTCAACCGTCACGTCGACACCCCGCCCCCCGGGGGGCACTGGCACAATGCCTCGCCATGGATGGGGAGATTGTGAGCGCGGTGGCCGGATTGGCGGGCGCTGCGCTGGGCATGGTCGGTGGGTACATCGGCGGTCGGGCTCAGGCGCGAGGCACGGTCGAGGGGGTGGAGCTACAGCTCGCTGGCCAGCAAGCAGAGGTGTCCCGGCAGGCCGAACTGGATGCTTGTGCTCTGTTCGTTGATACCTGCAATCGCGGGCTGCTCACGTTGGGTCACCTGCGGAGCATCGCCGAACTTGACGATGACCAAGTACAGACGCTGAGCACCTACGGCGTCGGCTCGCGCGACGAGCTTCTGCGGGAGCTGCGAGGCATACAGGACGAATGTCTCTTGCGGCAGACCACACTCTTTCTCCGAGTGCCAGCAACCTTCGCGGAAGAAGCCATAGCAGTTCGCCAAGCCTTTATGTCGGCTTCGGATGGAATGATGCGATGGTGCGCAGCGCTAATAGGCAGAACTGAGGACCAACAGGAATGGCGTCGAGAAGCTCTAACAAGGCTATCGATGTATGGACGATTGTTGACGAGGTTCAGCACTGATGCACAGAAGCGCTACTCGTCGAACCGTCGAGCTACTTGAGCAACGCCATGATTGCTACCAACAGGCTCAGGATTGCGGCGAGTTCTGCTGCCATCGTGAGCCACGCACGACGATCGACGCCATCGTCGCCGGTCTGCCCAGCCGTGGTGGCGCGAGCCCGTGCGTGACGGACGAGTAACCGGATTCCACGGAACAACGCAAAGCTGAAAGCAACGACGGCCACGACGAAGATCAAGCAGACAGCGATGATGACGAATTCCACACGCGCCCCTGGCTGAGACAGATCAAGACGAAGATCGTCGCGCGATATCGCAGCTCGATCCTCCGTGCATCGTTCCAGCTACGTGGTCCGGCGTGGCCCCCATTCGTCGCTGCGCACCCCTGAAGGGGTGAATCGCGGGCCTTGCGGGAACGAGTGCTCCTTCCACAGCGTTGCGTCGTGCCGTTGCCGTGGAAGGAGTCTCGGCGCGAGGGGGGCTTACAGGGCAAGCCCCAGGCGAAGAAGGAGCCCGCGCAGATACGTCGCCCGTTCGCCAGGAGTGAGACTCCCGAGGAGAGCAGACCGGACACCGACCGACGTGGACTCATAGGCGGGTGTCAGCACGGGCCCCGCCTCGAAGAGATCCACCGCCTGCAAGGTGCGCAGGACGTCCTCGCCCCGGTAGGCCATGTCGATGGCGCGGTCGACGTCGAGGGCACGGCCCTTGCTGTCCACCCACGATTCCCGACGGACCCGGAAGGCGAAGCTCATGCCGGAGATGGCCCCGGCGGCGACGGCTTCGCGGACGGCTTCGGCGGAGTCGGAGGTGAAGAGACGGGCCTCGACGTACAGCCCGTGCGTGTCCTCCCGAGTGACCGTCATAGCCCCGATCGGCAGGGTGCCCACCTTCGGATCCCGCCCATGGTTGTACTGGATCTTCGGAGTCCGACGGGTGAGGCTTTCGGCGAACGCCCCCGGTGCTACTTGCTCCCTGAACTGAACGCCCAACTCTCGTACGAGAGTTGGCGTGTTCCAGGTAGCGGCGTATCCCGCGAGGGTGCGCCCATCGCCGGCCGGGTCGGTGACCTGGTCGGCGAGGCGCTCCTCGACACCCCCCGTCTGAAACAGTTGTGTCGCTGTCATCCCGTCACCTCACGCCGTGGTGGCGACGTTGAGCAGACGGAACGCCTGGGGCACGACGACGTCGCTTCCGGTACGGAAGGTGAGGAACGCGTGTCGCTGTGCCGTCGGCCGCCGGTTTGCGCCGTAGGCGGGCAGGATCTCCAGTGTGGCCCCGATACGGTCGACGATGACGAACTGCTGGAAGTTGCCGTACAGGAGCGCGTAGTTGGTTGCGGTCGCGGCCGGGTTGATCGAGCCGTCCATGTTCGACAGTTCCGTCCAGCGCTTGCCGATGAACTGCGGCGGGTCGTTGCGCAGCTCCGGGAACTTCAGCGAGCCGTTCGCCGTCTCCATCTGCCGGAACGTGTTCGCCGTGGCGATGTGCGACACGAACTGAGCGTTGGCGGAGAAGCGCGGCCCCAGTGAGTTCACGAGGTTGTACGGGTCGGCGGAAGCCAGGGCTTCGGTGCCCGCTCCGGCGACGACACTGCCGGGCACGGCGGCGACGGCGGTGATGACACCCTTCGGCTGCCCCGTGCCCGTCCCCGTCGTGTAGGCGGTGGCCTGGAGCTGGTCAGCCGCGTCCATGATGACCATGCGGAGCTGGCCGAGGAAGTCGATGGCGTCCATGCCGACCTCGTACGAGTACAGGACATCGACGTCGCCCATGTGCACCGGAATGCTCGGGTCGTCGAGTTCGACCTCCGCGGCGGAGGCTTCGGCGTGCTCGGCCTTCCACTCGGCCGTGGTCCCAGCGCTGGTTACGCCCTGCCACGCATTCGTAGTTCGGGCTCGTCCAGATCTCATCGAAGGCCCCGGCCATAGCCTTCGTGATCGCCTCCACATATTTCAGCAGAAGCGGATTGATGTCGTTGTCCATGATGCTCTCGCTCGTCCTCTCTCATAGCTTGGAAGTGGTCGTGTTACGACTTCGCGGCGGACCACGGTTACGGTGTCTGCGACTACGCCCATAAGGCGAGTGGTCATCGGCGTCGGCGTCGGCGACGGTTTCGGTGTCAGTGAAGGTGTCGGTTTCGGTGAAGGTCGCCGCTCCTGGTGGCATGCAATCCCTTCGGTTGTCCCGGTTCTTGTCCCTGTCCCGCCGTTAAAGAACGGCGGGACGGGAGAGGCTGGGCGGAAGGATGAGGGACTAGCTGAGACTCGTGAGACTCGGCTTAGTTTCCCGGCCCTAGGGAATGGCGTATCGTGGTCGGTTTCGCGTTCCGAGGTTGGTGACTGCGCCCCGGCTGACCAGCGCATTGAGGCATCGGTAGAACGTGCTCTTAGGAACTTCGCTGGCTTCCAGCAACTGCGGGCCGGTGGCGCTGGTAGTCCCGAAGGAGTCCCGCAGGGTTTCGAGGATCGTCGTTTCTGATGCCGTGTTAGTCCCACGGCCCCGGGCCTCCAGAACGACCGATTCCCCGACCGGACGAAACCGCAAAAACATCGTTTCGAACGGTTCGGCGTCCTTCTGCTTCTCGCACTGGACGTCGACACATTGGCCGTCCTTGCTGATCTTGATGATGCTGGTCGCGGCCCCCTCGAAGGCAGACGCGCCGCGCAGGTCGAGCCCGCTCTTTCCGGAGTGGTGAACCATGAGCACGCAGGCACCGGATGCCTGACGGATCTGGTCGGCGGCCTGCACCACCTTGGACATCTCACCGTTCGAGTTCTCGTCGGCACCGACCGTTACGCGGGCCTGGGTGTCGAGCACTACCAGAGACGGTGCCAAGTCGACGACAAGCGCGAGGAACGCCTGTCGGTCGACACCGTTCAGCAGCTGTACGGCCATGGGCAGGAACATGACGCCCTCCATGGCCACGCCGAACGCCCTCTCCCATGCCCGAACCCGGCGGCGGACACCAGAGGCGCCCTCGGCCACGAGGTAGAGCACCGGGCCGCGGGAGACCTCCCTGACCTGCCAGGGCATCCCGTTGGCGACACAGCCGGCCCAGTCGAGTGCCACTAGAGACTTTGCCGCCCCCGGCTTCCCGTAGAGCCAGGCGAGCGAGTCGCGATAGAGGACACCGTCGATGAGCGCCACCGGGTCGGGGATGCCGTCGAGGGCGCCCGTGTCGACACATGCCGCCCGTAGTTCAGCGAGCCGTACCTGCGTCGGATTTTGCGGGTCGTTCCGAGCGATTTCCTCGTCAGCCGCATCGAAGCCGCCCGCAGGCGGAGGACATAGCTTGATGAGCTGGTCGCGCGGGCCCTGTTCGCCCAGTTTGGATGCCGGGAGCGCCGCGTAAACGGCGCCCCAAACACTAGGGTCTATCGTTGCGTGATTCATGATCTCTTTTGAGTTGTTTTGCTTGTGGGGTGGCCAGCGCATTCATCGCCGCATTCGCTGCTGGTCGTACAGGGGAACAGTGCCCTGCTGCGCCAGCAATCCCGGCTTGGTGAAGCTGGCCTTTTCGGCGGACTCGGCGCAGACGCGTACGGTCCATTCGAGAACGCCGCTGCGGACCATGCCGGGGTCGGTGCCGTAACGCTCGCTGCACATGTTCTCCACGATGATCGCGGCTTCCTTCATGGGCACACCGAGCTTGTGGAGTCCGGCTATGAGGAATTCCGCCTCGCCCCGGAAAGCGATGCCGGTGTCGGTGGGAGTGCCGCACACGATGCAGGTACCGCGGTAGTCGCCCTGGAGGCCGGGAGTTGGGCGGAAGGCAGAGGGGATCTTCATTGCGCGTCTTCTTTCTTGCGTGTCCTGGTGCCGAGTCTCAGTAGGGCGACGATGCGGCGAAGTTGACCGTCGTCGATTTCGAGTTTGCGCAGCGGGTTCGCCGCGTCGTCTTGCTTACGCGTCATCGCGGAAGAAGCGGCTCACGGGAACATCGAGGATGTCCGCGAGTTGGCAGAGCCGTGCCATCGTCGGCGTCGCCTGCCCGCGCTCGTAGGAGTGCACCGACGCCCAGGCTGTTTCGAGCTGGCGGGCTAGGGCTGATTTAGTGATACCACGCTCACAACGTGCATCGCGCAGGTCGTCGGGTGAGAAGCGGAGTGCCATTGCGTACTCCCTATGCAGTTATGTGTGTACGTGTCCTGCGAAATCTCGAAGACTCGTATGTTGATGCCTCTACGAGAATGGCACGGGTTCTGCTACTGACACCCCTAGGTCACACATCGCCGGGGCTCTATGAGCACCTTTAGACCCCCGTAGGCCCTCAGGAACGCCCAGAAATCGCGCCGGTGTGGCACCTGACCTCGCCGAACGTCAGGAGTCCGGGGCGTCGTCCTCGTGGAAGATGCTCGTCGCGCTCGTCGATCATTCTGTGCGGCGCGTGAACTCGTGGGGCTCGTCGCTCGCCTTGATGATGGGGGTGGCTTCCTGACCTGGTCGACGACGTTGCGTGGGCCATCTCTCTGGCGTTGTTGTCATCGAAGTGCTCGATCTCGGTCTAGCGGCCCACCATCGGGCAGGTGAGGCCGTTGCTTAGGTATGCGCGTGTTCCGCCACGGTCCGCTCCATTTCCGAGATGCCCTCGGAGAGGGTCTGCAACATGGCGGCCCGTGCCATGGCGTCGAAGTCCTCGCTCGCGGGCATACCCGACGCGGCGTCCTGGGCGTAGGTGAGTACGTCGCGGGGCGTGATCACGAAGGCTTCGTGATAGCCCTTGGGGTGGCCGAGCAGATAAATCCGCATTCCCAACTGCCGGAGGAATGGCCCTCGTTCCGTCCAGCCGTCCAGAGCTGCCCAATGCTCGGAGAACGTCTTGCCGGTCCCGACCTCCTCCCAGTGCGGAGGGATGACCGGCTCCTTGCGCAGCTCCTCGGCGTTCGCCGCGTACTGCTCCATGGTGGCGACCAGAGCGGCGCGTACCGCCGCCGACGATGTCTGGGCAACGGACTGCGCGAGGTGGTTGATGGCGGTCTCCAACTCGGCGAGGCGCTGCCGGTTGTCGGAGCCGGGTATGTAGCGGCGTTGCTGGACTTCTTCAGCCCCCAACTTGCCGAGGAAGACCTTCTCGACCATGGCCAGGGTCTCCTCGCGGGGCCAATACGCCTTGAACGGGCATTCCATGCCGCTCGATACCGACCCGCAGCGGAAGTGCGAGCGGCGGCCGGTGTCCCTGCGCCGCGGCGCCTCGTGCAGCTTGCGCCCGCAGCCGCAGTAGAGCACGCCGTTGATCGGCGACACGTCCCCCCGCCCGCCCGGGTGGCGTCGAGTGAGGACGTCCAGCGCTCCCTGAAGGCGGTCGAACTCCTCGTCGCTGAGCAGGGGCTCGGCCCAGCGCACCGGCAGACCGTCCCTGAGTAGTGGCTTGCCCCCGTGCATCGCAATGCCCTTCAAGGCCGGAGAGCGCAGGAACTTCGTCAACGCCGTACCCGCCCAACGGCGGCGCCTCTCGGGCACCCTGCCGGACGCGATGAGCTGATGGTCACGGGAGGTGGCGATGCCGCGCAGCTCCCAGTCCGCCGCGAGCATTCGCATCGACCAGCCCTCCTCCGCAATCCTCCGGTACGCCTCCCGCACCAGCGGAGCGGTGATCGGGTCGGGCGCCAGCCGGTAGCGGGTCTTGCCGTCACGGATGAACGCCTCAGCCCGGTATCCGAAGGGCCAGCTGCCTCCCGGCCAGAGGTCTTCCTGCCGGTAGTAGGCGCGCTGGTTCGTGCGCTTCTTGACCAGAGCCTGGCGGTACTCCATCGCCACGGTGGCCCGCACATAGGCGATCATGCGGCCGGTGGGGGTGTGGATGTCCAGTGCCGGGTCGTTCAGGCAGATGATCTCCTTGCCGCCCTGGTGGCACCGCTCGGCGAACAGCTCCCACGCGTGCTGGTCCCGGGTGAGCCGGTCCAGATCGGTGACCATGATCACCTTCCAGGACTCCCACAGGGGTGAACGCATCCAGGGCCCGAGCTTCGGCCGGTCAGCGGGATCGACGGCCCCGGACACGTCGGGGTCCTCAACGTTGCCCACCACCGTCACGGCCATGTTGGCGACGGCGTGAGTCAGATCCTCCTCTTGCCGCTCCAAGCTGGAGGATGCTTCGTTAGTCCGGGACAGTCGCCGTACGAGCAGCGTCGGGCTTCCCGGCTCGATGGTGCGCATGGCCGTTCACCTGCAATCGTGCCACGGTCGGAAAGTCGATCACTTTCTCCGACCAGTCGGAGTGCAGATGGCAGTCACCGCGCAGCAGCGCCCGCAGCCGTTCACCGCCCTCGCCCTGCGCACCTCCGGCCTCGTCCTCCAGCTTCTGCAGATATCCGGGCACGCCGCCGGCCAGCGCCTCCCGCACCACCTGCGCCGTCTTGGGGCCGACCCCCTTGAGCTTCTCCAGCGACCCGCCGTCCGCCCGCGCGCGCACGTCGTCCTCGGGAAGCTCGGACAGCACCTGGGCGGCGGTGCGGAAGGCGCGTACGCGGTACGTCGGCGCAAGGGACCGCTCCAGCAGGAAGGCGATCCGTTCCAGGGCCTCGACGGGATCCATCGCCACCTCCTCCTCCAGGGTTGCCCAGTGCCGGAGGGAGCGCGACCGGTCGTTTCGCCCCGTTTCAAGGGTGGCTCATATGGTTCGCGATGGCCGGATCCGCTCTACGCTCTATTGCATGACCGAAGCTGCGAGCCCCTATATCTCCCACCCGCGGATCATGGTGCTCAGGGTGCAGCCGGGCACGCCCCCGTTCCGCATCGTGGAGATCGACGGAGAGGTGGTCGGTGAGGCGAAGACCGTCACCGACGTGCTCCAGGCAGCCGCCGCCTGGGGCATCACGGTCCACGACCTGGACGATCCGGACGTGATCCGCTGGGTCGGCGGCGACAAGTTCACCTGGCGAATGCACTAGAAGCGCGACCTCGTGCGCGCCCGACGCGGTAGCTGGGGGTGGGGGGCACCTGTGCCACGCCTGTGTCGGTGCCTCCCTCTACGGTTTGCGCATAACTCCTGAGATGCGGGACCGGTTACGTCCCTTCCGTGACGAGGCGATCGCGCGGGGCATACCCGCTGGCGACGTAGAGCGATGGTTGGCCACCGCCCGCCCTTGCGCGACGCTGACACGGGACGGGGACAGGCCGGTCGTGGGCCACTTCGGCGGTCCGGCCACCTGCTGCTGATCGCCTTCCCCGAGACCGCCGACGATCCCGAAACCATGGGCAGTGTGGTGTACGTCCCCGTCGGCTCGGCCGTGGTGGAACGGGACAGGCACGCTTGGAACTCCCTCGACATCGAGGATGACGAGGCGATGTTCGAGGCGTTCCCGCAGGGCCCGCTGCGTGTGACGGCTCAGGTGTCGCTGCCCCACCACAGCGCGGTCGAACTCCTCGGCGAGCCGGGGAACGGGCCGCTTCCCGGGCATCCCCGCTCCGAGGAACTCGTCGCGGTCTGGAAGAGCCTCCGTGACGACATCGCCCGCGAGGGGCCGCTGCAGCTCGGGGGATACGCCGATGAGGAGGCCGTCTACACCGCCCCGGTCGCCGTTGCCGTGACCAGGGCCGTGAAAGCGGCGGAAGCGGGCCGGTGGGACGGACCGGTTTCGGGTGACGTCTCGGACTGGGTGCTCCTGGCCGACTGGCAGGCCGGT